>VAYU01000074.1 GCA_005884925.1 Actinomycetota bacterium | reverse complement strand
ACTTCAACCCGCCGTACTTCACGAACGGGATGTTGCGGCGGAGGAGCTCGATCTCCAGGCGATCGGAATGGTGCGCCGCGCGGAAGAGCACGGCCTGTTCCTTCAGCGGCACCCCGCGCTCGCGGTGCTCCAGGACCGAACCACAGACGGTCTCGGCCTCGTCGGCATCGTCCACGCACGCGCAGAGCGCCGGGCGCTCGCCGTCGGTGCGCTCGGTCCAGAGCGACTTGTCGTGGCGTTCCGCTGCGAGCGAGATCACGGCGTTCGACAACCGGAGGATCGCGGTGGTCGAGCGGTAGTTCCGTTCGAGCCTGACGACGGTCGCGTCGGGGAACCGTTCCGGGAACTCGAGGATGTTGCGGACGGTCGCGGCGCGGAACCCGTAGATCGCCTGGGCGTCGTCCCCGACGACCGTCAGGTTGCGGTCCGTCCCGACCGGTCGCATCGCCGCGAGGATATCGGCCTGGATCGCGTTCGTGTCCTGGTACTCGTCCACGAGGACGTGGTCGAACATCCGCGCCAGCTGCGCTCCGGCCACCGGGGATGCCGCGAGCGCCTTCCAGAACAGGAGCAGGTCGTCGTAGTCGAGGGTCTGCTGCGCGCGCTTCCGCTCGAAGTACCCGCGGAAGATCAGGCGGATCCCGTCCGCGTCGTCGATGCACCACGGGTACCAGCGTTGGAGGACGTCGTCCAGCTTGACGCCCGCGTTCACGACGCGCGAATGGATCGCGGCGAGGGTGTCCTTCCGCGGGAAGCGGCGACCCCGTGCCGCGAACCCGAGCTCCTCCCGCAGGAGGTTCATCACGTCCGCTCCGTCGGCCTGATCGAGGACGGTGAAGGACGGGGACAGGCCGAGCGCCCGGCCGTGGATCCGTAAGAGCCGGTTCGCCACGGCGTGGAACGTCCCGCCCCAGACCCGACCTGCGTCGGCGCGCCCGGTCATCCGCTGCGCGCGGCCCAGCAGGTCCTTCGCCGCGCGCCGACTGTAGGTGAGCAGGAGGACGCGTTCCGGCGCGACCGCGCGCTCGGCGACGAGCCGGGCCACCCGTGCTGCGAGCGTAGTCGTCTTGCCGGTGCCGGCACCCGCCACGATCAGCAGCGGCCCCTCGCCGTGGGTGGCCGCCGCTCGTTGCTCGGGGTTCAGGTCGGTCGCGTCGAACACGTGTTCGAGGAGTATAGGAGCCGGCGGGTCCGTCGGGAAGGACCGCTCAGACGGAGCGGAGGGCGCGGGCGGCCGCCGCCCGGTCGAACCCGAGCTGTTCGGCGCGCCGGAGGTAGGCGGCGGCCGCCCGCGCCAGGGCGTCGTCGGGCGCGGACGGGCGCTCGGGCAGCGTGTCGGTGACGAACGTCCCCGCCCGTCCGCGCCCGACGATCCAGCCGTCGCCCTCGAGCGCTCGGTACGCGCGAGCGACCGTGTTCGGCGCCAGCTCGAGCCGGTCCGCGAGCGAGCGTACGGTGGGGAGCCGTTCGCCGGGCAGGAGCGATCCGCGCTCGATCAGCACGCGGAGCCGTTCGAACACCTGCAAGTATGGCGGGCCCGCGCCGTCGCGGATCGTGATCGGGAGCTTGATGCCGGCGAGCGTAGCCCGAGCGGGGCCGACGCGCTGCTACGGTTCGCCGGATGCCCGAACCGAAGATCGAGATCGTCCGGGGCGGTCCGATGCTCGTCGACGGGCTTCCGCTCGGACGCTTACGGCACGAGGGCGACGTCTGGCGGGTCGAGCGGATCGAGACGCCGTCGCGCACCTACGCTCTCTGCCGGTGCGGAGCGTCTTCCGAGATGCCGCTCTGCGACCGCACCGCGCCCTACGCGTGCTTCGACGAGCAGCCACCGACCGGACCCGAGCCCGCGCCCTACCGGTGGGACGTGCCGGACCCGACGGGCCCGCCGGCGCTCGCGCTGAAGCCGGACGGGCCCGTCCGGGTCGCGGGGTTCGCCCGCATCACGTACGGCGATCGGGAGCTATCGCCGCGCGACCGCGTCTCCCTGTGCCGCTGCGGCGAGTCCCGCTGCCAACCCCTGTGCGACAGCTCGCACAAGGTGGTCGGTTACCGCGGCTGACCCACCAACCCGAGCTGCTCGAGGAGCCCGGCGGGAAGGACATGACAGTAGGGCTCGTGGCCCGTCCGCTCGTAGTAGTGCTGGTGGTAGTCCTCGGCCGGGAAGAAGGCGACGAAGTTGGTGATCTCGGTCGCGATGGGCCGATCGAACCGCATCTGCGCCTCGCTCTTGGATCGTTCCGCCGCCGCCCGTTGCTCGGGTGAGTGCGCGAAGATCACGCTCCGGTACTGGGTCCCGACGTCGGGCCCTTGTCGATCCACCTGCGTGGGGTCGTGCATCGCCCAGAAGACCTCGAGGAGCTGGTCGTACGTCACCAGGTCGGGATCGAAGACGAGCTGGACGACCTCTGCATGCCCCGTTCGGCCCGTGCACACCTGGCGGTACGTCGGGTCCTCCACGGTGCCTCCGCTGTAGCCGGATACCACCTGGAGGACGCCCGGGACACGGTTGTAGACCCATTCGACGCCCCAGAAGCAACCGGCGCCGAAGGTCGCGGTTTCGGTAGACACGGGAACCTCCGTTCGATCTTCCGCTTCCATCGCTCCTACAGTGTGGCGCACCCCGCGCGGTGTTACCGCCGGCGCCGGCGGGTCGAGCTCAGACGTCGAGGGCGCGGATCATCCGCGCGACCTCCACGACGGTCGCTCCCAGCGCTTGATCGCCCTGCTCGCAGCACCAGACCGCGTGATCGATCGAGGTGGCGAAGGCCCACCCGCGCAGCCGACCCGGGTTGCACCGCAGCCGCTCTTTCAACACGTCGAACCGAAGGCGGACCCGCTGCCGTCCACCGTCGACATCCACGATCAGCGCTTCCGGGGCGTCCCGGAGGAGCGACGCTGCATCGAAAGCCGGTTCTCCGACGAGCGGCTGTGGGTCGAGCGCGACGCGTCTGCCGTTCGCGAGCACGAGGGAGCGGAGGTGGAGGTCCCCGTGCAGCAGGACCCGCTCCCCTTGGGTCGGTCCGAGCGTTCCGAACAGATCCACCGCGGCGCGCACGAGCTCCCGCTCGAACGGCCGGCCGACCCTGATGTGCCGCGCCTCCAAGGTGGATGCCCATGCGCGGACCTCGGTGTCGACCGACGTGATCCCGCCCGGATCAGGGATCCACAGACGTTCGCACACGCCCGCCCCTTCTCGCAGGGCTGCGCGCTCGTCGGGCTCTGCCTGGAGCGCGGTGCCGGGCTCGTGGCGCTCGAGGAGGCGGACGCCACGGGGATCGAGCTCGAGCAGGCGGAGGGTCGCCTGGCCGTTCCACGCCTGCAACGCGTGGGTCGTCTCGGGCCACCACCCGTCGGGATAGGTCGCCTCGAGGGCGACGGGCTCGCCGGCTCGCGTCCCCTCGACCCGATAGCGCGTCCCGTCCGACGTCCCGGGTTCCTGCAGCTCGAGCGCCCACCGAGCACGGACGTCCAGCACCAGGTCGGGAAGCGCATCGAGCCAGGCGTCCGCCTCGTCCCCGAAGCGGGCGCGGGAGCCGGCGACGAACGCCCCGTACGGCGCCGAGCGCTCGAGGTCCCCGTCCGGTCGATCGTCCTGCGGGGTCGTCGACATCGGCCCGCGAGCCTACCCCGTTCGGCTGCACCGTTCGGCCGGAGAACGGACCGGACGACCGATACGCATGGCGCACGTCGGATGCCGATACCTCCTGGGTTCCATGGTGCGAGGAGGCCGTTACGTCATGCGTCAATGGGAGCTGTTCGGTATCACCGACTCCGATCCCACGTGGACCCCGCCGCAGGTCGACCCAGAGCCCGACAACGTCGTGACCCTGCTCGACGTGGGCACCGACGACGAGGACCTTCTGCCGGAGCCGGCCGCGTAAGCGGCCGGCTCGGCATCACCCTGCGGCACCTACCCTTCGAAGGACCCTGCGGCTTCGAGCACGGCCCCGACCTCGTCGGGGCCGTGCTCGGTCCCGAGCGTCCAGAGCTCGTAGCCCGAGGGCGGCAGAGCGACGCCGCGTTCCAGCATGTGATGGAAGAACCGGGCGTACCGATCGTGGTCCGCAGCCTTCGCGTCGGCGAAGTTCCGCATCGGGCCATCGGCGAAGAACAGGCTGAGGAGCGAACCCGCTCGCCCGATGCTGACGGGGAACGGTTTCGACCCGAACGTTCCCTCGAGTCCCGTCGCCAACGTCTGGGCCGTGCGTTCGAGTCCCGGGTACGGGTCGAATCGGCGCGCGAGGTCGAGCGTTGCGATCCCCGCAGCGACGGCGACCGGGTTCCCGCTGAGCGTCCCCGCCTGGTAGACGGGGCCGGTCGGCGCGAGCCGCTCCATCAGGTCCCGGCGCCCGCCGAAGGCCGCGCAAGGGAACCCGCCTCCCATCACCTTGCCGAGCGTCGTCAGATCGGGCGTGACGTTCCATCGGGTCTGAGCCCCGCCGTAGCCGATGCGGAACCCCGTGATCACCTCATCGAAGATCAGGACGCTCCCGCGCTCCGTGCATCGGGCCCGGAGGCCTTCGAGGAACCCCGCGTCCGGCGGGATCACGCCCATGTTGGCCGCCACCGGCTCGACGATCACGGCGGCGAGCCCGCCGCTGTGATCGTCGAACACGCGGTCCACGGCGTCCAGGTCGTTGAACGGAGCCGTGACCGTGTCGCGCGCCGAACCGCCGGTCACCCCGGGGGAGCGGGGGATCCCGAACGTCGCGAGACCGCTCCCGCCACCGTCGGCCAGGAACGCGTCGGCGTGCCCGTGATAGCAGCCATCGAACTTCAGGATCCGCTCCCGTCCGGTCGCGGCGCGCGCCAGGCGGACCGCGGACATCGTGGCTTCGGTCCCGCTGGAGACCAGCCGAACGAGCTCGACCCCCGGGAGCGCGTCCACGATCCGCTCCGCGAGCTCGACCTCGCCCTCGGTCGGCGCCCCGAAGGTCGTGCCCTTGGCCGCCGCCGCGCATGCCGCCTCGACGATCTCCGGATGTGCGTGCCCGAAGAGCAGCGCACCCCACGAGCCGATGAGGTCGACGTACCGGTTCCCGTCGACGTCGACGACGTACGCTCCCTCGCCACGATCCAGGAAGCGCGGGGTACCTCCGACCGCGCCGAACGCCCGGACCGGGGAGTTGACGCCGCCGGGGATCACCGCTCCTGCGCGGGCGAACAGTTCCTCCGACCTGGTCATGGCCCGATGCTACGGAAGCGATGCCGTTGACGCCGGAGCGTCCGGGAAGGGACGCTGGCCCGGTGACCGACCCGGCCGAGACCCGGACCGTACCGGCCAGGCCCCGTGTGGTCTCGCCCGGCCGGATCGTCGCGCTCCTCGTCGCCCTGATCGGCTTCTACGTCGTGTGGCCGTCGCTGGTCGCGGTCTTCGGCTCGTTCGAGGAACTGCGCCACGTGAACCCGATCTGGTTCCTGGTGATGGTCGGCCTGGAGGCCGCGAGCTTCCTCTGCATCTGGGCGCTGATCGGTCTGTGCCTGCGGTCGCGGCGGTACTTCCTCATCGGCACGTCGCAGCTCGCCGGGAACTCGGTCAGCCGGCTCCTCCCGGGCGGGAACGCGGTCGGTGCGGCACTGCAGTACCGGCTGCTGGTGGCCGGGGGGATGGAACCGACGCGCATCGCGACCGGGCTCACCGCCGTGTCGCTGATCAACGTCGCCACGGTCTTCGCGTTGCCGCTGCTCTCGGTGCCGGCGATCCTGGGAGGTGTCGCGGTCGACCGAGGGCTGGCTCGAGCCGCATGGCTCGGGGTCGGAGCCTTCGTCCTGTTGATCGCCGCCGGTGCAGCGCTCCTGGTGGCGGACCGGCCGATCGTGTGGGCCGCGCGCGTCTTCGAGCGCCTGCGGAACGCCGTGGTGCGCACGCGCCCGCCGCTCACCGGCTTCGACGAGCGGCTCACGCGCGCGCGCGATGTGGTGAGGGCGACGCTGGGGGAGCGATGGGGACAGGCGATCCTCCGCTCGGCCGGGAACGTCCTGTTCGATTACCTCGCGCTGCTCGCCGCGCTGGTCGCCGTCGGCTCGCGTCCGAAGGCATCCCTCGTGCTGCTCGCGTACGTCTCGGCGGTCGTCCTCGGGTTGATCCCCATCACCCCGGGCGGCCTGGGGTTCGTCGAGGCGGGGCTCGCCGCGACGCTGGTGCTCGCCGGGGTCCCCGCGGCGCAGGCGACGCTCGCGACCCTCGCGTACCGGCTGGCGTCGTACTGGTTGCCGATCGCGGTCGGCCCGATCGCCTACGGTCTGTACAAGCGCCGCGCGCCCCGCTGGATCGCGGAGGCGAACGCGGCCGGTCCCGGCTGACGGAGATCCCTGGGATGGCCGACCAGCAGGCGATGCAGCTCCGTGCGTTGGCCGCGGCCGTCCGCGAGCGGCGCGTGAGCGCGCACGAGCTCGTCTCCGGGTCGCTCCGCCGGATCGCGGAGCTCGATCGCGATCTCGGGGCGGTAATCGCCGTCCGCGAGGACGAAGCGCTCCAGGATGCGCGCGCGCTGGACGTCGCGATCGCCGACGGTGCCGACGTCGGGCCGCTCGCGGGGCTGCCGCTCCTCGTCAAGGACATGACCGATGTCGCGGGGATGCGGACCACGTTCGGATCGCGGGCGTTCGCGGGGGCGCCCGCGGCGCGGAGCGACGCGCTCGTCGTCGCCCGGCTCCGCGCCGCCGGCGCCATCGTGGTCGGCAAGACCAACCTGCCGGAGTTCGCGGCCGAGGGGTTCACCTCGAACCTGCTGTTCGGCCCCACCCGCAACCCGTGGAACCGCGAGCGCACGTGTGGCGGATCCTCGGGCGGGTCGGCGGTCGCGATCGCGACCGGGATGGCCGCGATCGCGACCGCCACCGACGGCGGGGGATCCATCCGGATCCCCGCCTGCTACTGCGGCCTCTACGGGTTGAAGCCGACGAACGGCGTGATCGGTCGCGACCCGATCCCCGATTGGATCGACTACTCCACGGACGGGCCGCTCGCGCTCCGGGCGGACGACCTCCGAGTGCTCCTGGACGTGCTCGCGGGTCCGACGCCGGGCGACCCGACGACGCGTGCCGTTCAGCCTCGATCGGATGCTCCGAGCATCGGGACGATCTTCGCGATCGAGCGGTGGGAGGACATGGGACCGCTCCCCCAGGAGACCGCCGAGCCGTTCCGGGTCGCGCTCGATCGGTTCGCCGAGGTGTTCGGCTCCGTTCCGCAGATCGTCTCGTCCGCCGAGCTCCTCGGCGCCCGGACGATCGAGGGCGAATGGGTGGCCGTCTGTGCGTCCGAGCACGCGCACCTGTTCGGCCGCGCGTGGATCGACCAGCACGCCGACGAGCTCACGCCATCGTTGCGCTCGTTCCTGGAGCTCGGCGCGGGTGTGCGGATCGAGGAGTACCTCGCCGCTCGACGGCACCGGTTCGAGTACGTCCGAGCGCTCGATGAGCTCCTCGGTGCGGACGGCGTGATCCTCTCACCGGTGATGGCCGCCGACGCGATCGCGGCGGAAGGGCCCCCGGACGGCCGCGGGTCCGACCCCGCGCTGTACGTGACGGATATACAGAACATCACCGGCCATCCCGCGCTCTCCCTCCCGGCCGGCGCGTTCCCCAGCGGCGTCCGCTTCGGGCTCCAGGTGACGGCGCCTCGGTTCCGCGACGACCTCCTGCTGTGGATCGCCGATCGCTGGGAGGAGGCGGAGGGACCGCCGCCGCTGCCGCCCGGCTACGAAGCGCTCGCCGTGTGACGCCGGCGTCACCGAAGCCAGTCGGCCGCGTCTTTCGCGTGGTAGGTGAGGATCATGTCGGCCCCGGCTCGACGGATCGACGTCAGCACCTCGAGCACGGCGCGACGCTCGTCGAGCCAGCCGTTCTGCGCCGCCGCCTTCAGCATCGCGTACTCGCCGCTCACGTTGTAGGCCGCCATCGGGATCCGCGTGGCGTCCTTCGCGACGCGGACGATGTCGAGGTACGGCAGGGCCGGCTTGACCATCACGATGTCCGCGCCCTCGTCGATGTCGGCGCGGACCTCGCGGAGCGCCTCGTCGGCGTTCGCGGGATCTCCTTGATAGCCCGTCCGATCGCCGAAGCGCGGCGCACCCTCGGCTGCTTCGCGGAACGGCCCGTAGAACGCCGACGCGAACTTCGCCGCGTACGCGAGGATCGCGACGTCGGTATGGCCGGCCCGATCCAGGACGCCTCGGATCGCCCCCACCTGGCCGTCCATCATCCCGCTCGGTGCGACGACGTGTGCCCCCGCGTCCGCCTGTGCCGTCGCGATCCACCGGTACCGCTCGAGGGTCTGATCGTTGTCCACCTCGTTGCGGTCGTTCAGCACGCCGCAGTGGCCGTGGTCGGTGTACTCGTCGAGGCAGAGGTCCGCGATCACGACGGCGTCCTCGCCGAAGTCCGCGCGGAGGGCGGCGATGGCCCGCTGGGCGATGCCGTCGGCGTTCCACGCCTCCGATCCCTCGGCGTCCTTGCGCATCGGGATCCCGAACAGCACGAACGCGAGTACCCCGCGTTCACGGATCTCGCCTGCTTCCTTGCGCAGGGATTCGATCGTGTGCTGGGCGTGTCCGGGCATCGAGGAGATGGGCGAGGGCTCCTCGAGCCCTTCCTTCACGAACAGGGGCGCGATCAGGTCGGAAGGACGGACCTCGGTCTCCCGGACGAGCTCGCGGAGAGCCGCGGTCCGTCGGAGGCGCCGCGCGCGATGCTCGGGGAAGCTCATCGCGCGAAGCCTACCCGCGGGGACCGTGCACGTCCGCGGCGATCCGTGTCGCGGTTGCGGGTCTGGCTACCGTCGGACCGGGCGCCGAGGAGCGAAGACGCGCTCCAACGCTCGGACCAGCCCGTCGGTCGTGTGCGGATCGGCGACGGCGTGCACCGTGAGCCCGTGGGCCCGGGCCTCGGCAGCGGTCACCGGACCGATGCAGACCACCTTCGGCAGGCCGCGGACGCGTCCGAGAGCGCCGACGAATCCCAGGACGGTCGACGCGCTCGTGAAGGTGACGGAGTCGACCGCCCCCTCCGCGAGGGCGTTGGCGGCCTCGGCCGGGAGCCTCCGAAGGAAGACCGTGCGATAGGCGTCGACGCGTTCGGCGCTCCAGCCCTTCGCCTCGAGCGCCTCCTCCAAGCCATCGGGCGCGATGTCCGCGCGCGGACACAGGACGCGGCCCTCGCCGCGCGGGAACGCGCGGGCGAGGGCCGCGACCGTGAAGGTCCGTGGCTGAAGGTCGGCGTCGCGTCGCGCCCAGCGGCGGAACGCCTCGGCCGTCCCGTCGCCGACGGCCGCGACCGCCGCCCGAACGTCGCGCGGTCCGGTGAGGCGGTCGGCGAGCGTCGCGATCGTGGCCGGCGAGGTCAACGCGAGCCACGCGTAGCGGCCGCCGGCGAGGTCACGGAGCGCGGCCGAGAGGGCCGCGCTCCGGGCGGGTCGCAGCGCGATCGTCGGAGCGACGATCGCTCGCGCTCCCCTTTGGTCAAGCAGCTTGACCAATCGCGCGCTCCGCTCGGCCGGTCTGGTGACGAGGATGGTCCTGCCCGCGAGCGGTGACCGGCTCACGTGCCCTGCACCGACGCGAGGATCCCGTCGGCGCCCTGGCCCACGAGGGCATCCGCGACCAGCTCGGCCGCCCGCTCGGGGAGGGACGCATCGGCCGCGGCGCGCAGGAGCCGGGAGCCGTCGGGCGCGGCGACGATCGCCGCCAGGCGGACCGTGTCGCCCCGCACGGCGGCGATCGCGCCCAGCGGCAGGTCGCAGCCGCCACCGAGCCGCCGCACGAGCGCTCGTTCGGTCTCGAGGGCCACACCGGACGCGTGATGTTCGAGGAGGGTGAGCGCCGCACGCAGTTTCCGGTTGGCCGCTCGGCACTGCACGGCGAGGCAGCCCTGTCCGGGGGCCGGCAGCATCTCTCCGACGCCGAGGCGGCGCGCATGTTCCCGACGGATCCCGAGCCGGTCGAGCCCCGCGGCCGCGAGGACCACAGCGTCGACGTCGCCCGCGTCGAGCTTCCGGAGCCGCGTGGGGACGTTGCCGCGGAGATGGGCAACCTCCACGCCGGGGTACGCCGCCAGGAGCTGCGCCCGCCGACGGACCGACGAGGTCCCCACCCACATCCCGGCTTGAAGCGGACGTTCCCCACGCAGGACCAGCACGTCGCGGGGATCGGCGCGTTCGGGGACCGCTCCGATCACGAGATCCTCGTCGTCCTCGGCCGGCAGATCCTTGGCCGAATGCACCGCCAGGTCGATCGCCCCGTCGCGAAGCGCCGAGACGATCGTGTCGATGAACATCCCCTTGAGCCCGGCGGGCGACGTCGTCACGTCGACCGGCTGGCCTTCGTCGCCGGCCGTCGTCATCGGCAGGATCTGCGCGTCGATGCCCTTGGCTTGGAGCAGCAGACGGACCTGCCCGGCCTGGGCCACCGCCAGGTCCGACCGACGCGTGCCGATCCGAAGCGCGGTCACCCTGGATCGTCGGGTTCGAGCCCGAAGAGCTCGCCCAGAAGCTTGGCGTGCGCCCGGTCGGTCCCAGGTTCGTTCCGCTCCTTCATCGCGATGATCGGATCGTGCAGGAGCTTCGCCGCGACGCCACGGGCGATCGCCTCGACCGCGTCGCGCTCATCGGCCGTGAGCTCGCCCAGGCGCGAGGCCCACCGATCGAGTTCCGCGCGAACCACCCTTTCGCCGCGGTCGCGGAGTGCCCTGATCACGGGCGCGAGCTCGTCGCCGCGGCGACGGATCACCCATCGGTGCACCTCGTCGTCGATGATCGCGCTCGCACGAGCGACCTCCTCGACCGTCTGCTGCGAGTGGTCGCCGATCCGCCGGCGGAGCGTGAGGATGTCGATCACCCGAACGCCGTCGAGTCCCTCGGTTCCCGGCTCGACGTCGCGGGGCACCGCCAGATCCAGGATCACGAGCGGGCGACCGGCGCGGCCGGCCGCCGCCCGTGCCAGGACGTCCCGAGCGATCACGTGGCCGGCCGCGCCGGTCGCCGACACGATGAGATCGGCGTCCCGCAGCGCGCCCGGCAGCGCATCCAGCCCGCCGTGGTCAGCATCGGTTCGCTCGGCGAGGGCGCGCGCTCGCTCGAGAGAGCGGTTGAGCACCCGGACGGGACCGACCCCGCGACCCCGCAGGTGGTGGACGGCCAGCTCGGCCATCCCGCCGGCGCCGATCACGATCGTCCTCCGGTCCGCGATCCCGCCCAGCGCCTCGTCCGCGAGATCCGTCCCGATCGCGACGTAGGCGTCCGGCGCCGCGCCGAGACCCGTCTCGTGGCGCACCCGACGGCCCGCTCGCACGGCCGCGTGGAACACCGTGGCGAGGGCCGGACCGGCCGCGCCCTCGGCCTCGGCACGTCGCAGCGCCTCACGCACCTGGCGTTGGATCTGTGTCTCGCCGAGGACCATCGAATCCAGCCCCGCGGCGACCGAGAACAGGTGATCGGTGGCATCACGCTCCCAGTGCGCGTAGAGGGGATCGGTCAGCTCCTCGTATCCGATGCCGCGCGTCTCGACGAGCACGCGCTTGAGCGCGAGGAACCCGGAGTGGTAGCTCGGGACGTTCCCGTACGCCTCGACGCGGTTACAGGTCGACAGGATCACGACCTCGTCGAGCCCGTCGAGGTCCTGCGCGTGGCGGTAGGCCTTCGTCAGGTCGGCGTCGTCGAACGCCAGCCGCTCGAGCAGCTCGACGGGCGCACGGCGGAACGAGACACCGAGGCCGAGGATCCCCACGGCCGGTATGGTAGCGGGCCATGTCGAACCGTCGTGCCCGCGACCTGGGCATCACCATCGGTCGGGGCGCGCCGGGACCGTCCAACACGATCACCGACGTCACGGGAGTCCGCGTCGGTCACCGGACGGTGATCGAGGGCGACGACGGGGATCCGAAGGCGGTGCGCACCGGGGTGACCACGATCATGCCGCACGAGGGCTTCCCGTGGTCCGAGCCCGTGTACGCGGCCACGCACATCCTCAACGGGTATGGCGAGTTGATCGGGATCAACGCGATCCGGGAGTGGGGCATCCTCGAGTCGCCGATCGTGCTCACGTCGTCGCTGCTGATCGGCAAGGCGTACGACGCGACGGTACGTTGGATCGCGCGGCACGACGGCGACGCCGGCGAGTCGGTGATGCCGTGCGTGACCGAGTGCGACGACTCGTGGCTCTCGAACGTCCTTGCCGACCCGATCCACGACGACGACGTGTGGGCCGCGCTCGACGCGGTCACGTCCGATCCCGTCGAAGAGGGATGCGTTGGGTCGGGCACCGGGATGCAGTGCTTCGACTTCAAAGGCGGGATCGGCTCGGCGTCGAGGATCCTCGACGCCGACTCAGGCGGCGCCACCGTCGGCGTGCTGGTGATGACCAACCACGGTGACCGAGAGGACCTGCTGATCGACGGCGTCCGGGTCGGCGAACGGCTCACCGACCTGATGCCCGAAGACCACCGGGAGGGCTCGTGCATCGTCGTCGTCGCGACCGACGCGCCCATGCTCCCGCATCAGCTCCGGCGCGTGGCGGAGCGCGCCGGCATGGGGCTCGCTCGCGGCGGTTCCCACGCCTCGAACACCAGCGGCGAGCAGCTCCTCGCCTTCTCGACCGCCGCTCGCGTCCCGCGCGACGGCAGGCCGTTCGCGCCGGCCGCGATCGCCGACGGCCCCCGCGCGGGCACGATCCTGTCGGCGATCTTCCGGGCGACGGTGGAAGCGACCGAGGAGGCCGTGGTGAACGCTCTGTTGGCAGCCCGCACGACGACCGGGCGCGACGGGCACACCCTGTACGCGTTACCGGCCGACCGGACGCTCGAGCTGCTCGATCGGGCCGGCCGACTCGCTCGCTGAGCCGGCTCAGGCGAAGCGGAACGGGTCGAATGGCGACGCGTCGAACGGCGGCCGCTCGCCGAACACGACCGATGCCACAAGCTCGGCCGTCCCGGCGCCGTTGATCACGCCCTCGCTCCCGTGACCGGTGGCGACGAGGAGACCGTCGCGGACCCGTCCGATCAGCGGGCGCTCATCGGGCGTCATCGGCCTGAGGCCCCACCACGACGACGTCATCACGGCATCGGCCAGCCGAGGGACGATCCGGATCGCGTTCGTCAGGACCTGTCGCGGAACCGAGGGATCCTCGGGCTCCGGCGTGAGCCATGCTGCACGTGACGATCCGATGAGCGCCGTCCCGTCGTCGTGGGGATGCACGATGGAACCGTAACCGTCGCTCGCCGGAAGACCCCCGCGAGCGACGTCGCCGGCCCGAACCGCGGCGACCGCGCCGTTCCCCTCCGCGGTTCGAACGAGGTGCCGGACCAGCGGCTCGCCGGGATCGACCCGCACGAGCCACCCGCGAACGCCGAGGACGGGCAGCTCGATCCCGAGCGGCTCGAACAGGCGTGGCGACCACGGCCCCGCCGCGACCACGACCTCGTCCGCCTCGATCTTCCCTTCGTCCGTCACGACCCCGGTCACCCGGTCGCCGTCGGTCAACAGCGCTCGCGCGGAGAGGTGGTGCCGGATCACCGCGCCGCGGGATGCCGCGAGCAACGCCAGTGCGATCGTGAGCGCGGCGGGATCCAGGCGGTGACCCGCATCGACGAACCATGCCGCCGCGAGGTCTCGCGCGAGCTCCGGCTCTGCCTTCACGAGCGCCGCGTCGTCGAGCTCACTCACGGCGAAACCGCCGGCCGAGATCGCGGCCAGCGTGTCCGTCGCCTCCGCGAGGCCCTCCTCGTCGACGGCGACGAACACCGTGCCGATCGGGCGCGGATCGATCCGGATCGGAAGCGGAGCCTCGTCCGCGATCGCGAGGTAATGCGCGAGCGACCGCGACGCGATCTCGTGCAGCGCCGGGTCCTCGGGCGGGACCCACAGTCCCTGGTTCCGCCCCGAGGCGCCGGACGCGAGCTCGTTGCGCTCCACCAGGGTGACCGAGGCGCCACGTCGCGTCAGCTCCTCGGCGCACGCCGCGCCGATGATGCCCCCGCCGACCACGACCACGTGCACTCGCGAAGCCTAGCGAGGGCGCGCCTCGCTAGGATGGTCGGCGGAGACGTGGCTGAGTGGCCGAAAGCAGCCGCCTGCTAAGCGGTTAGGGGGTGTTGAGCTCCCTCACAGGTTCGAATCCTGTCGTCTCCGCCTCCGCCAACAGGTGACCAACGGTCGTCGCGCAGCCATCCGTTCCATCACGCTCCTCCATACACTCGGTCCTTCGTCCGAGGAGGCTGATCGCGTGTCGAAGGGGATCCTGGAGCGGCTTGCGGATGGTCCGGTGCTCGGCGACGGCGGGTACCTGCTCGAGCTCGAGAAGCGTGGGTACGTGCAGGCGGGGCCGTTCACGCCCGAGGTGGTGATCGAACACCCGGACGCGCTCGCGGAGCTGCACCGCGAGTTCCTGCGCGCCGGCGCGGAGGTCCTGCAGACGATGACCTTCTACGCGAGCGACGACAAGCTCGCGACCGTGGGTCTCGCCGGCAAGGTCGATGAGATCAACCGCGACGCCGTGGGCATCGCTCGGAAGGTGGCGACGGAGGGCGACGCGCTCGTCGCCGGGAACCTCTCCCTCACCTGGGCGTACGACCCCGCCGACCCGAAGAGCGCCGATCACGTCCGCGGGCTGTTCGACCGGCAGCTCCAGGATCAGCTGAACGCGGGACCACCCGACTTCTGGATCGGAGAGACCTTCTCGTTCACGGCCGAGGCGCTCCTGTTCGTCGAGCGCGCGAAGGCGACCGGTCTGCCCGTGATGGCGACGATGTGCTTCGAACGGCTCCCGGCCCGTTCCTACGAGGGCGATACGCCCGGCGAGTCCGCGATACGGCTGGCCGACGCGGGTGCGGACATCGTCGGCGTGAAC
>VAYU01000027.1 GCA_005884925.1 Actinomycetota bacterium | reverse complement strand
GGATGCTCAAAGGCGTCGTGATAGACGACACGGAGCTGTTCAACGACCGACTCCAGGAGTGGGAGGACTTCTACAACTACAACCGCCCCCACGGGGGGCTCGGGGGCCAGACGCCCTATGAGAGGCTGAGGCAGAAGACGACGA
This sequence comes from Actinomycetota bacterium, assembly GCA_005884925.1. Taxonomy (GTDB): domain Bacteria; phylum Actinomycetota; class UBA4738; order UBA4738; family HRBIN12; genus AC-51. The sequence continues at coordinate 89,330 of VAYU01000027.1, read as the reverse complement.
GCCCGGTGTGAACGAACTCCGTCAGTCGCACAGGCCGGCCACGGAACGATCAGCGCTTCAGAGCCCATCGTGTACATCGACCATTCCGATGTCCGAGGCGGTTCGCTAGAAGAACTCAAAGCAGGAGTCCGCCGGCTCGTCGATCTCATCGATGCCCGAGAACCTCAACTGATCTCCTACGGGTTCTACGTCGACGAGGCAGCATCGAAGATGACCGTCGTGGCGGTCCATCCGGATTCGGCATCGCTGGAGCTTCACATGGACATCGGCAGTGGGGAGTTCCGCAAGCTGGCGCACATGCTGACCCTCACTTCGATCGAGCTACGGCCGGCCGAGCGAAAGGGCGTTCGAGCAGCTGCGGGAGAAGGCGGCCACACTGGGCGGCGGCGGGACTGTGGTTTCCATCGGACGATTCGCCGGGTTCACTCACCCCGCACCCGTGAGCACCTGAGCGACCGTGGCACGCCCTCGAAGCCCATCCTCCCCAAGCGGGCGGAGGACGGCGTCATGACGACCGCTGATGCCTCGATCCCCCGTTGACGTGGGAGGTGGCCAAGCGCCACGGCGCTTGGACTCGAGGAGGGTGAGCAGACTTCGTCGTGCAGACGGGGAGAGAACGGGGAAATCGGTCGACCTCCCCGTTGTCTCCCCGATCTCTTGACGCGGAGGCGAAGGGAACACTGTAAGAACCCGAACACTGCGGGTCAGGGCTGTGTGGGTGAGTGCTCGTGGCTGGGATCGGGTGGCTTGACTGCCGCGACCCCCGGGATCACCTCGAGGATCTGTCCGGCGCCGACGACCAGCTCGCCAGACGGTTCAGGGCCTCCTGTGACGGCGAGTCCGGTTCCGCGGTGTACACGACCAGCGTCAGGCCGATGTCGGCCGTCAACTGGAGGGCCTCGTAGCTGAGGGTGAGGTCTCCGACGAGCGGGTGGCGGAATGGCTGGGTGCCGCTGCGGTACTGGCGGACGTCGTGGGAGGCCCACCGGACGCGGAAGTCCTCGCTCTGCATGGAGAGCTCGCCGACGAGGTCACTGAGGTCGCGGTCATAAGGGTCGCGCCCGGCTTCGGCCCGGAGGCTGCCGACCCCCGCATCGGCGATGCCCTCCCAGTCCGCGTAGAAGGTGTGGGACTGGCGGTCGAGGAAAACGAAGCGAGCCAGGTTCACGGGTCGGTCCGGGTTGGCGAAGGCCTCGGAGTACAGCGCGTAGCCAAGCCGGTTTGCGGAGAGGATGTCGAGGCGGCCGTTGCGTACGAACGCAGCCGATTCCGTGATGGAGTCGAGGACCCGCTGCACGCCGGGTCGGACACGCTCGGTGGTTCGCCCCGTGGCTGGTCGCCGTTTGGCGGCACGCACGAGGTCGAACAGGTGCGTCCGCTCAACCTCGTCGAACTGGAGGGCTCGCGCGATCGCTTCGAGCACATCTTCGGAGACGCCCCGGACGTTGCCGCGTTCGAGCTGCGTGTAGTACTCGACGCTGATGTTGGCGAGGAGCGCCACCTCCTCGCGCCGCAACCCCGAGACCCGTCGCCGGCCACCGTAGGCGCGTAGCCCCGCTCGCTCGGGGGTGACCCTGGCCCTCCTCGTGGTCAGGAACTCGCGGATCTCGTTCCCGCTGCTCACGCTGCCCACGGTAGGACCATAACCGGCGTCGGAGGGAGGGGCTGCCAGTACCCCCTATCAACGTCATCTCCCTCAGCGCAGCCGTTCTCCTCAAACTCGGGGTCAAGACTCCCGAGACTCCACAGAGCTCGCTCAGCGGTGATCGAGCCGGCCCCGGCACCGTGTGGAGCTCTTGGTCGACCTTCCCCCGGCGACGGCGGTTGCTCGGGTTCTTCCGCCTGGCCTTCTACCCCGGCTGGCTGAAGGCCAGGTCCACTTGGCCACGCAGGTCTTCCGCGCTGCAACCGACTGAAAGGAGACGACCATGCGAGGAGCAGTCGTCTACGGTCCGCGGGACGTCCGCTTCGAGCAGTGCGACGACCCGAAGATCATCGAGCCCACCGACGCGATCATCCGACTGTTGGCTACTTGTGTCTGCGGCTCGGACCTGTGGCCCTACCGGGGCATCGAGGCCGTCCAGGAACCCGCCCCGATGGGTCACGAGTACGTCGGCATCGTCGAGGAGGTCGGCAGCGCTGTCGGCACTATCAGGCCGGGTCAGTTCGCGATCGGCTCGTTCTTCGCCTCGGACAACACCTGCGAGATCTGCAGGGCCGGCTACCAGAGCTCGTGCATCCACCGCGAGCTCATGGGCAATATCGGAACGCAGGCGGAACTTGCCCGCGTTCCGCTCGCCGACGGCACCCTCGTGGCCACCCCCGACCTGCCGTCGGCGGAGCTTATCCCGAGCTTCCTCGCCGCCTCCGACGTGCTCGGCACCGGCTGGTTCGGTGCTGTCGCCGCCGAGGCCAGCCCCGGCAAGACCGTTGCCGTGGTCGGTGATGGCGCCGTCGGCCTGCTCGCCGTGCTGGCCGCGAACCACCTCGGCGCGGAACGGATCATCGCCATGAGCCGCCACGAACCACGACAGCAACTCGCCCTCGAGTTCGGCGCGACCGACATCGTCGAGGAGCGAGGGGACGAGGGCGTGGCGAGGATCGAGGAACTCACGAGCGGGCTCGGCGCACACTCGGTGATCGAGGCAGTCGGCACGCAGGAGTCGATGATGCAGGCCATCCGCTCCACCCGGCCAGGCGGGCACGTCGGCTTCGTCGGCGTCGCTCATGACGTCGAGCTCCCCGGCGAGGAGATGTTCTTCTCACACGTCCACCTGCACGGCGGTCCCGCGCCGGTGCGCCGCTTCCTGCCCGAGCTGGTCGACCTCATCTGGAACCGCGAGATCGACCCCGGCAAGGTCTTCGACCTCACCCTGCCCCTAGACCAGGTCGCGGAGGGCTACCGCGCGATGGACGAACGCCGCGCCATCAAGGCGCTGCTCTGGCCCTGAGGCGGCCGGGAAGAGAAAGAGGAGGCGCCATGGAAGTCCAACCAAGGAGCCCGACCGCCAGGGGACCGGCCGAGTGGTTCACCGGCCACGTGTGGATCGACGCCATCGCGCAGGCGCACGGTCCCTCGCCCATGAGCATCGGGTCGGTGCATTCCGCGCCGGGCGCGCGCACCGCCTGGCACAGCCACTCGATGGGCGGGGCGCGCCCAGTCCCGCCGCGAGCCCGTCGCCACCATCCGCCCCGGCGACGTCATCCACATCCCCGGGGGCGAGTGGCACTGGCACGGCGCCGCGCCCGACCACTTCATGACTCACCTGTCGATGAGCGAAGGCGACGCCGAATGGGGCGAGCACGTCGGCGACAGCGAGTACCGCGGCCGGGGGTAGCAGGGGTCCGCGCCGTCGGCGAGGTGACGTGGTGGGATCGCGGGGAGGAAGTGGAGCTCCCGGGACTCCACAACCACTCCGCGTTCTCTCCACGCGAAGGGAGGAGGGAACACCGTAAGAACCGCAACGCTCCGGGCTCGTGCATCTGGGTGAACGCTCGGGGCTCGACCTCGGCCCTGACACGGAACAGCGCCTGGCTATGCACGCGGTGTACGTTCAGCAGTACGAGATCGTCGACGCCGGCCGTGTTCGGGAGGGTGCGGAAAGGAACCGCGACCATGAAGCTGACGACCGTCACGAACGTCTCCGTCGATGGAGTCATGCAGGGACTCGGCGGGCCGGATGAGGACCGCAGGGGCGGATTCGAGCGCGGCGGATGGGCCTTGCCGCTCTTCGAGAACGACAATGAGGCCGCGACATATCTCAACGAGGTCTATCAGCGCGCCGACGCGTTCCTGTTCGGCCGGCAGACCTACGAGATCTTCGCCGGCTCCTGGGGATCATGGGCAGATCCGGGCAACAGCCCTATCTGGACGGCATTGAACACGAAGCCCAAGTACGTCGCATCGACCACACTCTCCGAACCGCGCTGGGCGAACACGACCGTCCTCTCCGGTGACCTCGCGGCGGCCATCGGCGAGCTGAAAGCCAAGCCGGCGGGTGAGCTGCAGGTGCACGGCAGCGGCCGCCTGGTCCGCTGGCTGTTCGACAACCACCTGGTCGATGAAATCATCCTGCTCACGTATCCCGTGGTGATCGGCGAGGGCACGCGGCTCTTCCCCGACACCGGCCAAGACACAGCGCTTGACCTGGTCGAGTCGCGAGTTACCCGCAAGGGGGTAACGATCCAGGTCTACCGGCCCACCGGCCGCCCGCGGTATGCAACCGCCACCATGTGACACAGATGCCGCAGTCAGTGAGAGTCGACATCCCAAGGCAAGGTCAGCCAAGTTGAACCCCGATTCCTGAGGAGGTCAGCCGGTGTCACTCGTCCGCGTCCACAACTTCTCGATCTCGCTCGACGGCTTCGGCACCGGCGAACCTCAGAGCCACGACGCACCGTTCGGCCACGCCGGCGAAAGACTGCACGAATGGATGTTTACGAGCCGGTGGTGGCACGAGATGGTCGGCGAGCCCGGCGGCACCCGCGGGCTCGACGACGCCTTCGCGCGGCTGCACGACCCGGGGATCGGCGCCGAGATCATGGGTAGCGGGAAGTTCGGCTACCCCGGATGGCAAGAGGACCCGGAATGGAAGGGGTGGTGGGGTCCCGATCCGCCGTTCCACACACCGGTCTTCGTCCTCACCCATCACCCGCGCCCGTCGATCGAGATGGAGGGCGGCACGACGTTCCACTTCCTCGACGTGTCGCCCGCCGAGGCGCTCGAGACCGCTCGGGAGGCTGCGGACGGGCAGGACGTGCGCATCGGTGGAGGCGCCACCGTGATCCGCGACTTCCTCGCTGCGGGGCTTGTCGACCACATGCACATCGTGGTGGTTCCGATCCTGCTCGGCCGAGGCACGCGCCTGTGGGAGGGGCTGGAGGGCCTCGAGAAGGACTATCAGGTCGAGGCCGCCTCCTCGCCCAGCGGAGTGACGCATGTGACGTTCACGCATGTGGCGTGAGCCGCTCGGGGTCGCAATCTCTCGTCAGACCGACGGCATGAACCGACCATCCTCGATGACCCACTCGACGCACAAGGAGGAACGTCTTGCAGGAACTGCTCGTGGACTTCATCACCTCACTGGACGGCTACGGGGCCGCGGAGGGCTGGCCCGGATGGTGGGGACTCGAAGGACCCGAGTATCTCGCCTGGCTCGACCGGCAGCCGGAACGCGACTACACGATCTTGATGGGAGCGAACACGTACCGTCTGATGTCCGGATTCGCCACCGGATCCACGGCATCGGCATCGGACGAGCCCATGACCGATGAAGGCGCCGCCATCGCCGAGCTCGCCAGAGCATCAAAGATCGTATTCTCCTCGGCGTTGCAGCCTCCGTTGTCGTGGCCCAACACCCGGCTGATCAGCGGAGATGCGGTCGAGGCGGTGGCGGCAATGAAGCAGGACGGCACCAGCCCCATGCGCACCCTCGGCAGCCTGACCCTCTGCCGATCGCTCCTCGAGGCAGGCCTCGTGGACCGTTTCCGCGTGGTCGTCTTCCCCGTGATCACCGGGAGCACCGGCCGCGACCGCATCTACGACGGGTATCCCGATGTCACCCTCGAGATGGTTGCCAGCCGAACGTTCGACGGCAGACTCCAGCTGCTCGAGTACGTCCCCACGGTGCTCACCGGTCCACCCGGCCCGCACCCGGCTTCCTGAGCGCGGACTGCTGTCCGAACCGCGCGACGTACGCGTGGAGATAACGCTCGCTGGAAACACCCTCCATGAGGACGACACGCGTCGCGGCCTGAAGCAAGAGTGGCGGCAAACTCGGTGGGCGTGGGTGATGAGACCCTACCCGACACCCCACGCCCCCAGTGCCCGTGTCGTCCTGCTTCATCGCGTCGCCGCCAGCTGCCGACGCGAACATCAGCACTCGGAGGTTGGGCGAGGCCTCCGACCCGATCTGAAGGCAAGGCTGGGGAGGAAACGTGGAGCCTTTCGGAATCCACGATCTCTCCCCGCCTTCTCCACGCGGAGGCGGACGGGAATCGAACCCGCCAGAGAGCTCGTCGCCCCCTCTACGGTTTTGAAGACCGCGGGGCCCACCAGGAACCCAGACGCCTCCGCAACCGAGCGTATCGGGTCTCGGACGAAGCGATGTTGTCGTTCGGATCCAGTGCGGCGTCCGTGGTTCGGGCTCGTGCGCGCCTAGGATGTTGGGATCATGGAAGCGGCCTTCTTCGACCTGGACAAGACGATCATCTCGCGCTCGTCCTCGCTCGCCCTCTCGCGCCCTCTCTACCGCGCGGGGATGGTCTCGCGGGGCCAGTTGCTCCGCGGGGCCTACGCGCAGCTGGTGTACCTCCTGGTGGGAGCCGACGAGCAGAAGATGGAGCGGCTGAAAGAGGGGATGCTTCAGCTCACGAAGGGCTGGGACCGCGCACAGCTCGAACGACTGGTCGAGGAAGTGATCTTGGCCGTGATCGATCCGTACGTGTACCAGGAGGCCCTCGATCTCATCGCGCTGCACCACAGCGAGGGCCGGCAGATCTACATCGTGTCCTCGTCGCCCGAAGAGATCGTTCGGCCGCTGGCCCGACACTTCGGGGCGGCGGGCGTGATAGCGACGCGCGCGGCGATCGGCGGCGACGGCCGGTACACGGGCGAGCTCGAGTTCTACGCTTACGGTGAGGACAAGGCCGTCGCGATCCGCGAACTCGCGGTTCGCGCCGGCCTCGACCTCGCCGGTTCCTACGCGTACTCGGATTCCATCACGGATCTCCCGATGCTCGACGCGGTCGGTCACCCCGTCGCGGTCAACCCCGACAAGGTGCTGCGGCGCGAGGCGGAAGAACGCGGCTGGCAAACGCGCGACTTCCGCAGTCCCGTGCGGTTGCGGAGCCGGATCGCCTCCGCGGTCCCGTCGGCGCGGACGAGCTACGTCGCGGGGGCGGTCGGTGTGGTTGCGGTCGCAGCGGTGCTCGGCTGGGTGGCGCTCCGATCGCGCGATCGTCGGGTCTCCGACTGAGACTGCTGCCCCGAGCCGACGGCCGCACAGGCCGCCCGAAGACCCACGTTGCGGCGACGACGCGACCGGGTGTACGGTTGTGGCGGATGCCGAAAGGCACCCGCGAGGGGAGCAGAACCCACGCGCGAGTCATGCCGCGGAGGCATGCCCCAGGACCCGGGACGTGGTCCCGGCTCCCGGGGCACGTGCGGACAAGCGCCTGATACCTGCTCCCTTCGCTTTGCGACGGAGCGATCCCTGAGGACCCCGGGCGGCGCTCAGTCTCGGACCACGGACAGTGCCCGGTAGCGGAACAAAGCTCCCTGCGGATAGGCGTCGCGTCCGGCCCACCCGAATCCCCACCGGAACATCGTCGCGATCAATGTCTTCGGCTGCTCGGGAGTGGTGCCCGGGACGTTCGTGCCTCGGTTGAGCTCGATCGCCGCGCCGAACGCCTTCGCGGTGAGCGGTCCGTCAGGATCCGTTGGATCGACGACCGGGTCGTAACAGGTCCCGGCGTTCGAGACGTCGCTCGCATGACCGGCGGACTCGAGCTGGTTCATCGCTCGCCGGAGCAGGTCCAGCACGGCGGTATCGCACGTGACGGTGTGCAGGACCGGGAGGTCCTCAGAGGCGATGTGCGTCTGCACCCACGACGGGTCGATGGTGATCGCGCCGGCCTTCGTCAGATCTGGATGCGCGTCGAACTCGCCGAACCGTTCCTTGAGCACGATCGGAGGAGCCTCCCGGTCGTTCGCCCGCAGGTACTTCGTCTCGCCCGGGGCGCGTACCTCGACCACGGGGTACCGGACATCGATGGGGAGATACGGGACGAACCGTTGGGCCAGCTGCAGGGCGGTCACGTGCGCGTAGGGCCGGACCTGGAACAGGACGTACCGCTCGTGCGTGACTCCGATCCCATCGGCGGTCGCGCGGTCGACGAGGAGCTCGTAGCTGCCCATCAGCACGTCCGGCAACGTCCCGACGATCGTGACGTCGACCCCGGTCGAGAACGTCAGCGTGCTCCCGACGCCGAGATGCCGGAGCTTCGCGGCCGACTCCGAGAGGATGCCTTGATGCGGGTTGAGCCCCGCTACCAGGCGACGCTCGGGTTGTGGGAGGAATGATGCGAACCCGGGGTCGACCCCGGTCGTGTCGATCGGGATCATGTACGGATCCACGGGTTGGTCCACGGGTCGGCCCCGCGCGTCGGACGATCCCGTGAGCCACGCGATGTCTGCGGTGGCCGTGGTGGTGTTCGCGATCGCGGGGATCGCTGTGATGCTCGCGCCGAATCCGTCCGGGAGCCCTCCGGGGACCCACGCGAGCCAGGCCTCAGGCGTGCCGGTCGCAGGTTGTTGCACCGAGGTCGGGCTGACCGGGGTCCCCGACCGTTGACCGTCCGAGCCGCCCCGCAGACGCGACGATGTGAAGACGGCCGTCGATCCGACGACGAGGACCACCGCGAACGCGATCGCCCCTCGGATGAGTGCCATGCGGGTCAGATCGTCGAACGTCATGGGCCGAGGCCGAGTGTAAGCCGGACCCCGGCGCGGACCGGGAGCCCCTCAACCCGAGGCTGCGGGGTGTTCGAGGATGCCGGCGAGCCGTTCGGCGCGCTCGGCCGCGCGCGCGGGTCGTCCTGCGGAAACCGCGCGCGCGATGGCGACCAGCTCGCGCTGGATCGTGGGACTCAAGCGATCGAGCCGAGCGCGCACGAGCGGGTCTAGCCGTTGGACCGCCCGATCCAGGCGCCCGAGGGCTCCGGCGCCCCGTTCGCGGCCGGTGCGATAGTCGATCAGCGAGACCACATCACCCATGGGAGCACCGTAGCTACGGGGTCTGACACGGATACGGCGCTCCGCCTCCCGGGCGGACCCCTACGACGCCCGGACGCTCGTCACCGGTGCCAGTCGGGGGGCCACCGTCGCCCAGGTCCTCCCGGCATCGGTGCTCCCGAACACCTCGCCGCTGGTGGCTCCGAACCAGAGTCCCAGCTCCGGGCCTTCACCGGCGCGGCCGAGCGCTTGGCGAAGGACCGTGAGCCATGCGTCGTCCCCGGGCAGACCGTCGCCGCGCGCGGTCCACGACCCACCGGCGTCGCGTGTCTCGAAAACACGGACCTTCCCGTCGGGGGTGACGCGGTCCGCATCGGCCGTGAGCGGGATCACGAATGCGCTGTCGGGGTCTGCCGGATCGATCGCGAGCGGGAACCCGAACCCACTGGGGAGCCCCTCGGCGATCTCGTTCCAGGACGAGCCGGCATCGTCGCTGCGGTACACGCTGCCGTGGAACTGCATGAAGAGGCGTTCCGGCGCCGCCGGCGCTCGATGCATGTTGTGCACGCAGAGGGTGTTCGTCCCGGCACGCGCCTCCTCCGGCAGGTACCTCGGGACGAGTCCGGTGAAACCGGTCGTCCACGAGGCGCCGCCATCTTCCGTCAGCCATACGCCGGCCGCGGACACCCCGACCGCAAGACGCTGCGGGTCGCCGGGCCAGGGGCAGATCGAATGCAACGCGAGTCCGCCGAACCCCGGCTGCCAGTCGCCGGCGATCCGCTCCTTCCACAGCGGTTCGTTCAGGCTCCACGATGCTCCTCCGTCCGTGCTCACGAACAGGGCGGCCGGAGCGACGCCGGCGTACAACATCCCGTCGGCCTCGCCCGAGGTGATGACCCATATCCGATCGACCGATGTGTCGGTGCCCTCCGGGAAGGCAGGACCCTCCGCGGCTTGCCACTCGCCGAGGGGATCATCGGTCCACATCACGCGCGGCCCGAAGAAGCCGCTCGTCACGCTTGCGAAGTAGCGACCCGTCCGAGGGTCACGGATCGCGAACTCGACGACGTCACCCTCGAACGCCCGCGTCGCGACCTCGAACGCGTCCGGTTCCTCACCTCGGAGGACGAACAGTCCCTTCTTCGTTCCCACCAGCAACTCACGCATGCCTCAAGCTCCCCCTGTGATGGATGCGAGAACGTGGATCGTGTCGTCCGCGCCGACCTTCGCGTCTTCCCGTACGCGTTCCCCGTTGAGGAACACGTTGACGTGCTGGCGAACCCGGCCCTGGTCATCGAGGATCCACCCGATGGTCTTCGGCCAGGACGATTCCAAGGAACGGATCACGGCACGGACGTCGGCGCCGCCGAGCCTGAGCTCGCGGTTCCCTCCCGCAAGGTCCTTCAGCGGCGCGCGCAGGATGACGACCGGCATCCCGCCGAGCCTATCGCGGGTCACGCGCTCGTGGGCGGCGGCGTCCGGTACTCGAAATGCATCCCGTCCGGGATCAGGAACGTCCCTCCCCAGTCGAATCCCCAATGTTCGAAGATCTTCACGACCCCACGGTTCATCGTCGGCGTCGAACCGTACGGGTTCTCGGGCGCGTTGATGTCGATCGCGGCTCCGTACGCGTGGTTGGAGGGCGGGGCGGTCGTCGACCGCGCCACCGTCCGGGCCGCGTAGCAACCGGAGTAGACGTGGATCGCTCCTTCCAGCCCGGCCGCCTGGACGTCGGTGAGCGCGCCGATCAACGAGGGGAACAACTGCACATTGCAGGCGACCGCGCCCAGGAGTGGGACGGTCCGCGTCTGGATGTGCGCGTCGTACCACGCGGGGTCCATGTTCAGGTACGCCGGGTCGTCGGCACGTGGATACGCGTCGAACTCGCCGAAGACCTTCTTCATCACGACCGGCGGATTCACGCCCGAGGCCACACGTACGAACGGCGTCCCACCCGGCCGCACCGTGCGCAGGTAACTGTCCGGCGGCAGCAGTGGCCGAACGTCGTTCGTGAAGCGGGGGAGCGTCATCCCGGGGTCGGCGAACGCCAAGAGGTAGCGTTCGTCCGTGATGCCGAGCTGGCGTCCGACGTCGCGGCTCACGAGCATCTCCGACCAGCCCACGACGTCATCCGGAGCGACGGCGCCGACCTGAACGGTCACATCGCCGAAGGAGATCGAACCGCCCGGGCCGAGCCGGCGGAGCTCCGACGAGGTCTGACCGAGGACGGCTTGGCCCGCGCTCAGCGCCGTCACGATCGCATCGCGTTCGTCGACCGGGAGGAACGGGGCGTACTCGGCCGGGTCGACGGCGAAGGCGTCGATGGGGATCTTGTACGGAGGCGTCGGCTGGTCGACGACGTCGCCGCTTGGATCATGGGAAGCGGTCATCCAGCGGGTATCGCCGGCCACCACGACGGTCTGCGTGAGCCCGTCCGCGCTCCGGATCCGGTCCCGGAACGTCGGCGGGAACCCGCCGGACATCCAGGCGAGCCATGCGGGGACGGGTTGGCTCGACGGCGCCACCGAGACGGCGGGCGAGCCCGTCGTCGCGGCGATGGGTGCCGTGGTGGAGGACGCGTCGACCTGAGCGCTCGGGCCCTTGGGCCAGAAGATCACGATGAGCGCCAAGACAGAGACGCTCATCAGCGCGGTGAACGTCCGGCGGCGACGCACCTGTGCGCGGGTGACCCGTGTCATCGGGTTACGAGGCTACGACTCCCCCCAGCCAAGGACGACGGCGAAACCTGGACGAGTCTCGTTCGTCCTAAGGCAGCGGCACCCCCGGTACACCCGCATCGAGCCAGAAGACGCCGGGTCCCGAGCCGGGCGGCAGCCCGAAGAGCTCCCCGATGGAGAAGTTCACCCCGAACAGCTTCGTCCGCCCGCCGCGCGCCGTGCCGAACGCGATGCTCGATGGGAAGTCCAGCGGATCTCCGCTCGCGACGACGTCCAACGATCCGTCGGGGTGCACCTCGCCGATCGCGTTCTGGAGGTTCATCGCGATGAACGCGTCGCCCTGGACGTCCATCGCGACCCCGTCCGGGTTGTCGCCCGTCGGCAGGTTGGCCAGGACGCTGATCGGACCGGGCTGGCCGCCGATCTTCGGGATCTGTAGCACCGTACGCCGCTCGGTGTTGGTCACGGTGAAGAGCCCGTTCCGGTAGGCGATCCCGTTCGCGCCGAGGAACAGCCCGAGGCTGCCGTCGCCGGTCAGCGCCTGGTTCTGCAACCACACCTGTGCGCTGCCGCCCCACGGGATCCGCCAGATCGCGCCGGTGAAGGAGTCGGTGACGTACAGGTTCATCTGCTTGTCGAAGGCGAGCCCGTTCGGGACCACGATCGACTCGGTGCCTGGGAGGCGGGTCGCGTTCCCGGTCCCACGATCGAAGCGCCACACGCCTGCGGCATCGGGGTTCGCCGACTGGACGGCCGCGTACACGTTGCCGAACACGTCGACCGCCAAGCCGAGCATCCCGAAGTCCCCTGGCACGATCCCGTCGACGTGCCCGAACGGCTGCGGTTCGGTCGAACCCGGCGGGATCCTCCAGAGGTCGCCGAGCGGCGAGACGCTGACGTAGATCCCGCCCGTGCGGTCGAGCGCCATGCCTTCCGTGTTCTGGCCGGCCGACTCGTCGAACGACACGAGCACGTGAACGGTGGTCCCTGCTTGCGCCTGTTCGGCGCCCGTCATGAGGACGAGCAGGCACGCTGTGACCAACGAAGCCGAGAGGCGGACGGCGCGAGCGCGCATCATCGACATGGTCTTCCTCCTTGGGGGGATCGTGGGGGGTCCCTCCGACCCTACGAAGGGTCACGAGTTAGGACAAGGGGCGTGTTCGGAAGGTCGGCATCGAAGACGGTTAGAACTTGGTTCGTTCCGTATGAGGGTTTCGTGACCTGCGCCGGAGAGTCAGCGCTCCTTCAGGACGTGACCACTATCATCCGCCTCATCGATCCCGCAGGTCCCTCACGGTTGCGCTCTCGAGCGTCTCATCGGTCGCTCATCGCGGTGATGACCGCGTTCGGGGTCGCGTGCACCGGCGCCGTCTCGGGGACACCGAACCCCCCAGCGCCGGTCGCTTCCACGCCGCACGGGTCCACCGCTTCGAGCACGGCACCGGAGGCCGCCCTGGCGGTCAGATCTGCCGGCTATCAGCTGATCGCACCCATCCAACGCAGCGTCGCCGTCTGGGATGGCAACAGCGTCTACATCGCCGGTGGGCTCGACGCCGCCGCCACCACCGTGGGTGGCGTCTTCGCGATGGATCCAACCTCCGGACGGCTCACCCCGCTCGGTTCCCTCGCGCAGCCGGTGCACGACGCCGCGGCGACCATGATCTCGGGCAAGCTCTACGTCTTCGCCGGGGGCGCGGGTGCCGGCACCGACACGGTGCAGACGTTCGACCCGGCCACGGGAACGGGCTCGGTCGTCGGCCACATGCCCGTCGCCCTGTCGGATCTGGCCGCGGCACAGATGGGCACCGTCACCTATCTGGTCGGTGGGTACGACGGCACCCGACCGCGGTCCGAGATCTACGCAACCACGGACGGGACGACGTTCTCGACGGCCGGACACCTCCCGATCGGACTGCGCTACCCGGCGGTGACCGAGGTGGCCGGACGGCTCGTGATCGCGGGCGGGCTCGGACCGCGCGGCCCCGTCAACGACGTGTACACGTTCGACCCCAGCTCGGGAACGACCACGTTGAGGGCTCATCTCCCGGCCCCGGTCGCGCACGCGGCCGCGTTCACCCTGGGCGGGAGGGTCTACGTCGTCGGCGGACGAGATGCTTCCGACTCGGCGCTCACGAGAGCGAGCGAGATCGACCCGAGCACGTGGCGGGTAGAGGCGGAACCACCGCTCGGACAACCCATCGCCGACGCGGCGGTCGCGGCCGGCCGCCGCACGTTGCTGATCGGCGGCTGGAACACGTCGACGTCGAGCGCGGTGCTCCAAGCCTCGCTGCGAGCCGAGACCGCGACTGCGTCGAAAGGAAGCGGTGGCTCGACCTCGGGCCGGGGGGACGGGAACGTCTACGCGGCGATCGCGACGAAGCGGTTGCGGCCTTCCGTGGCGAACGATCCGTCCTTCGTCTACGTACCCAACGGCGTGCCGGGGACGGTCGAGGTGATCGATCCGAAGACCTTCCGCATCGTGCGGAGGATCGACCTGGGCTACCGGTCATTCCCCGAGCACATCACGCCGTCGTGGGACATGCGCTGGCTCTACGTAAACGTGGACGGGACCAACGAGCTGGCGGTGATCGACCCGCGAACGGGCAAGATGGTCCGGATCATCCACGGGGTCGAGCACCCGTACAACCTCTATTTCACTCCCGACGGCACGAAGGCGATCGACGTCGCGGAGTACTACGACCGGCTGGACTTCATGGATCCGCATACGTGGAAGCTCATCAAGCCGCTCACCCTGCCGTGCAATGGACCGGACCACCTGGACTTCTCGGCGGACGGCTCGTACCTACTGATCAGCTGCGAGTTCGATGGAACGGTCGTGAAGGTCGCCGTCAAGACGATGAGGGTGATGGGAACGATCCACGTGGGCGGCCTCCCCGTCGACGTCAAGCTCTCACCCAACGGCAGGGTCTTCTTCGTCGCGAACCAGGGTCTCGGCGGCGTCTCGGTCGTCGACCCCGTGTCGATGACGGTGCGCGGTTTCATCCCGACGGGGAGCGGCGCTCATGGGATGGCCATCAGCCGGGACACGACCAAGCTCTACGTAACGAACCGGCTCGCCGGGACGATCTCGGTGATCGACTTCTCCAGGCGCAGGGTCGTGCACACGTGGAACGTCGGCGGAAGCCCGGACATGGTGCAGGTCACCCCGGACGGATCGCGGATCTGGGTCTCCAACCGGTATGGCACGACGGTGGAGGCGATCTCCACGGCCGGTGGTCACGTGATCCGTCGGATCGAGGTCGGCGGCGATCCCCACGGGCTCGCGTACTTCCCTCAGCCGGGTCGGTTCAGCCTCGGCCATAACGGCGTCTATCGCTGACGCGTAATCCCCCGACAAGACCGGCGGATGGGCCGGTCTGGGGATGGTTCCGATCTCAGTTCCGGGGATAGGGTGGCGTCGTCGGAGCGAACGCCTCCTCACTCGCGACGATCCCCCTCGTTCCTTCCCCTCGTACGTGGCTGGCGCATGCACGCGAAAGGGAACGACGATGGACGACGTCGCACGGGTGATCCTTGCGATCGGATCGCAAGAGGTCGCCGAGGAGGTGCTCCACCTCCTCGATCGCAGCGGTCGCGCGCGCGTCGTCGCGACCGCTGCGGACGACCGGCAGCTCGCCGAGGCCGTCCGGCAGCTCGAGCCGGACGCCGTGGTCGCCGAACCGGCGATCGCGGCGGCCGGCGTTGGGAGCGCGACCCTCCTTGCGCTCGCGACCCGCGAGTCGGTCGCGTCGCTCCGCGCCGCGATCGGCGCCGGTGCTCAGGGCTTCTACGTGTGGCCCCAGGAGCGCCAGGCGCTCTTGGGCCGGGTGCTCGCGCTCGCCGCCGCGCGCCGCGTGCCCGAGCGTCGCGCCACCGTCGTCGCCGTGCACGCGGCGCGCGGCGGCGCCGGGTGCACCTTCGTCGCAACGCATCTGGCTCAAGCAGTCGCGCGGCGAGGCCGGTCCTGTCTGCTCGTCGAATGCGATCCGTTGTTCGCCGACCTCACCCAGGCGCTCGGGTTCGCCGACCAGGAGGTCCGCACGATCGCGGACCTGATCCCGGTCGGCGACGAGCTGACGGTCGAGCACGTCGATGGGATCAGGGTGCACCATGACTCCGGGTTCGGCGTCCTGCTGGGCTGCGAGGCTGCGCAGACGGACGCCGTCGAGGACGACCTCTTGCGTACGGTCGTCGGGCTCGCGGCCGCGTCGGCCGATGTCGTCGTCGCGCACGTGCCTCGCCATCTCTCGGTGCTCACGCGGTGGTGTCTGGATCAGTCCGATCGCGTCGTGGAGGTCCTCTCGCTCGACGTTCTGTCGTTCCGGGCTGCGTCGCGCGCCTTCGAGATCCTCGCGCCGCACGGCCTCGACGATCGCGTCGGTCTCGTCGTCAACCGCGCCGCCCGGAGCGAGATCACCGCGAGCGATGTGCGTCGTGTGTTCGGACGCGAACCGCTCGTCGTCGTACCGTTCGACGGCGCCGCTGTCCGCCTCCAAGATCATGGGCGTCTGTCGCCTCCCCGCGGACGCGTCGGTCGCGCGTTCGATCGGCTCGCGGGAACCATGCTCCAGGCACCCGCCGAGGCCGCCGAGGTCGCCTCATGAGCCGCGACGCGTTGACGTTGGTTCGTCGCGAGCTCCGAGACCAACTCCGGCAACGGGTCGACGCGCGAGGGCTCGCCGCGGCGCCGCCGACCGAGCGCCGGCTGCGTGTCCGTGAAGAAGCGATGGCCGTGCTGCGCGAGCGCGGCGCGATCCTGCCGGCGCGCGATCTCGCGCGTGTTGTGAACGAGGTTTCCGATGACGTCGTCGGGTTCGGACCGATCGAGTTCCTCTTGAAGGATCCGTCGGTCACCGAAGTGATGGTCAATGGGCCGGACGACGTGTTCGTGGAGCGGGAGGGGCGGATCGAGAGGGTGCCGGATCGGTTATTCGAGGGGGAGGAGCCGATCCTGCACCTGATCGAACGTATCGTCGGGCCGCTGGGTCTCCGGGTCGACCAGGCGTCACCTTGGGTGGACGCGCGACTTCCGGATGGCTCCCGGGTCCATGCGATCGTTCCGCCTCTCTCGCTCCGCGGTCCCGTGCTGACGATCCGCCGGTTCTCGCAAGTGGCGATCGAAGCGCGAGATCTTCTCGACACCTGCAGCGTCGGGCCGCGTGCGCTCCGCTTCCTGGCCGCATGCGTCCGCGGTCGCGCCAACATCGTGATCAGCGGCGGTGCGGGGAGCGGCAAGACGACGCTCCTCGGTGTGTTGTCGGGCTTCATCCCCGACGAGGAACGATTGATCACGATCGAGGACGCCGCGGAGCTCCGACTCGCGAAGCCGCACGTGGTCTCGCTGGAGGCCCGCCCGGCGAACGTGGAAGGGCGCGGGGAGATCACGGTCCGCCACCTGGTGCGGAACGCGCTTCGGATGCGTCCCGATCGGATCATCGTCGGTGAGGTCCGCGGCGGCGAGGCGCTCGACATGCTCCAAGCGATGAACACCGGCCACGAAGGCAGCCTCAGCACGGCGCACGCGAACTCGTCGCGGCACCTCCTGTGGCGTCTGGAGACGATGGCGATGATGTCGGACGTCGCCCTGCCTGCCGCGCACATCCGCGCGCAGGTCGCGGCGGCGATCGACGTGGTCGTGCAGCTCGCGCGTCTCCGCGATGGGCGACGCGTCGTCTGGGAGGTCGCGGTCGTCGAGGGCACGCGTCGAGGCGAGCCGGTGGTGGAGCCCGTCTTCCGGTTCCGTCCTCGCGAGAGCGGTGCCGGGCGCTTCGGCGCGAGCGGGATGATCCCGGCGCTCCTGGACGTGCTCCAGCAGCGCGGCGAGGACGTCGGGGAGGAACTGTTCGCCGTCGGAGAGGACGCCGGATGAACGGCTTGGCTGTCGCGCTCGTCGGAGTCGCCGCGCTTTGCGCGGACCGGGCCGCGCGCGCAGCGAGCCACCGGGAGATCATGCGTCGTGCCCACTACCACCACGAGGTTCACGAGCGCCCGCCTCCGATCCGCCTCGAGCTACGAGCGGTGCTCCTCCTGCTCGCGATCGGATGTGCGGGACTCGTCGTCGCCGGGCCCGCGGGTGCGCTGATCGGATCTGGCTGCGCACTGGCCGTTCGGCGGATCCGCCGGTATCGAGGCCGCAAGCGCCTCGCGAACCGTCGGGACGAGCAGCTCGCCGACGCCATCGGCGCGCTGACCGCGGCCGTTCGTTCGGGTATGTCCGTGCCTCAGGCGATCGCGTACGCGCTGCGCGAAGCCGGATCGCCCGTCCGCGACGACCTCGCTCGCGTGGTCGCGGACATCGAGGTCGGCGTCCCCCTCGGCGAAACGATCGACGCATGGGCCGAGCGGAGCCGGAGCCGGGACGTCCAGCTCGTCGCCGGTGCGTTGGACCTTCACCGTCGAAGCGGGGGCGATCTGCCCGCGGTCCTCGATCAGGTTGCCGCGACGATCCGGGAGCGGGTTGCCGTCGGCCGGGAGGTCCGTGCGCTCACCGCCCAGGCACGTCTCTCCGGTTGGATCCTCGGCGTGCTGCCGATCGGTTTCTTCGCCTTCCTCTGGCTGACGTCGCGACGGGACATCGAAAGCGCCCTCGGGACACCGGCCGGCCTCGCGTCGGTGCTCCTTGGGCTGGGGCTGGAGCTCGGGGCGTTCTTCTGGATCCGCGCACTTCTGGAGGTGACGTGACATGCCGGTCCTTGCCGGCGCGCTGGCAGCCGTCGCCGTGTTGTCGGTGTTCGGAGCGTTCCGCCCCAGACACGTGCCGGTCGCGCTCGCTCCTGCGGATCGGGATCGGCTCCCTTCCGCGCCGGGACGCCGGGCCAGCCGGCGTCGAGCGCGGCACGTCGAGGGCGAGGTGCCGCAGCTCCTCGATCTGCTCGCCGCGGGATCGACCGCCGGGCTGTCGGCCGAGTTGTCGCTGCGCAGGGCGGCCGAAGCACTGCGTGGTCCGTTGGGCGAAGACCTGCGCGGGGTCGCTCATCTCGCCGACCTGGGGGCTCGATGGCGGGACGAGCTCGATGCCTACGCGACCGCGACCGGATCGATCGACCTCAGACGGACCATGGCGGTCATCCGTCGAACCGAGAGCCTCGGGGCCTCGCTCGCGGACGCCACCCGCGAGCTCGCCGCCACGGTTCGCCAGGCGCGACGGGCGGCGACGTTGGAGCGCGCTCGGACGGCGCCCGTGAAGATGTTGTTCCCGCTCGTCTTCCTGATCCTGCCTGCATTCCTCCTCCTCACGGTGGTTCCGGTCTTGCTCACCACCGTCCGGTCCATCCACTGAGAGGAGGTGAAGCCATGTCGTTCATCCGACCCCTCTGGATCGCCGTGTGGGTCCGAGCGACCACGTTCCTCCGTCGGGAGGAAGGCCAGACCACCGCGGAGTACGCGCTGGTGATCCTTGCGGCGGCCGCGATCGCCGTGGTCCTGATCGCGTGGGCGCGCTCATCCGGCAAGCTCCCCGCGTTCTTCGACCACATCATCGATACGGTCATCGGGAACGCCGATGCCGCGTAAGGACGGTCGGTCGGTCGGATCCGCGACGGTGGAGTTCGCGTTGGTGCTGCCGCTCGTGCTCGTCGTCGTGCTCGCCCTCGTTCAGGTCGGGTTGTTGGTCCGTGACCGTCTCCTGGTGGAGGCGGCGGCCCGCGCTGCCGCGCGCGCCGCCGCCGTCCAGGACGATCCCGCCGCCATCACGTCGGCCGCGCTCGAAGCTGCGCCGGGTCTCGACCCCGCTCGGGCCTCGGTCGAGACCACGCGGGTCGGCGGGCGCGGCTCTGCGGTCGCGGTTCGCTTCCTCTACGAGGAATCGTTCCGCGTCCCGCTCGTGGGTTGGCTCGTCGGCTCCGGAGTGACGCTCACCGCATCCGCCGCAGCCCGCCAGGAGTTCGGGTGAGGAGCCAGCGTGGCTCGGTCTCCGTGCTGCTCGCCGCCGGGATCCTGATCGTCCTCGTGTTCGTTCTCGGTGTGACCGACCTCGGACGGGTCTTGATCGCCAGGTCCAAAGCTCGGACGGCGGCCGATGCGGCGGCCCTCGCGGCTGCCGACGAGCTCGCGATGCCGAGCGGCGCTGATCCCGGGGGCCTCGCCGCCGAATACGCCGCGCGGAACGGCGCCACCCTCACGGCGTGCACCTGCGCCGTCGGAACGTTCGAAGCCGACGTCATGGTCCAAGTCACGACGGGAGATCTGCTGCTGTTCCCCGGTGCGCGCGTCGTCGTCGCGCGTGCCCGAGCCGTGGTCGACCTGCCGAGTGGGTAAGCGACCGCCTGGGCGACGGGCCGCGACCCATCGTCATTCCAGGTCCTTCGTACGCGGATCACGGACCAGGGGCGGCGACCGGTAGCCGGGCTCGGAACGCACCACGAGGAACTCGATCGCGGCCCAGAGCGTCTTCGAACGAGGGTAGAACCACACCGGCACAACGGTCAGGACCCCGATGCTCGCGGCGAGCAGCGGCGCGACGGGCACCACGGGAACGGTGAGCGCGATCCCTACCGCCATCACGACGAGCCAGAAGACGATGGCGACGGCGTAGTTGACAGCCATCGCGCCGAGGAACCCGCCCTCCTCTCGTTCGAACCGGAGGTCACACGTCGGGCAACTCGGCGCGAGCGTGAACCAGCCGTCGAAGATCCTCCGCTCCCCGCAGCGTGGACAGCGCTTCCGTGCGCCCCGGAACAGCACGCGGAGGGTGCCGGCCTCGCGCAGTCGCGGCGCAGGACGTTCCTGTCCGTTCGCGCCCGGATCGAGCGTGCCGTACGGGTCCACGTTCTCTGCCTCCTGCCCCGCAGGCTACCCCCGATGCCATGCGCCCCTCCGTGCGACCGAGGACATTCGGCGTATCCACTCGTCGGAACTCGGGTGTACCATCGCCGGACGATGCAGAGGAAGCCCTCGGACCCGCCGCGAGCGCAACGTCCCACGTTCGGTCGTTCCAAGCGGTCCCAGCTGAACGTGATCGACTACACGCTCGCCAAGCGCGCGCTCCTGCGCGACGCGCAGGCAGGCCTGCAGTCGGTCAACGAGCTCTGCGATGCCCACCCCGAGCTCATGCGGGCCGCGAAGTACGTGGGCGAACCCACCAGCAGTGACTGTCCAGTCTGCAAGAAGGACAAGCTCGTGCTGCTCGCCTACGTCTACGGCGATCGGTTGAAGCAGGAGAACGGCCGCGTCTGGTCCATCGACACCGGGATGCGGATGGCGGCGGCAGATCCCGACACCTGCTGCTACGTGGTCGAGGTCTGCCGCTCGTGCCAGTGGAACCACCTCCGCGAGGCGTTCACCGGCCGGCATACGGCGACCGGGTGAGCGCGAGGGGTCCTTCCGAACGTCACGAGAGCACCACACGGCCTTCCCCCCCGAAGCACATGCGTTGCTAGCATCGTTCGACCGTGGCAACCGGCTCGAGATCCCGCACCCGCAGGGACGATTACGTCCCAAGACATGCGCCCGCCAAGACGACGGAGAAGGCCTCGAAGAAGAAGTCCTTCATCCGGCGCCGGTGGTGGCTGCTCCTGCTGCTCTCGCCGCTGGTGGTGATCCTGCTGGGCGTCAGTGCGCTCTACGTCGCGTACGCACGGATCAAGCTGCCGAACACGCTCCCGCCGATCCGGACCACGTACCTCTACGACCGCAACGGGCATCAGATCTCCACGCTTCACGGGGCGGTGGACCGAACGGTGATCCCCCTGTCGAAGATGTCGCCGAACATCATCCATGCGGTCATCGCGACCGAGGACCACGGCTTCTACAACCACCCCGGTGTCGACGTCACGGGGATCCTGCGAGCCGCCTACACCGACCTCGTCAAGCGGGAGCCTGTCCAGGGCGCGTCCACGATCACGGAGCAGCTGGTCAAGAACGTGTACGCGGGCTCGTACGAGATCGATCCGGACTCCGGGCTCCGCGTGTACGTCCCGCCTGAGCGATCCATCACCGAGAAGGTCCGCGAGGCGCTGTTAGCGGTCAAGCTCGAGAAGGAGCTCGGCAAGGACACGATCCTCGAGAAGTACCTCAACACCGTGTATTTCGGCCACGGGGCCTATGGCATCCAAGCAGCCGCGGAGACCTATTTCGGCAAGCCCGCGAGCCGGCTCACCGTCCTGGAGTCGGCCTCCCTCGCCGGGGTCCTGCACGCACCGGAGTCCTATGACCCCATCGACCGGCCGTACGACAACAAGTTCCGGCGTGACTACGCGCTCCAGCAGATGGTCAAGTACGGCTACCTCGATCCCGCCACCGAGACGAAGCTGCAGGCGAAGCCCTGCTGCGGAACGGTAAAAGCCAACGCCGGCGCACGGATCGTGGCACCTGGCCGATCCGAGTACTTCGTCGACTACACCCGTCGACTCCTGATCGACCGGTACGGCGAGGCCAAGGTGTTCGGAGGAGGGCTGCGGGTCACCACGACCCTCGATCTCGGTCTCCAGCATGCGGCGGAGGCCGCGATCGCTCAGGAGCTGCCCGACAAGCACCACGACCCGGCGGCCGCGCTCGTCGCGATGGACCCGAGCAACGGACAGATCCTGGCGATGGCGGGCGGTCGCGACTGGGCCCACAACAAGCTGAACTTCGCAACGATGGCGGGCGGGTCGGGTCGCGAAGCCGGTTCCGCGTTCAAGGCGTTCACGCTGGCGGCGGCGATGCAGGCCGGGTACGACCTGAACGCGTACTGGTACGGGCCCTCGACGCTCGCCGTGCCCGGCTGCACCGACCCCACCCAGCCCGATGGCTTGTGGCACCCGGTCAACGCGGGCGACGGCGAAGCGGGGACCTTCACGCTGGCCGGCGCAACCGCCCACTCGGTGAACACGATCTTCGCGCAGGTGGTCGCCCAGCTGGGACCCACGAACGTGGTCGACATGGCGCACGCGCTGGGGATCCGCTCGGATCTTCCGCCTGTGTGCTCCATCACGCTCGGGTCGGTCGCGGTCAACCCCCTCGAGATGACGAACGCCTACGCGACCCTCGCCGATCACGGTGAGCGGTTCTGGGCCACCCCGCTCCTCCAGGTGAAAAGCGGCGTCGGGAAGATCGATCCATCGGTGGCGCCGCAAGGGGACCAGGTGATCAACCAGAACGACGCCGAGCTCGTGACGTGGGCGCTCCAGGGCGTGGTCCGGGAGGGGACGGGCGTCGACGCCGCGATCCCGCCGTATCCCGTCGCAGGCAAGACGGGGACGGCGAACAACAACGTGGACGCGTGGTTCTGTGGCTACACGACGCAGATCGTGACGTGCGTGTGGATGGGTTGGCCCGCCGGGGAGATCCCACTCGCGAACGTCGAAGGGGTCTCCTCCGTGTACGGCGGGACGATCCCGGCAGCGATCTGGCACGATTTCATGTCCGTCGCGATGCAGAGCAAGCCCCCGGTTGCCTTCCCGGTCCCCTCGTTCACTGGATACTCGGTCGGACCCAGCCACACCGTGTACCCGTCGCCTCCAGCCACCGCGTCACCGTGTGCTGTTCCGTCCGGCTCGGGCGCGAGCCCGCACGCGTGCGGGTCGCCCTCCGGTGCCCCGAGCGCGACCCCAACGCCTCCACCCAGTCGGTCACCGTCACCCAGCCCGTCGGCATCGCCGAGCACGGAGCCCAGCCCCACGCCGTCACCGAAAGGAACGGGTTCGCCGGGGCCGTAGGACACGGTCCTCATGTCCGGTTCACGCTTGGGGAACGGCTGTGACCAGCGCCAGATCGAGTGGGATCGAGGCCATCACCGCGGTGCCCCGCCCGGGCGTGGAGCGGACCGCGAACGTCCCGCTCGCCAGCTCCACGCGCTCGCGCATCGAGGCGAGTCCGACCCGGCCCGCGCGGAGGTGATCCCGCACCTCGGTCGTCTCGAATCCGGTTCCGTCGTCCTCGACCTCGATCCGGAGCTGGGATTGATCCGACTCCACGTGGACGATCACCCGCGTGGCCGCCGCGTGCTTGCCGACGTTGGTCAGTGATTCCTGGACGATCCGGAACGCCAGGGTCTCCAGGTCGTCGGGGATCGGGCGCGAGATGGAGCCCGTGAACTCGGTGGCGACTCCTTGGTCCGTTCCGAAGCGCAGCAAGGACTCGCGCAGAGCGGGCATCAATCCGCGTTCCTCGAGCACCGGCGGCCGGAGCCCTGCCATCAATCTCCGGAGCGAATCGGCCTCCTCGGCCAGCTCCTGCCGGATCTTGGTCAGCACGTCGAGACCGCGATCCACATCGCCGGTCTTGATCATGAGGAGCGCTGCCTCGAGCGAGAGCGATGCGGCAGACACGCCCTGTACCGGTCCGTCATGCAGATCGCGCGCGATCCGGTTCCGTTCCTGCTCGATCGCCGAGTTCGTGCGCCGCAGGAGTCTCGTCCGGTCCTCGTCCCGGTCCTGCAGGAACTGGAAGAGCGACCGGATCGTCTGGTCGGCGACCTTCGCCGCCGTGACGTCCCGCGCCAGCAGCAATCGACGAGGGGGGTCGGTCGGGACCCGCGAGATCCGCGCCTCGATGAACAGCGGCTGCCCCTCGGGCCGTTGGATGTTGGCTTGTCCTGTGTCCGGCAGCCGCGCGAAGGACGCGTCGGAGCCTTGGACCGACGCCGCGACCACCGACCATGGCTGCCCTTCGATCGCGGTCCGATCCATCCCTACCATCCGAGCGAACGCCTCGTTCGCCCGGACGATCACGTCGTCCTGGTCCAGCTCGACGAAGCCGTCGACGGCAGCGTCGAACACGAGCCGGAGGTGTTCCTCGGAGCGTCGGATCGTCTCGTTCGTTTCACGGACCCGCTCGAGCGCGAGGTCCGCCTCGCGGAGGGCCGTCTCCCGCCGCGTGAGTGCCTCTTCGACCGTCTGGTGGGCCTGGGTGCTGGCGATCTGGTTCGCCACCACGCGAGCCGCGATCCCTCCTCCGAGGAGCACGATCAGCAGCGTGGACTGGAGCGACCCGATCGCCTTCGAGTCGCCGAGGAGGGCGACGCTCGCGAGCGCGCCGCAGGCCGTCACGATCGACACGCTGCTGAGGATCGGGCGTGCGAGCCGCAGCTTGGTCCTGGGGACGGGGACGCCGTGGGGGACCAGGGTGAGGACGGCCGCCAGCAACAGGGGGCTCAGGACGTAGATAGCGTTCATCCACGGGTCCCCCGACCCGCCGCCGCCGCGTGTCCACATCCATCCGAACAGGACCGTCGCGATCGAATAGCCGGCGAACGCAAGGAACTGGAGGAGGTGCGAGACGGTCGGCACCCACAGGGTCAGCGCCGCGAAGCTGGTGAATTGGGATGCGGCCAGGATCGCGATCACGCCCGCGATGCTCGACTCGGTCGGTCCGGCAGCAGGCGGGCGGATCAACAGATACAGGATGGCGCCGACTGACGCCGCGATCAGCATCACGTCGATCGCGATCTCGCGCCGATCGGCCGCGTCGAAATGGACCCGGAGCTCATCGCGCATCGCGATCGTGAGGGGGATCAGCAGCACGAGGAGGAGGGCATCAGCCGGTCGAGGGTGGTTGGCCGTGTCGGAGGCGCTCCCGGCGACCAGGTACGCGAAGGAAACCGCCGCGACGAGGAACATCGCCCACGCGATCCCCGCCGCGCTCGGCCATGCGTCCTCGTCTCGTGCGGCCTCGCGGATCAGGATCGCGGCGACGGCTGCCGCCAGCCCGGAGCCGGCCGCCCCCGCTAACGCCTGTGCGTGGGTGCCCGACCCCGTCATCAGCGACGGAACGACCGCCACGACCGCCACCGTCGCGAGAAGAACGGCCAAGCCGGGCGGGCGCCAGCGGGGGATCGTCGCGTCCATGACCCTTCATGATGGCCGAACGTCCCGCCCGGCTCCATCACCCGGGCAGCCGTTCGAGCTCCGCCGGACGGACTAGCCCAACCGGCTGGGGTCCCTACTCGATCAAGCGACGGCGGAGCGCCTCGGCGACCGCCGCGGTGCGGTCGGATGCGCCGAGTTTCTCGAAGATGTGCTCGAGGTGGGTCTTCACCGTATCGGGGGAGATGTACAGACGTTCGGCGATGTCCCGGTTCGTATGGCCGAACGCGAGCAGCTGCAACACTTCGATCTCGCGAGCCGTCAGTGTCTCCGCCTTCCGATCGCGTTCCTTCGCGGTCGAAAGCTCTTCGGCCAGGGCGACGACGAGCTGGGGGTCGATGACCATGTTGCCGCCGGCCACCAGGCGCACCGTTTGGATCAGGTGCTCGGCGTCCCGCGCCTTCAAGACGTAGCCCCGCGCCCCGCTCCGCACCGCCTCGACGACGAACTGCCGATCGTCGTACGCGGTGAGCATGATGACGCCGACCTTCGGATGCTGGTCGCGGATCACCCTCGCGGCTTCCAGACCGTCCATCTCGGGCATCCGGATGTCGATCAGCGCGATGTCCGGGTTCTCGTTCCCGATGAGCTCCAGGAGCTCCTTGCCGTTCGATGCCTCGCCGACGACCTCGATCCCGTCGGCCATGTCCAGGTAGCGCCGAAGTCCCTGGCGCACGAGTGAGTGGTCGTCCGCGATCGCGACCCTGATCGTCACTGGCTCCTCCATCGGCCGTGGGACGCCCGAGCGGAGCGAGCCCCCCCGGGTCGCGGCAATCCTAAACGGTTTCCGGCGGTGGCGAGCAGCCAACCGCCTAGAAGACGGGCTGCCAGTTGATGAACAGGAAGGCCAGCAACGCGAAGCCCGCCGCGAAGGCAACGAGGAAGGCCGCCTCGGGCGGACGCCGACGCTCGGCGGCGATCGCGAACCCCCACCACGCGGGGAAAACGACGGCCATGAACCTCGGCATCGAGGTCAGTGGCCGCTGGTCGTACGTGAAGGTCAGCGGGATCAGCACGCTCATCCCCGCGTACACCGTGTACGTGAGCGGAACCCGGAAGGCCGCCACCAGGATCCCCGCGATGGCGATCCCGACGACGATCACGTCGATCAGCCACCACGTCTGGTACCGCCAGGTGAGGGTGAGTGCATGCCACAGGGCGGTGAGGGGGAACGTTGGCTCGCGCTGCCAGTTGCGTTGCGCGTCCAGCGGCGCCCAGAAGTCCCCGAACCGGATCTGCCAACTGACGAGGTACGAGAGGGGTCCGAGCGCCACCCCGAACGCTGCTCCCAACCGCGGGAGCAGCAGACGACCCTGCCGCCACTGGTTGAGCGCCTCGACCGCCAGCGCAACGATGAGCAGCGCCCCGAGGTTGCGGGTCGCCGCCGCACCGGCTCCCGCGAGCATCGCCCACAGCCATCGGTCGCGCCGCGCGAACCAGAAGGCACTGATCGACAACAGCAGGAACAGCGGTTCGGTGTAGGGGGCCAGCAGGAAGAACGCGGTCGGGAAGAAGGCCCCGAACAGGACGGTCCGCCGCGCGGCCTCGCGTCCGAGCTCCAACCTCGTCAGCGCATGGACCATGATGAGGGCGCCGAGGAAGGCCGTGTTGGACACGATCAGCGCCGCGCCGAGGGGGCCGATCCCCGGGAGCGCCCCGACGAGGCGCACGGCCATCGGGTACAGCGGGAAGAAGGCTGCGCTCCCGTCTCCAGGGGCGTAGCCGCTCGTCGCGATCCGCAGGAACCAGGCCGCATCCTGCCGCTGGGTCGCCGTGAACAGCATGTGCCACCCGGAGAGCAGGTTCGGAGCAGGGAATCCGGCATCGGTCGGTGGTTGTCCTGGCGGCAGCGCGAGGGTGCCTCCGCCCACGACCGAGATCGCGATCAGCAGCAGCCGAGCCCCCAGGAACGCCCAGATCGACTCCCGCAGTCCGTCCCGTATCCGAGGATCGGCCTGCGTTGCGGGGTTCACGCGGGGACCCGCCCCGCGGCGCCGAGCGGCTGCCAGCCGCGCGCTCCGAGCACCAGCGTGGGTGTATCCCTGCCGACCCAGACCACGAGGCAGCAGACGAGGATCGCCGCGCGGACCAACACCGCGAGCTCGAACCATCGTTCCTCCGGCGTCAACGGGCCGCCCGCCACGTAGGCCGGGAAGAAGTATCGGAACCGGGTCACGAACACCGCCACGTCGGCGGCCTCGAACGCCGCGAACCACGTCCAGCGCGGAACGACGAGCGCGAACCACGGGAGGAGCCACAGGCCGTATTGCGGCGAGTACACCTTGTTGAAGAGCAGGAAGCTCGCGAGCAGCGGGAACCCCAGCGTCCACCGCGGGAAGTCGGGGTCGCGTCGGGTCTTGAGGAAGAGCAGGAACCCGGATGCCGCGGCGAACAGGATCAGCGACCACGCGTTGATCGTCCCCGTCGAGATGCACGCGGTATCCCAGTGCCGGCACGCGATGTACCAGAGGCTGTCGAAATCGGCGACACGACCGGAGTTGAACCGGAAGAACTCGAACCAGGCGCCGGGCGCGGCAACGGCGAACGGGAGGTTCACGACGACCCAGGTCCCCACCGTCCACCACAGCACCCGGACCGAGCGGTCGGGCTCGCGGTCCTGGATCCCCTGGAGGAACAAGGGGACCACCAGGAGCACCGGGTAGAACTTTGCGGCCGCGCCGAGCCCCAGGAGGACGCCCGTCCAGCCATCGCGGCGCGACGCGAACGTCACCAGTGCCAGGGTCGCGAGCGCGACGGCCACGAGGTCCCAGTTGATCGTCCCGTAGATCAGCAGCGTGGGAGCGAGCGCGAACCACAGCGCACGCCGGCCCGCGAGCAGCCACAGGCCCACCGCCGTGCCGGCGGCGAACACCGCGAGGACGACCGCGTTCGTGTAGTAGAAGCTCGCGGTTCGATCTCCGGAGATCCACGCTGTGGTTCGCATCACGTACATCGTGAGCACGGGGTACTCGTCGCAGTTGTTCGACGACGGGGCGCATCGGTCGAGGAACGGCAGCCGGCCACCCCCGAGCTGCTCGGTCCCGAGGAGGGGCACGATGTCGGAGTAGCAGAGCTCCCGATACTGCCGTCCGTCGTAGTTCCCTGTGGCGCAGCGGTACTTGAGTGCGGTACCCGCCGCCATCGTCCCGGCGACGCACACGAGGACCACCGAGAGGCTGACGGCCCGCACGGCGTGCTTCACGCGGCGCATCGTAGCCCCGTGACCGGTGCGGGTCGCGATGAGAGCGGTCGGTGTGAAGGTTCGAGTGTGCACTCGTAGAGTGAGCGGTCGTGAGGTACCGGGTCGAGCAGCTGGCCGCCGCCTGTGAGGTCTCGGTGGACACGGTGCGCTACTACCAATCCCGGAGCCTCCTGCCCCAGCCCGAACGCGAGGGGCGGGTGGCGTGGTACGACGAGGTCCACGCCGAGCGGATCCGTCGGATCCGCGACCTCCAGCGCAAGGGTCTGACGCTCGAGGCGATCGGGCGGGTCGTTCGGGGGGAGCTCGGCGACGCGGACGCCGACCTGGCGGCCGCCGTCGCCGAGGCTCGCGGTGAGATCGGCGAGGACCACCCATCGTTGGACCTCGAGGACTTCGCAGCCACCAGCGGCGTTCCCGCATCGTTGATCCAGGCGGTGGAGCGCGAAGGGATCCGGATCGGAAGGACGGTTGACGGGGAGATGCGGTACACACCCGCGGACACCGAGCTGGTTCGCACGGCCCTCCGTCTCCTCGAGTTCGGCCTGCCGCTCGGCGATCTGCTCGGGCTCGCGCGCGATGCCGACGGCGCGCTTCGCGGACTCGCGGAGCGAGCCGTCGACCTGTTCGACCAGCACGTGCGCAGGCCGATCCAGGACACGTCGGGTGACGATCCCGTCGCCGCGGCGCAGATGGTCGAAGCGTTCCGCGAGCTGCTGCCCGCCGTGACGGCCCTCGTGTCGAACCACTTCCGCCGCGTCGTTCTCGAGGCCGCGGAAGCGCGGATCGAGACGTGAGCGCACCGCTGCCCCAGGGCGAGGACAAGGCGCGCACGGTGCGCCGGCTCTTCGACACGATCGCTCCCCGATACGACCTCGTGAACCGGGTGATGACCTTCGGCATGGATGTCGGGTGGCGGCGGAGGACCGTCCGTGAGCTCCATCTCCCGAGCGGCTCGCTGGTCTTCGATCTGGCATGCGGGACCGGGGATCTGTGTCGCGAGCTCGAGCGGGCCGGGTATCGCGCCGTCGGGGTGGATTTCGCGCTCGGGATGCTGCGTCGGGCACGCACCGACGCGCCGCTGGTCCAGGCGGATGCGCTGCGGCTGCCGTTCCCCGACGCGAGCGCCGACGGCATCACGTGTGGGTTCGCGCTCCGCAACGTGGTCTCGCTCGCGGAGCTGTTCGCGGAGCTCGCGCGGGTCGTTCGACCGGGCGGCGCCGTTGCGCTGCTCGACGCGAGCCGCCCGGACAACCGCCTGCTCCGCGCCGGCCACGCGCTGTACTTCCAGAAGGTCGTGCCGTTGATCGGCGGCGCGCTCTCCGATCGCGCCGCCTACCGCTACCTCCCCCGGTCGATGGCGTACCTGCCCTCGCCGGCCGACATGGTGGGGATGCTCCGCGCGGTCGGGTTCCCCTCGATCCGACGGCTCCAACTGTCCGGTGGCATCACGCAGCTGTTCGTCGGGACGCGCGCGTGAGCCCGTCCGCGGGCGCGTCACAGCAGGGCGGCCGCATCCAGAAGCTCGGTGACGCCTTCGACCTCCTCGCCGCGTACTCCGAAGGCGGTTTCCTCTTCGAACGGGCGGGGAGCGGCGTGTCGGCGTCCGCGCCCATGGTCGCGACGGCACCGCTCGCCTTCGCCCGGCGGATGCTGGCAGACGTCGATCGCGCGATCGACGGCGGAGGCCGGACCGTCGCGGTCGGGACGATCCCGTTCCGCGAGGTCGGCGGGACATCGACGCTCTCGGTCGCGGCCCGGTCGGTGCGACGGACCGCGCCGGGGGAGACCGTACGGATCGACGTCGGCGACGATGTCGTAGCCCCATCTGAAGGCTCGTTCGCTCGCATGTTCGGTCGCACGCCGGGCTCGATCCCGCGCGAGCCGTTCACGGGCCGCCAGCTCGACGCGATCCCCCCACCGGATGGCTACGCGGCCGCTGTCGCGGAGGTCGTTCGACGTCTCGATGCAGGCCTACGCAAGGTCGTGCTGGCCCGGACGATCGAGGTGGACGCTGGCCGCGAGCTCGATGGCCGGCGGCTGGCGCACCGGCTCCGAGCGGTGAACCCGGACGCCTTCACGTTCGTCACGCCGACGACGGCCGGGATCCTGGTCGGTGCCTCTCCGGAGCTGCTCGTGTCACGGTTCGGCCGTGAGGTGCGGTCGAACCCGCTCGCGGGATCCGCGGCGCGTTCGGGCGATCCTGACGAGGATCGCGCGAACGCAGACGCACTGCTCGCATCGGCGAAGGATCGGGAGGAACACGCGATCGTGGTCGAGTGGATCGCCCGGGCGCTCCGTCCCTTCTGTCGCGAGCTGACGTGGGACCCGGCACCCACGCTGCTGGAGACACCTAACGTCTGGCACCTCTCGACGAGGTTCCGAGGCCTGCTCCTGGAGCCGTCGCCCGACGTCCTGGAGCTGGTTGAGACGCTCCACCCCACCCCGGCGGTCGCAGGCGATTCCCGCGAGGCAGCCCTCGAAGTGATCCGTGAGCTCGAGCCGTTCGACCGGGGATCGTACGCCGGGCCCGTCGGGTGGATGGACGCGAGCGGCGACGGCGAGTGGGCGATCGCGCTGCGGTGCGCTGAGCTCCGCGGCGACCGCGCGACGCTTTACGCGGGCGCCGGCATCGTTGCGGGCAGTCAGCCGGATGCCGAGGTCGACGAAACGGAACGCAAGTTCCGCGCCTTCCTCGACGCGCTCAGGTGGGGTTGAACCGCCTCGACGGGAGCTCGTTCGTCGGTCGGCGCGAAGGGAGAAGAACGGAACTAGCCTCGGAGGGCTCCGACGACCCGGAGTCCGACGAAGGCCGCCGCGAGCTGCGCGGGCACGAGCCCGAAACCTACGAGCGTGAAGGTTCGCAGGTTCATCTGAACGTCCCCTTCCCGAGCCATACGCCTCACGATCACCGACGCGACTGACCCAGTCAGCAGGAGGTTCGGACCCATGGCGAGTCCGGCCACTGCCCCCCAGGCGGCCGCCCGGCTCGTCACGTGAACAGCCGCCGCGGCAGGGAGGTTGTTCACGGCGGCAGCGAGCGTCGAGGTGCCGACGGCCGCCGACCAGTACCCAGTTCCGAAGCCGATCCCGTTCGGCACAAGCGCCCGCAGCGAGGATGCGAGTACGAACATCCCTGCGAGATCGAGGCCGATCCGAGTGAGCGACCAATCGGTCCGCACCGTTGTCGGGCTCCGGCCTCGGCGGCTCGCGAGCGGGCCGAGGACCGCAAGCGTCACCACGCCGACGAGCAACCACGCGAGCCACGCCTGTCGAAGGTACGAGACGTCGCTGCGGGCCGCCGGGCCGAGGACGAGGAGGGTTGTGAGGTTGGCGGTCGGCAGCAGGATCGATCCCGCGTGGGCGACCTGCGCGACCCCGAGTGCCACAAGGCCTCCATCGAGGCCTCGTTCCGCCGCGATCACGAGGGCGAGAGGTGTCGCGGCGACGACCGCCACGTCGAGGTTCGTGAGCCCCGAAAGGACGAAGACCCAGAGCAGGATCGCAACCCCAGCGAGGACCCGTGAGGCTGCCGAGGGCGCCACGCGCCTGCCAAGCCTGTCGAACACCCCAGATCGAACCCCCGCCCATCCCGCGACGATCACCGCGCCAACCAGGGCGAAGGCCTCCCAGGTCTCGTTCAACGAACCGACCACCGGTGGTAGGCCGCGAACGGCGAGGGCCACGAGAAGCGCGCCCATGGCGACCAGCCTGATCGCGATGCCGACCCGATCCGGACGTGACACGGTCTCGTCGTGCTTCCGTCGGTGTTCGGCACATGGAGATCCCATCCTTTGCCTCCTGGTGTGTGCTGGGGCTAGGCTTCGGTGGTCTACCGTCGACAGGATGTTACACAGATATGTCAGATAAGGATGAGGAGCTCACCGCGATACCTCGGCTCGCCGAGGAAGTCGACGTCACGCCGAGGGTGGCCCGCTACTGGGAGGAACAGGGTCTGATCAGCCCCTCACGCGAGCACGGCCGACTCCGCTACTCGCCAAGGGATCACGCGATCGCACGACACGTGAAGCGCCTCCTCGATGCCGGCGTCGGGATCGACGGGATCCGGGCCCTCCGCGCGATCGCTGAGCGCGAGGTCCGCGGAGCGGAAGGTGACGAAACCACTCTCGAGGAGGTGGCTCTCCGGCTTCTCTACGCGAGGAAGGCCTTCCGGGAGGTGACCGGAACGGACGAGGATCACTTCCCCGATCCGATGCCACGGCCTCCTCACGAACGAGATGTTGGACACCCGGAGGCGAAGCCGCCCCACGAGCGTCACGGCGAGCAGGGATAGTCGGGTCTGCGCCGAGCAGCTGAGCCTGTCGACGCCTTCCCCAGAGGCGGAGAGCGTCACCTCCGTTCCTTCGGGGTGACAACGGATCTCGCTCGTCCCTCCCGTTCGCCCGGTTGACCTGTCGAAGACGTCCGGCATAGCATCCATCGCATCGGTTAGGAAAGTTTCCTATCGTTCAAGCCGAACCTCGTATACGGCTGGCGAACGGGAGGGGGGCTCCACATGGCGTCCGGCGTCACCGTCCGCATCCGATCCGTCCTCGGCCTCGCGTCGGTGATGCTGCTCGCCGGGGCGACGTCGGGGACCGCCCCAGCCAACGCGGTCACCGCCACGGCGTTCGTGCGCGTGAACCAGGTCGGATACCCGGCAGCGTCGGCGAAGCGGGCATACCTCATGGCGAGCGACGTCGAGACCGGCGTGACATTCAGCGTCAACGCGGACGGGTCGCCCATGTTCACGGGGACCGTCGGCGCTGACCTCGGGACGTGGAGCACCGCGTATCCCCATGTCTACGCACTGGACTTCACAGCCTTCTCGACCCCGGGGGCCTATTCGATCGACGTCCCCGGTCCCATCGCGGCCACCTCACCTTCCTTCAGGATCGACACCGGCTCCGCGCTCTACTCGCACTCGCTGACGAACGCCCGCTCGTTCTACGGGAACGAACGCGACGGCGCGGGATACATCCCGTCGGCACTCCGGACCGCGCCCGGTCACCTGAACGATCAGAACGCGATGACGTACCTCACGCCGCACGCCAACCAGAGCGGGCATTTCAAGGGCGATCTCTCCCCGCTCGGCGTACCGATCGACGCCTCGGGCGGCTGGTGGGACGCCGGCGACTACCTGAAGTTCGTGCAGACCTCCAGCTACACCGAGGACCTGCTCCTCGCGGGGATCCGTGACTTGCCCGCCCAGATGGGCGTCGGAAGCACGACCGACTTCACGGCCGAAGCGAAGTTCGGCGTCGACTGGCTGATCAAGATGTGGGACGACCAGACCCGAACGCTGTACTACCAGGTGGGCATCGGCACCGGGAACGCCAAGACCCGCGGCGACCACGACATCTGGCGACTCCCGCAGGACGACGACACGTACGGAGGAGCGGATCCGGTCTTCCGCTACATCCGGAACCGCCCCGTCTTCCGCGCGGGTCCCCCGGGCTCTGCGGTGAGCCCGAACCTCGCGGGCCGTGACGCGGCTGCGTTCGCGCAGTGCTTCCTGGTCTTCAAGACGAGCGATCCCGCGCTCGCGACCGACTGCCTCCGTTCGGCCGAGCACATCTTCGACCTGGCGAACACGGCGCCGACGAAGCTCCTCACGGTGATCCCGTTCAGTTTCTATCCCGAGACCGAGTGGCGCGACGACCTGGAGCTTGGCGCGACCGAGCTGTACTTCGCGGTCGCATCGGGTGGTCTGCCGAGCGGGCTTGTGCACACCGACCCCGCCTTCTACCTGTCGCAGGCTGCCCATTGGGCGAACGCGTACATCACCGGACCGAACGACGCCACCGACACGCTCAACCTCTACGACGTCTCGGGTCTCGCCCACTACGACCTCTCGCTGGCGCTTCAGCAGGCCGGAGATCCGGCGGGCCTCGAGACCACACGTGCGGCGCTGCTGGCCGACCTGAAGAAGCAGCTCGACGCTGCGGACGCGCAGGCCGCGACCGACCCGTTCGGCTTCGGTTTCCCATGGGACACCTGGGACACGACCTCGCACGGGGCGGGGCTGTCGGTGATGGCGGCTGAGTACGACACGTTGGTCGGCGCGGGCACGTACGCGAACCAGGAGATGGGTTGGCTCTCCAACATCCTGGGAGCCAACGGCTGGGGCTCGTCGTTCATCGTCGGCGACGGCTCCACGTTCCCGCATTGCATGCAGCATCAGGTGACCAACATCGTTGGCACGCTGGATGGGTCCCCGCCGATCCTGGCCGGGGCGGCGGTGGAGGGCCCGAACGGCACGATCTACAGCGGCTCGCTGACGGGGATGCGTCGGTGTCCGCCTGACGGCATCGACGTGTTCGCGCCGTTCAACGGGAAGACGGCCCGGTTCAAGGACAACGTGGAGTCGTTCTCGACCGTCGAGCCGGCGATCGACCTGACGGCCTCTTCACCGCTCGCGTTCGCGTGGCAGATCCACGGCACACCGCCGCCGACACCGGGCGGTGGCGGTCCGGTTACCGTCGTGACCATCCAGTTCGACGACGGCAACTCGGACCAGCTGAACGCGCTCCCTCTGTTGAGCGCGCGCAACATGGCG
Organism: Actinomycetota bacterium; assembly: GCA_005884925.1. GTDB lineage: Bacteria > Actinomycetota > UBA4738 > UBA4738 > HRBIN12 > AC-51. Next base: position 54,376 of record VAYU01000027.1, on the reverse strand, counting down.
GCGACCTTCTACATCAACAGCGGGTTCATCGGCGACGCCTCACATCTGTCGGTCGCGGATCTGCACAGCTTGTTCTCTGCGGGGAACGAGATCGCCGGCCATACGATCGACCACGCGAACATCAAGAAGCTGAAGACGGCCGAAGCTCGCTACGAGGTGTGTACGGATCGGAACACGATCCTCGGATGGGGGTTCCCGGTAACGTCGTTCGCGTATCCGTACGGTTCGTACGACGCGGGGTCCGAGCTGGTCGTGCACGATTGCGGGTACAACAGCGGGCGAGGTGTCTCCGGCGTGGACGATACGAAGACGTTCGCTGAGACGATCCCCCCGCTCGACGCGTACGGCTTGCGGATGACGCCGAGCATCAAACAGGGGACCACGATGGCGACGGTCGAGGGCTACGTCACCGCGGCGGAGACGCACGGAGGCGGATGGGTCCAGCTCTTGATCCACCACCTGTGCGACCAGTGCGACGCCTACTCGACGACCGTGCCGGACTTCACCGCGTTCCTCGACTGGCTCCAGGGCGAGGTCGCGAGCGGTGGGGTCGTCGTGAAGACCACTGACGAGGTGATCGGTGGGACGGTGCAACCGCCGGTCGCCCCCTGACCCCTACGTCGCCCAGATGTTTCCGAGCGTCCCGGCCGTATCCGCGCCGCCGAGGTGCGTCGAGATCCCGAACGCGTCCTCCAGCGTCCGCAGCAAGCTGTAGTGGTTCGCGAAGCTGCCGTACAGACCGGGTACGATCGGGTCGCCGATCGCGGCGAGCACGGTGTGGCCGCCCGCGAAGTTCTTCGCTTGGTTCGGGCCACCTCCCTGTCCCTCGTCATAGACAACGAAGATCACGTCGCCCGTGCCCCACGCCTGACCGTGCATGATGTTCGGGATCTCGCGAGCGAGGAAGTCGTCGAACTGCCGGATGGGGTCGCCCTCGGGCTTGCAGTTGTCGTGACCGTCCTCGCACTCGTTGGGGACGATGTAGTTGAAGCGCGGGACGTCACCGTTGGCGAGCGCGGTGTCGAAGCTGCTGGTGTCATCGAACCCCGTGCCACCCATCGTGATCACGTGGTCCCCGCAGAACGCCGACCCGGTGGCGCCGGAGAAGTTGCCGCCTTCGATGTCCGCGTAGTAGACGGCAGGGTTGTGCTTCGGGCGGTAGCTGTTGCCGGTCCTGCTGCTGCCGGCGTTGAGGAGATAGCAGGGCTGCGGCATCGACTCGTTCCACTCGAGCCAGGAGACACCTTTGACCGTGAGCTGGTTGAACAGGTTGTCGACGTCCTGATTGCACGTCGCGGGCTTCTCGTCCAGCTGGTGGCAACGCAGGAACTGCCCGCTCGTCATGGCGATGTAGTTCGACGTCGAGTAGTGCGAGATCCCCCAGTAGTTCGTGAGCCATGCGGAGTTCGGCTTGACCCACGAGACCTGGAACGGGGCATGGGTCTTGGTGATCTGCGACAGATCGGTGTTCTCACCGACGATCAGGTAGACATGGTTGAGCGCAGGGACGGCGGTCGCACCCGCGTCGGCGGTCGTAGCCGGAAGCGCGACCAGCGACACCGACGCAGCGAACGCGATGGACAGGATGCGTCGATACATGGCTCCCTCCCGTGGATCGGTCTCGTCAGCTTCGCCCCGGCCGCGGCGTCGAGTCAACCTGCGTTCGCGTGAGGTCCGCCCTGCACCATGCGTACAGCGCGTCGTAGACGAAGGTGCCCTTCTCGAGCAACCGCTGATCATCCGGCTCCGCGAGCACCCCACCGGCGCCGATCGCCTCGAGCCCCGCTCCGAGCGGGTCGGAGTCGCGGTCCTCGGCGACGTCCGCCGCGTGCACGATCCGGGCGAGGCGGACGAGGACGGGATCGGATGCCAGCTCGAAGTCTTGGATCAGTACCTCGAAGGTGCACATCCCATCCCGATGGGTGAACTCGGCGCCGGGCGCGTCGAACGAGCGCGCCCCTTCGCGTGTCGCGACGTCGAGGACGTCGTCGGCGTGAACGTAGAGGATCTCGGCGTCGGGGTCGATGAACCGGCAGATCAGCCAGGGACACGCGATCCGGTCGGTCTTCGGTCGCTCGCGGGTGACCCAGCGCACGGGCCACACGCTAACGGTCCGAGAGCGTGCGCGCGACCGCCGCGCGGATCTCCGCGCGGCGGTCGCGCCCCCGCTCGGGATCGATCGTGACCTCGACGACACGGGTGCCGCCGGCCCGCGCCGCCCGCTGGACCGCCGCCAGGAGATCATCGCCGCGCAGGACGCGCTCGTGTCCGACGCCCGCCGCGATGCACAGCGCCGAGAGGTCGATCTGGTGCGGCGTCACGAAGAGGTCGCGGAGCTCGGGGAGGTCACGCTGGGGGAGCAAGGAGAAGAGCTCGCCTCCGCCGTTCGCGAGCACCACCAGGACCAGATCGATGTCGTCGGCACCAGACCAGAGCAGTGCACCGGCGTCGTGCAGGAACGTCAGGTCGCCCATCAACGCGTACGTCGGGCCGGCATCCGCGACAGCCACTCCGAGGGCCGTCGAGACGAACCCGTCGATGCCGCTCGCTCCGCGGTTGCCGAGGACACGGAGCAGATCGCGCGTGGTCCATACGCGGGGCGGCCGGCGCGGGGCCATGAAGGTGTCGAGGTCGCGGACGGGGCTCGAGGACCCGATGCAGAGGACCGCGCCGTGGGGAAGGAACGCCGCCAGATCGCGCGCGACGCGACCCTCGAACGGCTCGATCCACGGATCGAGCGTGCGATCGACCGCCGCTCGCGTGAGCAGGTCCGCTCGACTCCACGCCTCCAGCCACCCGTCCGGCGCGTCGGGTCGATCCTCCGCGTGGGCGTCCCAGGCGAGGGCCGCGAACAGCTCCGGGTCGGCCAGGATCCGTCGCTCGGCCGTGCGCTCCGGGTCGGGGTCCAGATGCATCCGGTCCAGGACGACGAGCGACGAGCCTGCGACGAGCGCTTGGGTCGCGCGCGTGGTCGGCGCCGCACCCGCCTGGAGCACGACGTCGGGGCGGTGGCGTTCCAGCCAATCGGGATCCCCGATCAGCAGTTGCCCGGCAGCGAGCGCTCGCCCGGCTCGACCGGCGTCCAGGCGCAACCCGCTGAGCGGCTCGGCGAGCACCGGCCACCCGAGCAGGGCGCCGAGCGAGAGCAACGACAGGGTTCGTGGTGGAGGAAGCGGTCCGAGCGCGATCACGCCGCGACGGCCGGCGTGGGTTGCCAGGAAGCCCTCGAGCGACTCACGCGCGGCGTCTTCTTCGATGCCTCGCGCTTCGGGTCCCGTTTCCTCCGCGGGTGGCAACGGGGTCGAGACCCGCTCGCCGACCGGGACGAGCGGCTCGTCGAACGGGCAGTTCACGTGGACGGGCCCGACCGGCGTTCCGCCGGCGGCCGCGACCGCTCGCAACCCGGTGTCATGCCACGCCGCCGCGTCGGCTGCCGTCGCCGGCACCGGGGGCTCGAGGTACGCGCGCGCGTACCGGCCATAGAGATCGGTCTGGTCGATCGTCTGGTTCGCGCCCGTCCCGCGGAGGCGCGGCGGTCGGTCGGCGGTGAGCACCACGATCGGGGTCCGCGACTGCGAGGCCTCGACGACGGCCGGGAGGTACTCGGCGGCCGCGGTCCCGCTGGTGCACGCGAGCGCCACCGGGGCTGCGCTCGCCTTCGCGATCCCGAGCGCGAAGAACGCCGCCGAGCGCTCGTCGAGGTGCATGTGGATCTGGATCCGGTCGTCGCGGGCGAGAGCGAGCGCGAGCGGTGTGGAGCGTGAGCCGGGCGAGAGGCACGCGTGGCGGACGCCGCGGTGCGCGAGCGCGTCGACCAACGCGGCCGCGCACGCGAGCGAGACGTCGCCGAGGCCCATGCCTAGACCGTGTGCGAGAGCACGAGGCCGAGCGACAGGAGCAGGCCGGTGGCCGCGTGGAGCTTGGCCGTCCCGACGAGCACCGGGATCAGGTCGTGGCCGCTCGCGATCCGAGCCGCTTCCAGCGGCCGGATCGCGAGCGGCCACGCCGCGAGCCCGACCAGCCCCCACTGCGTCAGGCCGACGGCATCGTTCAACAGATGCGCCAGCACGCCGGCGACGATCGTGCCGAACGCGCCGACCACCATCGTCCCGTAGAGCGCACGCGCGTGGTCCTCGCCGAGACGCACCGCGAGCGTTCGCTTCCCCGCGGCCTCATCCGTCCCGATATCGCGGATGTTGTTCGCTTCCAAGATGGCGACCGCGAGCAGCCCCATCACGGCGGCGCACCACCACGAGTCCGCCGTGACCGTCTCGATCATCACGAACGTGGTCCCGCACGTCGCCACCAGCCCGAAGAACACGAACACCATCACCTCGCCGAGCCCCAGCCCGGCGTACGGTCGGGGTCCGCCGCTGTAGAGCAGCGCGGCGAGGATCCCGAGACCGCCGACCACGAGCACCAGCACGGGCCGGGTCGCGATCGCGAGCGCCAACCCCGCGAACCCGGCCACCGCGATCGACAGCAGCGCCGCGGCGAGCACCGCGCGAGGGGTGGCGGCGCCGCTCTGCGTGAGCCGAGCCGGTCCGACGCGCTCGTGCGTGTCGACCCCCCGCACGCCGTCGAAGTAGTCGTTCGCGAGGTTCACGCCGACCTGGAGCCCGGCCGCGACGAGCGCGGCCGCGACCAAGCGCCACCAGATCACCTCTCCCGCGGCCGCCGTGCCCACGACCACGGGGACGAGACCGGCGCCCAGGGTCCGAGGCCTGGCCCCGAGCCACCACACCCGCCATCCGGCTCCGGCGCTCACGGCCGTTTCGGGAACCTCGAGAAGTCCGGGTCGCGCTTCTGCGTGAAGGCGTCCCGGCCTTCCTGGGCCTCGGCGGTCATGTAGTAGAGGAGCGTGGCGTCACCGGCGAGCTGCTGCGTGCCCGCGAGCCCGTCGACCCCGGCGTTGTATCCGGACTTCAGCAGCCGCAGCGCCAGAGGAGACTTCTCGAGGAGCTCTCGCGCCCACGACACGGTCGTGTCCTCCAGGGCGGCCAGCGGCACGACGACGTTCACCAACCCCCACGACAGCGCCGTCTGGGCGTCGTACTGCCGGCAGAGGAACCAGACCTCCTTCGCTCGCTTCTCGCCGATCTGGCGAGCCAGGAGCCCGATGCCGTAGCCGCCGTCGAACGAACCGACCCGCGGGCCGGTCTGCCCGAAGCGGGCGTTCTCCGCGGCGATCGTCAGATCGCAGCAGAGGTGCAGGACGTGGCCGCCCCCGATCGCGTACCCGGCGACCATGGCGATCACGGGCTTGGGGAGGCGCCTGATCTGGATCTGGAGGTCGAGCACGTTGAGCCGTCCGATCCCCTGCTCGTCCACGTAGCCGTCGTCACCGCGGATCTTCTGGTCACCGCCGCTGCTGAACGCCTCCGTGCCCGAGCCCGTGAGGATCACCACGCCGATCGCCGGATCGTCCCGTGCCAGCTCGAACGCCGAGATCAGCTGGCGGGTCGTGAGCGGGCGGAACGCGTTGCGCACCTCGGGACGGTCGATCGTGATCTTGGCGATCCCGTCCGAGGTCTCGTAGCGGATGTCCGTCCAGTCACCGTAGCTCTGCCACTCGACCATGTGACCACCAACTCCTAGAGCGCGCACTCGAACGGTTAGGCTACCCGACGTGACCGTGACGGCGCATCGTCGGGCGGAGCCCGGCGAGCTGATCGCCTACGCGCTCCCCCCCGGGGACGTCTGGCTCGAGATCCTTGCCGCGCATGCTTCTTCCGGTGCGTCGCTCCTCCCGATCGACGTCCGACTCTCCGCCCGCGAGCAACGGGCGGTGGTCGAACGGGCACGTCCGCGCCTGCTCGTGACCCTCGACGACGAGGTGCTCTTCGCCGACCCTACGCGGGTCGACCCGGATCGCGCGTGGGTCGTCGTCGCGACGAGCGGGGTCTCCGGAAGCCCGAAGCTCGCCGAGCTCCCCCGGAGGGCCCTCGGTTCCGCCGTGGCGGGGTCGTTGACCGCGCTCGACCTGTCGGCCTTCGACCCATGGGTGGCGTGCCTGTCGCCCGCCCACATGGGCGGGTTGCTGGTCCTCCTCCGCGGAGCGCTCGCCGGCGCTCCCGTGGACGTCCACCAGCGATACGACCCGGACCGTCTGTTGGCGGAGGCGCGGGACGGCGCGCACGTCGCCCTCGTGCCGACCATGCTGCGTCGGCTCGTGGCGAGCGCGCAGGAGCTCTCGCGTCTGGGCGTGCTCCTGGTCGGCGGGTCTGCGTTGGATCCCTCGCTCCGGGACGCCGCCGCACGACTCGGTGGCCGGGTCGTGACGACCTATGGCCTCACCGAGTCGTGCGGCGGCGTCGTCTACGACGGCATCCCGTTCGACGGGACGGACGTTCGGCTCTCGTCGATCGGTGAGATCGAGCTCACCGGACCGACGGTGATGGAGGGCTACCGCTCCGACCCGGTCGCGACGGCGGGTGCCTTCACGGTGGACGGCTGGCTCAAGACGGGAGATCTGGGTAAGCTCGATGCCGAGGGGCGCCTGAGCGTGCACGGACGGTCCGGCGATGCCATCCGCTCGGGTGCGGAGATCGTGTGGCCCGACGAGGTCGAAGCCGCCCTCCGCTCGCATCCGGACGTCGCCGACGTGGCCGTCACCGGCGCCCCCGATCGCGAATGGGGTCAGCGGGTCGTCGCGTGGGTCGTCCCGGTGGACCGGGCGCTGCCTCCGACCCTCGACGCGCTCCGGGAGCACTGCCGGGAGCGTCTCGCCCGTTTCAAGGCCCCCCGCGAGCTGATCTTCCTGGATACCCTGCCGCGGACGGTATCCGGGAAGCTTCGGCGAGCAGCCGTCCCGGGGAGAGCGGCCGAGGAACGGCCATGAAGAAGGCCCGAGCGAGGGAGGGGTTCGCTCGGGCCTTCAGATCTCCCGAGGGGCCACCGAGGGGGTGGTGGGCCCCAGGAAGGGTTCCATGGCGTCGCACTCGAACCTTCGACATCCGCGCGCCGTTCTTCGATACCCGATCTCGGGTAATCCGCCGGGGCCGGTCGGAGCGGCGTCCTGGGATCAGCCGACGTGGATCGCGCCGTGCTTCACCGCGAACGACACGGCCTCGAGCTTGGAGTGCACCCGGAGCTTGCCGAGGATGTTCCGCACGTGGGTCTGGACCGTCTGCGGACTGATGTAGAGCTCCCTGGCGATGTCGTCGTTGCGCTTGCCCTGCGCCAGCAGGCCGAGGATCTCCCGCTCGCGGTCGGTGAGATCGCCGAGCAGGAGCAAGGCGTCGCGTTGCTCCTCGCGCTGCCGGGCGACCTGGGCGAGCAGCCGGGTCAAGGTCGTGGGATCGATCAGGACCTCGCCGTCGGCGGCCGCCTTCGCGGCGGCGAGGATCTCCACGGCCGCCTCGTCCTTGGACAGGAACCCCGACGCACCGGCCTCGACGGCCTCGACCAGCAGTCGCTCGTCGTCATGGGCCGTCATGATCACCACGTTCGTCGACGGCGAGGCCTCCTTGATACGGAGCGTCGCGTCGATCCCGCTCATGCCCTCCCCCTTGAACACGATGTCCATCAACACCACGTCGGGGAGGTGCTCCTCCGCGAGCCTGATCGCCTCCTCGGCGGTATGCACCGGTGGCGCGATGAGCACGAGCTCCTCGTCCAGACCGACGACGGTCGCGAGGGCGTCGGTGAGGAGCTTGTGGTCGTCACAGATCAACAACGAGACGATGCGATCCATGGCGCTCACCTGGGCCTCCGCGGCAGCCGGATGCGCAGGATGGTACCCCCTTGGGGGGCAACGTCGAGCGTCGCATCGCCCCCGTGCTCCCGCACGATGCCCCGGCAGATGAACAAGCCGAGCCCGCTCCCGGGCGCGTCCTCGTACCCGGAGGGGCGCCATCGGGCGAACCGCTCGAACACCCGGTCTCGCCGCTCGGTCGGCACGCCCGGACCGGCGTCGACGATCTCGATCTGGACCGGTCCCTCATCGGTGCCCGCGAGCGAGACCCGGATCGCGGAGCCATCCGGTGAGAACGTCGCCGCGTTATCGATCCCTTGGCGGACCGCTTCGGCGAGCCATCGGATGTCGACTTCGCTTTCGAGGCGTTGCGGGTCATCGACGGTCACGGGGTGTCCATAGGTCTCCGCATCGGCGAGGGCCACCTGCACGACCGCCGCCAGCTCGTTCCGGGCGAGATGCAGATCGAGGGTGCCGGCATCGACCTTCAGCGCGACCGACATCTGATGCACGACGCTGAGGACCTGTTGCGCCTCCTGATCGATCAGTCCGACGAATTCCTGGCGCTGGGCATCGGATAAGCGGTCGTAGTTCGAGAGCGTGGATGCCGCGATGCTCTTGACCGACGAGACGGGCCCCCGGATGTCGTGGGCGATCACGCTGGCGATCTCCGCGCGGCCGCCCAACACTTCTTCGGCGCGATCCGACGCCCGCCGCATCCGCGACGTCTCGGTCCGTTGCGCGGAGAGCAGCGCCGCGAACGCGATCCCGGGCACGATCAGCTGGAGGATGTCCGCCCACTGGACGTACGCGAGGCCCTGGGTCGGCGAACGGATCGCGCTCAGGGGTAGCGCGATGGCCGCGGCGAGCGCAACGCCGATCCACGGGTGGGGCGGGTCACGTCGACGGAACAGTTCCCGCCAGGCGGCAACGAGCAGCACGGCGGCGGCCGCGAAGCCGAGCACCCAGCCGAGGGTCGCTGGCTCGGCCGTGGCACGGATCTGGAAGGGGTCCACAGCCCCTTGCATCTGCCGGTAGGAGACGGCGAGGGAGCGATCGACGAGGAGCACGATCCCTCCGACGATCAGCGCCGCGAGCCACCCCCGGATCGGCCGGTGACCTCGTCGGTCCCACCAGGGCACCCCCAGGAGGAAACAGACACCAGCGAGGAGCCAGCCGAAGTGGAAGCCGTAGACGGGCGCCGGGCCCGAGAACGACCGCAACGGCTGGTACAGGACCGTGCTCGTCCCGACCGTGATCGCGTACCCGACGTCTTGCCCGTAGTGGATCGGCCACCAGACCCCGAAGACGATCGACTGCACAACGATGGCGGCGAACCCGATGGTCAGGAACAGAGCGTGGGGGTCGCGAGCGGTTCGATACCGAGCTGCCGCGAGTGCCACGACCGCCACCGCGAGCGCTCCCGCGGCCGCCGCGACCGCCACTTGTACGCGAGGGGAGAACCACGCGTCCGGAGCCACGAGGAGGAGGCCCGAGACGAGGACGACCGCCGCCGCAAGGCGGACCCGCTGGATCACGCGGCGAGTGTATGGCTGCCCGCCGCGGCCCTCGGGAGGCTAGGAGTAGACGTGCTCCTGGTCGGGGAACGCGCCCGACTCGACATCGGCGGCGAACCCTTCCACGGCTCCCGTGATCGCCCGCCTCAGGTCCGTGTACGCCTTCGCGAACTTCGGCACCTTCTCGTTGAGCCCGAGCAGATCGTTGATCACGAGGACCTGCGCGTCCGTTCCGTTCCCGGCACCGATCCCGATCGTGGGGATGTGGAGCTCCTTCGCGATCTCGGCGCCGAGGTCCGCCGGCATCGCCTCGAGCACGATCGAGAACGCCCCCGCCTTCTCGAGCGAGTGCGCCTGGTCGAGGACCTTCGCTGCCGCTTCGCCTCGTCCTTGGACGCGGTAGCCGCCGAGCCCATACACGGATTGCGGCGTGAGTCCGATATGCGCCATGACGGGGATGCCGATGTCGACGAGCCGATGGACCAAATCGAACTGTACGCCCTCGAGCTTGACCGCGTGGGCGCCTCCCTCCTTGATCAGCCGACCCGCGTTCCGGACGCCGTCCTCGATCGAGGCCTGGAACGACATGAAGGGCATGTCGCCGACAACCATCGCATGCTCGACGCCTCTGGCGACGGCTCGCGTGTGATGGAGCATCTCCTCCATCGTCACCGGGAGCTCGTTGGCGTACCCGAGCATGTTGCGCCCGACGGAGTCACCGACCAGGAGCACCGGGATGCCTGCTCGGTCGAGGATCTGCGCCGTGGGGAAGTCGTAGGCCGTGAGCATCGCCCAGCGCTTGCCCTCGGACTTCCACGAACGGAGATCGTGGATCGTGACGGTCATCTGCTCGCACCTCCTTGGAGTGCACGGCCAACCACGCGGAGTGTATCGCTACGGTGCGCGACGGTTCGCATGTCAGTACCACTGGCTACGGTGATCACCGTGACCAGCAGGAGGCGATCCAGATGACCGGAACCACGCAGCACGAGCCTTGGGCCCACCTCCTCACCCTGGGAGACGCTCGGTTCGGGATCCTGGCGGGGGGTCCCTTCGATGGGCGGTGCTATCCCCTTGCCGATGGGCCCGTCCCGCGCGAGCTCCTCGTGCCCGGCCTCGCGGCGCAAGAGCAGCCATCAACGGTCAGGTATGTGCTCAGGGATGGGCTCTTCCGCTACGCCGGCGTCGCGCGACAAGCCGTGCCCGCCGCCTGAGACGACCGTCCCGTACACTTGGACAGCCCTCATCCTTCTGCTCCCCCTCGTGGGGGGCCGTCCAGCCCAGAGGAGGTGAATGTTGAGGGAGTACGAATGCATGCTCATCCTGCCCGCCGAGGCCGACGAAGCCATGGTGAGCACCGCGGTCGATCGCATCGCCAAGACCATCGCGCCGACCGGCGGGAAGGTCGACTCGATCGATCGCTGGGGTCGGAGGCGGTTCGCCTACGAGATCGCGCGCCAACACGAGGGGTATTACGTGGTGGTCCGTTTCGAGGCGGAGCCTTCGGTCCAAGCGGAGCTGGACCGTACGCTCAAGCTCGCCGACGAGGTGATCCGGCACAAGATCCTGCTCCTGCCCGACAAGGCGCCCGAGAAAGCGAAAGTAACCACTTCCCCCGCCTCCGCGGAGGCGTAACAGACACAGAAGGGGGACCGTTCCATGGCGAGCGATAACCAGATCACGATCGTTGGGAACCTCACGGATGATCCCGAGCTGCGTTACACGGCGAACGGAGCCGCGGTGGCCAACTTCCGGGTCGCGTATTCCACGCGGATCCGTGACGCGGCCGGTAACTGGACGGACGGCGACACGTCGTTCTTCACGATCAACTGCTGGCGCAGCCTGGCCGAGAACGCCGCGGAGACGCTCACGCGCGGCAGCCGGGTCGTGGTGACCGGCCGGCTCAAGCAGCGTTCCTGGGAGAACCAGGAGGGTGAGAAGAGAACCGTGGTGGAGATCGAGGCCGACGACCTCGGTCCCAGCCTGAAATGGGCCACTGCCAGCGTCACCAAGACCAGCCGCAGCTCGTCCGCGTCATCCGGCGGGGACTGGGGTGCTGCGGTCGCGGCGCCGGTCGGCGCGTCCACCGACAACGAGGAGACACCGCTGGATGCCGGGTAAACCGAGGAAACCGGAGCGCGCGTCCGCGCGCAAGAAGGAGAAGGACGCTGCCTGGCAGAAGAAGCAGAAGCGGAAGGTCTGCATCTTCTGCAAGGACCACATCGACTACGTGGATTACAAGGACGTCATCACGCTCCGGAAGTTCGTCTCCGAGCGCGGCAAGATCCGAGCGCGTCGCGTCACGGGCAACTGCGTGCAGCACCAGCGTGACGTCGCGACGGCCGTCAAGAACGCTCGCGAGATGGCCCTGCTCCCGTACAGCGCGCGATGAAGGTCATCCTCCAGAAGTCCGTCGACAAGCTCGGGGACCCAGGGGACGTCGCTGAGGTCGCCGACGGCTACGCGCGCAACTACCTGATCCCTCGAGGCATGGCGATCAGGGCCGAGAAGGGCGCTCTCAAGCAAGCCGAGACGCTCAAACGGGGTCACAACGCGCGTCTGTCGAAGCAGAAGGTGGAGTTCGAAGGGCTCGCCTCCAGGCTCATCGCGCAGGGCGCCTTGCAGATCTCCGCGCGCGCGGGGGACGAGGGCAAGCTCTTCGGGTCGGTGACCGCCGCGGACATCGCCGAAGCCGTGACGACGCAGGCGGGCGTGACCGTCGACCGCCGGGACGTCCATCTGGACGAGCCGATCCGTTCCGTGGGGACCCACGAGGTGCGCGTCAAACTCTTCCACGAGGTCGAGCCGGTGATCACCGTGGAGGTCGTCGCCGAAGGTTGATGCGGGGGCGGGGCGGCCGAAGGGCCGCCCCGCCCCGCCCCGGCACCTTTCACGTCAGACCGAGCACGTCCGGCAGATCCGCCGGTCGGTCAGCCGCGACGTCGAACGCGCTGACGTCATCCATCAGATGCCCCCACCTCGCCGCGACCGCCAGCGCGCCAGCGCGATGGGCGGTTTCGCCGTCCTGTGGCTCATCGCCGATGTAGGCCGTACGTGCGGCCTCCACCCCCAGGCGTTCGCATGCCAGGAGGAGCCCATCGGCCGCCGGCTTGAAGTCCGGCGCGACCTCGTCCGCTCCGACCACGGCGGCGAACCGGTCCAGTAGACCTGCGGTCCGGAGCAGCACATCCACGTTGCCGAGGTCGGCGTTCGTGAACACCCCCAACGCGACGGACCGCGCGAGCGCCTCGAGCCCCTCGACGATCCCCGGGTACGGCTTGACGCCGCGACGCTCGGCCTCGGCTCGCAGTCGCGCGTGATACCCGTCGATCTCGGATGGCTCGATGGGCCTGCCGAGGAAGCGCTCCATGATCGTGGCGGGCGGGCCCAGGACGTAGCTCGCGATCACCCGATCCCGGTCGAGCCTCGGGCCGCCCAGCTCCTCGATCGTCGCGATGAAGGCGGCCGGAACGACCCACGAGGAGTCGATCAGCGTCCCGTCCATGTCGAAGACGACGGCCTGGAGCCGTGGGGCTGAGCTCATGGCTGCGGAGGATACGGCCGCGGCATGTCGGTGGGATTGTTCACACTTATCCACATGGGAATCCACATGGGGAAAACGCTGCTCAGGGCCGGAGTGACAAGGAAAGTCGGGCGCCGACCTGGCCTTCGGCAATCCACACCCGTTGTCCACTGTCGCCGCCAGCTCCCCGGGCGTAGCGTCCCGCGTTGGTCGGGGTCGGGTTTCGGAGGGGGGACGTCCAGGGGTGGCACGCGCGGCTGAAGACGTCGTCCGGCTCCCGGCCGGCCACCGCCTGCCACCGCAGGATCTCGAAGCCGAGCGGTCCGTCCTGGGGGCGATGCTCCTGTCGGCCGAAGCCATGGCCGACGTGGTCGAGATCCTCGACGCCGGGGACTTCTACCGCTCGGCGCACGGCAAGATCTACGCCGCCGTCCGCGGGCTCTTCGGTCATGGTGAGCCGGTCGACGTCATCACGGCGGTCGACGCGCTGCGGCGGTCGGGGTTGCTGGACGAGGTCGGGGGTGCGCTCTACCTGCGCGACCTCGTCGACGAGGTCCCCACACCCGCGAGCGCCCCCCACTACGCGAAGATCGTCGCGGACGCGGCGCTCCGGCGCCGCTTGATCGGCGCGGCCGCCGACATCATGGACGTTGCCTACGCGGGCTCGCACGACGCGGACGAGATCGCCGACACCGCCGAGCAACGGATCTACGACGTCGCGCGCCGGGAGGACACGGAGGACGCCGCCGCCATCGGCGACCTCGTCAACGACGCCATGTCGGAGCTGGAGGCCATCCAGAACCGCGAGTCCGCCTACACCGGGCTCCCCACCGGGTTCCGGGATCTGGACGACCTCACCTCGGGCTTGCAGGGCGGCAACCTGGTGATCATCGCGGCCCGTCCGGGCATCGGGAAGTCCTCGCTCGCCATGAACATCGCGCGCAACGTTGCCGTCACGCACGAGCCGGTCGCGATGTTCTCCCTCGAGATGTCGCGTTACGAGATCGGCATGCGTCTGCTGTGCGCCGAGGCCCGGGTGCCGTGGGACCGGATCCGCAACAAGCGCGTTGGCCCGGACGACTGGACCCGCGTCGTGTCTGCCGGCGAGACGTTGCACGACGCGCCCCTTTCCATCGTGGATTCCGGCAACGTGAACATCGTCGACATCCGAGCGAAAGCGCGCCGGATGAAGACCAGCAAGCAAGGGCTGTCGCTCATCATCGTCGACTACCTCCAGCTCATGACCAGTCCCGCCACCCGACGCCAGGACAACCGGCAACAGGAGGTTGCCGAGATCTCACGTTCCCTGAAGCTCCTGGCGAAGGAGCTCAAGGTCCCGATCCTTGCGCTGTCCCAGCTGAACCGGAACCCGGAGGCGCGAGCCGATAAGCGTCCACAGCTGTCCGATCTGCGGGAATCGGGCTCGCTCGAGCAGGACAGCGACGTCGTCATGTTCATCCATCGCGACGACTCCGATCACGAGAAGAAGCGCGAGGCCGAACTGATCCTGGCCAAACACCGCAACGGGCCGACCGGCTCCATCAGGCTTAGCTTCGAACCGTCGCTGACCCAGTTCCGCAACGCGGCGCGCGGTCAGCCCGAGTAGGTCGCGTTCCGTACCATCCGGGGCGATGGCGGATCCGAACGCGACGCGCCGACGTGTCCGGGCGATCCTTCGGCGGCTCGAACGCCGCTTCGGTGAACTCTCGCCACCGCGTGCGAACGATCCCCTCGATGAGCTGATCCTCACGGTCTTGAGCCAGCACACGAGCGACGTGAACGCCGACCGGGCGTTCACCTCGCTCCGCGCGGCGTTCTCAACATGGGATCGGGTCGTCGCGGCGCCGGAGGCCGTCCTCGCGGATACGATCCGCTCGGGCGGCCTCGCGAATACGAAGGCTCCACGCATCCAGGCGATCCTGGGTGAGGTGTACGAACGCGAAGGTGCCTACGAACTGTCGCGACTTCGCGATATGACGGACATCGAGGCGCGCGCCTACCTCACGTCGCTCCCCGGCATCGGTCCGAAGACCGCGGCGGTCGTGCTGTCGTTCGCGCTTGGCCGCGACGCGATCCCGGTCGACACGCACGTCCACCGCGTCGCTCGTCGCCTGGGGTTGGTGCCGGCGAAGGCGAGCGCCGAACGTGCCGGCCGGCTGCTGCATGACCTCGTCCCCGAAGGACTCAGGACCTCGTTGCATGTGGGGCTGATCCGTCTTGGCCGCGAGATCTGCAAAGCGCCGACGCCCAGGTGCGCGCTGTGTCCGCTCAAAGACCTGTGTCCGACGGCTCCGCGGTACCTGCCGGAGCGTCGTCAACGGCGCGGGCCGTGGTAGAGGGATCCAAAGCATGAACAGGGTGACCGGATCCAAGGCGAAGGATCCTGCCTCTGCGTGTTACGAGCCGGGTGCCGCCGACGGTTGCCCTGATCCGTTATGGAGGCTAGTCAGGATTGAGGCGACCCGCGCCCTGGTTTCCGCGATCGCCGTCAGGACGAACGCTATCCGCGCGTGAGCGCGCAACGCATGCTTCGCCTGTCCTGTGGCGACGGCCAGATCGTGGACCCTTCGCTCTCTTTTCAACACCAGCCGCATGTGTCGGAGCACCGCCCGGGCTTCGGCAAGCTGGGCGTGGGCGGCGCGGCGAAGCTGGGCCTGGGTGGGCTGGCGCGAACCGATAGGCGTCGCGGGCCTCCATGCGGGAGTGTCTACTCCAGCCGCCCCGGGAGTCAGAGGTCGAGTCCGCCCGGTTCCGAGGTCCAGCACATAGAGCCTCCGCGCAGCGCCGCCGTCTTCTTGCCGCACGAACGCTATGTGCAAGCCATCCGGTGACCACGAGGGCCCGAAGTCGAAGACGCACGGCAGTGCACACCTCGTGAGCGGATGCGGGTTCGATCCATCGGAAGCCATCGTCCACAAGCGGTCGGCGGCCGAGTACGCGATCAGACGCCCGTCAGGGGACCAGGCCGGGAACCCTTCAGAGCTCGACCCGTCCGTGAGCTGTCGTTCACCGCTGCCGTCGGGACGGATCGTGAAGATCGCGGTCCGGTCGATGTTGCCAGGCGTCGGAACGGATTGGAACGCGATCCGCGCTCCGTCCGGAGACCAGGAAGGCCCCTCGTAGTACCCGCGCGACCGGGCGATCACGGCCCGGTTCGTCCCGTCCGCATCCATCGTCGCCAAGGCCTCGCCTTGCCCGTCGATGAACACGAGTTGTGAGCCATCGGGTGACCACGACGGGCTGGAAACATCGAAGCCCGTTGTGAGCTGGGATAATGCCCATCTGCGGACGTCCAGGACGTACAGGTCGCCGTCTCCCGCGTAATGGTGCACGTGCTCTGCCGGGCCCATGATGAAAGCCAACCGATCGCCATCCGGCGACCACGCCGCTTCACCCGCAGCGTCTCCCTGGGGGACGATGCCGAAGGACGTCACCGGTCCTCCTTCGGCCTGGACGAAGCTAAGATTCTCCGGCGCGTTCCGATGATCGCTTGGTACCAACCCGAAAACGATCGCGTTCGGCGGGATCGTGACCGGACTCGAGGAAGACACGGGTGGTGGGGCGACCGACTTGGCTCTCATGATGAACCCGATCCCGGCTGCAGCGATCAACATCGCGATAGCGATCACGCCGAGCCTCTTGACGGTTGTCGGCCCCTCATCGACCGAAGAGCGCGGTTCCCGATGCTGCGCCTCGATCCAAAGATCAGGTGGATCGAGGTCGTTGAAGACGTTGAGTCGTTCTCGGATGTCAGGCATCGTCTTCCTCCAGGAGATGGCGTAGCCGCTTGCGTCCTTGGCTCAGGTGGACGCGGACCGTCGCGGTTTTGACGTCGAGGACCTCCGCGATCGCGGTGTTCGGGAGGTCAGCGAAGTAGTGGAGCACGACTGCGGCCCGCTGCTTGGGTGAGAGCCGTTTCAGCAAGGACATCATCGCGATCGCTTCCTCAGGCAGCTGGTACGAAGACTCCTGGATCTGCGTGGTGCGTAGCTTTCGGTCCTTCAGCTCTCCCGCGGCTACCCGGAACGCCACCTTCCAGATCCAACGCTCGGCATCTCGCACAGCCGCTCCGCGACGGAGCGCCTGCGCGAATGCCTCGGCTACGGCGTCGCTGGCCACCTCGGGATCGCCGCTGTATGCGACCAGGGCGCGCCAGAGTTTCGCCGCGTGCTGTCGATAGACCTCCTCGACCAGCTCGTTGGCGTCGCTCACCCGCACTGGCTCATCGTGGACCACCTGAAGGAAAGGTGGCGTCCATGGGCCAAACGTGTAAGGGCGTGAGCGGATCTTGGAGAGTGACCGAGAGCGAGCGGCGATGGACCTCGCTGCTGGCGCAACCATCGCGTGACTTCTTTCCGAAGGCCGTCAGATCTCGATGGACACGCGAGGTGAGCGAAGGCTCAGCTCTGAGATCGTCGCCTCAAGTTCATGCGGACCTGACGGTAGGTCGCGGAGGTCAGTGAAGAAGGCAGCCGGAACCTCGACCCGCTCGCTTGGCAGCAAACGGTACGTCCGACCGACGCCGCCTATCGCTACAACGTGGCTCGGCAACCTCTTCCCGGACCGAGCGTCGAACACACTCACGAAGGCCCAGTACTCGCCCCGATCGTCCTGGCATATCGAATCTCTGCGGTTGACGATGAAGAGGAACGCCACCTCCGAAGGAACAGCGGCTCGTCCGAACGTCACTCCCTCGTTCCATTCGAGGACGAGATCGGAGTCACGATCCACAGAGCCATCGTCCCACCGGGAGGGGCTGTTCCCGGTGAACGCCGTCGCTAGACCCGCTAGCGTAGCTCTTGCCTCGTCTCGGAGCGGGTGAGGGGAATCGAACCCCCGTTTCAAGCTTGGGAAGCTTGCGTTCTGCCATTGAACCACACCCGCGTGGTCCGACCGCGATGAGCGGCCGGAGCAAGTCTAGCCAGCTCGCGGGGACGGCCGCAGGCACCCGCTGCTAGCCTCCCGAACCTCATGCCGGACCCCGATCTCTGGCCAGAACTGCTGCTGCGGCTCTCCCGCCGGCAGGACCTCGAGACCGAGGACGCGGCCGAGGCGATGCGCCAGATCATGGCCGGCGAGGCAACGCCCGCGCAGATCGGTGCGTTCCTGCTCGCCCTCCGGACGAAGGGCGAGACCGTCGACGAGATCGACGGTCTCGCCCGGACGATGCTCGAGTTCGCGAACCCCGTGAAGACACCGGAGCCGGTGATCGACACGTGCGGCACGGGTGGGGATCGGAGTGGCACGTTCAACATCTCGACGATCTCGGCCCTGGTCGTCGCGGGCGCCGGCGTTCCGGTCGCCAAGCACGGCAACCGGGCCGCCTCCTCTCACTGCGGCTCCGCCGATCTCCTCGAGGCGCTCGGCGTCAAGATCGATCTCGATCCTCACGGCGTCGAGCGGTGTCTGTCCGATGCCGGCATCGGGTTCATGTTCGCCGCCAACTTCCACCCCGCCATGGGTCACGCGGCGCCGGTGCGCCGAGAGCTCCGCGTCCCGACCGTCTTCAACTTCCTCGGCCCGCTCACGAACCCCGCCGCACCCCATGCCCAGGTCGTGGGTGTCTCGGACGAGCGGATGCTGCCCCTGATGGCCGAGGTGCTCGCCCGGCGCGGGATCCGAGCGAAGCTCTTCCGCGGCGAGGACGGCCTCGACGAGCTCACGACCACCGGGATCTCGACGGTCTTCGACGTGAAGGACGGCTCCGTCCGTGAGCGGCATCTGGACCCGCGGAGCGTCGGGCTCGCTCGCGCCCGGCCGAGCGACCTGTCGGGCGGGGATCCGGCCGGGTCGGCGGACCTGGCGCACCGGATCCTAAGCGGCGAGACGGGCCCGCGCCGTGACGTGGTGCTGCTGAACGCGGGGGCAGCGCTCGAGGTGGCCGGGTTCGCTGCGGACCTCGCAGAAGGCATGGCGACGGCCGCCCGGGCGATCGATGAGGGCGACGCCCTGAAGACGCTCGACCGTTGGGTCGAGGTTTCGAACGCCGGGTAGCATCGGCCGGATGATCCTGTCCGACCGAGACATCCGCGAGCACATCGCGTCCGGGCGCATAACGATCGACCCGTTCGACCCGGCCTGCGTGCAGCCGTCGTCGGTCGATCTGCACGTCGATTCGCAGTTCCGGGTCTTCGCCAACTCGCGCTACCCCTTCATCGACGTGCGAGAGGAGATGCCGGACCTCACGGAGCTGGTGGAGGTCAAGCCGGAGGAGCCGTTCATCCTGCACCCGGGGGAGTTCGTCCTGGGCTCGACGATGGAGCGCGTCGCTATCCCCGATGATCTGGTCGCACGCCTGGAGGGCAAGTCGTCCTTGGGCCGGCTCGGACTGCTGATCCACTCGACCGCCGGCTACGTGGACCCCGGCTGGGACGGATACCTCACGTTGGAGCTGTCCAACGTCGCGAACCTGCCGATCACGATCTATCCGAGCATGAGGATCGGGCAGATCTCCTTCTTCCGGCTGACCTCGCCGGCGGAGGCGCCCTACGGGAGCGCGGGCAACAAGTACCAGGGTCAGCGGGGGCCGACGCCGAGCCGCTTCTTCCGCGACTTCGAGAGCTGAGCCCTGGTCAGTCGACCAGCAACGCGCCCGGCACGGGCCCGACACCCATCTGCACGGCCATCATCGCCGCCTGGGTCCGGTTGGTGACGCCGAGCTTGCGGAAGATCGCCGCCAGGTGGGCTTTGACCGTCTTCTCCGAGAGGTAGAGACCCTGCGCGATCTCGCGGTTAGATCGCCCCTCGGCCAGCAGCGCCAGGATGTCGTGTTCGCGCTGGGTCAGGCTGTACTCGTTCCGACGGCTGTGTCCGTTGCTGCCGACCGACGAATCCTGGTCATCGAACAGGTTCTGGATCACCCGTGGGCTGAGGACGTTGCCGCTCCCAGACATCGCGACGTTGATCGCCTGGGCCAGATCCTCGGGCGTGGCGTCCTTCAAGAGGTAGCCAGCCGCACCGTCGGCGAGCGCCCGCTTGACGTAAGGCGCGTTCTCGTAGGTCGAGATCATGATGACGGGCATCTCGGCCCATTCGCCCCTGATCGCGCGGAGGAGCTCCAGACCGTCGAGGTCGGGCATCCGGACGTCGACCAATGCAAGATCGAACGCGGCTCCGCCGTGCAGGATCTCCAGCGCGGCGGCCGAGGACTCCGCCTCGGCGACGTCCGCGTCGGGAAAGCCCTCCTTCACCACGTAGTTCAAACCACGACGCACCAACGCGTGGTCATCGACGATCAAGATCCTCATGTCATCCACCTGCTCTCTGGAAGGGGAGCACGGCCACGACCGTGGTGCCGCGTCCCGGGGTCGATCCGACGTCGAGCGACCCGCCGAGCTTCTCGGCGCGTGCCCGCATGATCGGTACTCCGAAATGGGGGTCTTCGTCCTTCACCGCGACGATCCCCCGGCCGCGGTCTTCGATCTCGACGCGGATCTCGGCCGCGGTGGCCGTGACGCGCACGTGCGCCTCGGGGGCTCCCGAGTGCTTCGCGGCGTTCGCCAGTGCTTCGCTCACGATCGCGTAGACCGCTTCGAGCACCGGTTCATCGATCCCCTCCAGATCGCCACCGACCTCGACCATGACCGGGAAGTGCCACCGCACGCCGAGGTCGCGAACGAGCGCGGCGAGCGCGGGCTCGGCCGCCGGCGGGTCCTCGTTCGTCATGTCGAACAGGAGCTCGCGGATCCGTCGCAGATCGTCGCGGATCTGCCGCTCGATCTCCTCCAGCGCCTCAACCGCGCCGGCCGGGTCCGTCTCGATCCGGTGACGGAGCGTCTGGAGCTCGAGGACCGCGGACGTCACCGACTGGGTCAGCCCGTCGTGGATCTGCATCGCCCAGCGCGTGCGCTCCTCGAGCATCAGCACTTCCACGGCATGGCGGACCGTCGGGTGTCCACCCTGTCGACGCTGCTCCGTCTTCTGCGTGCCGGGAGCGCGCACTCGTGCTCCTCCATCCGTCCGGTCGGGTCGTCGGTACTAGTTCCATTTCGGATTGACTGACGGTTGGCTTTACCCGTTGGGAGGAAGTGGCGCGCGGCGTCTGCCGAGGGCCCAGGATCCGCCCGGCTCGGTTGGCGGCCGGCCTCACATTGGGGCGCAGTCGATCTGGCACGCCTCCGACCGGTCCGAACCCGAAGTTGTCAATACCACACTCAGGTTCTATGTTGGAGCGGTAGGTAAGCAGAACGGTAGCGCGCGTCGCGCGGTGACCGAAAGGAGCAACCAGATGGCACGAGCAGTCGGTATCGACCTCGGGACGACCAACTCGGTCGTTTCCACGTTGGAGGCCGGCGAACCCGTCGTGATCCCCAACGCCGAAGGGTCACGGACGACACCGTCGGTGGTCGGGTTCTCGAAGAACGGCGAGATCCTCGTCGGGGAAGTGGCGAAGCGCCAGGCGATCACCAACCCCGACCGAACCGTCCGCTCGGTGAAGCGGCACATGGGCGACAAGGCCTGGTCCGTCGACATCGACGGGAAGAAGTGGACCGCACAGGAGGTCAGCGCCCAGATCCTGTTGAAGCTCAAGCGTGACGCGGAGGCGTTCCTCAGCGACTCGGTCACCCAGGCCGTAGTCACGGTCCCCGCGTACTTCGACGATGCGCAGCGCCAGGCCACGAAGGAGGCCGGCCAGATCGCGGGCCTCGAGGTGCTGCGGATCATCAACGAGCCGACGGCGGCGGCGTTGGCCTACGGGCTGGACAAGAGTGGGCAGGACCGGACCGTGCTCGTGTTCGACCTCGGCGGCGGCACGTTCGACGTGTCCCTCCTCGAGATCGGTGAAGGGGTCTTCGAGGTCAAGTCGACGCACGGTGACACGCAGCTGGGCGGCGACGACTGGGATCAGCGCGTCATCGACTGGCTGGTGAAGACCTTCAAGGACAACCACGGCGTCGACCTCGCCAACGACAAGATGGCGTTGCAGCGTCTGAAGGAGGCTTCCGAGAAGGCGAAGATCGAACTCAGCCAGGTCGCCGAGACCACGATCAACCTCCCGTTCATCACCGCGACGGCCGACGGCCCGCTGCACCTGGAGCAGAAGCTGACCAGGGCGGAATTCGAGCGGATGACCGAGGACCTCGTCGAGCGGTGCAAGGGCCCGTTCGACATGGCGGTGGAGGACTGGGGTAAGGACGTCTCCACGATCGACCACGTCGTGCTCGTGGGTGGGTCCACGCGCATGCCGATGATCCAGGAGCTCGTCAAGAAGCTCACGGGCGGCAAAGAACCGCACAAGGGCGTCAACCCCGATGAGGTCGTAGCGATCGGCGCCGCGGTTCAAGCGGGGGTGCTGCGCGGCGACGTGAAGGACATCCTGCTGCTGGACGTCACGCCGTTGTCGCTCGGTGTGGAGACGCTCGGCGGCATCGTGCAGCGGATGATCGAGCGCAACACGACCATCCCGACGAAGAAGTCTGAGATCTTCACGACGGCCGCGGACAACCAGACCCAGGTCGAGATCAACGTCCTGCAGGGCGAGGGGGAGACGGTGCAGTCGCCCGCGGTCCATTCCCTCGGGCGATTCAACCTGGTGGGGATCCCGCCCGCGCCACGCGGGGTCCCGCAGATCGAGGTCTCCTTCGACATCGATGCCAACGGGATCGTGAACGTCACCGCCAAGGACCTTGCGACCGGCAAGGAGCAAGCGATGACGATCACCGGCGGGACGGCCCTTTCGAAGGAAGAGATCGACCGCATGGTGAAGGAGGCCGAGAGCTTCGCAGCCGAGGACCACAAGCGGCGCGAGGCCGCAGAGGCCCGCAACCAGGCGGACCAGCTCACGTACACCGTGGACAAGTCGCTCGGCGAGTGGGGCGACAAGGTTCCTGCGGGTGACAAGGACGAGCTGGTGAAGGCGAACGACGAGCTCAGGGAGCTCCTGAAGGATCAGGCCGCCACGGCGGAGAGCCTGAACAGTGCCTCCGAGAGGGTGATGGGCATCTTCAGCCGCATCGGTCAGTCCATGTACCAGCAGGCGCAGGCCGAGCCGACGGCCGCGGCGGCGGGCGGCGGCGAGGCCGGAGCCGACGGCCAGGCCCCGTCGGGCGACGACGAGGTGGTCGAGGGCGAGATCGTCGAGGAGGGCGGATCGTCGTGACGAACGATCGCGATCGTGACGAAGCCCCGGTGATCAAGGTCACCGACAAGCGTCGGTTCGCGAAGCTCGCGGAAGCGGAGGGCCCGGAGCGGTCCTCCGCTTCCGGTTCGAACGAACCGGGCACGGACGAGCCGGCCGCCGCGGCGACCGATGAGCTGGCCGAGGCAATGGCGAAGGCCGACGAATACCTGCAGCACCTGCAGCGGCTGCAGGCGGAGTTCGACAACTACCGCAAGCGGGTGATCCGTGAGCAGACCACGACGCTCGAGCTCGCCTCGGAGCCGGTCATGCGCCGGCTGCTCGAGGTGCTCGACGAGTTCGAGCTCGCGTTGCTGCATGCCCATGAGGATGTGGACCGCGATCGGTTCTTGAAGGGGATCGAACTCGTCTACGCCAAGCTGATGGACGCGCTGAAGGCCGAGGGTCTGCAGCGGATCGACGCCGAGGGTGCGCCGTTCGACCCCAACCTGCACGAGGCGCTGATGCAGACGGGGGAGGGCGACGGCGAGCCGCACGTCGCCGAGGTGTTCCGTCCCGGATACACGCTGAAGGGAAGGGTCCTACGCCCCGCGGGGGTGCGGGTCGAGAGGACGTGAGCTGACGGTGGCCGAAGAGATCCGCCGCGAGTGGTTCGAGAAGGATTACTACGAGGTCCTCGGCGTGCCCAAGAACGCGACCGCGGCCGAGATCAAGAAGGCCTACCGGAAGCTCGCGCAGAAGCACCACCCCGACGCGAACGCCGGCGACCCCAAGGCCGAGGAGCGGTTCAAGGAGGTCTCCGCCGCCTACGACGTGTTGGGCGATGAGGAGAAGCGCGCCGCGTACGACCGGGTGCGTGAGATGGGCGCCGGAGGCTTCGGCGCCGGATTCCCGGGAGCGGGCGGGACGGGTTTCGAGGGCGCGCCCGGCGGGTTCCGCTACGAGACCGTCGATATCGGGGATCTCTCCGACCTGTTCGGCGGGATGTTCGGTGGCTCGCGGGGACGAGCGCGCCGGCCGCAGGCGCGACAGCGGCGCGGTGCGGACCTGGAGACCGAGGTTCGATTGTCGTTCGACGACGCGATGTCCGGGGTGACCATCCCCGTCACGCTCGACGGTCCGGCGGTGTGCACCACGTGTCATGGTTCGGGCGCCGCTCCCGGTACCCAGCCCGTCGTGTGCGCGACCTGTGGTGGGGCCGGGCAGGTCGCTGTGAACCAAGGCTTCTTCCAGATGGAGCAGACCTGTCCAACCTGCTCGGGAACGGGTCGAACGATCGAGACCCCCTGTCCCACGTGCCACGGGAGCGGCGCGGTCCGGCGTTCGCGAACCGTGAAGGTGAAGGTGCCGGCAGGCGTGAAGGACGGAGCGAGGATCCGCGTGGCGGGGAGAGGAGAGCCCGGGGGACCCGGTGGCCAGGCCGGCGATCTGTACGTCCGCGTGCGCGTCGGCGAGCATCCGGTCTTCGGCCGCAGCGGCGACAACCTGACCGTCGACCTGCCGGTGTCCTACCCCGAGGCCGCGCTCGGCGCGAACGTGAAGGTGCCGACGCTGAACGGTCCCGTCACGCTCAAGGTCCCGGCGGGCACCCCGAGCGGCAAGACGTTCCGGGTCAAGGGCAAGGGCGCGCCGAAGCGCGGCGGCCACGGGGATCTCCTCGTGACCGTCAACGTCGACGTGCCGAAGAAGCTGTCCAAGCGTGAGAAGGAGCTGCTCGCCGAGCTCCGCGATGCGGAGACGGAGTCTCCCCGCGCGGAGCTCGGCGTGTCGTGAGGTGGAGGTTCCCATGGACGTCGAGGACATCGAAGATCGCGTCGATCGAAGGGATGCCGGTGAAGAGCGCGCCGTCTACGTGATCAGCGTCGCGGCGGAGCTCGCCGGCGTGCACCCACAGACGCTCCGGATCTACGAGCGCAAGGGCCTCGTGCGACCCGAGCGGACGTCGGGCAACACCCGGCGCTACTCGAAGCGTGACATCGACCTGTTGCGGCAGATCCAGGAGATGACCCAGGAGCTCGGGATCAACCTCGCCGGCGTGAAGAGGATCATCGAGATGCAGGCGGAACTGACCGCTCTCCGCGCCAGGATGCAGGAGCTGGAGGAGCAGCTGCGAGTCGCCGACGCGTCCGAGCGGCGCGAGGGTCAGATCATGCCGCTCCGGAGCGTGTTCCTCCCGCCGTGGGTCGGAGGCACGCGAACGTGAGCGTTCGCCTCCAGGGCGAAACCGTCCTGCTCCGACCGTTCCGCGAGCCGGAAGCTGCGACGCTGTGGGATCGGGAATCGACCGATCGCGGCGACTTCGAGGTCCCGTGGCCCGATGACGAGGTCTCGCGTGAGCGCGTTCTGGCCCGCGTGGCGGCTTCGGGATCCTGGCGGGATCAACACGTGCTTGATCTCGGCATCGAGACGAACGGTGAGCTCATCGGCGATGTGCAGGCACGCCACTGCAACCTGACCACACCCCCCGGTCTCTTCGAGCTGGGGATCGGGTTGTTCGCCGGCACCCGCGGACGCGGGTACGGCACCGAGGCCCTCACCTTGATCACCCGGCATCTGTTCGAGGACGAGGGCGCCCATCGCGTGCAGCTCGGGACCGACACCGAGAACACGGCGATGCGCCGCGCCGCGGAGAAGGCCGGGTTCCGGCTGGAGGGGATCATGCGCGGGTTCTGGCCCTCTCCCGACGGAGCACCTCGCGACTACGCCCTCTACGCCAGGACGCGAGCCGACCACGAAGGCCGAGGACGAGAGGGGGACTGACGTGGATCTGGACAAGCTCACGATGAAGACGCGCGCAGCGCTCGACGGCGCCCATCAGCAGGCCCTGGCGCGGAACCACCAGGAGATCGTTCCGGAGCACGTCCTGTTCGCACTGCTCTCCGATCCGGAGGGGGTCGTGTACCCGTTGCTCCAGCAGCTCGGTGTCCAGCCGAAGGGGCTCCGTGATCGTGTGGGGGAGGCCCTCGACCGGATCCCCAGGGTGTTCGCGGGCGGGCAGGTCGAGCCTCGGTTCGGCGCGGGCGTGTCGAAGCTGCTCCAGGCGGCGGGCGCGGAGGCCGACTCACTCACCGACGAGTACATCTCGACCGAGCACCTGCTGCTCGCGATGCTCGACGATGCTGGGAGCGGCGCCGGGAAGTTGCTCGCCGATGCGGGCCTCACCCGCGATGCAGCGCTGACCGCGCTCGCCGAGGTCCGTGGCCGTCACCGTGTGACCAGCGAGAACCCCGAGGACCAGTACCAGAGCCTCGAGCGGTTCGGCCGCGACCTCACCGAGCAGGCCGCCAAAGGGAGGCTCGACCCCGTGATCGGACGGGATGAGGAGATCCGCAGGACGATCCAGGTCCTTTCGCGACGGACGAAGAACAACCCGGTGCTGATCGGTGAGCCGGGCGTGGGCAAGACCGCGATCGTCGAAGGCCTCGCACAGCGGATCGTCGATGGTGATGTCCCCGAGTCGCTGAAGGGCAAGCGGTTGATCGCGCTCGATCTGGGGGCGATGCTCGCGGGCGCCAAGTACCGCGGTGAGTTCGAGGAGCGGCTGAAGGCCGTCCTGAAGGAGATCGCTGATAGCGAGGGCGAGATCGTCACCTTCATCGACGAGCTCCACACGATCGTCGGCGCGGGCGCGGCCGAGGGCGCCATGGATGCCGGCAACCTCCTCAAGCCGATGCTGGCGCGGGGCGAGCTCCGCGCGATCGGCGCCACCACGTTGGACGAGTACCGCGAGCACATCGAGAAGGACCCCGCTCTCGAGCGCCGGTTCCAGCCCGTGTTGGTGGGCGAGCCCAGCGTCGAGGACACGATCGGCATCCTCCGTGGGCTGAAGGAGCGCTACGAGGTGCATCATGGGGTCCGGATCCAAGACCCTGCCCTCGTGGCCGCGGCGGTGCTCTCCGACCGGTACGTGACCGGCCGGTTCCTCCCCGACAAGGCGATCGACCTGATCGACGAGGCCGCCAGCCGCCTGCGGATCGAGATCGACTCGATGCCAGTCGAGATCGACGAGATCGAGCGGCGGATCCGTCAGCTCGAGATCGAGAAGGCCGCGCTCCAGAAAGAGACCGACCCCGCCTCGCTGGAACGTCTGGAACGGCTGGAGCAGGAGCTCGCCGACCTGAACGAGCAGAGCGCGGGGATGAAGGCGCACTGGCAGCGTGAGAAGGAGCTGATCGGCCGGATCCGAACCACGAAGGAGGAGATCGAGGCCGCGCGGATGGAGGCCGAGCGGGCGGAACGCGAGGGCGACCTCCAGCGCGTCGCGGAGATCCGCTACGGCAGGCTGGTCGAGCTCGAGAAGGAGCTCGAGGCTCGGAACGCCGAGCTCGAAGAGCTGCAGCGCGAGCGGAAGATGCTCAACGAGGAGGTCACCGAGGAAGACGTCGCCGAGGTGGTCGCGACCTGGACCGGCATCCCGGTGGCCCGGCTGATGGAGGGCGAGATGCAGAAGCTCGTGCATCTCGAGGAGCACCTCCACCAGCGTGTGGTCGGCCAGGACGAGGCGGTCAACGCCGTCGCCAACGCGATCCGCCGGTCGCGCGCGGGGCTGCAGGATCCGAACCGTCCGATCGGATCGTTCCTGTTCCTGGGTCCGACCGGCGTCGGGAAGACGGAGCTGGCGCGCGCCCTGGCCGAGTACCTGTTCGATGACGAGCGCGCGATCGTGCGCGTCGACATGAGCGAGTACCAGGAGCGCCACACGGTCTCGCGACTGGTGGGTGCGCCACCGGGATACGTGGGCTACGAGGAGGGTGGGCAGCTGACCGAGGCGGTCCGTCGTCGCCCGTACAGCGTCGTCCTGCTGGATGAGATCGAGAAGGCCCACGCGGACGTGTTCAACATCTTGCTCCAGCTGCTCGACGACGGGCGCCTGACCGACGGACACGGCCGGACGGTCAACTTCCGGAACGCGATCGTGATCATGACGTCGAACCTCGGCTCCGCCGTCTTCCAGGACCCGTCGCTCGCCCCGGACAAACGTCGCGACTCGATCCTCGATGACGTCCGCGCGTACTTCCGGCCGGAGTTCATCAACCGGATCGACGAGATCGTCGTGTTCGAGCCGCTCACGCGCGAGGACCTGCGGCAGATCGTCGACATCCAGGTGCGCGGCCTGGCGGCGCGGCTCGCCGAGCGCAAGCTCACGCTCGAGCTCTCGGATGTGGCGTACGACCTGCTCGCGAACGAGGGGTACGACCCGGCGTTCGGCGCGCGGCCGTTGCGACGGTTGCTGCAGCGTGAGCTGGAGAACCCGCTCGCGGTCAAGCTCCTGGCGGGCGAGCTCCACGACGGCGATACCGTGCGCGTCGACGTCAAGGATGGCTCCCTGACGATCCACGCGGCGTAGGCTGCTTGCGTCGAGCCTCTCGGTCAGCCAGCCTCCGGTCGTGACGCTCGAGCTGTTGACCGTCGTCGCGCGGAAGCACACGCCGCTGCCGCCGACGCCGCCGCCGGAGGTGTTCTCCTCCCCTGGCCTGCCGTGGGCGCTGATCCTGATCCTGGTCGGCGGCGTCGCCCTCGTCGGGCTGATCGCGTACCTCAGCTATCTGTCGACCAAGCGACGTCGGCTCGGGTTCCAAACGATGGCCCGGCAGCTCGGCCTGTCGTACTCGCTCCAAGACCCGTTCGGCCTGCTCGGGGAGCCCTTCGCACTGTTCCGGAAGGGGGACGGCCGCGGCCTGGAGAACGTCGTCTCGGGGGTGTGGCAGGGCCTGGACCTGCGCGCGTTCGACTACTGGTACTACGAGGAGTCGACCGACTCGAACGGGCGGACCAGCCGCTCGTACTACCGGTTCGACTGCGCGATCGTGCCGATCGGAGCCGCGTGCCCGGCGTTGTCCATCGGTCACGAGACCTTCTTCACACGGATCGCGGGCGCCCTGTCGTTCCACGACGTCCAGTTCGAGGACGAGGCCTTCAACCGAGCGTTCAACGTTCGGGGGAACGACCGAAAGTTCGCGAACGATCTGGTGGACGCGAGGATGATGCGGTGGCTGCTCGAGCACGGGACCGACTACGGCGTCGAGGTCATCGGGAACCGTGTGCTGGTGGCGGGACCGAAGATCCCCCCGACGGAGCTGGTTCAGCTGATCGGGACCGCCAAGGCGTTCATCGACCACGTGCCGAAGGTGGTGTTCTCGCTGTACCCCGTCTCCGGCTAAGCTGCCGAGGTCGCATCCACGTCAGGTCCGAGGGAAGGAGCCTGCATCGTGTGGGTCTGGATCGTCCTGCTCGCCGTGATCCTGCTGGTCGTCTTCGGTGGGATCGCCAGCTACAACCGTTTCGTCTCGCAGCGGAACCTCGTGCGGGACGCGTGGGCGAACATCGACACGGAGCTCCGGCGCCGGTACGACCTCATCCCCAACCTGGTCGAGACCGTGAAGGGCTATGCCTCCCACGAACGCGAGGTCTTCGAGAACGTCACGAAGGCGCGCGCGATGGCGACGGCCGCCACGGGCTCGCCCGCCGAGCAGGCGGCGGCCGAGGGCCCGTTGGTCGCCGCGCTCCGCCAGCTGTTCGCGGTCGCCGAGAATTACCCAGACCTGAAGGCCAACCAGAACTTCCTGGCGTTGCAGTCCGAGCTCTCCAACACGGAGGACCGGCTGCAGACCGCCCGTCGCTTCTACAACAGCAACGTGCGCGACTACAACCGCCGCGTGCGATCGTTCCCGTCGAACGTGATCGCGCGCTCCTTCGGGTTCACCGAAGAGCAGTTCTTCGAGGTCGACGAGGCGTTGCGCGGCGAAGGCGGCGTGCCGCATGTCGACTTCGTCGGCGAGACGCCCGGCGTGACGTTCGGCGGCCAGTCCGGAGCGTCGGCGGGGTCGGCGGCGGAGGAGTCGCCTCCTCCGCCGCCGACCCCTCCTTCGTAGCTTCGCCGTCCGCACTACTCGACGGCGAGGGCGATCGGCGCGAGCTGCTCTATCGGTGCCTCGCCGCACCCTTCGAAGATCGGCGTGGCCCGGACGTCTCGCGTCAGGAACCACCAGAGGGCGGCCCAGCCGAGCGCCAACCCGCCGACGATCATGACGGCCGTCCGGGGGCCGATCGCGTCGGCGAGCGCTGAAGCGATGAGGCTGGATGCCGCGAGCGACAGCGTGATCAACGCGAAATCGAAGGCGAAGATCCGGCCTCGGATCCGGTCCGGGACCAAACGCTGCAACCCGTAGCTGGAGAGCACCCACTGCGCGCCCCCGCCGAGGTGTGCGATCAGGACGCTGAGTCCCGCCAGCCAGAGCGTCGGCATCGCGCCGAGCGCCATGTACCCGATCCCGAACACGGCCAGCGCCGTGGCGATCGTCGGGATCAGCCGCTCGTGGTCGCGGCCGGCGAGCCGGTGACCCAGGAACGGACCGATCAGCGCGCCGACGCCGCGACACGCCATCAGGAAGCCGAACCCGACGTCGCCGCCGTGGAACACCTGCCGGGCGAACACCGCCACGAGCGCCAGGACCCCCGCGGCGAGCCCGAACCCGAACTTCACCGAGATCAACGCCCGGACGCGATGGTCGCGCCGCGCGTACCGAGCCGTTTCCGCCGTGGCGCGGGCGATCCCGACGTGTTCCTCGCCGGTCCGGTCCTCGGAGAAGCGGCGATGGATCCGTGCGAGCAGGAGTGCGGAGAGAGCGAACGACACCGCGTCGACCGTGAACGCGGTGTCGCGTCCGAAAACGGTCGAGACGATCCCGCCGAGGGCCGCACCAACGGCGAGCATGGTGCCCCAGAGCGATCCGCTCAAGGCATTCGCGGTCGGCAGGTCCTTCGGATCCACGACGTTCGGGATCGACGCGGACGACGCGGGGTCGAAGACGGCGGCGAACACCGACAACGCCGCGAGTAGGACGTACGCGAGCCAGAGGTTCCGCGGCCCGACGGCGAGGAACGCGGTGCAGAGGGCCGTTCGGGCGACGTCGCATGCGATCATCAGACGGCGTCGATCGAAGCGGTCGGCGAGCCACCCGGCCCACGGGGTCGCCAGGAAGACCGGGAGCTCCTGCGCCATGATCAGGACGCCGACCGCGAAGGCCTTCCCCGTCACCTCGATCACCAGGCCGCCGAGCGCGACGAACAGGAACCAGTCGCCGCCGAGTGAGATCACCGATGCGAGGAACAGCCGTCGGAAATCTCGGTTCCGTCGCAACAAGGAGGCGGCGGCCCGGGCTCCCGTCGCGCGCTCCCGCCCCACCCGTTCCGCCATGGCCTGCAAGACTACCGGGCGTTCCCGATCTGGAGGGAGACGCGATGCTCGAGCCCATCACCTGGTTCCGACAGTCTGCGCTCCGGTGGCGAGACGCCGAGCGAACGGTCTACATCGATCCGTGGGGAACGCCGGCCGATGCGCCGCCGGCGGACATGATCTTGATCACGCACGCGCATCAGGATCACTTCCAGCCGGAGGAGATCGAGCGCCTCTCGACCGTATCGACCAAGCTCGTCGCACCGCATGACGTGGCGAGGGAGCTGAGCGGTGACGTCACGCCGGTCGCCCCCGGCGAGTCACACGAGGTGGGCGGGCTTCACTTCACCACGGTCCCCGCGTACAACGTGGTGGAGCATCGGCTCCAGTCGCATCCGAAGGAGAACCGGTGGGTCGGCTACATCGTCGAGCTGGGAGGTGGGACCTACTACCACGCCGGAGACACCGACCATGCGCCCGAGCTCGACGCCGTCAAGGCGGATGTCACGTTCCTTCCGATCGGTGACGGTCCCTTCACGATGGGGGCGGAGGAGGCCGCAGGCTTGGCGAAGGTGATCCGGCCGCAGGTCGCCGTGCCGATGCACTACGGGTTCGTGGTGGGCTCGCGAACGGACGGCGACCGGTTCCGCGACCTGGCCTCGCCCGTGCGGGTGGAGCTCCTCACGCCGGAGAACCCGTTCGAACGGTGACCCAGGCGGGTCAGGTCTCGACGAGCAGCCCGCGCCGGCGACGGATCCTCCGGTCGAGCTGGCCGAACAGCAGGTAATCGACCGCGACGCCGATCACGACGATCACCGCCAGCGCGGCGAACAGGGTCGGGACGCTCGCCCCTCGGCGCGGGTCGAGCAGGTGCCCGAGCCCGGCGTGGGCTGCCGCGACGATCAGCTCCCCGGCCATCAATGCCTTCCAGGCGAACCCCCATGCCTGCTGGAGGCCCGCCATCACCCCGGGCAACGCGGCAGGCACGATGACCTTGCGGTACAGCGACCACCCGCGAGCACCGAGCGTCCGTCCGGCCCGCTCATACAACGGCGGCACCTGGCGGATCGCCTGGAGCGTGGCGAGGGCCATCGAGGGGAACGAACCGACGATCGCGACGAACACGACCGCCCGTTCGGTCGCCCCGAACCAGATCACGGCGAGCGGGACCCATGCGACGAACGGCGTGATCTGCAGCGCCACCACGATCGGCCTGATCGCCCGCCGCGCGAACCCGTTGAGCGCGAGCGCCAGACCGAGCGCGGTCCCGGATACGACGGCGACGACGAAGGAGAAGGCGAGCCGGATGAGGGTCTTGATGGCCGCGTCGGGCAAGCTGCCATCACGGATCCCATCGAGGAACGCGGACCAGACCACCGACGGCGACGGGATCGCCGCGGAGTCGGTCACCGCTGCGACGATCGCCCAGATCGCGATCAAGCCCACGACGCCGGCGAGCGGCGGACCCAGCTCCTCAGCGAGCCATCTCGCGCGCGACACTCGCATCCACCTCCTGCATCAAGAGGGTGTGGATCTCGGAGACGACCCTCGCGATCAACACGTCGTCGAGGTCTCGCGGACGCGGTGCGTGGATCCGGAACTCCTCCAGCAGGCGACCGGGCGCCGCCGACATCACCAGGACGCGATCGGCCAGGAGGGTCGCTTCTCGCACGTTGTGCGTGGCGAACAGGAACGTCTTGCGATCGTCCGATCCGACCCAGAAACGCTGCACCTCTCGCTGGAGCAGCTCGCGGGCCTGCGCGTCGAGCGCACCGAACGGCTCATCGCCCAGCAGCACGTCGGGGTCGGCGGCGAGCGCACGGGCGAGCGCCGCGCGCTGTCGCATGCCTGCGGAGAGCTCGTGGGGCTGCGCGTCGGCCCAGCGCTCCAGAAGCACGTTCGCGAGCCACCGCTGTGCGATGTCGCGGCGCGCGGATGCCGGCACGCCGGTGAGCTCGAGCCCGAGCTCCACGTTCCCCAGCACCGACAGCCACGGGAACAGGGCCGGCTCCTGGAAGAGCACGGCTCGGTCCGGTCCGGGGCCCGTGATCGGACGACCGTCGAGCAGCGCCTCTCCGCTGCTCGGCATCACGAGGCCGGCGAGGACGTTCAGCAGCGACGTCTTCCCGCACCCGCTCGGACCGAGCAGACAGACGAACTCACCCTGCGCGACGTCGAAGGTCAGGCGGTCGGTCGCGGTGATGGTCTCGCCCGACGCGGTTCGGCGCATCACCACGAGGTCCCGGAGCGCGAGCTTCGGCTCCGCTGGGGCGGATGGGCGTTCGGCGAGGGTGTGGATCGCGTCGGCCATCAGCGCAGACGGAACTTCTCCGCCATCTCGATCTGCACGACCTTGCCGTCCTGCACGACCAGCACGACCGTGCCGAACTGGATCTTGCGGAGGATGTCCGCGACCTTCGCGAGGACGAGCTTCTCCTCCTCAGACAGGGCGAGCTCGAAGAGCTGCTCGTCGGCCGCCGACTTCGATGCCTCGACCATCACGCGGATGCTACGCGGTCACTCGAAGGTCGTCTTCGAGATACTCAGGCCGTGCACATCGATCTTCGGATCGTCTTCGCTGCGGCCATCGTGGGCTTCACGGTCGGGTTGACGGGGATGGGCGGCGGCGCGCTCATGACCCCGATCCTGCTCATCTTCTTCAGCATCAACCCGACCGCCGCCGTGTCCTCGGATCTGGTGGCTGCGATGGCGATGAAGCCCGTCGGCGGCGGGGTCCACATCCGTCGACGGACGGTTCGGTGGGACCTGGTGCGATGGCTCTGCATCGGCTCGATCCCGGCCGCGTTCGGTGGAGTGATGGTTCTGCAGCAGGTGGGCGATCCTGTGGCGATCGAGGATGCGACGAAGAGCCTGCTCGGCATCACGCTTCTACTCGCGGCCGCGGCGATGGTCTTCAAGAGCTACCTTCAGGGGCGTCGGAGCGCCGCCGCACGTCGTGCGAGCGGAAGCCCGCACGACGTGCGGCCGCCGCTCCGCGTTCGACCGATCCCGACCCTCCTCGTCGGTGTGCTCGGGGGGTTCCTCGTCGGCCTCACGTCGGTCGGATCGGGATCGATCATCATCGTCTGTCTGATGCTCTTGTATCCGAGCCTGCGGGGGGCCGAGCTCGTCGGGACGGACCTGGTTCAGGCGATCCCGCTCGTCTCGGCGGCGGCGCTCGCGCACATCCTCGTCGGAGACTTCCAGCTCGGCTTGACCGCGACCATCCTGATCGGTGCGTTGCCGGCCGTGTGGGTGGGCGCCCGCATGTCGTCGAAGGCACCGGATGGTCTGATCCGACCGGCCCTCGTCTTCGTGCTCGTTGCGACCGCCCTGAAGCTCCTGGGCCTTCCGACTCCCTTGCTGGGCGGCACCCTCGTGCTGTTCGCGCTGCTCGCACTGCCGATCTGGGGTGCGCTCGACGCGGCGGGACACCCTGAACCCATATGGCTCCGAGCCGGCCTCGACCGCAAGAACTGGATC
Source organism: Actinomycetota bacterium (assembly GCA_005884925.1). GTDB lineage: Bacteria > Actinomycetota > UBA4738 > UBA4738 > HRBIN12 > AC-51. Next base: position 19,903 of record VAYU01000027.1, on the reverse strand, counting down.
CGATGGCAGGCGTGGCTCGCGCCGATCGGGATCGGGTTCGGGGTGGCGATCGCCTACTTCGCGCGCGCCCGACCGCAACTGGTCGCCGCGTCGCTCATCGCGCGGTCGGATCCGGTATCCGCGTAGGAGGGCTCATGTTCGAGCGGATCGTGGTCGCGATCGATGGTTCCCGGGAGGGCGGCAAGACGGTTCCCATGGCGCTTGACCTCGCCACTCGGTACGGGTCCAAGGTCACGGTCGTCCATGTCCGCGAGCACACGAAGTACGAAGGATCGGACGTTGACCTCGGGCCCGAGATCGGGGCCGACGAGCTCGTGGACGGAACGGTCGCGCGACTCCGTGAGGTGGGCATCGAGGCGGATGGCGTGATCCGTCGAGTGGCGCCGGGCGCGACCCCCGAGCAGATCGTGGAGGTCGCTCGGGAGACCGAGGCCGACCTGATCGTGATGGGGACGCGTGGGATGACCGAGTGGAAGAGCCTCCTGCTCGGCGGCGTGGCCAACAAGGTGGTCCAGCATGCCCCGTGCCCCGTGCTGCTTGTCCGGTGATGCGCCTCGTTCATTGACAGCACCTCCCTGCACGCGGTATCCATTACGCGACGCGGATGTGCGACCGGACACCCGGAGCCGTCGCGTCGGTGGATAGCGGCTGAGCGGTCGCAGACAGACGTCCATCTCCCTTTCGGTTGACCGGACCACCGGAGGCCGAGCCCCAGAAGCGAGTCGGTGCGCCACGCCCACCGACCCGACCGGAAGGAGCTCCACATGCCCTGGTGGTCCAAGCGACAGTTGTTCGCCACTCCCCTCGCACTCGCCCTATTCGTTCTCGCCGCGTGCTCGAACGCGAGCGCGAACGGCGCGAGCGGCGGCTGCAGCTCGTCCTCAGGCTCGGCGGTGATCAACTTCGCCGCGTACAGCACGCCGCGCGAGGTCTACGACGCGAAGATCATCCCGACCTTCGTGAAGGGATGGAAAGACAAGACCGGCCAGACCGTGCTGTTCAATGAGTCCTACGCCGGTTCCACGACCCAGGCGCAGAACGTCGTCAACGGTCTGGGCTCCGACGTCGTTGCGCTTTCGCTCGCGCCGGACATCAAGACGATCCAGGATGCCGGGCTGATCACCCACGATTGGACCCAGGCTCCCGACGGGGGCATGGTCTCCGCGTCGGTGGCGGTGTTCGACGTGCGCCCCGGCAACCCCAAGGGCATCAAGGATTGGAGCGACCTCGCAGCGTCCGGGACCGGAGTGCTCACGCCCGACCCGGCACAGAGCGGTGGCGCGCGGTGGAACCTCGTCGCCCTCTGGGGGGCGGCGCTTCGCGGCGACGTCATCGGGATAGCGAAGGGCGATGAGGCGGCCGCGACCACACTGATGCAGAACGTGACGCACAACGTGATCTCCTACGACAAGAGCGCCCGCGACTCGATCCAGAACTTCGGGTCGGGCAACGGCGACGTTGCCATCACCTACGAGAACGAGGTGAAGACGGCGCAGGCGGCCGGCGAACCCGACACCGCCGTGTACCCCAAGGGGACCGTGCTCATCGAGAATCCGGTCGCCGTCGTGGACAAGAACGCCCAAGCGCACTGCGTGGAGAACGTGGCCAACGCGTTCGTCGACTACCTCCACACGAAGGAGGCTAAGGACTTCTACACGACGGTCGGCTACCTCCGCCCGGTCGATCCTTCCAAGGCCGCCGCGGGAGATCCGGCAAAGGGGTTCCCGGCGATCTCTGACCTGTTCACGATCGCCGACCTCGGCGGGTGGGACGCGTTGGACCAGAAGCTGTTCAGCGACACGGGGATCGCCACCCAGGCGATCGCCCAGAGCGGCTGATCCGACGATGGACGGCGCCGCGCAGACGCTCGGTGGCCGCGGCGGTCTGCGGTCCTCGCAGAGGACCACAGCCGCGCTGCGCCACCTCGCCCTGCGCGGCGCCGCCGTCGTCTATCTGGGCCTGCTCGTTGCCCTGCCGGTCGTCGCCGTGGTCACGAAGGGTTTCGGCGACGGGTTCGTCACGTTCCGGGAGGCGATGGCGACGCCGGCCGCGTGGGCGGCGATCCGCCTCACGCTGTGGACCTCCACCGTGGCGGCGGCGCTGAACGCCGTGATGGGCACGCTCCTCGCGTGGGTCCTGGTCCGCTACCGGTTCCCGGGTCGCCGCCTGCTCTCGACCGTCGTCGATCTGCCGCTCGCCATCCCGACGCTCGTCACCGGGGTGATGATCCTCGCCCTCTACGGGCCGAACTCCCTCTTCGGCCGTTTCCTGGACGACCTCGGCGTCCGCGTCCTGTTCACACCGATCGCCATCGTGATCGCGCTCTGCACTGTCACGCTCCCGCTCGTCGTGCGGAACGTCCAACCGGTGCTCCAGGAGCTCGACAAGGCCGAGGAGGAAGCCGCCGCGACGCTCGGCGCAGGCCCGCGGACCACGTTCCGGCGTGTGGTCTTCCCCGCGATCCGCTCGGCGGTGGTCGCCGGAACGCTCCTCACGTTCTCCCGCTGTCTCGGTGAGATCGGGAGCGTGATCCTCGTCGCCGGGAACATCCCGAAGAAGACCTTGACCGCGCCGGTGTTCATCTTCCAGCTCACCTCGCAGTTCAAGCCGGCCGAAGCGGCCGCGGTCGCGACGCTCCTGTTCGCGATCTCGTTCGTGCTGGTCCTCGCGACCACTAGGTTGATCGCACGCAACGAGGCCTCGGCATGAGCGCCGTCGCGACGCCGAAGGTGCGCGGGCGCGGATGGCTCCTGGCGGCGTGCCTCGTCTGGGTCGGCGTGCTGCTCCTCGTCCCGCTCGTCGGCATCGTCATCACCGCGCTCCAGCCGGGGATCCACGTGGTGACGCAGACGTTGAGCGCCCCGGACGTCATCCACGCGGTGGAGCTCACCGCCGTGATCACCGCCGTCTCCGTCGTCGTGACCGCGCTCTTCGGGGTGGTGGTCGCGTGGGTGCTCGTGCGCCAGCGGTTCTGGGGACGGTCGCTGATGAACGCGGCGGTTGACCTTCCGTTCGCGCTCTCGCCCGTCGCGGTTGGACTGGCCGCCCTGGTGCTCTTCGGCCCGGGCGGGTGGCTGGCCCCGTTCTTCGAGGCACGCGGCATCCAGATCATCTTCGCGCTGCCGTCCATGGTCCTCGTCACCGTCTTCATCTGCGTGCCCTTCACCATCCGCGAGGTCGTCCCGGTGCTGGAGGAGATCGGGCTCGATGAGGAGGATGCATCGCGAACGCTCGGCGCCTCGGTCTGGCAAACCTTCTTCCGTGTGACCCTGCCGAACATCCGCTGGGCCCTCACGTACGGCGTCGCCCTCACGACCGCGAGGGCGGTCGGCGAGATCGGGGCCGTGCTCATCGTGAGCGGGCTCCTCCAGGGCAAGACGGAGACCGCGACGCTGTTCATCTTCCGGGCATACGAAGAGCGCCAGATCCCGGCCGCCTACATGGTGGCTCTGCTGCTGGCCGCCGTTTCCGTGACCCTCTTGGTCGTGATCGAGTTCCTCCGTCACCGGCAGGAGCGCGAAAGGAGCCGCACATGAGCACGCGTATCGTCGTCGAGGGGCTCACGAAGCGCTTCGGTTCGTTCGAGGCGGTCACCGACGTGACCTTCACCGCGCCGGCCGGTGCGATCACCGCGCTCCTCGGGCCGTCGGGGTCCGGGAAGAGCACCGTGCTCAGGATGATCGCCGGGCTGGAAGAACCGACCGCCGGCCGCATCGTGATGGGCGATGAGGAGCTCACGGTCAAGAGCGTGCAGGAGCGCCGCGTCGGCTTCGTGTTCCAGCACTACGCGTTGTTCCGGCACATGACGGTCGCCGACAACGTCGGATTCGGGCTCCGCGTTCGCAAGGAGGACAAGGCGGTGCGCGAGGCGCGGGTGCGTGAGCTGCTCGAGCTCGTGCACCTGGAGCCGTTCGCCGACCGCTACCCGGCACAGCTCTCCGGCGGGCAGCGGCAACGCGTCGCGCTCGCGCGCGCGCTCGCCCCGGCGCCCAAGGTGCTCCTGCTGGACGAGCCCTTCGGAGCGCTCGACGCCAAGGTCCGGCAGGATCTGCGCCGCTGGCTCGACGAGCTGCACCGGGAGCTGGGCGTCACGTCCGTGCTGGTCACCCATGACCAGGAGGAGGCCCTCGAGCTCGCGAACCAGATCGTCGTGATGCACGAAGGTCGCGTCGAACAGGTTGGCTCGCCGGGTGAGATCTACGACCAGCCCGTGACACCGTTCGTCGCCGGGTTCGTCGGCGCAGCGAACGTCCTCAACGGCGAGGTGATCGGCGGTCACGTCCATCTGGGGTCGATCCGGATCCCCGGAGCCGCGCATCTGGATGAGGGAGCGGCGGCCGCGGCGTTCGTGCGTCCGCACGATGTGCGGGTCGCGTCGGGGGACGGCGACGTTTCGGCGGTGGTCGAGCGGGTGGCGTCGCTCGGGTGGCTGTCGCGCGTGAGCCTCAGGCTCCCCGGCGGCGAGACGTTGGTGGCGCACGTGCCGAACGACGAGCTCCACGGCGTCGGGGAAGGCGACGCGATCCGGGTCGATCTCCGCAACCCGAAGGCGTTCCTCGCGCCGCACGAGACGTCGGCTCGAGAAGAGATCACCTCCCCAGCCTGAAGCGCGGTGGCTCGCCGCAGCGGTACCTGCCGCCTGGCGATGTGCTAGGACGAACCCATGCCGCTTCCGGTCGAGACCCCTCGATCTCCATGAGCGCTCAGCGCTCCATCCAGCTCGCGGTGGTGGCTCTCCTTGCAACCGTTCTCCTGGTCCTTCCGACACACGGCCATGTCCCGGCGCGCGCCGGCGTGCGACCCAGCCGGCCCGACATCATCGTGATCCTGACGGATGACGAACGCCGAGGCACGTTGCGCTGGATGCCCCATGTCTGGCACGAGGTTGTCAAGAAGGGGACGCGCTTCTCCAACGGGATGGTCCCGACGTCGGTCTGCTGCCCCTCTCGCGCTTCGCTCCTGACCGGTCTCTTCGCGCACTCGACGAAGGTATGGAGCAACAACGCCGGCTGGCGGACGTTCCAGGAGGCAGGTATGGAGCAGCGCACCGTCGCGGTATGGCTGCGAAGGGCCGGCTATCGGACGGGACTCGTCGGCAAGTACCTGAATGAGTTCGGGGGCTCCGCGAAGCCTCCCGGCTGGGACATCTGGCATTCGTTCGTGGGATCGAACGGCTCCTACTACGACTACCAGCTCCTGGATACGAGCGGCTCCCTCACCTCGTACGGTTCCGCGCCATCCGACTACTCAACGGACGTTCTGAGGCGGTACGCGGTGCGGTTCCTCCGATCCACGCCGGCCGATCGTCCGCTGTTCCTGTACTTCGCGCCGTACGCGCCGCACGGACCCTCGACCCCCGCTCCTCGGGACGCGTTCCTTCCGTCGCCCCTGGCGCCGTTCTCGCGACCGGACTTCAACGAGTCCGATGTCAGCGACAAGCCGAGCTGGATCCGGTCGCTCCCTCCCGTATCCCGTTCAAGCATCGACGCGCATCGAGCCAACCAGTACCGCTCCCTTCAGGCGGTCGACCGAGCGGTCCACACGATCATCCAGGCGCAGAGGGCGCGTTCCCGGCTGCGCAACACGCTGCTCATCGTGCTCTCGGATAACGGTGATATGTGGGGCGAGCACAGGATCGTCGGGAAGTACGTGCCGTACGACTCTGCCACCCGGGTGCCGCTCGCGATCCGGTGGACCAAGCGGGTGCCTGCGGGGGCGACGGACCGCCGTATCGCCCTCAACCTCGACATCCCGGTCACGATCGCGGCGGCCGCCCGCGCGTCGACGGGTCCTGTCGAGGGTCGGGACCTGCTGGGTAACCGGCGGCGCCGAGGCTTCGTCCTGGAAGCGGCAGCGGCACGCAGTCCCGGAGGCAACGGAACCAATGTCACGCGACCTGCGTATTGCGGCTGGCGCTCGCTCCGTTTCTTGTACGTGCGGTACGCGAATGGTCGCCAGGAGCTGTACGACTACGTGAGAGATCCGTACGAGCTCACCGATCGTCATGCTGCCCGGTCCTTGGTCGATGTGAAACGTCGCCTGCGGCGCAAGACCCGGCTGGCGTGCGACCCGCCGCCGCCGGGGTACAGCTGGCCGTAGAGCTGTCGATATCTGGGGCCCTCACATCCGTCCCGTAGACTGAGGACGCCATGCCGGCCACCGTCGTACTCGGGACCCAATGGGGTGACGAGGGCAAGGGCAAGGCGGTCGACTACCTCGCCGATCGGATGGACGTGGTGGTCCGCTATCAGGGAGGCAACAACGCGGGCCACACGATCATCGCCGAGGGTCGGCTGCTCAAGCTCCACCTCGTCCCGAGCGGCATCCTGTACCCCCACATCACGTCGGTCATCGCCGACGGCGTCGTCGTCAACCCCGAGGTGCTGCTGGCCGAGATGGACGACCTGGCCGGGGCAGGGGTCGATGTCTCCGGGCTCAGGCTCAGCTTCAACGCCCATCTGATCATGCCCTATCACCTCGAGATGGAGAAGGTGACGGAGCGGTTCCTCGGGAAGAACGCCCTCGGGACCACGAAGCGAGGGATCGGCCCCGCGTACGCGGACCGCGCCTCGCGTGTGGGGATCCGCGTGCAGGACCTCTACGACGAGAAGATCTTCCGGGAGAAGCTCGAGATCGTCCTTAAGGAGAAGAACCAGATCCTGACGAAGGTGTACGGACGGCTCGCGATCCCGATCGAGGGGATCGTCCAGGACTACCTGGACTACGCCGAGCGCCTGCGTCCGCATGTCGCCGACACGACCAAGCTGCTGTACGAGGCGCTGACGGCGCGCAGACAGGTCCTGCTGGAGGGTGCCCAGGGGGCGATGCTCGATCTCGACCACGGCACGTACCCGTTCGTGACCTCTTCGACGCCGACCGCCGGCTACGCGGCGGCGGCAGGTGGTTTCGGACCGCAGCACATCGACCGGGTCGTTGGCATCACGAAGGCCTACGTCACGCGCGTCGGCGCCGGGCCCTTCCCCACCGAGGCGCTCGATCACGACGGGGACCGGATGGGTGAGCGCGGACACGAATTCGGCACGACGACCGGTCGCAAGCGTCGGTGCGGCTGGTTCGACGGACCGGTGCTGCGGTCCGCGGCGCGGCTCAACGGGCTCACGGAGCTGGTGCTGACCAAGCTCGACGTGCTGAGCGGGTTCGAGACCGTCAAGGTGTGCGTGGGCTATCGCACGCAGGGCGAGCTGTTCGACGACGTCCCGCCCACCCAGACGCAGTTCCATCACGCGGAGCCCGTGTGGGAGGAGCTGCCCGGTTGGGACGAGGACCTCGGCGACGCTCGTGAGCTCGACGATCTGCCGAAAGAGGCGCAGCAGTACGTGCGCTTCCTCGAGGAGCTCGGCGGCGTCCCGGTTTCGGTCGTCGGGGTCGGTCCCGCGCGGGAGCAGAGCATCCCGGTGAGGGCGTGAAGGTCCTCGTCGTCGGCGGCGGGGGGCGCGAGCACGCGCTGTGCTGGCGCCTGGCGCAGGATCCCACGGTCACGCGCGTGCTCGCGGCCCCCGGGAACGCCGGCATCGCGCAGGTCGCCGACTGCTTCCCGGCCGTCGCAGCGGACGACATCGACGCGATCGTCCACCTGGTCGAGGAGCGTCGCGACGTCGACCTCACGGTCGTCGGGCCGGAGGTCCCACTCGTGGCCGGGCTGGCCGACGAGTTGCGGCGCCGGAGGCGTCGCGTGTTCGGACCTTCCGCGGCCGCCGCGCGGATCGAGGGGTCGAAGGCGTTCGCGAAAGACGTGATGGCGCGCCGCGGTGTCCCGACCGCCCGCGCCGGCGTCTTCGATGACGTTCGGGAGGCCGTCGCGTTCGTGGATGAACTCGGCGGTGCCGCGGTGGTGAAAGCCGATGGGCTCGCCGCCGGGAAGGGCGTGCTCGTCGCCCCGGACCGCGAGACCGCCGTGAGGGCGATCGAGGATTGCCTGATCGCGAGCGCCTTCGGCGAGGCCGGCCGGACCGTGGTCGTCGAGGAGGTCCTGGACGGTCCCGAGGTCAGCATGTTCGCCGTGACGGACGGTGAGGGCTCGTGCGTCCTCCTCGACACGGCGCAGGACCACAAGCGCCTCGGGGACGGCGATACGGGACCGAACACCGGGGGGATGGGCTGCTATTCGCCGGTTCCGTTCGTCGACCAGGGAACCGCGACCTGGGTCCTGGACAACGTCTTGGCGCAGGTCGTGGACGAGCTTCGCCCGTACCGGGGCGTCCTGTACGCCGGGCTGATGCTGACCGCGACCGGTCCGAAGGTGCTCGAGTTCAACTGCCGATTCGGTGACCCCGAGGCCGAGGTCCTGTTGCCTCGCATGCCGTACGGGGTCGGGACCCTCCTCCATGCATGCGCGACCGGCCGGCTCGCGTACGAGGCCGGCAACGCTGGCTTCGACGATGGGGCGGCGGTGACCGTCGTGGTTGCGAGCGAGGGATATCCGGGGAGCTATCCGACCGGTGTACCGATCACCGGTGTCGAGGATGCGCTCACGCATGAAGGGGTGACCGTCTTCCACGCCGGGACCGGGCGGAACCGTGACGGGCAGCTCGTGACCGCCGGCGGTCGCGTCCTGGCCGTGACCGGGCAGGGCAGCTCGATCTCCGAAGCCAGGGACCGTGCGTACCGGGGGGTCGCGGAGATCCACTTCGATGGCATGCAGTTCCGCTCGGACATCGCCGCGCATGCGGTGGAAGGGGCCCGGACATGACCGATGCGCAGGAGCCCGCGCCGCTGGTGGGCGTGCTCGCCGCATCACCGGCCGAGCTTCCGATCCTTCGCCAAGCGGGGCTGATCCTCGAGAAGTTCGACGTCCCGCACGAGGTGCGGATCATGTCGTCGTCGCGGAACCCGGATCTGGTCGATGAATACGCGCGGACGGCCTTCGAACGCGGTCTCAAGGTCGTCGTCTGCTCGACCGGGCTCTCGGGTCACCTCGCGGCGGCCGTCGCGGCCCGGACGGTACTCCCAGTGATCGGGGTGCCCATCGCGACGGCGCCTCAGATGGTGGGCAACGAGGCGCTCGCGATCACGGCGCAGATGCCGACCGGTGTGCCGATCGCGACGGTCGGGGTCGACGCCGCGGTCAACGCTGCGATCCTCGCCGTGGAGATCCTGGGGGTCCAGGACGAGGAGATGCAGGCGCGCTTATGGAAGTTCAAAGATGACCTGGCGGAAGGCCTCAAGCTGTGATCCCACGCTACGAGGTCCCCGAGGTCGCCGCCGTGTGGTCGGACCAGACCCGGATGGCGAACTGGCTCGAGATCGAGCTCCTCGCCGTCGAGGCATGGGCCGAGCTGGGCGTGATCCCCGAGGCCGACGCGCGCGCGTGTCGCGAGCGCGCCTCGTTCACGGTCGACGCCGTGAACGAGCGCGAACGCGTCACGCGCCACGATGTCGCCGCCTTCGTCGACGTCGTGGCCGCCTCGATCGGTGAACCGGGACGCTGGATCCACTTCGGCATGACGTCTTCCGACGTGCTCGACACGGGGCTGGCGCTGCAGCTCCGGGCGGCGAGTGACTTCATGCTGGCCGCCCTGGAGCGGCTCCTTGGCGCGACGAAACGCCGCGCGCTCGAGCACCGCGACACGATCTGCATCGGCCGCACGCACGGTGTCCACGCGGAGCCGACCTCGTTCGGGCACAAGCTCGCCGTCTTCGCGTTCCAGCTCGATCGGGATCGCGAGCGGCTCCGCCGGGCGCGCGAAGCCATCTCCGTGGGCGCGATCAGCGGCGTGGTGGGGTCCTATGCGAGCGTCGACCCGCGGGTCGAGGAGCGGGTCTGCGCGCGGCTCGGGCTGAGGCCCGCGGAGGCGTCGACCCAGGTCATCCAGCGCGACCGGCACGCCGAGTACGTGGGAGCCCTCGCCGTGTGCGCGTCCACGCTCGATGCGATCGCCACCGAGATCCGGCAGCTCGCTCGGACCGAGGTCCGCGAGGTCCAGGAGCCGTTCGTGGAGGGTCAGAAGGGCTCGTCGGCCATGCCGCACAAGCGGAACCCCGTCGTCTCCGAGCGCGTCAGCGGCCTGGCCCGCGTGATCCGCGGCCAGGCCGTGACGGCGCTCGAGGATGTCGCGCTCTGGCACGAGCGCGACATCTCCCACTCCTCCGCGGAGCGCTTGATCTTCCCGGACGCGACCGGGTTGCTTGCGTTCATGCTGCGCGACCTGACGTGGGTGATCGACGGGTTGATGGTGTTCCCCGATCGGATGCGCGCGCACGTCGACTCGCTCGGCGGGATCGCGTTCAGCCAGACCGTCCTGCTCGGCCTGGTGGACGCGGGGCTCTCGCGCGACGAGGCGTACCGGATCGTGCAACGGGCGGCCGCCGCCGCGTGGGACGACGATGCGTCGTTCCGCGCGGCGATCGAGGCCGAGCCACGCGCGTCGGATCTCGACCTGGACGCCCTGTTCGACCCGAAGCGCTTCCTCGCGAACCTGGGCCCGCTCTTCGACCGTCTGGAGAAGCTCCCCGTGGAGGCGTCCGGTGGCTGAGCTCGCCGCGCAGGGTAAGGTTCGCGATCTCTACGACGTCGATGACGACCGTCTCCTGCTGGTCGCCACCGACCGGATCAGCGCGTTCGACGTGGTCCTGCCCGATGCGATCCCCAACAAGGGTCGCGTGCTGACCGGCCTCTCGCTCTTCTGGTTCGAACGCACGGCGGATCTGGTCCCGAACCACGTGGTCACTGCGACACTCGCGGAGTTCCCCGCGCCGTTCTCCGACGACGCGGAGCTCGCGGGACGGGCCACCCTCGTTCGGCGTGCAGGCGTGATCCCGATGGAATGCGTCGTCCGCGGATACCTGAGCGGGAGCGGATGGGCGCAGTATCGGGAAGGGGGAGCGGTCTGTGGCATCCCCCTGCCCCCCGGACTCATCGAGTCGGCCCGGCTCCCCGAGCCCATCTTCACCCCGACGACCAAGGCGACGACCGGACACGACCTGCCGCTCACGCCAGAGGAGGCGCGGAGGCTGGTCGGGGTCGGGCTCTACGAGCGCCTGAAGGAAGTGGCCGTCGGGATCTACGAGCGGATCGCCGCGACGGCGCTCGACGCGGGCGTGATCGTGGCGGACACGAAGTTCGAGTTCGGCTTCATCGAGGGCGAGCTCGCGCTGATCGACGAGGTCGGGACGCCCGACTCGTCGCGGTTCTGGCCGGCCGACGTGTACGAGCCCGGGAGGGGGCAGCCGTCGTTCGACAAGCAGTACGTGCGCGACTGGCTGGACGCGTCCGGATGGAACCACGAGCCGCCGCCGCCCGGTCTCCCCCCGGACGTGATCGCGCGAACCGCCGCCACCTATGCCGAAGCGTACGGACGGCTCACCGGGGAGCCGTTCGCGGCCTATCTCGGCCGAGCCGGCGTGGGGATCACGTGAAGACCTTCACGTTCGAGGTGCTGGTCACGCTGAAGGACGGGTTGTCGGACCCGCAGGGTAAGGCCGTCGAGTCGGCGTTGCCGTCGCTCGGATGGACGAACGTCCATCACGTCCGCGTGGGCAAGCACATCAAGCTGGACGTCGATGCCGAGGACGAGACGACCGCGCTGGAGCAGGTGCGCGGGATGGCGGTCCGGTTGCTTTCGAACCCCGTGATCGAGGACTACCAGGTGCTCGAGGTGTCACCGAAGTGACCGGCGCCGTCCCCCGGGTGGGGGTGGTGACGTTCCCCGGCTCGCTCGACGACGGCGACGCCCTCCGGGCGATCGAACAGATGGGCGGCCACGCCGTCTCACTCTGGCACGGGGAGCGGGACCTTCGGGCGGTCGACGCGGTCATCCTGCCGGGTGGGTTCTCCTACGGCGACTACCTCCGGTGCGGCGCGATCGCCCGGTTCGCGCCCGTGATGGAGCCGGTCATGGCCTTCGCCGAACGAGGGGGTCCCGTCCTCGGGATCTGCAACGGGTTCCAGGTCCTGTGCGAGGCGGGGCTGCTCCCAGGCGCGATGATCCGGAACCGCTCCCTTCGGTTCGTGTGCCGCGACGTGTGGCTGCGGGTCGAGACCGCGCAGAGCTGCATCACGGACGGTCTCACGCCGGGAGAGACGATCGAGATCCCGATCAAGCACGGCGAGGGACAGTGGATCGCAACGCCGGAGCAGCTCGCCGATGTCGAACGCGACATGCTCGTCGTCTTCCGGTACGCGTCGCGCACCGGGATCGTCGACGAGGCCCAGAACCCGAACGGGGCGGTGAACAACGTCGCCGGCATCCGGAACGCGGCCGGCAACGTCGTCGGGCTGATGCCGCACCCCGAGCATGCCGTCGATCCGGACGTCGGCCCTACCGGTGGTCAGCCACTCTTCGCGTCGCTGCTGCACATGGCGATGGCGGGGGTGATCGGGTGAGCTCGGAGCAAGACCCGCTCCACCGACAGCTCGGGCTCACCGACGACGAGCTGGCGCAGATCGAGGCGACCCTCGGTCGAGAGCCGAACCGGACCGAGCTCGCGATGTACTCGGTGATGTGGTCCGAGCACTGTTCCTACAAGTCCTCGAAGATCCATCTCCGGACCCTTCCGACCGAAGGTCCGTCCGTCTTGGTCGGGCCTGGTCAGGACGCGGGAGCGGTCGACGTCGGCGACGGGATCGCCGTCGTGTTCAAGATCGAGTCGCACTCTCATCCGAGCGCGATCGAGCCGTACCAGGGCGCGGCGACCGGTGTCGGCGGGATCGTCCGCGACATCGTGTCGATGGGGGCCCGACCCGTCGCGTTGCTCGATCCCCTGCTGTTCGGTCCGCTCACCGAGGAGCGGAACCGGTGGCTCTTCGCAGGCGTGATCGCGGGGATCGGCGGCTACGGCAACTGCATCGGGGTCCCGACCGTGGGCGGAGAGATCCGGTTCGCCGACGCGCACACCGCGGATCCCACGGTCGACGTGATGTGCGTCGGCGTCGCCCGTGTCGCCGAGCTCGTCACGACGCAGTCGCGCACGGCCCAGGCCGGGTCGCTCATGGTGCTCTACGGCGCGTCCACGGGTCGGGACGGGATCGGCGGCGTGAGCGTCCTCGCGTCGGCCACCCTCGACGACGGCGCCGAGGGATCGCGTCCCAGCGTGCAGATCGGGGACCCATTCGCCGAGAAGCTCCTGATCGAGGCCTCGCTGGAGCTGATCGCCGCGGGGTCGCTCGAGGGGCTGCAGGATCTGGGAGGAGCGGGGATCACGTGCGCCGTGAGCGAATCGGCAGCCCGCGCGGGGATGGGGGCCTCGCTCGATCTGGATGCCGTCCCGCTCCGCGAGCCGGGGCTGGTGCCGTTCGAGATCCTCACGTCGGAGTCCCAGGAACGGATGCTCGCGATCGTCCATCCGTCGAAGATCGACGACGTCCGTGCGATCTGCGATCGCTGGGGGCTGACCACGGCCGTGATCGGCGGGCTCACGCCGGGCGGGACGCTCACGGTTCGGAGCGGCGGTGCCGTCGTGGCGGAGGTGCCCGCGTCGTCCCTCGCGGAGGACGGGCCCGTCTACGAACGCCCGGTCGCGCCGCCTGCCCGGACGATGGGCAACGGGGAAGACCCCACCTTCGTTCCCTTCGAGAAGGATCTGACGGAAGCCGTCTTCACGGTGTTGACGGCGCCGAACGTCGCCAGCAAGCGGTGGGCGTTCGAGCAGTACGACCGGGTGGTGCAGGGCAACACGGTGGCCGGTCCAGACTCCGATGCCGCGGTGGTCCGGGTGACCGGCACGCTGAAGGGCCTCGCGCTCTCCACGGACAGCAAGAGCAGGTTCGGGCGTCTCGACCCGTTCCTCGGGGCCGCCCACGCCGTCGCGGAGTCTGCCCGGAACGTCGCCGTGACGGGAGCGATCCCGATGGCCATCACGAACTGCCTCAACTTCGGCAACCCCGAGCGTCCCGAGGTCATGTGGGAGCTCACCGAGTCCATCCGCGGGATCCGCGAAGCCTGTCTCGCCCTCGACACCCCCGTGACCGGCGGGAACGTGAGCCTCTACAACGAGAGCGGGGACAGTGCGATCTGGCCGACGCCGGTGATCGGGATGCTTGGACTCCTCGAGGACTACCGGTTGCGGATCCCGAGCTCGTTCCCACGTCCGGGGCTGGCGATCTACCTCATGGGCGAGACCTTCGCCGAGCTCGGGGGGTCGGAGTTCGCCGAAGCCGTCCTCGGCGTCGTCGCCGGCAAACCACCCGCGCTGGATCTGACGAGGGAGCGGGCACTGCATCGCCTCCTGGTCGCCGCCGCCCGAGGCGCGGTCGTCGCGAGCGCGCACGACTGTGGCGACGGCGGCGTCGCGATCGCCCTCCTGGAGTCGGCCATCGGTGGTGGGCACGGCTTCGCAGTCGCGCTCGCCGGCGATCTCCCGTCGCACGTCGCCCTGTTCAGCGAATCGGCGTCACGCGCGGTCCTGAGCGTTGACCCGGCAGACGAGGAGGCGCTCGTTCGACTCGCGGCCGAGCACGGGGTCCCCGTCGCCCGCCTGGGCGAGACGGGAGGTCCGCGCGCCCTCATCGAAGGTCTCGTCGACGTCCCCGTCGACGAGCTCCGCGACGCGTGGGAGGGCGCGATCCCGCGGCTCCTCGGGGAGACGTAGCGTTTCACGCGGGCGGCCCCTCCGGCGTTGTTCCTCCGGACGGCGAGCCAGAAGACCAGCCGGAAGGCCAGCCACAAGGAGGGGAGCCCGAGATGCATCACGACGATCGGTGGATGATCTGGCGCGTGACCGAACCGGAGCCGGAGTACCTGCGGAGCCTGTCGCGGAGACGGCGGCCACACGTCTGGCGCGATCTGCCCGTCCGCAGGTGGTGGCACGTGTGAGCCGACGGCTCCCGCCGTTCGAGCGGTTCCTCGAGGCGAACCGGACGACGGTGTTCCGCTACCTCACGGCAGCGGTGGGGCCGATCGACGCGGACGACGTGTTCCAGGAGACGTTCCTGGCGGCGCTCCGCGCGTATCCCCGGTGCACCGAGGCCGACCGGCTGGATCGGTGGATCCTCCGGATCGCCTCGCGGAAGGCGATCGACCATCACCGGGGGGCGGCGCGGCGACCGATCCCGGTCGCCGCGCCGCCCGAGCGCCGGACGGAGGTCGATCCCGCAGCCGACGGCTTCGGTCCCGCGGTCGTCGCGGTCCGCGACCTCCCGGCGCGCCAACGCGACGCGGTCGCGTACCGCCACATCCTCGGCTTCAGCGTCGCCGACACCGCCTCGCTGATGGGCTGCACCGAGGAGGCCGTGCGCGCCAGCGCCTATCAAGGATTGCGGAAACTGAAGGAGCAGGAGCTCAAGGAGCGAGCCGCATGGACGAACGACTGACGATCTCGACCGAGGAAGCGGACCGGCGCTCGCGGCAGGCCGTCGACCGGTTCCGCGCGATGGCGGCCGGTGCGGGGCTCGTCGACGTTGCCGTGGGAACGGTGGGTTCACCGGTGGGCGAGCTGCTCGTGGCCGTGACGCCGCACGGACTCGCGGCGATCGCCTTCGAGGGCGATGACCGCGACCGTGTGCTCGACCGGCTGGCACGCCAGCTGTCGCCCCGGGTGCTGATGGCGGCGCGCGCCACCGATGACGTGCGGCGCGAGCTCGACGAGTACTTCCGTGGCGCGCGCCGCCGCTTCGACCTCCGGCTCGATCGGCGGCTCATGAGCCCGTTCATGAAGGATGTGCTCGGGGCCACGGCTCGGGTCCCGTTCGGTCGTCTGGCCACCTACGGCGAGATCGCGGGACGCATCGGCCGTCCGACGGCGGCGCGAGCGGTGGGCGCCGCGCTGGGCGCCAACCCGATCCCGATCGTCGTCCCCTGCCACCGGGTGATCGGGGCGGGCGGGAACCTCACCGGGTACGGGGGCGGGCTGCCCCGGAAGGAGCTGTTGCTCCGTCTCGAAGGATCCCTGCCCGCCGCGTGACCGTCGTCACGGCGGGGTCAGACGCGCCGTGGTCTGCTGCGCATGATGGACGGTTGGCAGCCGCACGTGGCGTCCGCGGCGGTGATCCCGCGGGTCGAACGGACCACGATCTACCTGGACGTGGATCAGCGCCGTCGGCTGCGGTCGCTGGCCGCTTCCAGCGATCGTCCCCGCGACCAACTGATCCGCGAGGCCATCGACCGGTACCTCGGGCGCCGCGATGCGTTCCGGCTGCCCTCCTGGGTCGGCGCCTGGACGGGTGAGCCGCCTGCGGACCAGCGTGCGGTCCGGCATCCGAACCGGCCGTGATCACGCTCGACACGTCCGGCATCGTCGCGCTCTTCGTCCGAGCCGACCAACGCCACCGGGAGGCCGTCCGTGCGCTCGGATCCGCACGGATGCCGACCGTGGTTCCGGTCGGCATCCTCGCGGAGGTCGACCGGGTGCTCCGCCGCCGGCTCGCGCCGGCGGCCAGCCTCGCCTTCCTGGAGGGGATCGAGACCGGCGAGACCCTGCTCGATTGCGGTGATCTCGACCTCCCCCGGATCAGGGCATTGATGAGCCGCTACGCGGAGCTCCCGCTGGGGTTCGCCGACGCGGCGGTCGTCGCCTGCGCGGAGCGGAACGGAGGAACGGTGCTGACGTTCGATCGCGACGTCATCCAGACCGTCTCACGGGACGTCCCGATCACGCTGCTCCCCTAAGGTGCCCGAGGAGGATCGGGGGCTCCCGTCGCTGCCGGCCGGCCTCGATACACTGAGGTCCTCGATGGGCGCCGAGTCACCGAAGGAGGAGTGCGGGCTCTTCGGCGTATGGGCGCCCGGCGACGAGGTCGCCCGTCTCACGTACTTCGGTCTGTTCGCCCAGCAGCATCGGGGGCAGGAATCCGCCGGGATCGCCGTCTCCGACGGCAGCAACATCCTCGTGTACAAGGACCTGGGGCTCGTCAGCCAGGTCTTCAACGAAGCCACGTTGACGACCCTTCACGGTGACCTCGCCGTCGGGCACACCCGGTACTCCACCACGGGCTCGACCACGTGGGACAACGCCCAGCCGGTCTTCAAGACCGACGGCGTGCACTCCATCGCGCTGGGGCACAACGGGAACCTCGTGAACACGTCCGAGCTCGCGGAGCGGGTCCGCGGCGCCGGTCTCGCCACGACGGATTCGGACATCGTCACGACGATGATCGCCGACCGGACACCCGAGGCGGGCAGCATCGAGGCCGCGGCCATGGAGGTCCTGCCCGAGCTCCGGGGCGCGTTCTGTTTCGTGTTCATGGACGAGCGCAGCGTGTTCGCGGCGCGCGATCCCCACGGGGTCCGGCCCCTTTCCATCGGGCGACTCCCGAACGGCTTCGTCGTCGCCTCGGAGACGTGCGCGCTCGACATCGTGGGCGCGACGCTCGTGCGGGACGTCGAGCCGGGAGAGTTGGTGCGGATCGACGACCGCGGCCTGCACGCCCAGC
The DNA here is from genome assembly GCA_005884925.1 of Actinomycetota bacterium. GTDB lineage: Bacteria > Actinomycetota > UBA4738 > UBA4738 > HRBIN12 > AC-51. The sequence continues at coordinate 2,577 of VAYU01000027.1, read as the reverse complement.
GGTTCGCGGAGTCGCCGAAGCGCTCGCTCTGTGTGTTCGAGGTCGTCTACCTCGCGCGCCCGGATTCGCGGATCCGCGAACGATCGGTCCATGAAGCCCGGCGCGAGATGGGCCGCATCCTGGCGAAGGAGCATCCCGCCGATGCGGACCTGGTGATCGCGGTCCCGACGACCGGCCACTCGGCCGCGCAAGGGTTCAGCGAGGTGAGCGGGATCCCCTACGGCGACGGCCTCTACAAGAACACCTACGTCGGCCGGACCTTCATCCAACCTTCCCAGTCGCTCCGCGATCGTGGGGTCAAGTTGAAGCTCAACCCGTTGCCGTACTCGATCAGGGGTACGCGCCTCGTGGTGGTGGACGACTCGATCGTGCGCGGGACCACGACGAAGCAGATCGTCCAGGCGCTCCGCGAGGCGGGTGCGGCGGAGGTCCACATCCGCATCACGTGTCCGCCGATCCAATGGCCGTGCTTCTACGGGATCGACATGCCGACCCGCCAGGAGCTGATCGGCGCGGACCTCACCGTGGAACAGATCCGCTCGTACGTGAGCGCGGACTCGCTCGGCTACCTGTCCCTCGACGGGATGGTCGCAGCCGCGGGTGACGAGAAAGTGACGTTCTGCAGGGCATGCTTCGACGGCGAGTACCCCATCGAGATCCCCGAAGGCGCGGGGAAGTACGTCCTCGAGGATCAGCTCAAGCTCCCGACGGGCTGAGCGATGAGCGACGCCTACCGTTCCTCGGGCGTGGACACCGAGGCCGCAGCGAAAGCCGTCACGCTCATCGCCGATCTGGCGGCACGCGCCCGCCGGCCGGAGGTCGCCGGAGATATCGGCGGCTTCGCGGGGCTCTTCTCGATCGGTGAGGGCAGGTTGCTCGCGGCCGCCACCGACGGTGTCGGCACGAAGCTCGAGATCGCGCGGGTCACCGGCCGGCTCGACACCGTGGGGATCGACCTCGTGGCGATGTGCGCCGACGACGTCGTGTGCACGGGAGCGGAGCCGTTGTTCTTCCTGGACTACCTCGCCGTCGGTCGCGTCGTCCCCGAAGACGTTGCCTCCGTCGTCGAGGGGATCGTCGAAGGATGTCGCCTCGCCCGGTGTGCCCTCCTGGGGGGTGAGACGGCTGAGCACCCCGGGGTCATGGCCGACGACCGGTTCGATCTCGCCGGGTTCTGTGTCGGGATCGTCGACGAGGCGGACGTCCTCGGACCCGATCGCGTTCGCGAGGGCGACGTCGTGATCGGCCTGCCATCGAGCGGGCTCCATGCGAACGGCTTCTCGCTGATCCGAACGATGGTGACGCCGGACGAGCTAGCGGTCACACCGCCGGCGAGCGGCCGGACCTTCGCCGACGAGTTGCTGGAGCCGTGCCGGATCTACGTGCCGGATGTCCTCCCCCTCTTCCGCGATCGGTTGGTCCATGCGGCCGCCCACATCACCGGCGGGGGCTTGCTCGAGAACCTCCCGCGCGTCCTCCCGCCCGGCCTGGGTGCCCGCATCGAACGGGGAACCTGGACCGAGCCGCTGATCTTCGACGAGGTCCGCCGCCGAGCCGATGCCGGCGACGCGGATATGTTCGCGACCTTCAACATGGGCATCGGGATGGCGCTGGTCAGCGACCCGGACGACGTGGACGCCGTACTGTCGCGCGCCCACGGGTCGACCCGGATCGGCGAGGTGGTTCCCGGGTCCGGGGTGCGGATCGACTGAGGTACTGGCGCGTCGTGACTACGCGCACCTCACCCGCGTAGCACCCGCTTCCGGCCGACGTGTCGGCCTCTCGACGGAGTGGGGAAACGGGACCGATGACGCATCGAGGCGAAGCCGTTCTGTCCCGTTACTTGGGATATGGATGCGATGGACCGCGTGCCGAAGCGTCAACGGGTCCTCGTCGTCGACGATGAGCCGCAGGTCGTGTTCGTGCTCGAGCTCGCGCTGGGATCCGAAGGCTACGACGTCTGCACGGCCCGGAACGGGGTCGAAGCGATGGCACAGATCTCCGCGAAGCACCCCCAACTGATGGTGCTCGACGTGATGATGCCGCGGATGGACGGATGGTCCGTGATGCGCGAGCTCGCGAAGCTCCCTGCGGAGGAACGCCCGCGGGTCGTGATGGTCACGGCGCTCGCCTCCGGCAGCGACCGTGCGACCGCCGCGGAGCTCGGGGTCGATGCGTACGTCACGAAGCCGTTCGACATGGACGAGCTGCTCGGCGTGATCCACGGCCTCCAGAAGGCCAGCTGACGCTCCTCAGTGAGGGAACCGCTGGTGCTCCTTCGGGACGACGGTGGTTCCGACAGCCTTGAGGGTCACGATCGGCTCCTCGAGGAACTCCGCCGCGCTCTCGGAGAGGTCCGTCCGGGCGGTGCCGATCTTCCGGACCTCGAACTCGCATCGCCGCGAGGTGTTCCCGACGCTCACGATCCGTCCGGTCGCCTCGATCCAATCACCGGCGTAGAGCGGCGCGAGGAACTCCACCGACTCGTACGCGCGGAAGAGTCCTTCGTCGCCGTCGTAGCGCATCGCGAGCTCGGTGATGAGGTCGCCCACGATCTTGAGCTGGGTCGCACCCGCG
>VAYU01000073.1 GCA_005884925.1 Actinomycetota bacterium | reverse complement strand
AGCGAGCGAGGCGACGAGGTGTCGGAGGCCTTCGGCGTCGACGTGACTCCGTTCGTGTTCCTCGTCGACGAGGGCGGCTCGGTGGTCGCGCGCGGCGGCGCGGCGACCCTGGACGATGTGCTCCGTCTCGTGCGCGACGGCGAGGGTGTCCGCATCGTGGCCGCCGGGAGAGCCTGACGTGACGGAGCGGCACCCGCTCACGCGTCGCGGGTTCCTCACGCGCGCGAGCGCGCTGGCCCTCGCGAGCGTCGGCGCGGCGAGCGGCTTGGGCCGCCGCCGCGCCGACGCCCACGTGAAGCCGAAACCGTGCCGCGTCCGGTGCGAGCCGATCAGCCGAGCGGGCTGCGCCTGTGGCGGGAACCTCTACCGATGCTCGGGGTGCGGCTCGTCGTTCCACGCGTGCATCGACGGGCGGCCGTTCCGGTGGTTCTGCCTGCGGCGAGCGTGCTGATCGCCCGGGCCGGATCAAGAGGGGATAGGGCCGTGGGCGTTCGAGGATCGGAGCTCACGTCCAAGACGGGCTATTCGGCCCCGGACCTGGGTCCAGCATCTGATGGGCTGGGAGGCTCCCCCGGGCGTGGGCAAGCGGTGGAGGCAAATACCTACCCGATATCGGGTAGGTATTTCTCCCCCACCGCTCGCCTCTATCCGATCTGGTCCCCCGCCGATATCCCCCTACGAAGGGACATCCGGTGAATGGAAGCCCCGAAGGCCACCACTCGAGGGGGACAGGAGAAGACTCATGACACGTCACGCTGTATCGGGGCTGAACCGCCGCCGCAGCTGGTGGGCGCTTGTACTCGTTGCCCTCGTGGCCGGTGTGCTGGCCATGCCGGTTCCGGCGAACGCGGCGGCTCTCACGACAGTGAACTGGAGCGTCTCGAACAACCAGATCAGCGCGACCAACGTGACGTACTCCTATTCGTTCAAGACCGCAACAACGGGCACGATCAAGACGATCACTTTCGCGGTGTCGGGCGCAGGCCTTGGCGGGGCTCCTGCGATCGCGAGGAGCTACGGCATCCCGGCGGGCACGGTTGCGCGGGCCGGTCAGACGATCACGTATACGGTCACCACCGCTGCGTCCGTGGCGGCCAACATCCCCATCTACATCGAGTTCTCCGGCCTCACCAACAGCGGTACGGCCGGCGCCTACACGACGAACATCACCACCCAAACCGCGGCACCGGCCACGATCGACGGGCCCACGACGTCGAACTCGGTGACCTTGGCCGCGAACAACACCGCCGTGACGGTGGCGATCGCGAAGAGCTTGACGTTCACCGTGGACACGACCGCTTTCGAGCTCGACATGGACCCGAGCTTGCCCGCGCTCGCCGACCAGTCGCAGGCGGTCGGCCTGACGGTGCAAACCAACGCCAACTCCGGTTACACCCTCATCGTCAACGACAACGCGGGCGGATTGATAAGCGCCGCCACCGGGACTCCGGTCATCGCCGACGTCTCGACCGGCAAGGCAGCGTCCGTCACGTGGCCCGGGGCGCCCACCTGGGGATACACCGTGGCCGCCACCGGCGCTACAGCCGACGCCGCCTTCAGCGGGTCGAAGTACGCCGGCTACGTCAGCGGCGGTGAGCAGGTCGCCAGCAGAGGGAGCGCCACCGGCGGGACCCCCGATACGATCACCATCACGAACCGTGTCGCGATCAATTACACGGTACCGGCCACCACCTTCACCGACACCATCACCTACACGGTCACCCCTAACTACACGTAGATCGGCTTGGGAATCATGCGATCCCGTCGGGTCGATATCGCTTCGCGGCTCGTGTTGACCCGTTCGGCGATGGTGGTGGCGCTGATCGGGATATCGAACCTCGGGGGGGTGAGCGCGAATGCCGCCGATCCCTCGCCGTCGCCGTCGGTCGAGCGATCGATAGCTGTGTCGGTACCTCCCGATCCGGTCTCCCTCCGACCCGGTCAGGTGGGAGTCGTTCAACTGCGGGTCGTCAACCCGGGCACCACACCCGTTCGGGTCAAAGTGACCGGACGGGGACTCACGCTCGGCGACGAGGGCGAGATCACGATCAACGACGGCCCCGACCCTCTGTGGGGCGACAAGGTCCACTTCCCTTCAGGCCCGTTCACCATCCCCGCCGAGGGGTTCAAGAACCTGGCCGTGAAGGTTCATACGCCGTCGTCGCTGCAACCCGACCTCTATTTCCTCGGCTTCGTCGTCACTCCCATCCCGAACCCGACCACGGGCGTGACGGTCATCAACCAGATCGGCGGGTTCTTCACCATCGACATCCCCGGTCCACGCGACCGCCGCCTCGCAGCTGACCTGGAGCTTCCCGGCTGGTCGATCCTGGGGCTCCACGTGTTCGTCGGTTCAGACCTGAACGGGACCCTGTACGTCCACAACGTCGGTCAAGCCGCCGTGCGCTTCTGGGGCGAAACCGACACGACGACCACCGGTGGATCACCCGGCCAGATGCGGATACCCATATCACTCGTGCCGAGCCTCCGGGAACGCACGTTCGTCGTCGCTGGCAAGCCCGCATGGCCGATCGGCTTCGTCCACATCCAGGTCCGCATCGTCTACCCCACCACCACGGAAACGACGACCACCGAGATCTTGTTCACCCGCAGCATCCTCGTCATCGATCCCCTCGTTCTCGTGGTCCTGGCCATCCTCGTGCTGGTCGTGATCTGGCGGCGTGTGCGAGCCGGGCGCCGACGCAGAGCCGCCCGTCGCCACGCAACTCAACCCCAGAGCCGTTCGCTTCCGTCCGGACCGCGCAGGAGGGCGGCTCACGCCCGACAGTCACTGTTCCGGTCGACCTTCTCAAGGTTGGGGCGGCGTCGCGAAGCCTGACCACCTACCTACCTGTCGGGGACGCGGGTTCGGTTCCGTGTGAGGTGGGCCGGCCCAGGCAGCGTGGGCCGTTCTTCGGCAGCCTCGGCGTCGATCTGTGCGTCAAGCACGGAGCGACGACATGTCGCGCAGTCCGAGGTAGCGACCACTTCCGTTTCGATCTGGGTAGCCCAGGGGGATCACATGCCCGAGTGCATCCGCACGACGTAGTCCACGAACGACGGCTGGTAGCTGTCGAACGCGATCCTCCTGATGCCGGTCGTGAGCGCGATCGATGGCTCGTCGTTGATCCGGTACGGCGCCTTGGATGCATCCGCGAGCCGGACGAAGGGCCCCCAGGTCGCGCCGCCGTCGGGGGATCCACGGGATAGGACATCGATCCGTGCGGCGATGTCGGTCGGGTCGCATGGATCCGCGACGTTGGATCGTCGGCGGCACGCCGCGAAGGCGACGACGAGCCCGTCGGAACCGGTCGGAAGCACAGCAGGTCCGTACCCGCCCGCGTACATCACGCCGCCGACGGCGGTGGGGAACGACGCGACGGCCTGTGCCGGACCGAGCGTGACGCCGTCCCAGACACGAACCATCAGCTTGCCCTGGATCGTGAAGGCGACCGCCACCCGTGGGTCACCCGGGATCGTGGATCCCGCGGCGCCCGCGTATCGCTGTCCGTCGTTCGGGCTCGAGGTGACGATGGTCGTCCGCGCGGTCGCGGTCGTGAGGTCCGTTCCGCCGGTCGACGACAGGGCCACCTGCTGCGCGCCCTTCGGATCGGCGAACCACACCACCGCGACGTTCATGCCGCTCACGCCGATGTCCGGGAGCCCAGCGAACCCCTCGCGCCACCCATCGGACGTGGACGACGTCGTGCCGACGACTCGATTCGTCCAGGTCCCACCGAGGTTGGTCGTCGTGGCGAACCGGATCGCGCCCGTGTTCGCGTTCGTCCAGACGGCGAGGATCTCGCGCCCCTCGACCGCGAGCCTCGGGTAGTCGACCCTCCCGCCGGCGAGGCTCACCCGGTGCGGAGTTCGCCACGTTGCCCCGTGATCGGTGCTGACCCTGATCCAGAACGACCGGCGGGCCGCCGGGTCGTAGTGCAGGTAGCTGGACTGGGTGACCCACCCGACCACGGCGAGGTTCGGGTTGGCCGCGATCGACGGACGTTCGGCTTGCACGCCGCGAGGGCTCACGCGCATCGGCCTGCCCCACGCCGCGGGAACGGCCCCGACCGGCGAGCGCTGGACGAACACCCCCATCGACGGGGAGCGATCGGTCGAGCAGGCGCCCGAGGGCGGTGGGCAGTCGCTCGCCCAGACCGACACGAGTCGTCCCCCCGCCGTGGCGAGCGACTTCCCGGGGTTCCAGCTGAAGGGTGCCGAGGCGTGCTGCAAGGCGAACGCCGACCCGGGCCGGGCGATGCCGGCGACCACCACCACGGAAGTGACCACGCTGAACACGAGGCGGCGGGCACGACCGGACATCGACGGCATCGTACCGGCGGTAGCATCCCGACCAGTGCAAGCCCGGGTGCCGGAACGGTATACGGAGGCGTCTTAAACACGCCGGCCCGAGAGGGCATGTGGGTTCGAATCCCACCCCGGGCACGACGATCCTGGGTTCCAGAGCTCCAGGCTCCGGAGCCTGTGGTACGCGACCGACGCCATGGAGGCACCGGCCGTGACGGTTCCGGCGACGGCGGCTTTCGAACCCTGGTCGGCTGGCGTTGCCGGGAACGGCAGCCTAGGCTCGTGACGTGCAAGAGTGTTCGAGCTGCAGGGCAAAGAACCCCGACCGAGCTCAGTACTGCAATGCGTGCGGAGTCGCGCTCTCCACGATCCACCCAGAAGGCGAGTCTCGCCGGCTGGTCACGGTCGTGTTCTGCGACCTCGTAGGATCGACGGCACTGACCGAACGTCTCGATCCCGAATCCGTTCGTGCCGTGCTTGCGCGCCATCTCGAGGCGATCCGGACGATCGTCGAGCGGCACGGGGGCATCATCGAGAAGTTCGTCGGGGACGCGGCGTTGGCCGTATTCGGCGTACCGCAGGTCCATGAGGACGATGCCCTTCGGGCGGTGCGGGCAGCGACCGAGATGCGGAAGTCTCTCGCGCAGCTCAACGAGGAGCTGGCTCGCGATCGAGGACTCACCCTCGAAACCCGCACGGGCATCGCCTCGGGCGAGGTGGTTTCTGGAGACCCCTCGGCGGGCCATGCCTTCGTCACGGGCAGCGTCATGAACCTCGCGGCCCGTCTGGAGCAGTCAGCGGATCCCGGCCAGATCCTTCTCGCAGACGAGACCTACAAGCTCGTGCGCGATGCCGTTGCGGTGGAGGAGATGGGCTCGCTCTCGCTGAAGGGTATCGGCCCCGTCGCTGTCCGCCGTCTGGTGAGCGTCTCGTCATCGGCGTCGGGCCACGCCCGGCGGTTCGATTCACCGCTCGTCGATCGCGAACGCGAACGCATCCTGCTCCAGCAGACCTTCGATCGGGTGGTCGCCGATCGTCGGTGCCAGCTCTTCACGGTCCTCGGTCCGCCGGGGATCGGGAAATCGCGTCTCGTCGAGGAGTTCCGTCGCACGGTGGAGGCGCGCTCCCTGGTGCTGCAGGGACGGTGTCTCTCGTACGGGGAGGGGATCACGTTCTGGCCTGTTGCCGAGGTTGTGGGACAAGCGGCGGGGCTCACCGAAGCCGATCCGCAGGAGATCGCCCGCGCCAGGATCGCCGCGGTACTCGCGGGCGTCGACCAGGCTCAACTCGTCGCCGACAGGGTGGTTGAGGCCATCGGTCTGTCCACCGGTAGCGCCGCCCCGGACGAGACGCTCTGGGCTATCCGACTCTTCTTCGAGGCGCAGGCGGCCCGCCGACCGCTCGTGCTCGTGTTCGACGACATCCATTGGGGCGAGTCGAAGTTCCTCGAACTCATCGAACACATCGCTGACTGGTCCCGCGATGTACCGATCATGCTGCTGTGCCTCGCCCGCCCCGAGCTGCTGGAGGCCCGGCCCGGATGGGGTGGGGGGATGGTGAACGCCACGACCATCCTGCTCGACACGCTGCAGCCCGAGGAGACCGACACGCTCGTGCTGAATCTCTTGAGGGCGACCGAGCTTCCTCCGGGCCTCAGCGGGAAGATCGTCGAGACAGCCGGTGGCTATCCCCTGTTCGCCGAGGAGATCGTCTCCATGCTGATCGACGACAAGCTCCTGGTCCGTGAGGGGGACACGTGGGTCGCCGCCCGGGATCTTTCCGAGATCTCGCTCCCGCAGACCATCGCGGGACTGCTGGCGGCGCGACTCGGCCGTCTCAGTAGCGAAGAACGCACCGTGCTCGAGCGCGCCTCGGTGATCGGGCGAGATTTCTCCGCAGCCGAGGTGTCTGCGCTCACGGTTGCCGCAGAGCGATCCCACGTCCAGGAGCTGCTGCGGTCGCTGATGCGGAAGGAGCTCATCCGTCCCGCCCGATCCTCTGAGCGCTCGGTCCCCGACGCCTACCGCTTCAGGCACCTGCTGATCCGCGACGCTGCCTACCACCAGATGGCGAAGATGACTCGAGCTGGGTTGCATGAGCGATACGCCGGATGGCTCGTGGAACGCCGGGGTCGGAGGATCGATGAGGGAGAGGAGATCATCGGGTATCACCTCGAGGAGGCGCACCGATTGCTCCGGGACGTGGGGCCGATCGGCACTCACGTCAGCGAGCTCGGGCGCACGGCCGGGGAGTATCTGGCGACCAGCGGCCGACGGGCATTCGAGCGGGGCGACCTTCCCGCCGCCACCAACCTCCTCCGCAGGGCCGCGGACCTGCTTCCCAAGGATCACCCGGCGCATCTCGAGACGCTCGCCAACCTCCAGGATTGCATGTTCATGTCCGGCTCGATCGAGGAAGCGACCGTTCTTCTGGACGATCTGATCGAACGTGCCTCGCATGCCGAAGACGAGGAACTCAGGTCTCGGGCGGAGCTGGACCGGCTCTGGCTCGAATTCACGACCTCCCCACTCGGCTCCACGGTGCAGCGATTGGGCGAGACCCTCGAGGCTGTGGTCACGAAGCTCGAGCAGCGCGGTGATGAGCGGAACCTGGCCACGGCGCTCGAGCTGCTGGCGACGGTTCAGTGGTGTTCGGGGGACTCAGGAGCGATGCTGCTTCAGTCCGAACGTTCCCTGGCGCTCGCGCGCAAGGTGGGCAACCGCAGGACCGTGGCGGGTGCAGCGTCGTATGTCGCCACCGCGCTCCTCGCAGGGGAGACATCGTGTTCGCTCGCGTTGGCGAGGCTCCAGGCCCTCATGCGCGAGATCGGCGACGATCCTGTGGCTGCGGCGGCCGTGGGACTGCACCTCGGACAGCTGCTCGGGATGGTCGGGCGGTTCGAAGAGGCGAGTGCACGCGTCGCGGCGTCGAGGGACGTGTTCACCGGGCTCGGACAGAGACGGTGGCTCGCCGATACGGCGTCGAAGTCCGGACTCATCGCGCGTCTCGAGGGACGCTTCGACGATGCGCGGCGAGAGCTCGAACAAAGTTACCTGTACTACCGCGAGCGGCACGACGCCGCGAACGCCCCCACGAGTGCCTGCGACCTCGGGAAGGTTCTCTGCGACGTCGGCGAGTACCAGGAGGCGCTGGTCCTCTCCAAGTACGCCGAGAGCAAAGCCGTCTCCCACGACCTCGAGCCTCAGGTCGGATGGCGATGCGTGCGCGCCCGAGCGCTCGCCGCTCACGGTTCGCCTGCCGGATCCGAGGCACTCGCTCGGGAGGCCCTCGGTCTCGTGAAGTCGACGGATTTCGTCAACCTCCATGCCGACGTGCTCGTCGACCTCGCCGAGGTACTCATCGCCGTCGATCGGAAGCCCGAGGCGGCGGAACCCCTCACCGAAGCGATGGGGTTATATGGGCGAAAGGGCAACGTGGTCGGGGCTCGTCATGCCGCTTCGATCGATGCGCGCATCGCTTGATCGATGCGTCAATCAGCCGCCTCCTGACCCGGGACCCGCCGGTAGTCGGTGAACGATGTCTCGGTGCGAACGATGCCCTCGATCTGCTGGAGCTTGGTGAAGGCTGCCGACGCGACCTCCTTGAACGTTGGGCCCTCGAGCGCGAGGAGGATGTCACATCCGCCGTACACGATCGACGCACCGTGGAACCGGTCGCCGAGCTCGTCTCCGAGGCGCCCGAGTACCTCGCGCGCACGTCCCTTCTCCACCCAGACGCGGACGAACGCGACGATGTCGCAGACGTGCCTCTTCAGCCCGATCAGCTCTTGGGTGGGCCCCATATAGACCGGCCCCTCGTAGGCGAGCTCGTGGGTCACGCCATCCCAGAGGGCCGTCGCGAGGTGATCCTGCACCGCGTTCACGTCTCCGTCACCGAACCGGAGATGAACGAGACCCTTGAAGGTTCCGGCGAGCTCCACCGCGGCCGTCACGGGGCCTTCCGGCTGGGCCATGTCCTGGAGCTGCCGGATGAACCCGGCGGCGTTGCGATCCGGATCTTGCGTCGTGGCGGTCACATCGTGCACGAGCGCGTACGCGTGCAACCCCGTGTAGGCATAGTCGTCCCGCTGCTCGATACCCACGGAGCCTCCCCTCGTATAGGTCATCCACTCTTACGCAACGGGCGACGGGTCGCAAGCCGGCGAAGATGGGACGTGTTGGGGTGGGCGAGCGCCGAACGGGCTGGTCGCGCCGGTTGGCCGCACGGGGAGGGACGTGCTGGGATGGGCACGGTCGGAGTTCGACTCCGACCCCCGGGCACCACGTTCGATCGTCGATGGGAGGTGACTCGATGAGCAGCGACCCGGACCGTGAGGGCCTCGATGCGACCCGCCTCGCCCGCGCCGTTCGGACCACGACGGCGGGCGCCGCCCTCGGTGCGGCGCCCCATCGCGAGCGCCATCGTGAGACGAACTGGTTGCGCGACGTGATCCTGGGCGGGCAGGACGGACTCGTCAACATCCTCGGCATCATCCTCGGCGTGATCGCCGGCGGCGGGTCCAAAACGGTCCTCGTCGCCGCCGGCTTCGCGGCAGCGATGACGGAATCGATCTCGATGGGAGCGGTGGGGTACACCTCATCCGTCTCGCAGCGCGACTACTACCGGGCCGAGCGCGAGCGAGAGGAAGCCGAGGTCGACACGATGCCTCAGGCGGAGCGCCAGGAGATCCGCGACATCTACGCAGGCAAGGGGTTCTCGGGAGAGCTGCTCGAGCAGGTCGTCGACACGATCACCGCCAATCGCGAGCGGTGGGTCGCCACGATGATGGACGAGGAGCTGCATCTGCAGCCGGTCGAGCGGTCGGACATCTTCCGCAGCGCCATCGTGATCACGATCGCAACCCTGATCGGTCACCTGATCCCGCTCCTGCCGTTCCTCTGGCTGGCCCGGACGCCGGCGTTGGTCCTCGCGATCGTGCTCAGCGCCCTGGTGCTGTTCGGCGTCGGCGTCTATTCCGCGGTCACCCTCACCGGCGACTGGCGCAAGAGTGGCATGACGTTCTTGGTGATCGGCCTGGGAGCGGCCGGGATCGGCTTCGTGATCGGTAACCTCTTCCACTCCACCGGGGCATAGCAGACTTCGCTCGCCCGAGCGGGTGGCTCAATCGTGCCCGTGGACCCGGACCCAGCCGTGTCCTTCGTTCGATCCCGTGCAGGCGCCCGGGTCGATCCCACCCGTGTTCAGCACCTGCCCCGCATCGGTGAACGTCCGGGTCTTCGGGTTCCGCGAGCCCACCATGATGTGCACGAGCGGGATGTCTCCCGTCGGGTCGCAGGTCGCCAGGCCCGGTTCGGACGTGTCGAAGTCGAACTCCACGGTCTGCGTGAGGATCACGCTGGACTTGCCGTCCACGGTGATCGGGTATGACGACCCCCATAGGTCGTAGGTCGCCGAGCCGATGTCGACGGAGACGTCGTCGATCGTGAGCGGCTGTCGTGATGGATTCACGATCCTGATCGCGCCCGCGTCGAACTGCGTTCCGCCACCGACGAACTGCACACCCTCGTCGCCCTCCCAGGGACTCGGCAGCGTCGGGCCGCCTCGGACGCCGTCGGCGTAGCTGACGTACACCTTCATCGCATGGACGTTGCTCGCAGCGATCGCTGGCGAGCCCGGCACCAACACGAACGCGGCGAGCAACCCGCCCGCCAGCAACGACCTGACACCCTTGCGCATCGAGATCCCCCTCGTGGCATCGGCCAGACGCTCCCTCGACTGTGCGCTCGCGATCGACGCGTGGGCATCCCGCCGACGAGTGGTTCTCGCTCTGCGTCCGACCTACGCCGTTCGTGGGTACTCAATGAGCGGTCGACCCTCGAGGTGCGAGGCGTCCGGGAACGACCTCCAGGAGCGGCGCCGCGCGCGTCCCCTCCACCAGGTCGATCAGGAGCGACGCGGCCCGCCGTCCCACCTCCCGGTAGTCCCATTCGATCGTCGTGATCGGTGGGTTGGCGATCCGGGCCTGTCCACGGTCGTGGGTGGTGGCGAGCAGCACGTCGTCCGGGATGGCGAGCCGCATGCCGAGCATCGCGCGGTGCACCTCGACGCCGACGCTCTCCAGCGGAGCGTAGACGGCGTCTGGCGCCTCGGCTCGGCCGAACAACCGCTCCACGCTGCGCATCGTGGTACCGGTCTCGTCACGGCCCACCTCGGCGGGTTCGATCACCTCGGTGATCGGTTCCTGACCGTGCCCGGCGCACCAGCTCGCGTAGGTTTCGGCCGAGGCTTTGAGGAACGCCGTCATGGGCGGCACGGAGAGGAACCCCGCGCGTCGCGCTCCTCGCTCGACGAAGTGATCGAACACAGCGATCGTGCTGTCGCGATACTCGCACTCCACGGTGGCATCCCGGCCCGGGTGATCCGGGTCGGCCGACACCGTGACGAAGGGGATCCCGCGCTCGCGCAGCACTGGCAACGCGGGGTCACCGACGAACGGGTCGATGACGATCACGCCATCGAGGGGGACGCGCTCCCATACGAAGTCGCCCGAGAGGGGCGGCGCCACCACGAGCGCGCGATCCCTCGAGACGGCGACGTCGGCCGCCGCGGCGATCAGCTCCGTGAAGTACCCGAGGTCGCTGAAGCTGACCCGCGTCTCCTTCGGGAGCGACGGGATGACCGCGATCAGCCCGGTCTTCCCGGAAACGAGGCTCCGAGCGGCGGGGTTCGGTCTGTACCCGAGGCGCTCGGCCACGTCGCGGACGCGCCGGCGTGTGTCCGGATTGAGGCGCCCCTTGTCGTTCAGCGCGTGCGAGACCGTCGTGACCGAGACATCGGCTTCGCGTGCAACATCTTTGATGCTGATCCGATGATCCCGCACCATCCTTCAAGGCTACTCCGGCCAAGGGAGACAGCGTTTTGGTCCGTCGGTCAGTGGTGGATCCGGTTGCGAAGGGCCGTGTCCTCGATCAGGTCTGCGGCGCTCGTCTTGCCGTCGCGTGCGCGGATCCGTTCTCCCTCGACCGACATCCGGCGGCGGAGATCGCCATCCGCGAGGAGCCGCGCGACCGCATCGCGCAGTTCGTCGTCGTCAAAGTCGTATGTCGGGAGCCGCACCCCGAACCCCAGCTCGGCCATGCGCTGCGCGTTATCGAATTGGTCCCAGAACAACGGCAGCACGATCATAGGCTTGCCGAGATGGAGTGCCTCGGTCGTCGTGTTGTTCCCGCCGTGCGTGATCACCAGATCGCACGCCGGGATGATCGACGTCTGCGGCAGGCGCGCGTCGCCCCACATGTTGTCCGGGAGGTCGAACTCGGCTGCCCGGGGCCCCTTGCTGACGATGTAGCGATGGGGCGTCTCGGCCAGCACCGTAACGAGGCGCTTCATCAGGTCGACGTCGGCCGAGCCCAGCGAGCCGAGCGAGAGGTAGACGAGCGCTCCGCCGCGCGCGCGGAGCTCGTCGGGGATCTCCCAGGGTTCCTCGGTCTCGCGGACGGATGAGTCGAGCCGGTGCCACGTCTTCGAGAGCGGCCGGGAACGCGGGTAGTCGGCGACCTCCGGATACACGTAGAGGTTCAGATGGTCGGACGCATGGATGAACTCGAGGTCGGGGAGCGGGGGCGCGCCGTTGTCGGTCAGGAACGCGTCGTAGCGCTCCCACGTCGGGCGGTGCGTCCGTTCGTACTCCGCGCGGAACCCGTCCCACGCGCTCGGGTCGTCCAAGGGATAGCCGCTGAAGGTCGGCGGAAGGTCCGGGTCCTTC
>VAYU01000072.1 GCA_005884925.1 Actinomycetota bacterium | reverse complement strand
TCCAGAACTGCCCGGCGTCCTGCTCGGCGCCGTCGTCCGGCGCGGGAGCCAGGTCCACCAGATCCTCCTCGAACCCGAGCGGCTCCAAACGGCCTTTCCAGGAGGCCTCCGCCGCGAAGATCACCCGATGCCCCCGCCGCTCGAGGACCTTGCCGATGCCGATGCAGTTGTTCGTGGGCCCGTACGCGCTCTCGGGCATGAAGAGGATCGTCAGGCGGTCGTTCATGTGGGCGTAAGGGATACCACGCGGCGCCGCAGGTCCGGGGGCGCTCCGTAGACTCCCGGGTCGACATGGACGCCGCGCTGTTCCTCGCCGACCTGGAGGCCAAGCCCGAGTGGCTCCGCTCGCTCGCGGACGGGTTGGATGCCGCGCCGGTCTGGGGCG
>VAYU01000069.1 GCA_005884925.1 Actinomycetota bacterium | reverse complement strand
GGATGAACGTGGTCGCGGCGCTGAAGGTCGCCGACAAGCACCCGGAGCTGACCCGGTTGGTCACCGTGATCGCCGACACCGGGCAGCGCTACCTCTCGGGGGAGCTCTTCGGCGACCGTCCGGTCGCCGAAGAGCCCGACCGGGATCACCGGCTGGACGACGCGACGGTCGCGATGCTCGAAGAGCACCGCGACCGCCTCGAGTTCCTCTCCTGAGCGGCCGGGGCGGCGCGGTGACGGTCGCGGCCTGCGCTGCGGTAGCGTCACGCGCATGACCTACCCGCTGTCCGATGAGGACCGAGCGATCCAGGACCGTGCGCGCACGTTCGTCGACGACGAGCTGATCCCGTGGGAGCAACACGCGGAGGAACACGAGGGCCGGATCCCCGACGATGACGTCCGACGGCATCACGAGCTGGCCCTCGACCTCGGGTTCTACGGGATGAACCTTCCGAAGGAGGTCGGCGGGGGCGGCTACACGCTCCTGCAGCAGACGCTCGTCTCCGAGCAGCTCGGCCGGGTGACGAACGCGCTCGGCTGGTGCGTCCACACGCCGGCGGGGTGGGCCCTCGAGGTGATGACCGACGAGCAGATCGAGCGCTGGCTCAAGCCGGCGATCCGCGGGGAGCGGCGGGAGTGCTACGCGATCACCGAGGAGGGCGCCGGCTCCGACGTCGACGCCATCGCGTCGACGGCTCGACGCGATGGGCCCGACTACGTCTTGCACGGCGAGAAGATGCACGTGACCTCGTACAACAACGCCGACCACCTCTTCTTCCAGGCGAAGCTCGCCGGCGGTGAGCACGACGGCGAGCACGCGATGTTCGTCGTGGACAAGGACACCCCCGGCGTTCGGCTCGTCCGCGAACCCCGGTACTCGCACACGTACGCCGACACGCACGCGATCGTCGCCTTCGACGACGTGCGGGTCCCGGCCGCCCAACTTATCGGGGCCGAGGGCGACGGCATGACCTTCACCTACGCCTGGTTCCGCTACGAGCGGTTGATGATCGCGGCCCGGTGCTGCGGCGCCGCCGAGCGGCTGATCGAGGAGGCGACCGCCTTCGCGAAGGAACGGATCCAGTTCGGCGTTCCGATCGTGGAACATCAGGCGATCGGGCACATGCTCGCCGACTCCCTCACGGAGCTCTGGGCCGCGCGCCTCATGACGTACCGGGTGGCGGAGGACATCGACGCGGGCGTCGACGTGAAGATCCAGCACGCGCAGTGCTCGATGGCGAAGCTCTTCGCGAGCGAGATGGCCGGTCGCGTGTCCGACCGCGCCGTGCAGATCTTCGGCGGGCGCGGCTACATGCGGGAGAACGTCGCGGAGCGCTTCCACCGCGAGCTGCGGGTGGACCGGATCTGGGAGGGGACGTCGGAGATCCAACGGAACATCCTCGCTGATCAGCTGCGCAAGCGGGGCGTCCGGGCGCTGACCTGAGGCTTCAGGCCATGTCCTCGGTCTCGGCTCGGACCATCGTCCGGCCTTTCCGCCGCGAGGAGAACACGTTCGAGAACGCGATCACGACCCCGGCCAGGAAGATCGCGGTACCCATGACGAAGACCTGCGGCGGGATCCCCACCTTCACTGCGCCGTAGACCCACAGCGGGAACGTGACGGTCTGTCCCGCGACGAAGTTCGTGGTGACGAAGTCGTCGATCGAGAGCGCGAACGCGAGCAGTGCTCCCGCCAGGATCCCGGGCCAGATCAGCGGAAGCGTGACCTTGATGAAGGTCTGGACCGCATCGGCGTAGAGGTCTTGCGCCGCCTCCTCGATCTCGCGGTTGAAGCCCGACAATCGAGCTCGGACGACGATCGCCACGAACGCGATGTTGAACATCACGTGGGCGACGAAGATGCTGAGCAGGCCTTGCTGGAAGTTGATCAACACGAAGAACGAGAGCAGCGCGGCTCCGAGCACGATCTCCGGCGCGGCGATGTTCAGGAACATCACGATCTCGAGCGTGCCCGAGCCCCGGAACCGGTAACGGACCAGCGCGAGCGCGATCATCGTGCCGAGGATCGTGGCAACGATCGTGCTGAGCACTGCGATCAGGAGTGAGTTCCAGAGCGCCGAGGTCAAGTCCGGGACGCCGTTCCACTGCTTCCACCACGCCCCCGTGAAGCCTTGCCACCGGAAGGACACCTTGGGCGCCGTCGCGGTGTTTGCCGCGGTGTTCGCGTTGAAGCTGTACAGGATCATCACCGCGATCGGGACCAGCAGGTAGGCGATGATCAGCTTCGTGTAGATCGGCAGGATGAGGTTCTTCCACGAGCGTTTGGGGGTCCGCCGGAGCGGAGCCTCAAACGCTTCGATCCGTTCCGGGGCCGCGACCGTCGCCATCAGATGTACTCCTCGATCTGACGGGTCCCCAGCACCCGCGCGTAGATCAGGATCCCGATCAGGAGTCCGACCATCAGGATGAAGGAGAGCGACGACGCGAGCGGGTAGTTCTGGTCGTTCAGGAACGCCCGTTGGATCACGTTGCCGATCATGGTCGTGTTGGGTCCGCCGAGGATGTCGTTGTTCACGTAGTCGCCCACCGCCGGGATGAACGTCAGGAGGAACCCGGCGAAGATGCCGGGGATCGACAACGGCAAGATGACCTTGCGGAAGACCTGGCGTGGGGTCGCATAAAGGTCACGAGCTGCCTCGACCACGTTGCGGTCGATCTTCTCGAGCGAGACGTAGAGCGGCAGCACCATGAACGGCAACGAGTTGTAGGCGATCCCAGCGATCACCGCGATCGAGGTCGACAGGATGTGGAACCCCTGGGGCAGCAGATGCCATCGCTCGAGGTTCGCGATCACGATGCCGTCGTCGGACAGGATGAACTGCCACGCGAGCGACCGGATCACGAACGACACGAAGAACGGCAGCAGCATCAAGAACAGATAGGTGGTTTTGTGGTGCCCCCCCTTGAAGGCGATCCAGTACGCCGCCGGGTAGCCCGCCAAGAGCGTCACGATCGTGACGACGGCTCCGTACCAGAGGGACCGGACGAACTGTGTGTGCGCCTGTCCCCACGCGGCGCCGTACTCACCGATGTGCCAGGTGAACTGATACCCGGAGTTCTTGAAGCCCACCGTGGGGATCCTCGTCTCGAGCGAGAGGACGAGCATCGCCCCCATCGGGATGAGGAAGAAGATCGCGAGCCACAGGACGCCGGGAGCCGTCAGCCCGTACGGCGCCAGACGCTTCCTGCCGCGGGCCTTCTTCTGCTTCAGCCCGTGATGATCGGATCGAAGGTGTTGTTCCACTGGTCCAGGTCGCTGGTGCCCTTGTAGACGTAGTACTGGTGCGTCTTGTCCAACATGGCCTGGTCCGGGAACACGAGCGGGCTCGAGGCGACCGCCTTCCCGCCGGGGAGCGACGCCACGATCGGCTTCGCCGCGGCAACCGGCGTGATGTACCAGATGTAGTTGGCCATCAGCGCGGCGACATGCGGGTCATAGGCGTAGTTCATGTAGGTGAGCGCATCCAGCGGGTTCTCCGCTCCGACCGGGATCATCATGTTGTCGTGCCAGAACATCACGCCTTCGTCCGGGACGATGAACTTCAGCTCGGGGTACCCGGACTGCTGGGCGATGAACACGTCGCCCGACCATGCCTGGGTGATCCACGTGTTCCCGTTCTCCAGCTGATTGATGTACCCCTGGTCGAAGTAGCCACGCGGGATACCGTCGTCCTTCTGCTTCTGCAGCACGGCCGCAGCTTGGGTCCAGTTGTCAGGTGTCGACGTTGAAGGCTCGATCCCCAGCTTCAGGAGCCCGATGCTCCCGAGCTCGGTGTTGTCGCTCATCATCCCCACGTGGCCGGCGACCGAAGGATCGAAGAGGTCGTTCAGGCTGGTGGGCTCGTGCCCGAGCGCCGCGGTCGCCTTCGGGCTGTAGGCGATGCCGGTGAGCCCCGATTGCCACACCACGGTGTACTTGTTACCGGGGTCGTAGGTGGGATCCTTGATCGCGGGGCTCGCGTATGCCGTGAAGTTGGGCAGCTTGGAGAGGTCCAGGGGGATCAGCCAGCCGTTGTCGATCAGCTCCGACAGCTGGGCTCCGTTCGTGATGACCACGATGTCCCACCCGGTCGGCTTCCCCTGTTCGAGCGAGGGCTTGAGCTTCGCGTAGAAGGCCTGGTTGTCGTTGATCACCGGCTTGTAGTTGACCTGGATGCCGGTCTTCTGCGTGAACGTGTCCAGCGTGGGATGCGTCCCGTGGCTCACGTCGATGTAATACGGCCAGTTCGCGAAGTTCAGTTGGTGGTGCAGGGTCTGGGAGGCCCAGTCGAAGCCGGCCGTGGACTGGGAGCCTGCGGCTCCGCTCGACTTCACGCCGCACGCGGCGAGGATCGACGAGAGGCTGAGTGCCCCCGCTCCGACGCCCGCGTATCGGATCAGGTCGCGTCGCGAGAGCCGACGCTGGGTGAGGCCGCGCAGGAACGCTGGGTCGATCGTGGGATCCACTGCTTTCCCTCCCCTGGGATGGTCAGCCGAAGGCTAGTCCGTAATGACTGCGGCGTCCATGGACCCCTTCCGGTCCCCATCCTGGGAACATCTCCGGCATGACCAGCTTCTGGCACGGGTTCGCCGACATGGCCGCGGTCGAGACGGGGGGAGGTCTCTCGATCGTGCGAGGCCGCGGATCGCACATCTGGGATGCCGAGGGGAACCGGTATCTGGATGCCACCGCCGGGTTGTGGTTCTGCAACGTCGGGCACGGTCGGAGCGAGATCGCTGACGCCGTGCGGCGCCAGATGGTGGAGCTCGCCGCCCACTCCACCTTCGGTGATCTGACCAACCCCGCCACGGAAGCGCTGGCGGAGCGGGTCGCCGGGCTCGCGCCGATGCCCAACGCGAAGGTCTTCCTGACGAGCGGCGGCTCGGATTCGATCGACACCGCCACCAAGATCGTTCGCCGGTATCGGTCACTCGTCGGCGAGCCCGATCGAACGGTCCTGATCCGTCGTGGACGCGCGTACCACGGGATGCACGTCGCGGGGACCTCGCTCTCGGGGATCCCGGCGAACCTGGCGGGATACGGGCCGTTGCTGCAGGACGTGGTCGAGGTTCCGTGGGACGACGCCGACGCGCTCCGATCCACGATCGAGCGGGTCGGCGCGGATCGGACCGCGGCGTTCTTCTGCGAACCCGTGATCGGCGCCGGCGGCGTCTTCCCTCCTCCGGACGGCTACCTGGAAGCCGCGCGCGCCGTCTGCCGGGACGCCGGGGTGCTGTTCATCGCCGATGAGGTGATCACCGGCTTCGGGCGGTGCGGCGCCTGGTTCGCGAGCGGTCGGTTCGGCCTGGAGCCCGACCTGATCACCTGTGCGAAGGGGATCACGAGCGGCTACCTGCCGCTCGGGGCGGTGATCGCGGCGCCCTCGGTGTGGGAGCCGTTCTGGCGTGAGGGCGCTGGGATGTTCCGCCACGGCTACACCTATTCGGGTCACGCCGCCGTCTCCGCGGCCGCCCTGGCGAACCTCGACATCATCGACGGGGAGGGGCTGCTGGAGCAGGCGAAGACCCTGGAGGTCGAGCTGACCTCGGCGTTGGCGCCGCTCGAGCACCATCCGATGGTCGGGGAGGTCCGGTCGGGGACCGGGGTGCTCGCGGCCGTCCAGATCGACCCTGCCGTTCTGGAGCGGGATCCCGGCGCGGCCGGTCGCGTGGTGCTGGCCGCCTGGAAGCGGGGCATCATGTCCCGAGCGCTCGCACCCGGCGCGCTGCAGATCTCGCCCCCGCTCGTGCTCAGCTCGGACGAGCTCGCCGAGCTCGCCGAGGGGCTGACGGCAGCGCTGGACGACGTGGAGGCAGCCGGGTGATCGTCGGGATCCCGAAAGAGGTCAAGAACCACGAATACCGGGTGGCCGCGACGCCCGAAGGCGTCCGCGAGCTCGTGCACGGCGGTCACCGGGTGGTGGTCGAAACGACCGCGGGGGCCGGCTCGGCGATCACCGACGACCACTACGTGGCCGCGGGCGCCCAGATCGCGGCGGATGCCGAGGCGATATTCGCCGAGGCCCAGCTGATCGTCAAGGTCAAGGAGCCACAGCCGGAGGAGTACGAACGGTTCCGCGCCGACCACGTCCTGTTCACGTACCTCCACCTCGCCGCCGACGAGAAGCTGACCCGGTTCCTCGTCGATCGAGGCGTCCGTGCCGTCGCGTACGAGACGGTTCAGACAGCGGACGGCCGTCTCCCGCTCCTGGCGCCGATGTCCGAGATCGCCGGCAGGATGGCGCCGCAGGAGGGAGCGAAGTACCTCGAGCGGCCGAGCGGCGGCCGAGGCGTCCTGATGGGCGGCGCCTCCGGTGTGATGCCCGCCAAGGTCGTGGTGCTCGGCGGGGGGATGGCCGGCGGGAACGCGGCGCAGATCGCCGCCGGGATGGAAGCCGATGTCGTCGTGATGGACAAGGACGTTGACCGGCTCCGCGATATCGACCGGATCTGGCACGGGCGGATCCAGACCGTGACGTCGTCGCGGCTCGCGATCGAACGGCTGGTGGTGGAGGCCGACCTCGTGATCGGGGCGGTGCTGGTTCCCGGCGCCCGTGCACCGCACCTGATCAGCGCCGAGCTCGTGAAGCAGATGCGTCCGGGCTCCGTCCTCGTCGACATCTCCATCGACCAGGGCGGGGCGTTCGAGACCTCCCACGTCACGACGCATGCCGACCCCACGTACGTGGTCGATGGGGTCGTCCATTACGCGGTCGGGAACATGCCGGGCGCGGTGCCGCGAACGTCGACCTACGCCCTCACGAACGTGACGTTGCCGTACGTCCTGGAGATCGCGAGCGCCGGCATCGAAGCCGCCGTCCGCGGCGATCCTGCCCTCGCACGCGGTGTCAACACGTGGGACGGTCGGGTGACGAACGAGGGGGTCGCCGAGGCCCACCGCCTCGCCTATGCCCCCCTCTCCCTGACGACGTAGCTGGCCGTTAGTCCTGGTGTTCGGGGTCGGACGGTTCGGTCGGCGGCGTCTCCAGACGGGCGACCCCGGGCAAGCTGATCGACTCCAGCACCAGGATCGTGAGGACCGTCGTGAGCCCCGCCGTGAGGTACAGCGTGACACCGCACAGCACCCCGATCCCGGTCGCGGCCCACGCCGCCGCCGCGGTGGTCAGCCCCTGCGGGCGCTCATGTGTCTGGAAGATGATGCCGGCGCCGAGGAACCCGACGCCCGTGACCACGCCTTGGATCACGCGATCGGCCGAGGCCGGGAACAGCTCGATCGCGAGCCCCGCGAACGCCGACGCCCCGAGCGCGAGCAGCGCGAAGGTCCGATCGCCCGCGGGCTTGCCTCGCCACTGGCGCTCGAGCCCGATCAGGAAGCCGAACGCCGTCGCGAGGGTGATCCGGCCGAACAGCGCGATCTGTAGACCGGTGCGCATCTCCCGAAGCCTAGCCCCCTCCTCGCCGCCTGCGTTCGCCCTCCGCTACCCTTCCACACCCCATACCCGACAGGAGGAGTGAACGATGGATCGCGATGCGTTGCTTGGGCGTGAGGACGAGGCGTGGAGCGCGTTCGTGGACGCCTTCGCCGGATTGCCCGACGACCGCCGAGAGGTCGAAGGGGTCGTCCCCGGTTGGTCCGTGAAGGATCTGGTGTGGCACTGCGGGTATTGGGCTGACTACGTCGGTGACGTCCTGGAGCGGATCTCGGCCGGGCAGCCGGAGCCGCCCGATCAGGACTGGGAAGCGCTGAACACGATGGTGGCCGAGGACGGCAAACGGCTCCCGTGGGACGAGGTCATCGTTGCGGCCGAGCGTGGACGCGATCGTGCTCGCGCCGCGCTGATCGCGATGAGCGATGTCACGGATGCGGCCGCCTCCGAGTTCACCGACGAGACGTTCGACCATTACGAGGAGCACACCGCCGAGATCGCCGCGTTCGCCGCAGCCGGGAAGGGCTAGATCGGTTCGACGGCGTCGCCGACGCGGACGTCCCCGGCCACCTCGACCTCGCCGTACATCCCGAACAGCAGCTCCGTGCCGCGCTTGCGGTAGCTCGCGAGGACGTCGAGCGTCGGGAAGTCTTTCTTCGCCGTGTCCGGGTTCAGCGTCGTGACGACGCACCGAGGCATCGGGTCGCCGACCTTGACGACGGCGTCACCGATCCGGATCCTGCGTCCCGCCCACGTATCTTCCTCGAACGGCTCCGTGCCCGTGATCTCGATCAGCATCCGGAAGCGGCGCGGATCCAGCCCGTCGACCCCACCACGGTTCCCGAGGTCGTCGACGGAGGCGCGCGAGACGATCGAGACCCGGTCGATCCCGCCGGCGTACTCGGGTTCGTCGACCCGCAGGAGCTCGAGCGTGTCGTCGCCGGTGGCCGTTCCGATGGCCTCGGTGAAGAGCGGGTCCACCCGGCGGGCCGGAACCTCGCGGTCGTACAGCTTCACGGTGCGCGGCTCGCCGAACGACGCCGATCCTCCCGAAGCGGTCGTGCCGTCCGGGAATCGCAAGGTGAGGTGCTCTTCGGCCACGTCGTAGGTCGATCGGATGCTCATCAACGGAGCCTTCGTGTGGCCCGAGAGGCGTTCTCCCCTCGCCCGCACGAACAGGAAGCGCCGGTCACCGACGGCGCCTTCCGGCCGGAGGTCGATCGCGTCTGGTTGGAGCAGCGCGGTCGATTTCACCGGGGTGAGATTGAACCCTTCGACGACGGGCATGGGAGCCCATCGTACGGGCTCCCGGCGGGGGGGCCGGTTACCATCCGGGGGACCGAGGTCCGTATCCTTGAGGCGTCCCGTCCGAGGAGACCCGCATGCAGACCGAGCAGGAGCCGATCAGGTACGACGAACGTGCGTGGAAGCCGCGTCCCACGCTGTCCGGGGCCGACTACACGAGCCTCGAGACCTTCGATGAGGAACGCGAACGGATCTGGTGGGGGGACTGGGTCTGCATCGGACGGACCGAGGAGCTCCCGTCGTCGGGCGACTACATCGTCCGTGACTTTGCGGGAGAGTCGATCTTCATCACGCGGAACGAGGAGGGGGAGCTCCACGGGTTCTACAACGTGTGCAGCCACCGCGGAACCAAGTTCCTCGACGACGAGCCGGCAGCCGGTCACATCCGCAAGGCGTTCGTCTGTCCTTACCACGCCTGGGCGTACGACCTGAACGGGCGCTTGGTGGGGACGCCAAACGTGAAGGAGGGCGAGCTCTTCGATCGGAGCGACTACCCGCTGCACGGGTTCGCGGTCGAGAGCTACGCGGGATTCCTGTTCGTGAGCCTCGCGCGCGAACCGCGTCCGTTGATGGACTGGATGGGCCAGGGCGCCGAGAGCGTCAACATGTTCGACCGCTTCAAGATGGACGAGCTGCGCGTCGGCGTGCGGATCGTCTACGAGGTCGAGGCGAACTGGAAGATCGTCGTGGAGAACTACAACGAGTGTCTCCACTGTCCCCAGATCCACCCCGAGCTCGTGCAGGTCGTGCCATTGTTCCGTTTCGGCGAGGTGTGGGACGAGGAGACCCGCGACGACGGCAACTGGATGCGCGAGGGCGCCACCAGCTTCACGATGACCGGGGAGTCCGAGCTCCCGAAACTGCCGGGGCTCCAGCCGGAGGATTACTCCATGTACTACGGCGCGTACCAGTTCCCGAACCTGATGCTGAACCTGCACCCGGACTGCGTCATGTACTACATCGGGTATCCGAAGGGTCCATCGCACACGACGGTGGTGTCCGAGTACCTCTTCCGGCCCGAGACGATCGCCGACCCTTCGGCGTTCAAACCCGAGCCGGTCGTCGAGCTGTGGGATCTGATCTCGAAGCAGGACTGGGAGGTGTGCCAGCGCGCACAGACGGGCGTCGGGTCCCGCGCGTTCACCACCGGCGTGTACCCGCGCCAGGACCGGTTCCTCTACGACTTCAACGAGCGGTACCGCAAGGAGATGGGCCGGGCGCTGCTGGGGTGACCCGCCGTTTCCGCCCTTTGTCAACCGGTTACCGTCCCCCGGGCCTTGTCAAACCGGCGCTTTGTCAACATCTTCACGATGATGTCTCGAGACGTTGACGGGAGCCTGTTGACAGATCCCTGCGCGTGGGCCCCCGGGGTCAGCGCAAGAGGTTGACGTGCACACCGGTTGGTGCGCCATGCTCTCGGACATGACCGCTCCTGAGCGCCTCGCGAACCGCGAGCTCGATAGCTCGATCCTCGAGCCACTCTCCGAACCACCGGGTCGCGCCAGGATCGTCGTGATCGGCGCCGGCGTCGCCGGCTCGTCGGTGGCCTACCACCTGACCAAGCTCGGGATCGCCGATATCGTCGTCCTGGAACGGACGCGACTCACGGGCGGGACCACGTGGCATGCCGCCGGTCTCGTCGCGCAGGTCCGCGGGACCCACGCCCTCACGGAGCTCAGCCGGGTCAACGCCCCGCTGTACGAGTCGCTCCCGGCAGAGACCGGCGTCGAGACCGGTCTCCGCCGGGTGGGAGCGCTCACGGTTGCGCGGACGCGCGGCCGGATGGAGGAACTTCGTGCCGGGCTTTCGATGGCGAAGGACTTCGGGATCGAGGCGCATGAGCTGACGCCGCAGGAGATCCGGAACTATTGGCCGGGAGCGGAGGTCGAGGACCTCGTCGGCGCGACGATCTTCCCGCAGGACGCGACCACGAACCCCGGCGACGCCGCACTATCCCTCGCGAAGGGAGCCAAGGACCGTGGAGCAAGGTTCGTGTTCGGCGTCACCTTGACCGGGTTCGAGCATCGCGACGGACGGATCGCGGGCATCATCACGGATCACGGGACGATCGAGTGCGAGCTGGCCGTGCTCTCGACCGGTCTGTGGACCTCGGAACTCGCGCGGCTCGCCGGGGCCTCCGTATCGCTGTATCCCGCGGAGCACGTCTGGGTGATGACCGACGAGACGCCGGTGGCCGACGAACGGCTCCCGGTCCTCCGCGACCTGGACGGGTACCTCTACGTCCGCCATTACCGCGGGCGGCTCGTGGTCGGCGCTTTCGAGCCGAAAGGCAAACCGAAGGCGCCCGCCGACATCGACACGGACGGGTTCGTGGAGTTCGGCGAGGACTGGGAGCATTTCGAGCCGGTCCTCGCCAACGCGCGCGAACGGCTGCCGGTCCTCCGCGACATCGGCTTCGAGCACTACCTGCGAGGGCCGGAGAGCTTTACCCCCGACGCGAATTTCCATCTGGGCGAGTTCCCCGAGGCTCCGGGCCTCTGGGTCGCCGCCGGGTTCAACTCGCAGGGGATCATCTACAGCCCCGGCGCCGGCAAGGCGCTCGCCGAGTGGATCGTCGAGGGCCACCCGACGATGGATCTGACCGAGGTCGATATCGCGAGGACCGGGCGGTGGGCCAACAACCGCGGATGGCTGCACGAGAAGACGTCCGAGACCCTCGGGCGCCTATACGCGATGCACTGGCCTTTGTTGCAGCCATCGTCCGGACGAGGCATCCGTCGCTTGCCGCTCGAGGGTCGGTTCCGCGCCGCCGGCGCGGCTTTCGGCGAAGCCGCAGGTTGGGAAAGGCCCGCGTGGTTCCAGCCTGGAGCGACGGAGGAACCCCCATGGCGCTACGACTTCGAGCGGCCGTCGTGGTTCGGGCCGGTCGGTGAGGAGATGGCCGCCGCCCGCCGAGGCGTGGCGCTCTTCGACCTGACGACCTATTCGAAGTTCCTCGTGCAGGGCCCCGGCGCGTTGTCGGGGTTGCAGTGGCTCTGCGCGTCCGATGTCGACGTCGAGGTCGGCCGGGTCGTCTACACGCTCCTGTGCAACGACCGCGGCGGCATCGAGATGGATCCGACCGTGACGCGGCTCGCGGAGCAGATCTTCCTCGTCGTCGCGCCGACGGCCTACCAACGACGCACGGAGGCGCTCTTGCGGACTGGGCTGCCGTCCGGCGCCACCGTCACCGACGTGACGAGCGCGTTCGCAGTGTTGCACCTGGCCGGGCCGCGCTCACGGGAGCTGCTGCAGCGCCTGACCGATGCCGATCTGTCCGACGACGCCTTCCCGTTCCTGTCGGCGCGACGGATCGAAGCGGGATGGGCGCAGCCGTGGGCCCTTCGCGTCTCCTACACCGGCGAGCTCGGATGGGAGCTGTACGTGCCGACCGAGTTCGTCGTGGATCTGTACGAGCGGGTCGTGGAGGCCGGCAAGGACTTCGACCTCCGCCACGCCGGCGGGTTCGCGTTCGACGGACTCCGGTTGGAACGCGGGTTCCGGTCGTGGGGCCATGACATGGGGACCCTGGACGATCCGTACTCGGTGGGGCTCGGCTTCGCCGTGAACCTCGCCACGGAGTTCGTCGGATGCGAAGCGCTCCGCGAGCGCAAGGACGGTCCCCGGGAGCGCCGGTTGCTGTCGGTGAAGCTGGACGATCCGAGCCCGATGCTCTGGCACGCGGAGTCCGTGTTGTCGGCCGACGAGCGGGTCGGGCACGTGACGAGCGGGGCCTACGGACACACGCTCGGAAGCGCGGTCGGACTCGCGTGGGTGCACGGGGAGGTGTCGCCGGACGCACCGGTCTTTGTCGAGATCCGCAACCGGAAGGTGCCGGCGACGATCTCCTCGAAGCCGTTCTACGTCCCGGCCTGATACCGGCGCCTCAAGGTCCCCTCCCTATCGGCCCATGAGCCAAACATCGCCTGTGACCGATCCGCGCCGGGCCTGGATATCCCAGCATCCAGCCGACGGGAACACGAAGAAGCCTCCCCACTCGTCGCCGGGCCGATCCCAGTTCGACCCACCGTGTTCGACGAGCTCATGCGGCCGGACCACCTGTTCGTGCTCCCCGAGCGCGAGCAGTCGCAGGGGACCTGCGCCGGTCATGCGCCAAGCGATCTTCACCTTCCGCCTGATGGGTACAGGGACTCGATCGAACACGAGCGCCCAGAGCTGTCCGTCTCGGGCGATCCCCCGTACCTCGACCAGTCCGTTCGGGGAAGTACCGGTAGGACGAGCGGGGTGACAATGCGCGCGAGGGGAGAAGCTGACGAGCGATAACCCCGTCGCGCCACTCGTCGGTTTCGGGTGGCTCGATGTGGAACCGGCAGGAAGGCTCGTTCCGGACGGTGTGCACGCCGATGCGAACAAGCCACCGGCCATCACGAGCGCTAACGACTTCATCCCAGGAACTCCTCCAGGGCTTCGCGCGTGGGCATGCCTTCGCGGGCGCCGGCGACCGCGGTCGACATCGTCGCCGCGGCGACGGCGCGCGCCGCCGCTTCGCGGATCGGCCGCCCCTCCCACAGGCCAGCCGCGAGCACCCCGTTGAGGCAATCGCCCGCGCCGGTCGAGTCCACCGCGTGGACGCTCGGCGCGGGGATCCCGGTCTCGCCGTCGTCATCCAGGAGATAGGCGCCCGCTTCGCCCATCGTGACCAAGACGGTGAGGCCGGGCATGCGTTCGCGGAGCGCGTACGCGGCCTCGACGGCGTCGCCGCTCGTCGGGGCCAGTTTCGAGACCTCGCCGTGGTTCGGCGTCACGATCGTCGCGTGCTCGAGGAGCTCGCGAAGCATCGGATGGATCGGCGCCGGGTTCAACACGAACGCGACCTCGTTCGTCCCGCACCATGCTGCGGCCGCGCTCAATGCGGCGAACGCGATCTCGCAGCTCGCCAGCACGAGCGCCGGGCGCGAACCCGCGAGGGCATCGGTCGGATCGCCCAGGTCCTGGTTCGCGCCCGGCGCCACCGAGATCTGGTTCTGGCCGTGCTGATCGACCGCGATCAGGGCGACCCCCGTCGGCGTTCCGGGCATCACGGCCACGTTCGCGACATCGATCCCCTCGGCCTCGAGGGCGGCGCGGGCCGCGTGGCCCATCTCGTCGTCGCCGACAGCCCCGAGCATGGCCACGCGGCCCGCGCCCTCGAGCACGCGGGCGGCGGCCGTCGCCTGGTTCCCGCCCTTGCCGCCGTGGTGTCGCGAGAACTCCCCGTCGGTCACGGTCTCGCCGGGTTGCGGCAAGGCCGCGCCCGACACGACCAGGTCCACGTTGATCGCCCCCATGACCACGAGCCCGCCGGTCCCGCTCACGCGCGCTCCGCCACGAGTCCACGCAACCGCTCGATCAGCTCCGCGACGACGCGCGGAGCGTTCACCGACACGGCGACCCTCGCGTTATCCTCCTTCGCCCATTCCGACCACCGTGTGTGGCGGATGTTCAGGAGATCGGCCACGGTCTCGCCACGGGTCCATCTGCCCGCCAGCTCGACCTCGACGCGCGTGTCGGTCCACTCGCAGACCGAAGGGTCGATCGCGGCCGCGACGGCCAGCGGGTCGTGCATGCTCGCGCCGTCGTAACGACCCGTCGAGGCGTAGAAGTCGATGTAGAAGGGGACGGCCTGACCGATCAACGTCGCGAGCTCGCTCCCCGGCGCCGGGGCGCAGATCGCCTCGACGTCATCGCGCGTGAGCCACACGCGTTCGGTAACGTCGAGCCCGACGCAGAGCGGCCGCGGCATGATGCCCGACCACGCCTCGAACACCCGTGCCGCCGCGCCGGGATCCATCCAGACGTTCGCCTCGGCGCGCGGGGTGACGTTGCCGCCGGCCCCGTACGCGCCGCCCATCAGCGCGAACCCGCCCAGCAGCGTTGGCAGCGACGGCTCGACTTCGAGCGCGAGCGCCACGTTCGTCAGCGGTCCGGTCGCGACGAGCGTCACCTCGCCCGGCCGCCGAGCGGCCTCCTGCGCGATCAGGGTCGCAGCGCTCCGAGCCGAGATGCCCTTCGCGTGGTGACCGGGGACGTACGCTCCCAACCCCTCGGGCCCGTGCACCACGGGGAACGGCTCCCAGCCGCCGTCCAGCGGCTCCGACGCGCCGCGGGCGATCTCTACGCCGCCGGCTCCGGCGAGTTCGAGCACCAACGATGTGTTGCGCGTCACGGTGTCCACGTGGACGTTGCCGGTCACGCACGTGGCCGCGACCAGGTCGACCTCGAGGGACGCGACGGCGAGCAGCAGCGCGACCATGTCGTCGACACCGGTGTCGACGTCCAGGATGAGCGGTGTCGGCATCGGGGCGAACGATAACCGCCGCCACGAGGGTTGACGGAGGCGCCGATCGTCCGGTCAGCTACGCGCACGATGGAGCTGGTGATCCGCAACGCGAAGGTGTGGACCGTGGACGAACGGCGGCTGACCGCCGAGGCGGTGGGCGTGAAAGACGGTCGGATCGCGGCCGTCGGCGAGGATCGGGAGGTCCGCGACGCGCTCAGTGGGCGTGCCGAGGAGCTCGACGCGGGCGGCGGCACGGTGCTCCCGGGGTTCATCGATGCGCACAACCACGTGCGGACCGGCGCCGACGCCGATGCGGTGCAGCTCGGCGACGCCACCACGCTGGATGCCGTCCGGACGGCTATCGACCGATACGCGATCGAGCATCCCGATCGGGAGTGGATCGTGGCGGAGGAGTGGAGCTACGCGGCGCTCCCGGACCGGCGCCGCCCGACGGCCGAGGACATCGACGGTGTCGCCCCGGGGCGGGCGGTGATGGTCTTCTCCTACGACGTCCACAACGTCTGGTTGAACCGCGAGGCGATGCGTCGCTTCGGCATAGGAGCCGGCGAGGCCAGCGTCGCCTTCGGCCGTCCGGAGCTCGACGCGGACTCGGGCGAGCCCACGGGGTTCGTGACCGACTTCGCGGTGATGGGCCTCTCACGGGACGGCCAGGCCGCCCTCGCCGCCCAGGTCCCGAACTTCGCGCCCGACCGGATGTACGGAAGGCTCGTCCGGAGCCTGGACATGGCCGCGGAGCTCGGGATCACGACGGCGGTCGAGCCGCAGAACTCGCTGGATGACCTCCCGCTCTTCCGGAAGGCCCGCGATGAGGGCGCGATGCGCACGCGTGTGATCGTGGCGTTGTTCCACCCGCCGGGGACCACGTCCGAGGAGCTCGACGCGTTCGCGGAGGCGAAGGCGGCGAACGACGACGACCGGTTCCGGGTGGGACCGATCAAGCTCTACATCGACGACGTGATCGAGCCGCACACGGCGGCGATGCTGGAGCCCTACGCGAACCGCCCCGATACCTCCGGCGACACCTTCTATCCGCCGGACGCGTTCGCCGAGCTGATCGCCGGGCTCGAACGTCGAGGCTTCCAGACCTTCACGCACGCGACCGGCGACCGTGGGATCCGGACGGCGCTCGACGCGGTGGAGCACGCCCGCCGCGTCAACGGCCCGCGCGATGCCCGTCATCAGATCGTGCACGTCGAGTGCGTGCATCCGGACGATCTGCCGCGCTTCGCGGAGCTCGGCGTGGTCGCGTGCATGCAGCCCCGCCACTGCGCGCCGCAGATCGTCGAGGACTGGCGGGCGAACGTCGGTCCCCAGCGGTGGCGGTACGCCTGGCCGTTCCGCTCGCTCAGCGAGCACGGCGCGACGCTCGCCTTCTCCTCGGACTGGAACGTCGCCGAGATGGACCCGCTCGTGTGGCTCTTCACCGCTCGGACGCGAGCCAACCTCGACGGGTCCGACGCGTGGACCCCGGAGGAGACGATCGACCTGCCGGCCGCGATCCGCGCGGCCACGCTGGGCTCGGCGTACGCCAACTTCGCCGAGGACGACCGAGGCTCGATCGAGGCTGGGAAGCTCGCCGATCTGGTCGTCCTGTCGCGCGACGTCTTCGCCGACGAGCCCGCGGCGCTGCTGGAGACGTCGGTGGAGGCGACGATCGTGGGCGGCGACGTGGTGTACCGGCGATGAGCGCCACGCGGGAGGAGTTCGAACGGCTCCGGATCAGGGTCGGCGTGATCACCGACGTCGAGGACTTCCCCGAGGCCCGCGTCCCCGCCTACAAGTTCACGATCGACTTCGGCGCGGAGATCGGGAGGAAGCGATCGAGTGCGCAGCTGACCCACTACGCGGGGCAGGACCTGCTCGGCCGCCAGGTGGTGTGCGTGCTGGGGTTCGAGCCGAAGCGGATCGCTGGATTCCCTTCCGAGGTGCTCGTGCTCGGCGCGTACAGCGCCGAGCACGGCGTGGTGCTGCTGCAGCCCGACCGGGACGTGGAGCCGGGATCGGCGATCGGGTGAGGGTGGGGCGGGTCGCGCGAAGCGCGACCCGCCCCACCCACCTCATGCGCTGCTCGAGCTAGTGCTGCTGCTCGATCCGCTGTGCGGGCAGTTGTCGTTCGTCGAGGAGCTGGAGCTCCCGCTCGACGTCCCGCCGCTGGATGACGCGCTCGTCTTCGCGCTCGGCGACGCCGAGCCCGTGATGGCGAACGCGTGCGTGACGCCCAGACCGCCGACGATCAGACCCGACGCCAGGACCGTGGCGACGGCGCCCCTTCGGAGCTGTTTCATCATCCCGATCACCTCCTTCCCTTCGTCTGCGGCAAGCAGACAGCCGGGAGCTGAGGATCTGCGGGGAGCCGGTCGGGAAGGTGTGGTGAACCTCAGCGGGTTCCGTCGTAACCGATCAGCCGGCGGGCGACGTCGAGGCAGATGTCGTGCATGCGGGAGGGCGTCATGACCGTGTCGTTCAGCAGGACTTGGATCGCGAGGCCGTCGACCATGGCGCCGAACTCCATCGCGATGTCGTCGGCATCGGCCGCGTCGCTCGGGAACTCACCCGTCTGACGTCCGTACCGGATCACCTCCGAGATCGACTGGACCCACCGGCGGTCCAGGTTCTCGCGCTCCTTGGCCATCTCGGGATCCCGCAGCGCGCGGACCCAGATCTCCAGCCACAGCGCCCACTCGTCCAGCAAGGAGTACTCGGGGAGCAGCCCGGGCACGGAAAGCTCGATCAGGCGATCCATCCGTTGGCTGGCGGCGGGCAGCTTCCGGAGCTCCCGTGACGTCCGGAGATACGACTGGTCGTTGGCGTAGGTGAGCGCCTCGACGAGGAGCCGGTCCTTCGATCCGAAGTAGTACAGGATCAGACCGGGCGACACCCCACAGCGGTCCGCGATGTCCTGGATCCGCGTCTCGGCGAGGCCGCGGTCGGTGATCACCTGCGCGGCGGCCTCCACGATCTCCTGGTGGCGATCCCGCTGCGGCTTCGTCCGGGCCCTCGTGCTCATCGATCTCCCTTTGAACGTGGAACAGACCCGGCACCTCGACGCCGGGGTCCCTGAGCGAGCGTTCAGCTCAGTGTAGGGCCCTGACCTGCGGCGTCAATCCTGCCGAGCCAGACGATCAGGTTGACTGACGGTTCAAACGAGAGGCATGATACGCGGGTCCCGGCGAACCGTCGGGGAAGGAACGGGCGCGCGCGATGGCAGCCAGCGGCTACGACGCGATCATCATCGGGGGTGGCCACAACGGACTCGTGAGCGGTGCGTACTTCGCCCGCGACGGTCTCCGCACGGTCGTCCTGGAGGCACGGAACAAGACCGGCGGCGCCGCTGACACGAGCGCCCCGTTCGCGGATCACCCCGAGATCAACGTCACCACCTACTCCTACGTCATGTCGCTGATGCCCCCCACGATCATCCGGGAGCTCCGGCTGAAGGAGTTCGGTTACGACGTGACCCCGTTCGGTCCCTACTTCCAGGCCTACCCGGACGGTCGCGCGGTCACCGTCTACCCGGACGATTCGCAGAAGTCCTACGACTCGATCGCCGAGTTCTCGAAGCGGGACGCGGACACCATGCCGAAGTGGGAGGCATGGCTCAAGGGCGTGGCCGACGTGCTCGGTCCGCTGATGCTGAGTGTCCCGCCGCACGTCGGGTCGATGCATCCGATGGACCTGCTGTCGACGGTCCAGGCCGCGTGGAAGATGCGCAAGCTCGGCGAGCGGGGTGTCGGAGACGTCACGCGGCTGTTCACGATGAGCGTCAGCGACCTGCTCAACGACTGGTTCGAATCCGACGCGGTCAAGGGCATGCTCACGGTGAACGGCGTGATCGGGACATGGGCCGGGCCGGACGAGCCGGGCACGGCCTACGTGATGTTGCATCACTCGATCGGCGACGTCGGCGACGGGCACCTCGGTTCGTGGGGGTTCCAGCAGGGCGGGATGGGCGGCGTCAGCAGCTCGATCCGCGCGGCCGCCGAGGCGTTCGGCTGCGAGATCCGCACGGATGCCCGCGTCAAGAAGATCGTCGTCCGCAACGGCCGCGCCGTCGGTGTCGTCCTCGACGACGGCCAGGAGCTCCGCGCGCCAGCCCTCGTCAGCTGCATCCACCCACAGATCGCGTTCCTGGATCTGATCGACCGGCACGAGCTGCCCCCCGATTTCGTGTGGGACATCGAGCGCTGGAAGACGCGCAGCGGCGTCGTCAAGATCAACGTCGCGATCAGCGAGCTCCCGGACTTCAAGGCGCAGCCGGGCAAGGAGCTCCAGGATCTCCATACCGGTTCGGTCGAGCTGTGCTTCTCGTCGGACTACGCGGAGCAGGCGTTCCAAGACGCGCACCTGTCGCGGAAACCGTCGGTGGCACCGTTCGTCGACGGGACGATCCCGACGACGCTCGACCGAAAGCTCGCGCCCGAGGGGACGCACGTGTTCTCGATGTTCACGCAGTGGGTCCCCGATGACTGGGTGAAGGAGCCCCATCGGGACGAGCTGGACGCGTACGCGAAACGGATCTTCGACCTCTACGACGAGCTCGCGCCGAACTTCAAGGACTCGATCATCGACTACCAGGTGATCGGGCCGTACGACATGGAGCAGGAGCTCGGGCTGATCGGCGGGAACATCTTCCACGGGGAGCTCTCGGCCGACCAGCTCTTCCACATGCGGCCGGCGCCCGGCTACGGCGACTACCGCACCCCGTTGAAGGGCCTCTACCACGGCTCGAGCGCGACCCATGCCGGCGGCGGCGTGAACGGCATCCCCGGTTGGCAGGCCTACCGCCAAGCGAAGAAGGACCGCGCCGTCCGCTCGAAGTGAGCCCCGGACCCGGCGAGCGCGACCCGCGGACGAGCCTCGAGCGGATGCTCGAGGCTCGTTCGGTGGCGGTGGTCGGCGCGTCCGTGAAGACGGGCTCGCTCGGCCGGCAGATGATGGCGGAGCTCCGGCGGGGCGGGTTCGACGGCGCGGTCTACCCCGTGAACCCCGGGTACGACGAGGTCGACGGCTACCGGTGCTACCCGTCCGTGCTCGAGGTCCCCGAGCCGGTCGACCTGGCGATCCTCGGCGTGGCGAACGCGCGGATCGAGTCGGCGATGGCCGACGCCGCCCAGCTGGGGGCCCGCAGCGTCGTCACGTTCTCGTCGCTCTACGAGGAACCGTCGGACGGGCCGTCCCTCGCCGAGCGGGTCGCGGCGATCGCCGCCGCACACGGCATGGCCGTGTGCGGCGGCAACGGCATGGGGTTCGTGAACGTCCCCGGCAGGCTCCGGGCGACCGGGTTCGCGACGCCGGACGACCTGCGGTCCGGACCGGTGACCTTCCTCTCCCACAGCGGCTCGGCCTTCGCTGCGCTCGCCTTCAACGACCGGGGGATCGGGTTCGACCTCCTCGTCTCGAGCGGCCGCGAGGTCGTCACCTCCATGGACGAGTACCTGCGGTTCGCGTTGGAGCGGGAATCCACCCGGGTGGTCGCCCTCCTGCTAGAGACCGTTCGGAACCCCGACGGCTTCAGGGCGGGGCTCGCGCGCGCCGCCGAACGCGACGTCCCGGTGCTGGCGCTCACGGTCGGTCGGACCGACGCCTCGAAGGCGATGGTGACCGCGCACTCCGGCGCGCTCGCCGGCGAGCATGGCGCGTACGAGGCGGTCTTCGACGCCTACGGCGTCCACGAGGTCCGATCGCTCGAGGAGATGGTCGACGCGATCGAGCTGTTCTCCTCGCCGCGCCGCGTCCGCAGCGGCCGGGGGATCGCGAGCATCCACGACAGCGGCGGCGAGCGCGCGCTCTTCGTCGACCTGGCGACCGACCTGGATCTTCCGATCGCGAGCGTCTCGGACGCGACGCTCGGACGGATCGCCGCCACCTTGGATCCCGGGCTCGAGGCGGCGAACCCGCTCGACGCCTGGGGGACGGGGATCGACGCCGACCGGATCTTCCGGGAGTCCTTCGCTGCGTTCCACGACGATGACGACGTCGCCGCGATGGCCTTCGTCGTGGACCTGACGCGCCAGGGCGAACCGTACGACGAGGGGTACCTCCAGATCGCTCGCGACGTGTGGGCCTCGACCACGAAGCCGTTCTGCGTCCTGTCGAACCTCTCGGCGGCGGTCGATCGGGGCGAGGCCCGGATGCTCCGCGAGGAGGGGA
Organism: Actinomycetota bacterium; assembly: GCA_005884925.1. Lineage (GTDB taxonomy): Bacteria > Actinomycetota > UBA4738 > UBA4738 > HRBIN12 > AC-51. The sequence goes on along the minus strand of VAYU01000069.1, from coordinate 20,891 downwards.
TCCCGGTCCTGGAAGGGACGACATCGGGGCTCCGGTCGCTCAAGCATCTGCTGGACGATGCGACCTGGCGCGGGAGACCGATCGCCACCCGACCGCGTTCGGTCCCAGACGGCGTGCGTTCGTCCTGGCGATCCCGGCTCGGCATGCCGGCTCCCCTCGAGGAGCTCGAGGGGCTTCGGTTGCTTGCCGACTACGGCGTTCCGACGGTGGCTGTCCGGAGCGCCGTCAGCGCAACTGCTGCCACCGAAGCTGCCGAGGACCTCGGCTATCCGGTCGCGCTCAAGACGGCATCGCCGGGTGTCGCGCACAAGAGCGACGCCGACGGGGTGCGACTGGGGATCACGGGCGTCGCTGAGCTCTCTCTCGCGTACGAAGACCTGGCCGCCCGACTCGGGCCCGCGGTCACCGTCGCCGCCATGGCGTCTCCGGGTGTCGAGATGCATATCGGGATCGTGCGCGACGCCACGTTCGGCCCGCTCGTCCTGGTCGCCGCCGGCGGGGTCCTCGTGGAGGTGCTCCACGACCGCGCGCTCGGCCTCCCCCCGCTCGACGACGCGGCGGCGCTCCGGCTGATCGATCGCCTGAAGATCCGACCCATCCTCGACGGCGTGCGCGGCGCGGCGCCGTCCGACGTCGCCGCGCTCGCGCACGCCGTCTCCCGCATGAGCGTGCTCGCGGAAGACCTCGGCGATCTCGTTGACGCGATCGACGTCAACCCGGTGATCGTTTCGCCGATCGGCTGTGTCGCCGTCGATGCCCTCGTCGTCCCACGCCGCGCGTAGCGGTCGGATAGAACTCAACCGGTGGACGTAACCTCGTAGCGCACGCCGAACCAGACCTCGCCGCCATCGCGGCCCGAGAACCGCTCCATCAGGCGCATCCCGGTCTTCTCCATCACGCGGATCGAGGGCGTGTTCTCGGCGTCGGCGTACGCACGCACCACGTCGGCCTCCAGCGTTCCGAATGAATAGTCGATCAACGCGCGGACCGCCTCGGTGGCGTACCCGAGTCCCTGATAGGCCGGGGCGATCGTGTAACCGACCTTGATCACGCCGAGCTCGCCGTCCGCCGGGCTGAGCCCGACGTCGCCCACGAGCAGGCCGCTCGCCCGCTCTTCGACCGAGAACTGGACCCACCCTCCCGGTTCCCCCGGTTCGCGGGCAGCCATCTCCTCGATCTCCGCGCGGACACCGTCCGGGTCGGTGCGATCCCACCCTTGCTGGCGGTGGACGTCGGGGTCGCTGCGGTACGCCGAGATCGTGTCGGCGTCCTCCACGTGGGAACGTCGGAGCAAGAGCCGTTCGGTGAGGAGCGTGTCGAACCCGTCGTCCGCGCGCATCGAAGGGGAAGGCTACCCGGCGGATCGTCCCCGGCCACCAGCGGACTTGACGGCGCCGTGTCACTGCCGCACCCTCCACCCGGGGGCGGAGACCATCTTCCAGTTCGGCAGCGCCCGGGAGACCAGCGTTCCTCGTGTGACCTGCGCCAGGTCATCGGGTGCCGCCGTTCGCGTCTCCGCCCCCTCTTCCCGTTCCAACCGGCACGCGCGATGCCGCATACTGCCGAACGCATGGGGGCGGTTCCGGATCTCCTTCGCCAGGCCCCGTTGATCGACGGGCACAACGACCTCCTGTGGGCACTCCGGGAGGCCCGTGCGAAGGGCGACGTGCTCGATCCCGCCGGACCCTGCCCGCAGCTGCACACCGACCTCCCGCGTCTGGAGGCCGGCGCGGTGGGCGGACAGTTCTGGTCCGTGTTCGTCCCGTCGGACCTCCCTGCCGACCAGGCGGTCACGCAGACGTTCGAGCAGATCGATGCGCTCTTCGAGTTGATCCGCAGGAACCCGGAGCGGCTCGAGCTCGCGCGCACCTCCGGTGACGTCGAGCGCGTCGCGGCGGCCGGGAAGATCGCGTCGATGCTCGGCGTGGAGGGCGGCCATGCGATCGGCAGCTCGCTCGGCACGTTGAGGATCCTGGCCTCGTTCGGCGCGGGCTACCTGACCCTCACGCACAACGACGACACTGCTTGGGCGGATTCGGCGACCGGCGAACTGACCCACGGCGGGCTGACGCGCTTCGGGGAAGAGGTGATCCGGGAGCTGAACCGGTGCGGCATGCTCGTCGATCTCTCCCACACCTCGGACGACACGATGCGCTCGGCGATCGCGGTCTCCGATGCCCCGGTCGTGTTCTCGCACTCGAACGCGCGATCCCTCTGCGACGTGCCGAGGAACGTCCCCGACGACGTCCTCGAGCTCGCCGGACGCTCGGGTGCGGTGATCCAGGCGACGTTCGTTCCGTGGTTCCTCACCCCTGAGGGCGCCGAGGCGAACGCCGCCGGGTGGGACGAGTTGCGCCGCCTCCGGGAGGAGTTCCCCGACGACCGCGAGGCGGTGAGCAAGGCGATGGACGCGTGGTTCGCATCGCAGCCCGCCCCGCCGTCGTCCCTGTCCGACGTCGCCGACCACATCGACCACATCCGCGAGGTCGCCGGGATCGGCGCGACCGGCGTCGGGAGCGATTTCGACGGCGTGGAGGCCGTCCCGGACGGGCTCGAGGATGTCTCTCGCTACCCCGCGCTCTTCGAGGAACTCCGGGACCGCGGCTACTCGGACGAGGATCTGGGGAAGGTCGCCGGCCGCAGCGTGCTCCGCGTGATGCGCGAGGCCGAGCGGGTCGGCTCGCGGCTACGGACGGAACGGCCGCCCTCCACCGCCACGATCGAACAGCTGGACGCGTGAGGGCGTAGGGTGGGCCCTCCGCGAGGAGGGCCCACCGCACGGTCCCTACATGACCTCGAACGTCTCGTAGACCGAGATCGAGGCGCCGCCCTGCAGGACCGGGCAGCCCTTCGCGAGGCCCACCGCGGCGTCGAGCGAGTCCGCCTCCAAGATCGAGTAGCCGCTCGCCGCGGGCGCCTTGTCGCCGACCGCGCCGTCGCTCGAGATGCTCTTGGTGGCTTGCGTGAACGGGTTCCCGCCGTCGGCGATCGCCGAGCCGAGCTCATGGAACCAGGAGTCCCACGCCTTCATCACGGTGGCCTGCTCGGCCTCCGTCTCGGGCATGCTGCCACCGCTGTAGAGCAGCAGGTACTTCGTCATGCTCCTTCCCCCTTCCTCTGGTCCGCGGTCCGGACCGTCAGCACAAGGACGAACGTTCCCGACCCGTTCCGACACGACCGGGGGAGAGGATCCGCTTCGGACCCGGCGCTCAGCGGCGGCGCGCGCCCGCCTCCAGCCACCACGGGTCGAAGCCCCGGTCGTTCTCGTCGACGAGGGTCCCCGGCGCCACCAGCTCGTCGATCGCATCGAGGATCGAGGGTTCCAGCCGGATGTCGGCGCCCGACAGCAGGTCCGCGAGCTGCTCCGGCCTGCGCGGCCCGATGATGGCCGAGGTGACGCCCGGGTGCGCGAGCGTGAACGCGATCGCCATATGGGTCATCGTGACGCCCGCCTCCGCGGCGAGCTTGGCCAGCTCCTCGACGAGGTCGAGCTTCCGCTGGATCTCGGGCCTCGACTCGTCGAACTGCCAGCCCATGCCCCGCCCGCCCACCCGTGCCGCTCGCGCCTCGGGCGAGCGGTCGAACGCCTCTCGCCGGTACCGTCCGGTGAGCCACCCCCGGCAGAGCGGGCTCCATACCAGCACGCCCATCCCCAGACGCTGGGCGACGGGGAGCACGTCCAGCTCGATCTGCCGCACGAAGATCGAGTACGGCGGCTGCTCGGTCCGGAAGCGGGACAGCCCGTCGCGTTCGGCGACCCACGCCGCTTCCTCGAGCTGCCAGCCGGGGAACGTCGAGGAACCGAAGTAGCGGATCTTCCCCGCACGCTGCAGATCGGTGAGCGCGCCGAGGGTCTCGTCGATCGCCGTCTCCGGTTCCGGTCGATGGATCTGGTAGAGGTCGATGTGGTCGGTGCCCAGGCGCCGCAGCGAGTTCTCGACCTCGCGCATGATCCACAGACGCGAGTTGCCCTGTTCGTTCTGTCCGGGGCCCATCCGGCCGTGGACCTTCGTCGCCAGGACGACCTCGTCGCGACGTTCCGCGAGCGCCGTGGCCACGATCTGCTCGGACTCGCCCGCCGAGTACACGTCCGCCGTATCGACGAAGTTGATGCCTGCGTCGAGTGCCTCGTGCACCATCCGCACGCAGGCGTCGACGTCCGTGTTCCCCCACGAGCCGAACATCATCGCGCCGAGGCAGTGCGTGCTGACGCGGATCCCGGTGGTGCCGAGCGTTCGGTATTCCATTCGTCCTCCCTCGGGTCGTGCCGGTCAGGCGGAGAGCCGCTCGGCCAGGTACCGGAGGCCGAGCGGGTAGCGGTACTCGATCGCCATGTGGGTCGCGTCGAACAGCTCGAAGGAGACATCCGTCACGCCGATCCCTTCGAGCGCGCGACGGAACGCCTCGGCACCGAGGTCGAGGAACCACTCGTCCTTCTTCCCGGCATCGATGTAGATCGCGCGGAGCGAGCGCAGGTCGTCGGCATGATCCGGGACCATGCGGGCGGGGTCCATCTGGAGCCAACGGTCCCAGATCTCCGGGATCAGCTCGCCCGTCGCGGGGTCGAACGGCAGCCGGACGGTGCCGTCGGGATCGGTGGAGTAGCACGCCGCCATGCACCAATCGTTCAGCATGTGGCCGTCGCTCTCCTTCGAGAACGCAGGCCTGCTTCGGAAGTCCTTCCAGAAGTTCTCGTACGAACCGTCGTACTCGTCCCGCAGCGTCCGAACCGTGTCACGGAACTCCGGCAGGTAGCACACTTCGAAGAGCGCGTCGCCCGCGTGCGTCGCCAGCCCTCCCCAGAGGTCGGGTCGGAGCATCGGCACGACCATCGCGCCGTAGCCGCCGCTCGATTTCCCCTGGATCCCCCGATGCGATCGGTCGGCGATGGTCCGGTACCGTTCGTCGACGAAGGGGACGATCTCGTCGCAGAGGTGTGTCAGGTAGTTGCCCGTCCCCGGTGAATCCAGGAACTGGCTTCCGCCGAGCGAGGTCCAGCAGTCGACCCACGCGACGATGACGGGCGGTGCTTCGCCTCGTGCGAACAGCTCATCCGCGAGCTCCGGGAAGTTCCGTCGGAACGGGGACCGGTTCCTCCACATGTCGAGCTGACCAGTCAGCCCCTGGATCACGTAGATCGACGCGAACCGGGCGTTCGGGTCGTCGTCGTACCCGGGTGGCACGTACACCCACAGGGGCCGTTCGCTCGGGTCTCCGAGCGGGTTGGCGCCAAGCGCGTCGCTCCGGATCGTGTGCTCCTCGAACCGCCCGTGAAGGTCGAAGGACCAAGGCTCCACCGTCGCATCCTCCCCGCCGATCCACGCGGATCCGCGGACGCTCCTAGGCTACGCGCGAGCGTCGGAAGCCGTGAGCTGCCCACCGGTCGGTCCTCGGCCCGTTACCGCGAAGGCCCCGCATCGCGCGGCCAGCGCGAGCGCTTCCTGCGTCTCCAGGCCGCTCGCGAGACCGAAGGTGAGGCCGGCCTGGAAGCTGTCCCCGGCTCCGTACCGGTCGGCGACCGGTCCGGGCGGCGTCGCCGCCGGGTACCGGCCGCTCGAGCCATCCGCCGCTTCCCACGAACCGCCCGACGGTCCTTCGGTCCGGACGACGAGGCTCGGCGCGGGGGAGACGACGCCAGGTTCGTAGCCCTCGGCCGGGTCCTCGGCGCTGCCGACGACGGCGTCGAGGACGACACCGGCGTCGGCGAGCACGCCCAGGACGCGCGTCGTGGCGACCAGGACGCGCGCCCTCCGGGCGGCGCGCACCGCCTCGACGTCGCCGGCGGTGAAGGAGACGCCGTCGGCGCCGTCGAGGCGGTCCCACGGCAGGTCGTCGGCGCCGCGCGGTTCGAGCCGCTCGCCGACCGTGACGATCGTGCGTTCCCCCACGTCGTCGATCATCGTGAACGCGGTCCGGCTGGGGCCCGGCCGCTCCGCGGCGTGGAGCTCGACGCCGTTGGACCCGAGGTCCCTGCGCACGTCGCCGGCGACCTGGTCGGCCCCCAACGCCGAGAGGAACAGGCAGGTGCCCGCGAGCTTGGCGAGCTGGACCGCGGCCACCGCGCCACCGCCGCCCGCGCCCTCCCAGCTCTCGGTGCCGTGCTCGATCCCGCCGGGGGATGGAACCCGGCGGACCCGCGCGAATCGGATCCATTCGATGTGGCCGACCACGGCCAACCGCATCGCGGGACCGTAGCAGTCGGAGGCTCACGGGTCAGCTGAACGCGAACCTCTGTATCGTGGGTTGCGTGCCGGATAGTTTCGGGAAGCGTCAGCGTGAGAGTGGGAAAGCGAAGAAGGCCGCCGCTCGTGAGGAGCGGCGCCTCGCCCGCGCACAGCGCGACGCCGATCGTGAGGCCGGATTGATCGAGGCCGGGACGCCGATCGAGGCGTCCGAGCCGGCCGCGCTCGGGCTCGAGACCGAGCCCGAGTCGCGCCCCAAGCCCGAGACGTCCGACCAGTCCTGACACCGGATACGCCGAAGGGGAGGCCTCGCGGCCTCCCCTTCGCGCTGTTCGAAGTCCCGTCAGCCGGGACGGACGTCCGAGGCTTGCGGGCCTTTCTGGCCCTGCGTCACCTCGTAGGTCACCTTCTGCCCTTCGTCGAGGTTCCGGAAACCCTCACCCGCGATCGCGCTGAAGTGCACGAACACATCTGCGCTGCCGTCGTCGGGCGTGATGAAGCCGAAGCCCTTCTCGGAGCTGAACCACTTGACGGTGCCTGTTGCCATGTGCGATCCCTCCTTCCTTCGCCGTCGGGGCCTTGCTGCTTACCCGTCAGGCTCCGGCTGGCGCCGGGAGGGAACCGCTCTTGGCGAACCACGATCCGTTGCCCTCGCCGCATAGCCTACAGGCCAGCGGCCCCCTGTCGCTTGCACTGGCCGCCTGTCGGCGGGCTCCTGTCGCTTGCACCCTCGCTTGCCCCGGGCGCCCGGCTCGGTCATCATCGGACGCGGATGGGTGGCATCTTCGGCAGCAGTGGCAAGTCGGCGAACCCGGCGGGAACCGTGGGCTCGCTGGTCGGAGCGATCGGGGCCGCGTTCAGCGTGATCCTGTGGATCTACCACTTCAACCCGGACAGCACGCTGCTGGGCAAGTATTCCCAACAGCTCGCGGCGGGTGGGCAGATGGCCGACCAACTCGGGTTGCTCGCCATGATCTTCGGGGCGATCGCGGTCGTGCTGGGGATCGTCGGCGGTCTCGGGGGCAGGGGCGGCAGTACGACGGTCCTGTCGATCCTGCTCGGGATCGCCGCGTTGTCCTATCCGGTCCTGAACGCCCTCAACCTCGTCAAGCAGTACGTGCCGAACCCGATCGGCGGAACCTGAACGTCAGAACGATGACGGATCGGGGACGGTGCCCTTGGGCCAGGGGTAGTTCTCCGGGAACTGGTCGAACCGTCCGAAGGTCTTGACGCGGACGCCCGTGACCGAGGGAGGACGCGGCGGTTTCGTGAAGTCGAAGACGTGCTCGAAATCGTGGGTGTTCGCGATCCGATCCGTGAGGTACGGGAGCCCCCAGTTGTCGGCGATGAACCGCAACGGTGTGGAGAACTCACCCGTCACGTCGTCGATCGTCCCGCGGACCGCGTACGGGCTGATCGTGAGCAGCGGCACGCGGAAGCCGAACCCGACCGGATCGACGGCGATCGGGCGGATGTGGTCGTAGAACCCGCCCCATTCGTCCCAGGTGAGGAAGATCGCGGTCTGATCCCACGCGTCGCTCTTCATGATCGCCTCGATCAGGTCGCTGGTCCAGTTGTGGGTGAAGGCGGAGCTCCCCGGCGGATGATCGGACAACTCGAATCGTGGCGTGATCCACGTGACGGCCGGAAGGTTCCCGGCCCGCGCATCGTCGATCACCGTCGCGACGTCGCGCGTGTGCTCGTGCCAGAGGTCGGTGTGGAAGACCTGGCCGACTCCGTTGTATCCCCGCCGCCGCCGAGTAGAAGGTCCAGTCGACTCCCTGGTGGGTCAGCTGCTCGCCGACGGTGCGGAAATCGAAGCAGCTGCCGTGTTTCGCCAGCTGCCCGTGCTCGTCCAGCGTGAATACGAAGACGGCGTCGCCAACGGCGTCGCATCCCCAGCTCTTGAATTGCCGGCCGCCGTCCAGGGGGCTCGTCTTGATGTTCTCCGGGTTGTCGATCGCTCCCCCCGAGGTACCCGCGATGAAGAAGAAGTGGTTCGGATACGAGGGGCCGTTGGCCGACGCGAAGAAGTGATCGGAGATCGCGTATTCGCGCGCCCAATGCCAGTAGTTGGGCACCTCGGTCCCGTCGAACTGGGTATACGCCCATGGATCGCCGTAAGCCCCGTTGGCGAACCCATCCTGCTTGCCGCCGTTCCAGCAGTTGAGCGCCGCGGCTCGGTCGTGCGGTAGGTCCCCGGGCAGCCAATCGGGGCATCGTTTCATCGGAACCTCGGCGCCCTTCGAGAGGCCTATCGTCGTCCCCTCGACGCCGGGGAACCTCCCGAAGAGGTTGTCGAAGCTCCGGTTCTCGAGCATGACGTACACCACGCGCTTGATGGGCCACCTCGTCTGGATCGCGGCGGTGGTGTCCGAGACGTGCGGGATGATCTTTCCGCCCGTGCAGGAGAACAACGCGCCGCCGGCGACGGCCATCGCCGATCGCTCGAGGAAGCGGCGACGGGAGACCGGCAGCGGGTGGCGATCCCGGCGTTCGTCGTCCATCGGGCCGGTATCCTCCCAGAGCCTCGACCCGATCCGGAGTCCCGCCCGTGACAAGGCTCATCATTTTCCAATGTTGTCTGACGCTCCTCGCGCTCGTGGCGCCGGCGTGCGTGCGCCACGGCGACGGCACGCCGACCGAGGCGATCCCGAGCCCGCTTCCCGCGAGCCCGAAGACGGGCTCAACTCCGCCACCGACGCCGCCCGCCTTGCCCCCCACCCCTCCACCGACGATCGGCCCGTCGAGCCCGACCTGTGCGGGCGGCTGGTCGACGCCAGCGAACGGCTCGAGCCTTTGGGGTACCCCGCTCGCCGTGATCCGGAAGGCGACGGGCGTCGGCGGACCGCTCGAGGTGGTGGACATGCGAACCTTCGTCGGCCCCGAGTCGCCACCGAGCACCAAGAACTACCTGATGGATATCCGTCGCTGGTACGTGAAGCTCTATGCGAAGGACGATCTCGCGTTCCAGGGCCGCTTCCTGGTCGAGGATCGGCGGTTCGGACGCGGGCTGGCTGCGGTGGCTCCGTACGACACGAGCGGGTTCGTCTCACCCGATTGGGTCGGGTTCCAGTACGACGCCGAGCAACCGAAGGCGTTCTCGTACCGGGGGCTGCCGGGCAGCTGGACGGGGATCGCATACGACTTCGTGAACGGCGGCCGTGGGTTGACGATCCCCGGCTTGCCCGCTCAGAGCGACGGCTGTCTCGATGGGACCTGAGCGACCGGGGCCCGCCGCGCCCGACGCCGCGCTCGCCTCCGCCTCCGTGAGCTCGGCTCGACGTGACGTGATCGTGGTGGGCGGCGGACACAACGGTCTCGTGTGCGCCGCGTACCTCGCCAAGGCCGGACGCGACGTCCTCGTCCTCGAGCGTCGCGACCTCCTCGGAGGGGCCGCCGTCACCGAACCGATGTGGGATGGGTACCGCGTCTCCTCGGCGGCGTACGTCGTGTCTCTGCTGCCGGAGCGGATCGTCGCAGAGCTCGATCTGAAGGCGTTCGGCTATCGGGTCTCGATCGTGAGCCCCGATTACTTCGTTCCGTTCCCCGACGGAACGTCCCTCACGTTCTGGGGTGACCTGCGCCGCGACGTGGAGAACATCGCACGCCTCAACGAGCGCGACGCCGCGGCCTACGTGGCGTTCGATCGGTACTTCGCCCACGTCGGAGATCTGATGCGGCGGTTGTTGTTCGTGGTGCCGCCGAACATGCGGATGACCGACCTCCTGAGCTGGGCCCGAACGAGCGCCAAGCTCCGCGGGTGGACCGGCCGGGACATCCACGAACTGGTCCGGTTGTTCACGATGAGCGCCGCCGATCTCCTGGACGAGTGGTTCGAGGATCCTCGCGTCAAGGGAGCTCTGGCGACGCAGGCGGTGGTCGGCGCATGGGCCGGACCGATGACGCCGGGATCCGCTTACGTCTTGATGCACCACTGGATCGGTCAGGTCGACGGTCACCTCGGTGCTTGGGGGTGGGTGCACGGCGGTATGGGCGGCGTCTCCGAGGCGATCGCGGGGGCGGCGCGCGCGGCGGGTGCGGAGATCCGCACCGCCGCGCGCGCCGCCCGCGTCGTGGTGAACCCGGCGGGCCGCGCGGTCGGTGTCGAGCTCGAGGACGGTTCGGTGATCCGCGCGAACCAGGTCGTGTCGAGCCTCCATCCCAAGACGACGTACCTGGATCTCGTCGGACGGGAGCATCTCCCGTCCGACGTGATCCACGACGTCGAGCGCATCCGGACCCGCAGCGGGTCGGTGAAGGTCAACCTGGGACTGTCCGGGCTTCCCGCGTTCCCGAGCTGGGATCAGGAGGGATCGGTGCACCGGGGCCTGACGGCGGTCTCCCCGTCCGTCGAGTACCTCGAGCGCGCGTTCGACGACGCGAAGTACGGCAAGCCATCACAGCATCCCTACGTCGAGCTGGTGTTCCCGACCGCACACGAACCTCAAGGGCTCGCGCCGCCGGGCAAGCACGTGATGCTGGCGTTCACGCAGTACCTCCCGTTCGATACCCCGAACACGGTTCGCACGCGCGACGCGTGGGCGAAGAAGGTGATCGCGGCGTGTGCGGCCTACGCTCCCGAGCTGACCTCGCTGGTGGAACACGTCGAGGTCCTGACCCCGCGGGATCTGGAGGACCGGTTCGGCCTGCTGGGCGGGAGCATCATGCAGGGGGAGCTCACACCGGACCAGCTCTTCTCGTTCCGGCCGATCCCGTTCTATGGCGACTACCGGACCCCGATCAAGGATCTGTACCTCTGCGGCGCGGGATCGCATCCCGGTGGCGGGGTGATGGGCATCCCAGGTCGCAACGCGTCGACCGTGATGCTCAAGGATGCGCGGCGAGACCGGGTGATCGATCGCGCCCGACGGATGGTCACGTGGGGATGAGCGTGCCCGGTTGGTGGGAGGAGATGTTCGAACTGCCCGCCTGGCAGGCGGTCCAGCTCGGATGGGAGTCGCTCGAGGACGCCGACCACCACGTCGACCTGGTCGTGCGCGCCACCGGGTCGCGCGCCGGGATGCGGATCCTGGACGTCCCGTGCGGCACCGGACGGATCGCGAGACGCCTGACCGGGCGCGGGTTCGACGTCGTGGGCGTGGACATCACCGACCGGTTCCTCGACGAGGCTCGGGCCGCCGGTCTCGTCGTCGAGCGCGCGGATATGCGCGAGCTGCCGTTCGAAGACGCCTTCGACGTCGCGATCTGCATGTGGGGCTCGTTCGGCTATTTCGACGACGACGGGAACCTCGCGCAGGCCCGGGCGGCCTGCAAGGCGCTGAAGCCGGGAGGCCGCTACCTGATCGACACGCTCTGCGCCGAGGCGCTCCTGCCCGGGTTCCGAGAACGCGATTGGTTCGAGACGGCGGGGACGTTCGTCCTCGAGCACCGTGCGTACGTGGTCGGCACCGGCCGGGTCGAAACACGCTGGACGTTCCTCCACGGGGCGGAACGGCAGGAGCAGACGACGTCGATCCGCGTCTACACGCTCCAGGAGCTGACCGAGCTGCTCCGCGAGGCAGGGTTCAGCACGTTCTCGGCGTTGGACGACGAGCTCGCGCCCTTCGATCTGGGGTCGCGGCGGCTCTGGCTGGTCGCGACACGCTGAACGCGTCGAGCGGCCTGGATCCGCTCACGTCACGGACCACCCGTCGATGGCCACCGCGGTCCCGGATCCCGCCCTGCCGAGGAGACCGAGGACGACGACCTGGACCCGATGCACCCGGTCGGCCAGACCGCCGACGGTCCTTCCGACCCCGAACGTGGCGGTGGCGGCCGACAGGTCGAGCCGGCGCCGAAGCGTCCCGTCCACCCAGATCTCGGCCCGGCCGTAGCGAGGCCCGGTCGCCGTCGTGATCGTGACCGCCGAGCCACGGAACCGGAACGACGCTGCCGCTCCGGCCACACCGCTGACGACGTACCTCCCGCCGACCGCCGACGGCGCGGTCTCCGGGGCCCACCGGGAGGCGGCCGGCGCGCTCCGGGTCCCGCTGGCATCGGCGATCGCATCGATCCCCGTCCCGACGGCGGCGGGATGATGTGGGCCGGGCGCGACGATGCTCACCTGCACCGTGTGCGCTCCATGTCCGGATACGGTGAAGGTCCGAGGCACCCGGGCGAATGACGGTCGATACCGGTCGATCGTGGTTCGGTACCTGCCGTCGATCACGACCCTCGCTCGACCGAACATCGGCCCGGCGATCGTCCAGAGGGTGACGGATGCACCGGAGAAGGCGAACGTGACCGAGGCCCCCACCCGTCGCTCCCAGCGGTACGACCCGCCTATCGCCCGTAGGTCGTCGCGCGATCCCCACATGAACGACGAGCCCGGGGCTTCTTCGGCGACGACGGTCGCTGCGCGGAAGCTCGCACTCGTCTTCGGGAGGGGGTTCGATGCCCGGTCGACGATCGCCGGCGTCACGCCGTTCGGGTTCGCCACGACCACGTAGGACTGACCCGCGATCAGCGGAGACGTTGGACGGAGGTGTGCGCTCAGCACGAGGTCCTTCCAGCAGGACACCGTGGTTCCGTCCTGGCCCCGACACGTGAGCGATGCCGCGACGGGGGCGCCGCCGGCCGTACGGAGCACGACGTTGTCGGTATCGAGCCGGCGCACCGGTTCGCTGAACGCGATGCGGATGGGACCGTCGAGCGACGCCGGCGTGGTGATCGCCGCGGACGGGGGCCCCAGATCCATGAACGATGCGGTCACCGACCGAGGCTGATCGAGGGTGACCGTGCACACGGTCGGGTCGAGCCCCACGCAATCCCCACTCCATGCGTCGAACTCGCTCGATCCGTCGGGGGTCGCCGTGAGCGAAACGCTCGAGCCGGCCGGGAAGGCGTGGGAACAGGTGCTCGTGCACGTGATGCCGGCGGGGGTCGTGCTCACGATTCCACCTCCCCGACCGGCCACGGTCGCGGACAGCGGATACCCGAACGTCGCCGTGACGGCCTTCCGGCCGAGCGTCGTGACCGAGCAGGTCGGCGAGGATCCCGAGCAGGCCCCGCCCCAGGACAGGAAGACGGCTCCGGGGTCCGGCATCGCCGTGAGGGTCACGATCGCCGACGGATCGAACAGCGCCGAGCAGGATGCGCCGTTCCCGCACGACAGCCGTCCGGTGATGTCCGTCACGGAGCCGCCGGCGCCCGGTGTCGCGGTGAGCCGCGCGATCTGGGCGGTGACGAGGTTCGTCCCGGCGAAGCGGTCCCGGTCGAGATCCGTCGTGACGCCCGGCAGTCCCGGCTTGTGCGTCCATTGCCAGAAGGTCCAGCCGCGTCCCTGCCAATCGTTCGCGGGGACCGTCGGTGACGGCACGTTCCAGTGCGCGAGCCAGAGGCGGTACCCGTTGTCCGCGAACCACGTGGAGTCGCCCATGTTGACCGTCCAGAAGTGCGGGCTCGCGTAGATCATGGGTCTCACGCCGAGGACGTTCGTGACGCGGGTCACCCACGCCTTCACCCACGCAACCAGAGCCGCCGGCGCCAGGCCGCCCGTCTCCTCGATGTCGAGGGCCGGGATCAGATCACCGACGCCGGGGGAGGCCTCGGCGAGGTAATGGTCCGCTTCCGCACGCGCGTCGACCGTGTTCGCTTGGGCGCCGCCGCTCGGGGTGGCGCGGTGGTAGGCGCCCACGATGATCCCGTTCGCGCGGGCGCCGGCGACGTTCGCGTGGAAGGTCGGGTCCACGTAGTGCTGCCCCTTCGTCGCTCGCGCGATCGCGAAGCGGATCCCGGCCCCGGCCACCTTCGACCAATCGATCGTCCCCTGCCATCGGGAGACGTCGATCCCCGGCAGGGTGGGGACCGCTCGTGCGGTCGTCGAGCTCGCGATGAGCAGGCTCGCGACGATGGTGAGCAGGCATGACGTTCGAACGATGCGGGCGGTCATCGGCGCACCAGGGTACGCGCTGTCCGGCGCCTACGGGCCGAGGTTGTACCCGAGCCTGCGCGGGAGCTTCGCCACGAAGTCCACGAACGGGTTGGGGATCTCCTCGCCGTCGAGCGCGACGTCGCGGCGATGGATCGCGCGGTTCGTGATCATCGCTCCAACCGATCGGATCGGCTCGGGCGGGAAGCGTCGCGGCTCCAGGTCGACGAGCGGGAGGGCGAGCACGTCGTCGTACTTCGCCAGGACGCGGTGCGCCAAGATCCGCCCGCCGAGGTGCGCCGGCCCCACCCCGTTGCCCGTGAAGCCGAGCCCGTAATGGACGTTGCCGTTCTCGAGGGTGCCGAAGAACGCGAGGTGGTCGCCCGAGACGTCGATCGGCCCGCCCCATCCTGCCTCGATCGGTACGTCGGCGAACGACGGGAACATCCGGTGCAGATCTTCGACGGCGACGCGGATCGACCCCTCGTCGTAGCCGAAGCGTTGATCGATGTGTCGGGCCAGATCCGGCTGCATGCCGCCGATCCCGAAGGCGATGCGACCGTCGGGCGTGGTTCGGAGGTAGTGGATCGCCGAGCGATGGTCGGAGACCGCCACCCCGCCGGTCCAGTTGATAGCGGCCAACCGATCGGGGGCCGGGGCCGTCATCACGATGTAGGAGCCGCGCACGGTGATCACCCGCTTGAACCGGCGCCAGTGCTGCGCCCAAGCGTTCACGGCGAGCACGGCCGCATCCGCGCGGACCGTCCCCCCGGAGGTGTCGGCGATGGCCGGGTCGCCTGCACCGAATCGCGAGACGTGTGTGCCTTCGTGGATCCGGACACCACGCTCGAGCAGCACCCGACGAAGCCCCCGCGCGAGCCGCGCCGGGTGGACGGTTCCACCGGCCTTCGTCAGGACGCCCGCGTGGAAGACGGGCGAATCGACCATCGCACGGACCTCGTCTCGCGACAGGACGGTGATGGTGTCGGACAGGCCCATCCGGTCCACCGCCAGGATGAGGTCGGCCCACGCCCCGATCTGTGCCGTCGAGGTGGCGACCGACAACGTGCCCTCCACCGTGTACCAGGCGTCGATGTCGTGCTCCTCACAGAATCGACCGATGGCCTCGACGCTCTCCTGCCCGGCCCTGCAGATCCGCAGCGCCGGCGCGTCCCCGAAGCGTTCGGCCAGGAAATCCAGATCGTCCCAGAAGGAGTTGACGAAGCCGCCGTTGCGACCGCTGGGGCCGCCGCCACAGATGTCTTGCTCCAGCAGGACGATGTCGAGTCCGGGGTCGAGCTCCTTCAGGAACCACGCGGTCCACATCCCCGTGTAGCCGCCGCCGAGGATCACGACGTCGGCTTTCGTGTCGGTGTCGAGCGGCGGACACGGGTCCCCGGCGAACTCGGGTCGAGCGAGCGCTTCACGGAGCCACCAGCTGCGTCCCTCGTTCGGGGGCAACGCGTTCATGGGCTCGGATGCTACAGGCCGAGCGGAACGCCCCCGCGAAGCCGTTGGTAAGGTTCCAGCCCTCATCTCGCCCCGGAAGGATCCGATGACGATCGATCGACCCCGCAGCCGGGAGGTCACCGAGGGAGCCGCGCGAGCGCCCGCCCGCTCGTACCTGCGCGCGGTCGGTTTCAGCGAGGACGACTTCGACAAGCCACAGGTCGCGGTCGCCTCGTCGTGGAACGAGGTGACCCCGTGCAACTACCACCTCGACAAGCTCGCGGCGCTCGCGAAGGAAGGCGTCCGCCAGGGCGGCTGCGTCCCGCTCGAGTTCACGACGATCGCCGTCTCCGATGGGATCGCGATGGGTCATGAGGGGATGAAGGCCTCGCTGATGTCGCGCGACCTGATCGCCGACTCGGTCGAGCTGATGATGCACGCCGAGCGCCTGGACGCGCTCGTCGGGATCGCGGGGTGCGACAAGTCCGAGCCGGGCATGCTGATGGCGATGGCGCGGATGGATCTGCCGTCGGTCTACCTCTACGGCGGCACGATCCTGCCGGGCACCTACCGGGGACGCGACATCACGATCCAGGACGTCTTCGAAGCCGTCGGCGCACACGCGAGGGGACAGGTGACCGATGCCGAGCTCCTCGAGCTGGAGCGTGCGGCGTGCCCGACCACCGGGTCGTGCGCGGGGATGTACACGGCGAACACGATGGCCGCCGTCGGCGAAGCCCTCGGGATGTCGCTCCCCGGCACGGCGAGCCCTCCTGCCGTCGATTACCGGCGCGAGGTCGCCGCGCGCGAGAGCGGGATCGCCGCCGCGCACCTCCTCGAGCTCGATCTCCGGCCGCGGCGGATCATGACGAGGGAGGCCTTCGAGAACGCGATCGCGGTCACGATGGCGCTCGCGGGTTCGACGAACGCGGTCCTGCACCTGCTCGCGATCGCGCGGGAAGCGCACGTGGACCTGGAGCTCGACGACTTCGACGCGATCAGCCGGCGCGTGCCCCATCTGGTGGACGTGCGACCCGCGGGCCGATTCGTGATGAGCGACCTCGACCGGGTCGGCGGCGTGCCCGTGGTCATGAAGGAGCTGCTCGACCTCGGCGTGCTCCACGGCTCGTGCCTGACGGTCACCGGCAGGACGGTGGCGGAGAACCTGGCGGCGCTGTCGCCACCCGCACCGGACGGCACCGTGGTGCACCCGACCTCCGACCCGATCCACTCTGAGGGGGGCACCGCGATCCTCCGCGGTTCGCTCGCACCCGACGGCAGCGTGATGAAGACGGCCGGCGCTGCCTCGCTCGAGTTCCGGGGGCGCGCCCGACCGTTCGATTCCGAGACGGCGAGCGGCGCCGTTGGGCCCGGCGACGTCGTCGTGATCCGGTACGAAGGTCCGAAGGGTTCCCCGGGGATGCCGGAGATGCTCGCCGTGACCGCGGCCGTCGCGGGCGCCGGCCTGGGCACGGACGTCGCCCTCGTGACGGACGGCCGGTTCAGCGGCGCGACGAAGGGCTACAGCGTCGGGCACGTCGCGCCCGAGGCGTTCGTGGGGGGGCCGATCGCCCTCGTTCACGAGGGCGATCGGATCGTGATCGACGCGGGGCGGCGGGTCATCGACCTCGAGGTCGATGACGTGGAGCTCGCCACGCGGCGTGCCGCGTGGCGAGCGCCCGAGCCGCGGTACACCCAGGGAGCGCTCGCCAAGTACGCGAGAGTGGTCGGCAGCGCCGACCGAGGCGCGGTGACCTGGTGACGCGGCCGGCGATCTCATCGCCGGCAGCGCTGCAGTGCCGGATCTGCGGCCAGCAGTACCCGGTCGAGCCGCTCACGATCTGCGAGGAGTGCTTCGGTCCCCTCGAACCCTCCTACGATCTGCAGTCGCTCGACGGCGAGGTCTTCCGCAAGCACGTGGAGGAGGGACCCGCCAGCCTCTGGCGGTACGAGGCCCTCCTGCCCGGCGGGCCGGGTATCGAGCGGGTGGACATGGGAGCCGGGTTCACGCCGCTCCGTCGCGCCGACCGGCTCGCCGACGCACTGGGGCTCGAACGGCTCTGGATCAAGGACGACTCGGTGAATCCCTCGAACTCGTTCAAGGACCGGGTGGTCTCCGTCGCGACGACCATGGCGCGAGCGTTCGGGTTCCAGGCCATCAGCTGCGCCTCCACCGGGAACCTGGCGAACGCGACGGCCGCGCACGCGGCGCGCATCGGTATGCCCTGCTACGTGTTCATCCCGGAGGACCTCGAACGGGCGAAGGTCCTCGCCACGTTGGCCTACGGAGCCAAGGTCGTCGCCGTCAAGGGCAACTACGACGACGTCAACCGGCTCTGCAGCGAGGTCGCCGAGGCGCTCCCGTGGGCGTTCATCAATGTCAACATGCGGCCGTACTACGCGGAGGGCTCGAAGTCGCTCGGCTTCGAGGTCGCCGAGCAGCTCGGCTGGCGCCTCCCGGACCACGTCGTCGTGCCGATCGCCTCGGGCGCGCTGCTGACGAAGATCCACCGCGCGTTCTCCGAGCTGATCGCGATCGGCGCGGTCGAGGAGAAGCCCTACCGCGTGAGCGGCGCCCAGCCGGAAGGGTGCCGGCCGGTCGCCCAGGCGTTCAAGGACGGCGCCGAGACGGTGCAGCCCGTCAAACCCGACACGATCGCGCGTTCCCTCGCGATCGGGAACCCCGCGGACGGGATGTTCGCGATGCAGGTCAGCCGGCAGACGGGTGGCGCGATCGAGTGGTGCACGGAACCGGAGATCGTGGAGGGCGTCCGGCTGCTGGCCTCGACCGAAGGGGTGTTCACCGAGACCGCGGGCGGTGTCACCGTGGCCAACCTGAAGCGGTTGGTCCTGCAGGGCGTGATCGCCCCGCGCGAGGAGACCGTGGCGTTCATCACCGGCAACGGCTACAAGACCGTCGCGGCCCTCGAGGGCGCGACCGAGCCGACCTACAACGTCGCGCCTGATCTCGACGAGTTCCTGGCCGCGATCGGCCTATAGGTTTCGTTCCGCGGCATCACTCGGGCTTGCGCTCGGAGCCCGGCCGACGCACACTCACGCGAGCCCAGCCCGCGGGCGAGCGTTGGCGTGGAGAGGGGACGCGTGGGTCGAGGCTCGGCTGATGCCCGCCGGATGAACCGGCGGCCGTCACGCAGCGCCGGCGGCGACCCGAGCGTCCCCGCTCGCGGCGGCTGATCCTTCCCTCGTTCGGATCAGATCCGGATGTCGAAAGGGGTGAACGGATGTCCACGCACGAAGAGCAGATCGCGAGGGATGCGGCCGATCTTCAGGAGAAGTTCGGGTACCAGCAGGAGTTGAACCGCGGACTCGGGACCTTCAGCTCGTTCGCGGTCGCGTTCAGCTACATCTCGCCGTCCACCGGGATCTTCACGTTGTTCTTCCTCGGGATGTCGGCGCTGGGTGCTCGGCTGTGGTGGACCTGGCCGACCGTCGCCCTGTTCCAGTTCATCGTGGCGCTCAACTTCGCCGAGGTGACGAGCCACTTCCCGCTCGCCGGCTCCGTCTTCCAATGGACGAAGTACCTGGCGGGCCGCGGCTATGCGTGGATCACCGGGTGGTTCTACATCTTCGCCGGCATCCTCACGGTCGCATCGGTGTGCGCGACGCTCCCGATCGCATTGATCCCCGCCCTGAACAACATGTTCGGGTGGAGCTTGAACGACGCGCTCGGGAGCGCCGACCAGAAGGTGATCGCGCTCATGACGTTGGCGCTCATCACGATCCTCAACATCTACGGCGTCCGGATCGTGGCGATCGTCAACAACACGGGTGTCGTCTTCGAGATCCTCGGGATGGTGGTGTTCGCCGTCTTCCTCGCTGCGGTGCACAACCAGAACGGCGTAGGCGTGATCTTCCAGTCGTCCCAGGCGGGGAACTACGCCGTGTTCCCGGCGGCGACCACCCTCCCGTTCTTCCTTGTCGGGATGTTCATGTCGTTGTACGTGATCTATGGCTTCGACACGGCGTCCACCCTCGCGGAGGAGACGAGGAACCCTCGGGCCGAGGCGCCCAAGGCCGTGCTCGCGTCCGTGATCGGCGCGTTCGTGATCGGCGCCATCTTCCTGTGGGGCGTGCTGATCGCGGCCCCGAACATCGCGGATGAGGCGAAAGGGCTCGCAACGTCGCCGGGCACGATCATCGGCGACGTCATGACGCAGGCGGGGACCACGCTCTATCTGCTCGTCGTGTCGGCGGCGATCTTCGTCTGCTGCATGGCGATCCTCACCTCGACGATCCGCCTCGCCTTCGGGATGGCGCGCGACGACCAACTGCCGTTCTCGAAGACGATGGCGAAGGTCAGCCCGCGGCTGCACACGCCGATCGCCACGTGCATCATCGTCGGCGCCCTAGCGGCGGTG
This sequence comes from Actinomycetota bacterium, assembly GCA_005884925.1. GTDB lineage: Bacteria > Actinomycetota > UBA4738 > UBA4738 > HRBIN12 > AC-51. The sequence continues at coordinate 1,008 of VAYU01000069.1, read as the reverse complement.
CCGTTCATCCAGTTCGCGGGTGCGGCGGTGATCGCGGTCGGAGCCACGGCATCGATCTATCTGAGCTACCTGCTCGGGAACCTGGCCTTCCTCCGCGCGCGCACGAAGGGGTGGCCCAGGACGCAGGCGCCGTTCAAGCTGGGCACCTGGGGGATGGTGGTGAACGTCCTCGCGGTCCTCTGGGGACTCGCGATGATGATCAACTTCCTCACCCCGTCTGGCGCGGTGAACGCGTGGGATCCGGGATCCGCATCGGCATCGAACTACCTCCGGATCTTCTCGAACCCGAAGCCCGTGCAGTCCGACTACTACACCCAGGGCCAACAGCTGCTGAACTTCCACATCGACTTCCTGAACAAGATCCCCGTGATCTGGACCGTGTTCGTGGTGATCTTCGTCGTGGGAGCGCTCTACTACTGGTTCGCGCAGAAGAAGAAGCCGTGGGTGCCGGTGGTGCCGCCCGGCGAAGACGTGTCGATGGTGGTGCCGACCGCTTGAATCCGTGGGTTGGTGGGGCGCACGCCCCACCAACCCATCGTTCGTGGTTCCATAGCGCCATGAAGATCGTGACGTCGGAGAAGGCCTCCGCGTTCATCGGTGAACACGGAGGCCAGGTCTGGGTCTGGCTGGATCCACGCCGGGGCCTGGTCGGGTCGTTCGTGTGGCTCGAGGCACACTGCGAGCCGCCCCGTTCGAGCCGTCGGTCCAGCTTCACGCGCAGCTCGCGACGACCGCACCGCTTCAAGACGACCGGATCCGACGGTCTCACCGTCCATTACGACTGGGGCAGGCTCGATCCTCCCGATGAGCTGCACTTCGATGTGAAGGGCTGGCGGAAAGCCACCCATCGGCTGGAGGCCTACTGGAACGGGTGCGTCTTCGCAGGTGACGACGTGCCGCCGCCACGATGAAGGTCGTCGCTTCGCCCGACGTCGAACCGTTCGTCCGTGCGCATGGTGGCCGACTCTTCGTCTGGACCGACGCGCATCGTTGCTGCGGCGGCGCGGT
>VAYU01000015.1 GCA_005884925.1 Actinomycetota bacterium | reverse complement strand
CTCGGGCGCGCGCGTGCAGAGCACGCGCGCGCCCTCCTTGATGCCGAGCTTGCGCCAGAGCGGGGTGCCCGAATAGTCCCTGTGGTCGCTCACGGCGGGTCCATCTCGATCTCGTCGTCCTGATCCGGGCTACGCCTTCGGAGCGTAGCCCCGATGACCGACCGCATGGGACCATCGAGCCGTGGACGGTGTGTTGTACGTCGTTGGGACGCCGATCGGGAACCTCGATGATATCTCGGCGCGCGTGCGGGACACGCTCGGCTCGGTCGATCTCGTCGCGGCCGAGGACACCCGTCGCACGGGACGGTTGCTGCAGAGCTTCGGGGTCAGGACGCGACTGGTCTCGCTCTTCGATGCCAATGAGAAGGAGCGGACGGGTGAGCTGCTCCGTCATCTCCGTCAGGGGCGTTCGGTTGCGATCGTCTCGGACGGGGGGATGCCGCTCGTCTCCGACCCGGGATACCGGGTGGTCACGGCGTGCATCGCGGAGGGGATCGAGGTGCGGGTGATCCCGGGGCCGTCGGCGGTCCTCGCCGCCCTCGTGGTCAGCGGGCTCCCGACCGATCGGTTCACGTTCGAAGGGTTCCCCTCGAAGAAGCCCGGCGAGCGGATGCGGCGTCTGGAGGCGCTCCAGCACGACCCCCGGACCCTCGTGTTCTTCGAGTCCCCGCTCCGCGTTCACACGCTGCTGCGCGACATGCTGGTCGCCTTCGGCGATCGGAGGGCGGCGGTGTGCCGGGAGCTGACCAAGCTCCACGAGCAGGTCGTGCGCGGGCGGATCTCGGAGGTCCTCGCCGAGCTCGGCGAGGACGATCTCAAGGGTGAGGTCGTCGTGGTGCTCGAGGGGGAGCGGGTGGCGGGCTCGCCGTCCCTCGACCAGGTCGTCGACGAGGCCCGCGAGCTCGTCCTCGACGGGATGCGCAAGCGCGAGGCTGCGCGCGCCGTCGCCGAACGTCATGGGATCCCCGCCAACGACGTGTATCGCGTGCTCGTGACCGATCCGTAGGTCCCGTCCCGCACCTCTGTCGAGAACGCCGCGGGTAGCATGTTCCGACCATGGGCAAGGACGTCTTCTACATCACGACGCCGATCTATTACCCCAACGACGTGCCGCACATCGGGCACGCCTACAACGCCGTGGCCACCGACTTCATCGCCCGTTACCACCGGCTCCGCGGCGAGGAGGTCTTCCACCTCACCGGGACGGACGAGCACGGGCTGAAGCTCCAGCGGGCCGCCGAGGCGGCCGGGATGACGCCGCAGGCGTGGGTCGACGCGATGGAACCGAAGTGGCGCGAGGTCTGGGCGCGGCTCGACATCGCCTACGACGTGTACATCCGCACCACCGAGCCGCGCCACGAAGAGGCGGTCAGGAAGATCCTGCTCGCCGTCTACGAGAACGGACGGGACGACATCTACCTGGGTCACTACGAGGGGCTCTACTGCGTCTCGTGCGAGCTCTACTACAACGAGGCCGATCTCCTGCCCGGTGAGCTCTGCCCGATCCACGAGATCCCCGTGGAGTACTTCCGGGAGGACAACTACTTCTTCCGGCTCTCGGCCTATGCGGAGCGTCTGCTCGAGCACTACGAGCGGAACCCGTCGGCGGTGGAGCCGGAGACGCGACGGAACGAGGTGCTGTCGGTGATCCGCAGCGGCCTCCAGGATTTCTCGATCAGCCGCACCACCTTCGACTGGGGCGTGAGGTTGCCTTGGGACGAAACCCACATCAACTACGTGTGGTTCGACGCGCTGACGAACTACATCACCGCCGCGGGCTACGCGGAGGATCCCGATCGCTTCGCGCGCGTGTGGCCCGCGAACATCCACTCGATCGGCAAGGACATCCTTCGACAACACGCCGTCTACTGGCCGGCGATGTTGATGGCCGCGGGTGTCGAGCCGCCGATGCAGGTCTGGGCGCACGGCTTCCTCACGGTCGGCGGCAAGAAGATGTCGAAGACGAACGCGACCGGGATCCATCCGTTCGAGCTGATCGACCGGTTCGGCGTCGATTCGTACCGCTGGTTCTTCATGCGCGAGGTCCAGTACGGCCAGGACGGGAGCTTCTCGTACGAGGCGATGGTCGACCGTCACAACGCGGACCTCGCGAACGGCCTGGGGAACCTCGCCAGCCGCGTGCTCGCGATGCTCGGGACGAGCTACGCCGGGGTCGTCCCCGAGCCGACCGAGGGCGGATGGGAGGCGGATCTCCCGGACGTGATCGTCCAGGCGGTCGAACGCTACGACGAGCACCTGCTGGCGGTGCGGCTCACGGCCGGCCTCGCTGCGATCTGGGGCATCGTCTCGCGGGCGAACCAGTACCTCGTCGAGAAGGAGCCGTGGCAGCTCGCCAAGGATCCCGCGCGCGGCGACGAGCTGGCCGGCGTGCTCTACGCCGCTACAGAGACGCTCCGGATCTTGGCGATCTTGATCCAGCCGATCATGCCTGCGGCTGCCCAGCGGCTGTGGGATCAGCTCGGACTGGGCGGGGCGGTGGACAACCGTCGGGTCCCTTCCGACGTCGCGTGGGGCGGCCTCAAGCCGGGGACCGTCACCAGCAAGGGTGAGGCCCTCTTCCCGCGCGTCGAAGCCGACTGACGACCGTCCAGCTCGTCGAGCCGCGGATGAGACTTCTTCCACCAACGTTTCACGTGAAGCTCCCCCTGTTCACCCGAAGTTGAGACCGGGTATGGTCCCCGCCCGATGGCGGAGAAGAACCCTGAACTGGCGGTCCAGTCAGGGGCGGTGGATACCCACTGCCACCTGTTCCTCATGGAGGTCGAACCTGCAGTCGCGGTCGAGACCGCGAAGGCCTCGGGCGTCGAGCGGCTGATCTGCATCGGCGTTGACGTCGAAACGAGCCGTCGCTCCCTCGAGATCGCGGATTCTTTCGAGGGTGTGTTCGCGACCGCAGGGGTCCATCCGCACGATGCTCATGGGTTCGACCCGGCCGCCTCGGCCCGGATCGAAGAGCTCCTGCACGACCCTCGCGTGGTCGCGGTGGGGGAGTGCGGCCTGGACTGGTTCCGGATGCTTTCGCCGCGGGAGGACCAGATCCGGGTGTTCCGGACCCACATCGCGCTCTCGAACGAGACGGGCAAGCCGGTCGTCGTCCACATCCGGGATGCGTGGACGGACGCGATGCGGATCTTGGATGAGGGTTCGGCCGAGCGCGTCGTGATCCATTGTTTCAGTGGGGACGCGGCCCTCGCTCGTGAGTGTGCAGCCCGTGGCTACTGGACCTCCTTCGCCGGCAACGTGACGTATCCGAAGAACGAGCATCTGCGCGCGGCCGCCGCCGCGGTGCCGCCGGATCGACTCCTGGTCGAGACCGATTCGCCGTTCCTCGCGCCGCAGAAGCTTCGAGGCCGAGCGAACGCGCCGCAGAACGTGCTCCTCACGCTCGGAGCGCTCGCCGAAGTGCGCGGCACGCGCGTCCGGGATCTCGTCGAGGCGACCGCGAACAACGCGCGGAAAGCGTTCCAGGGGCTCCGATAGCAGCGAACGCCCGTTCGCTCTCAAGGTTGCAGTGAGGGTTGAGGGTTCGGTAGGGTAGGGCACTCATGCGACCGGAGGCTTCAGCCCGGCCCGGGTGTTTTCCACCGAGCCGCTTCCCCCAGAGGCCCTCCCCGAGCGATCGGAGGAAGGGTGGTTCGGCCCTCGCGGCTCAGGCGGCTGCGCATCCAACGCGCGCTGCAGGTCGCCGTTCTCGCGACGGGGACGCTGCTCGTCGGGACCGCACTTTCGCTCGCATGGCACAAGAACGTGACGCTCGTCGTGGCCGGGACGCCGCAGTCGGTGCGGACGACCTCATCGAACGTCGGCGATCTTCTGCGGTCCGAGGGCGTACCGCTGTCGCTCGGGTTGCAGGTACAACCTCCGCCGGGCACCGCCCTGGCGGACGGCATGACCGTCATGGTGAGCCAGCCGCCGGGGATGCCGGCGGACGCGTTCGCCGCGGCGGTCGGCCCCCACGGTGTGGGGGTCTGGGTGGTGGAGCAACCGGGCGGGGGGCTGTTTGGGAAGGCGGCCCCTCCGCTCGGCCAAGCGGCGGCACTGGAAGCCGTCGGTACCTCGTCCGTCTCCGTTCGAGCCGTCGTGTCGGGGAAGGTGCACGACGTCTCAACGAACGCGAGCACGGTCGGGGCGCTCCTCTCGGCCATGGGGATCGAACCCGACGCTGACGATCGCGTCGCCCCACCACCCAGCACCCCCCTTCAATCCGGGATGTCGGTCCGGTACGACCGGGTCGATGTGACCGAGATCCGGCATCTTCACGTTGTGCCGTTCCGTATCCACACGGACTACACGAGCACCATGACGCCTGGCACGTCCTTCCTCCTGCAGCCCGGCGTTCCCGGCTTCGTCGACCGAACGGTTCGACTCACCTTCGTCAACGGCCGCGTGACGTCGAAAGACGTGGTCTCGAGCGCGGTGTTCGTCCGACCGCAGAGGGAAGAGCGGCTGTCGGCCCCGTTCTCGATGTACGACGGGTCGCTCACCGAACCCGGGACCGGCGCCACCAGCGAACAGGGCCAGGCGACCTGGTACGACCCTCCGTGGACCGGCTACACGGCGGCGCATCCGTGGCTGCCGTTCGGGACCCACGTGCGGGTTACGGACCTCGCGACCGGCCGCTCCGTTACCGTGGTGGTCGATGACCGAGGACCGTTCGCGCCGGGACGCGTCATCGACCTCTCACCCGAGGCCTTCTCGGCCCTTTCCCCGCTCGGACACGGGGTCGTCCAGGTCGCGCTCAGCTGGTAGGGCCGGGGGGCTCGGAGCGGCGGAGCTCCGGGATCTCGCGGACCGGCACGGGATCGCCCCGCGCCGATCGCTCGGACAGCATTTCCTGCTCGATCCGAACGTCGCGCGCGCGATCGTCCGGGACGCCGGGATCGGTCCCGGCGATCGGGTGATCGAGATCGGGGCGGGTCTCGGTTCGCTCACGCTCGCGCTCGACGCGAGCGGTGCCGACGTGGTCGCGGTCGAGCTCGACCCGGGGTTGGTTTCCGCGCTCGCCGACGTGCTCCAGGAGCATCCACGGGTCCGCGTCGTCCGCGCGGACGCGATGCGATCGGATTGGGACGCGCTCCTCGGGTCGGATGATGTTCCATGGATCCTCTGCGCGAACCTGCCCTACAACATCGCCACACCGCTCGTGCTCGACGTGTTGGCACGCGTCCCGAAGGTGGTGCGGTCCGTGGTGATGATGCAACGCGAGGTCGGCGAGCGGCTCGCCGCGCGGCCGGGCGATGACGCGTACGGCGCCGTCAGCGTCCGCGTCGCGTACCGGGCCCTCGCGTCGACGATCCGGCGCGTCCCTCCCGAGGTTTTCTGGCCGCGTCCGAAGGTCGAGTCGGTCGTCGTTCGGTTGGACCGGCTCAGCGCTCCGCCGGTCGACGTCGACGAGGACCGCCTGTGGCGCGTCGTCGACGGGGCGTTCGCGCAGCGTCGGAAGACGATGCGCAACGCCCTCCGACGGCTCGGCCTCGAACCGGCCGAGGCGGACGCGACGCTCGCCGCGAGCGGCGTCGCCGCGTCCGCCCGCCCCGAGGAGCTCTCGCTCGAGGACTTCGCCCGGGTCGCATCGGCGATGCCCGCATGAGATCCGTCACCCGTCACGCCCACGCGAAGCTCAACGCGTTCCTGCGCGTGCTCGGCCGCCGCCCCGACGGGTTCCACGAGATCCAGACCGCGATCCTGCCGATCGAGCTCTACGACGTCGTCACCGTCGAGGAACACGACGGGCTCGTGACCGAGGTGATGGGGGAGCGCGCCGGCGAGCTGCAACGAGCGGGCGGCGAGTCCCTCGTCGGGCGCGCGGCGCACGCGTGGGCGACCGCCGCCGGGGTCGGGGCGCCGCGCGCCCGGATCGTCGTCGACAAGCGGATCCCCGTTGCGGCGGGGCTCGGCGGTGGGAGCGCTGACGCGGCCGCGACGATCCTCGCGCTCGACGAGCTGTTCGGAACGGGCCTCGGGCCGGAAGCGCTGCTGGAGGCAGCGGCGGCGGTGGGCTCCGACGTCTGCGCGCTCGTGTCGGGAGGTCCTGTGTTCGCCGACGGCCGGGGCGATCACGTTCTCCCGCTCCACGCGGCCCGGTCGCATTGGGTGGTCGAAGCGCTGCGGTTCGCCGTGCGCACACCCGATGCGTACGGCTGGTGGGACGAACGCCCCTCGTCGGGTCCGGATCCGGGCTCGCTGATCGCGGCGATCGAGGTCGGGGACCACGAACTCGCCGGGTCGGCGCTCTTCGACGACCTGCAGCCGGGGGTGGCCGATCGCCACCCGGAGGTGGCGCGCGCCGTCGCCGCTTTCGGCGCCGCCGGCGCGCTCGGCGCGGTGATGTCCGGGAGCGGGCCGACCGTCGTCGCGCTCGCACGCGACCCGGCGCACGCCGACGCGATCGCGTCGGCGGTGCCCGGCTCGTTCGTGACGACCGCGCCGCCGCCGGCGCCTCCCCCTCGTACGATTGCGGAGCCTTCCGGGGTCGTCTAACGGCAAGACGCGGGCCTTTGGAGCCTGAAATGGAGGTTCGATTCCTCCCCCCGGAACCGTTGCAACGCACGCCCTCTCTTCGTATCGTTCAGAACGGGACGAGCGTCGCCAGCAGACCATCACTGCCCGCGCCTCGGCCGGAAAGCAGCCGGCAGAAGTCCACCGCGTCCAGCTCGAGACGCTCTCCGGGGCTTCCGAAGCGGTAGCTGCCTCCCGCCGGGCCTGCCAACTCGAGTTCGAACGGCGTCCGCAGCCGACGAGCCCAATCGGCGACGATGTCCTCGACGATCCGGCCGTCGTGCTCCCGCGTCAAAACCAACTCGACGCCGGCTGCTCGTGCGGTATCGATCCGGTGCATCCATGTATCGCGGGTGAAGATCACGTCGAACAGGTAGGCCAACGTCCATCGCTCGCTCAAGCTGGGCTCCGGTGAGACCCTGATCCTGCGAACGAGTCCGGGGAGACGACGCCTCGCGCGGATCGATGCGGGCGCGGCGACGCTCAACCCCCGGATGATCTCTGCGGGTGTCAGCCCGGCTCGCTCTCGGATCTGGATCTCGTTCACCGCGTCCTGCCGGATGCCAAGTTCTCGTGCTGACGCCCTGCGCTGATGCACCGCTTGGCGGATCGAGGCGATGAACTCGGTCTGCCCCAAGACGTGGGCGGCCATGTCCCGAACCGTCCACGGAGGGCAGTCGGTTCCCCGGAGCCAATCCCGGTCCGAAAGCGAGCGAAGTTGGTCGAGGTAACGGTCGTACTCGTGTCGGGCGACGTTAACGGCTTCGGGCCGCTCGAGCGGGCGGATGTCATCGACATCGATCACATGGCTGGGCATCGTTCGGCGACTATCCCTCGCCGTCGGCCGGCGTCAAGCCCACTCCGAGACGCGCCACCACCTCGACGTCCTATCCTTCGACCTGCGATGCGCCCCGCGATCCGCTATGCGAAGAACGGAGATGTCAACCTCGCGTATCAGGTGGTCGGGTCCGGCACGATCGACATCCTTTCGACGCCGGACTGGCCCTTCTTCCCGCCGCTCGAGTCTTGGCAAGACCAGCCGCTCCTCGATCGGGCAGTGAACGATCTTGCATCTTTCGCCAGGTTGATCCTGTGGGATCCGCGAGGTTTGGGCCTCTCTGATCGATTCGGGGAGCCTCACCCGATGGAGGAACAGGTCGCGGACGCGCTCGCCGTGCTGGACGCGGCGGGCTCCGACCGAGCGGTGATCATCGGATGGGGGGCGGCTGGGCTCTTCGCGATCCTCTTCGCGGCGATGCGGCCCGAGCGGACCGCCGAGCTGGTGCTGTTCAACGCGTTCGCCACCACGCTTCAGGATGCGGATTACCCATGGGGGCAGACTCGCGACGAGCGGGCCGCCGACATCGACGCGATCATCGCGAGGTGGGGAACCGCCGCGGAGCTGGACTGGATCGCGCCCAGCGTTCGCGCCAACGAGTCTTTTCGGGCTTGGTTCGGTGGGCAAGCCATGCGGGTCATGAGCCCTCGGGATGCGCAAGCGTTCTTCAGCGTCCTGGATCAGATCGACACGAGACCGATCCTTCCGCTCATCACCGTACCGACCCTGGTGTTGCATCGTCCGGATTCGTGGATGCGGGTCGAGAACTCTCGCTACCTCGCCGAGCGCATCTCCGGGTCGGTCTATCGCGAGCTGCCGGGGATCGATGCGATCGCTTGGCTCGACGGCTGGGAGGCACTATCCGGTGCGATCAAGGAGTTCATCACCGGCGAGCCACCGACCGAGGAGGTCGAGCGTGCATTGGCGACGGTCTTGTTCACGGACATCGTCGGATCGACGGCCATGCTGACGACGATGGGCGACCGCAGGTGGGCGGAGCTCCTCGAACGATATGAGGCCGTCACGAGCCGCGAACTGGATCGATACGCGGGTCGATTGGTCGACCGGACCGGCGATGGCTTGTTCGCCACGTTCGAGGGGCCCGCCCGCGCGATCCGATGCGCCGCCGCACTGCGCGATCGATCACGAGAGCTGGGGGTCGACACACGGTCGGGCATCCACATCGGGGAAGTGTCGCACCGAGGTGGGCGTGTCCGCGGGGTGGCCGTCCACATCGGAGCTCGGATCGTCAGCGAGGCCATGGCCGGCGAGGTGCTCGTTTCGAGAACCGTGAAGGACCTGGTTGCGGGGTCCGGGTTGGTCCTCCTGGATAAGGGGGATCATCGGTTGAAAGGGATCCCTGAGGATGTGCAGCTCTTCGCGGTGAGCTAGGGATCGTCGACCTCGGTCGTCCCTCCGGGTTGCCGCGGTGCCGCGCATCCGCGACCATGTGAGCCCCTCGCAGGGACCACTCGTTGGCCACCACGACGACCACACGAACCCGATCGCTCGCCGCGGTGATCCTCGCCGCCGGGAAGGGCAAGCGGCTGAAGTCCGCTCGCCCCAAGGTCCTGCACCCGGTGTGCGGCAAGCCGGCCCTCTGGCACGTCGTGCAGACCGCGCTCGCGGCTCGTCCCGACAGGATCGTGATGGTCGTCGCGCCCGACGCCGAGGATGTTCGCGCCGCGGTCGCGTCGTGGAAGATCACCCCGAAGCCGGTGTTCGTCGAGCAGACCCGACAGCTCGGTACCGGCCACGCCGTGCTCGCGGCGAAGTCGGCCGTCGGCCGCGTCGACGACGTTCTGGTGGCGAACGGCGACTTCGATCCGGTGCTGCCCGAAGACATCCGTGCGCTCCTCCGTCGGCATCGGCGGGCCGGCGCCGCCGCGACGATCGCCTCGACCGAGCTCCGCGATCCCGGGACGTACCAGCGCATCGTCCGCGACGGCGGCCGCGTGATCGACGTCATCGAGGGGACGGACGCCCCCACGGAGGTCCGCCGGATCAACGAGGTGGGGACCAACTGGATGGCGTTCCGT
>VAYU01000014.1 GCA_005884925.1 Actinomycetota bacterium | reverse complement strand
TCGTCCACGTCCACTCGAAGTTCCGGACGAACACCTCGATCCGGGATCTGAGGCCTTGCGTGCGCTGCCGGATCGGTGACTTCGTCGCGACGTCGATCTGACTCATGCGCTCGTGCCTTCCGTCCCTCCTGGTCGCGGCGGCGGCATCATAGCAACCCCTCTCGGTCACCCGTGGTGCGGCACCTACACTGAGCCGCACGCTCCATGCTCGCCGACACCACACACGCGCTGGCCCGGTGGTGGGCCCCTGCGCTCGCCTTCGTCGCGGGCATCGTGTCGTTCGCCAGTCCATGCGTGTTCCCGCTGGTTCCCGGCTACCTGTCGTTCGTCACCGGTGCGTCGGCCGTCGACGAAGGGATGGCTGGTGACGCTGAGCGACCTCGATCTCGCCTGCTCCCGATCGTGCTGTTCATCGGCGGGTTCACCCTCGTGTTCGCGCTGTTGGGGGCCTTCGCCTCGACCGTCAGGCTCTTCAAGGGCTCCGCCGGCCAGACGATCGCGGGGCTCGTCGTCATCACCCTCGGCCTGCTGATGATCGGCTATACCTTGGGGCGGGGGTCGATCGCGCTGTACGCCGAACGCAGGCCCTTCCTGCACAAGGTGCGTCCCGGTGTCGCCGGAGCGTTCCCGCTCGGCATGGCCTTCGCGGCCGGGTGGACGCCGTGCATCGGCCCGGTGCTGAGCGGGATCTTCTTCATCGCGAGCACCCAGAGCACCGCCCGCGGCGTCCTCCTGCTCGTCGTGTACTCGCTCGGGCTCGGCGTTCCGTTCCTCCTGATCGGTCTCGGGATCCAGTGGCTCTCCGGAACGCTCCGGTGGTTCCGGCGGAACTACCGGGTGATCACCGTGGCTTCGGGGTCATTGCTCGTGGGGATGGGCATCATGCTCATCACCGGCACCTTCACCCGGTACCTGATCGCCCCGCTCCAGCGCTTCGCCCCCGGCCTTTGACGCCAGGCCTGTGATCGCCCGGCTCGCAGTAGCATCCTGTCGGCCCCATGAGTCCCTCCGCGCCTCCCCGCTTCACGCTCCGGCAGTCGTTCGCGCTCGTGTGGCGGACCCTTCGGTCGATGCGCACCGCCCTCGTGCTGCTCTTGCTGCTGGCCGCCGGCGCGGCGGTCGGGTCGCTCCTGCCCCAGATCCCCAACAGCCCGCAGCGGGTCGCGTCGTATCGGCTGGCACATCCGTTCCTCGGCGCGCTGTTCCTGCGGGCGGGCTTCTTCGACGTCTTCGGGTCGTGGTGGTTCGTCCTCATCCTCACCTTGCTGTTCGTGTCCCTGACCGCATGTCTGATCCCACGATCGCGCGCGATGATCCGAACGATCGGTCAGCGTCCGATCCAAGCGAGGGAGATCGACGCGTTCCCACAGTACCGGGAGCTGCACGTTCCCGCCGATCCGGCGGCCGCCGCTTCGACGGCGCGCACGGTCCTTCGTCGTCACGGCTACCGCGTTGCCCTCGCGGCAGATGAGCGCGGCGTCGCGGCCGAGAAGGGCGCGCTGCGCGAGGTGGGCAGCCTCGTTTTCCACTGGGCGTTCCTGGTGTTGTTGGTGGCCGTGATCGTGGGCAAAGGGACCGGGTACGTCGGGCACGCGACGATCGTCGAAGGACAGACCTGGACGGACGCGGCGTTCAACTACGACGGTGACCTTCGGACGGGCCGCTTCTCCTCGGGCTCGCACACCGGGATCGGCATCACGCTGATCGATTACTCCGATGCGTTCCGACGGAGCGGCGTCCCGATGGATTTCACCTCGAAGGTCGAGTTGCGCAACCCGGACGGGACGCTCGCGCGAGCGGACACCGTCACGATCAATCACCCGGTGAGCTTCGACGGCGTGCGGATCTTCCAGTTCGGGTTCGGCTGGGCACCCGTGGTCACCATCGTCGAACGGGGAACGACGATCTTCCACGGCCCGGTCGTGATGGGACAGAACGCCCAGCCCGGCGACAACCCGCTGACCGTTCCATGGATCGGGTTCGTGAAGCTGCCCACGCTCCGGCCGCAGGTGGCGATCAAGCTCGAGCTCTACCCCGACAGCGTCGCGTACTTCGCGGGACTGATCGCCGGGATCCCGCAGCCGATGACGGAGGCGAAGGACCCGTTCATGCGCTATTCGCTGTGGAAGGGCAAGCTCCTCGATCCGTCGCTGAACGGGTTGGACACGCGGCTGATGCGGGAGGTCACGACGGGCGGCATCGGCCAGGGGTGGACCGTCGACCTCGCTCGGGGATGCGTGACCTCCGGGGCGTCGTCATCGGGCCTTCCGCGACAGCTCGCAGGAACCATCTGCCCGGGCGGCGTCGGGTCCGAGCTCACGATGTCGTTCCCGCAGCTCCGCCAGTACTCGCGGCTGCAGATCTCGCGGGACACGACCGTCCCCTGGGTCCTCGGCGCCGCTATCCTCATCCTCGCGGGCCTGGTCGCGGCGATGTATTCGTCGCGACGGAAGGTCTGGGTCCGTGCCGAACCCAAGGACGCTGGGTCGGTCGTGCAGATCGGGGGGTTCGCGTTGCAGCGGAAGGACAGGTTCGAAGAAGCCTTCCCGAAGCTCGTCGAGGATCTGGACGCCGCGTTCGCCAGGATCCCCGCTGGCCCACGCGAGGAGGTCGGGGCGAGGTGAGCACGTCCGACTGGGCGCGCGTCTCCGGCGACTCCTTCAACGCTGCCCTGTTCGCCTACATCGCGGCGATGGTGCTGTCGTTCGCGTACCTGGCGTTCCGCAGGACGTCGTTCCACGTCGGGGCGCTCGTCGTGGGAGCCGCCGGGCTCGCAGCGAACGGCGTGTCGATCGTCGGGCGAGGGATCGCGGCGGGGCGGACGCCGTGGGGCAACATGTACGAGTACTCGGCGCTGCTCACGTTCCTGATCGTGCTGGGGTACCTCGTGATCGTGGAGTGGCGCTACCGCGTCACGACGCTCGGCGGCTTCGTCTACGCGTTCGCGATCTTCACCATGGCGATGGCCGTGTCCTTCTTCTACGTCGGGCCGACCGACCTGTTGCCAGCGCTCAACTCGTACTGGCGGCAGATCCATGTGACGGCCATGATCACGGCCTCATCGCTCCTCGGGATCGGCTGTCTGTTCACGGTCCTGTACCTGGTGAAGGTGGCCGCGGAGCGCCGCCAGATCGAGGCGCTCCGCGGCGGCCACCCGCCCCCCATCCTGGGCGGCTCCGTGGACGCCGACCTGGACGTCCCGCCCGACTACGTGCCCGGCGCCGACGAACCGGTGGGATCCGCCGCGCCGGCGGAGCCGGCGCGGCGGATCGGCCTGCCGCCGTCCGCGACCCTGGACCGGCTCGCCTACCGCTTCATCCAGTTCGGGTTCCCGATCTGGACCTTCGGCGTGATCTGCGGCGCGATCTGGGCGCAACAGACCTGGGGCCGGTACTGGGGCTGGGATCCGAAGGAGACGTGGTCGTTCATCACGTGGACGATCTTCGCCGGGTACCTCCACGCCCGCGCGACCGCGGGGTGGAAGGGCGCGAAGGCGGCGTCGATCGCGCTCGTCGGGTTCTTCAGCCTCCTGATCACGTACTACGCGGTGAACCTATGGATCGCCGGCTTGCACACGTACGCGAAGTGACTCCGGTCGCGCAGAAGGCCGGTGATACAGTCGCGCGGACCTGCGCCCCGCGGGCGGGCGCGAAGCTCTTAGGGGGACGGAGAACGGTGCGCAGAACGCGGTGGTGGATCCTCGCGCTGCTCGCGTTGACGCTCTTGCTGGTCGCCTGTTCGAAGACGGCGCCGCAGAACACGATGAACCCGCACGGCCCGACCGCTCAGACCGAGAAGAACCTGCTCGTGCTGGTGCTCTGGCCCGCCGCCGCCGTCTTCCTCGTCGTCGAGGGCGGCATCCTGCTGATCTCGATCAGGTTACGGCACCGCAAGGACCGCGATCGGATGCCGCCGCAGATCCACGGGAACACGCGGCTCGAGATCGGCTGGACCATCGCCCCGGCGATCGTCCTCGCGGTCATCATGGTTCCGACGGTCTCGACGATCTGGCAGCTTGCTCGTCAACCGGCCGATGCGATGCAGATCACGGTCGAAGGGTATCAGTGGTGGTGGGGCTTCCGGTACACCGATCCCGACATGGCGGTCAACTACGGGGACCACGACGCGATCGTCACGGCAGACGTCCTGGTGATCCCCACGGGCAGGACGATCGATCTGTCGCTGACGTCGCTCGGAGGTGGCGCGCACAGCACGGCGGGCGTTCCCGACCACCAGGTGATCCACTCGTTCTGGGCGCCTCAGCTGTTCGGGAAGCAGGACGTCATCCCCGGCGAAACGAACCACATCGTGTTCTCGGCAGATGATCCCGGGATCTACTCCGGGCAGTGCGCCGAGTTCTGCGGGCTCCAGCACGGCAAGATGAAGTTCCGGATCCGCGCGCTGGATGAGGCCGACTGGCAGCGATGGGTGGCCAACGAGAAGAGCCCCTCGGTGCAACCGAACGACGGGCTCGCTCAGCAAGGGATGGATCTCTTCCTCGGTGTGAACGGCGTCGGCGGCCAGTGCATCCAGTGCCATGCGGTCGGCGGCACCGACGCGGCGGGGACGGCGGCGCCCAACCTGACGCATTTCGCGGCGGCGACGCACGAGTGCTTCGCGGGTTGCGACTTCGAGTCCTTCCTGAACGGCAACCCAAACGCTGCCGACCTGAAGGCCTGGCTCGCCGATCCGAACGCGGTCAAGCTGGGCGCGAAGATGCCCGATTACGGCCTCACCGAGCAGCAGATCGACGCTCTCGTGGCCTATCTGTATAGCCTGACGTAGGAGCGACCTTCAGCGATGGCGACCGCAGCGAGCGTTCCGGCCCCCCGGGGGATCATCCGCCGGCCGACGGCGACCACCGGCTGGCTGAGCTGGTTCACCACCATCGACCACAAGAAGATCGGCTTGCTGTACGGCTTCAGCGCGTTCGCGTTCTTCATCATCGGCGGGCTCGAGGCACTGTTGATCAGGGCGCAGCTCGCGAAGCCCGACAACACCCTTCTCAACGCGGATCAGTACAACCAGATATTCACGATGCACGGTCTGACGATGATCTTCCTGTTCGTCATGCCGATGTCGGCCGCGTTCTTCAACTACATGATCCCGTTGATGATCGGCGCGCGCGACGTGGCGTTTCCGCGGCTGAACGCGTTCTCGTATTGGGTGTTCCTGCTGGGCGGGCTCTTCCTCTACTCGAGCTGGTTCCTGGGGGGAGCGCCCAACGGCGGGTGGTTCGGGTATCCGCCGAACTCCACGACCGACCCCACGATCGGGATGACCTTCTACGCGCTCGGGCTGATCATCACCGGGCTCGCCTCGAGCGCCGGCGCGATCAACCTGGCCGTCACCGTGGTGAACATGCGTGCGCCGGGGATGACCTTGTTCCGGATGCCTGTGTTCGTGTGGATGGGGCTCGTGGTGCAGTTCCTCCTGGTCTTCGCGCTGCCGATCATCACGGTGGCCCTGTTCGAGATGCTGTTCGACCGCCGGTGGGGAACGCACTTCTTCGATCCGACGGCCGGCGGCAGGCCGCTCCTTTGGCAGAACCTGTTCTGGCTCTTCGCCCACCCCGAGGTCTATATCCTGATCCTGCCCGCGTTCGGGATCATCAGCGAGATCCTGCCGGTCTTCAGCCGCAAGCCCCTGTTCGGCTACCAGTTCGTCGTCTTCTCGGGGATCGCGATCGGGTTCATCGGGTTCGGCGTGTGGGCGCACCACATGTTCGCCGTGGGTCTTGGGCCGGTGGCCAACACCGCCTTCGGCATCACAACCGCGATCATCGCCGTGCCCACCGGGATCAAGATCTTCAACTGGATGGGCACGATGTACGGGGGAGACATCCACTTCGATACGCCGATGCTGATGGCGGTCGGCGCCGTGGCGATGTTCGTGATCGGCGGCCTGTCCGGGGTGACGCATGCGGTGGTTCCCTCGGATTACCAGCAGACCGACACCTACTACGTGGTCGCGCACTTCCACTACGTCTTGTTCGGCGGCGCGGTCTTCGGCCTGTTCGGAGGGGTGTTCTACTGGTGGCCCAAGATCTTCGCGCGCCAGCTGGACGAACGCTGGGGCAAGGTGCAGTTCTGGATCATGTTGATCGGCTTCAATCTCACCTTCGGGCCGATGCACATCCTGGGGCTCGGCGGCATGATCCGGCGCGAGTACACCTACCCGGCGAGCCTCGGGCTCACGTTCTGGAACCAGGTGTCGACGGTCGGTGCGTACCTGATCGCGCTGTCGACGCTGGTGTTCGTGGTGAACGCGGTCAAGACGCAACGCACGGCGAAGGGTCTCGCGAACGAGGATCCGTGGGACGCGCGGACGCTCGAGTGGACCACATCGTGCCCGCCGCCGGTCTACAACTTCGAAGAGATCCCGGTCGTTCACTCGATCGATGAGTTCTGGCACCGCAAGTACGCCGAGGACAAGGAGGGCAGGTTGATCCGAGTGCCCGCCGGCGCATCGGATCATGCGGCGGCGGATGGTCACGGAGGGGCGATCCACCTCCCGACCCCGTCGTTCTGGCCGCTGATCGCGGCCGTCGGCTTGCCTACGATCGCATATGGCGTCCTGTACTCCTGGTGGTTGGTCGGGGCGGGGGCGCTCGTCACCGTGATCGGATTCATGGGCTGGGCGATGGAGCCCCCGGTGGCGGAGTAGCGATGGCGGATACCACCGCACACGCGGCACCGGTCGAACACACGAGCACCGGGCTTCCGAGCACGAAACTCGCGATGTGGTTGTTCCTGGCGTCGGAATGCCTGCTGTTTGGAGCGTTGATAACGACGTACGTCCTGTATCGGGGCGCCAGCACGACCGGGCCCTACCCGAGCGAGATCTTCGACATCCGTTACACATCGGTGTCCTCGTTCGTGCTGCTGGCGAGCTCGCTGACCATGGTCCTGTCGCTCACGGCTGCGGAGAAGCGCGACTTCGCCCGGATGCGCTTGTGGCTCGTGGCCACCGCTTTGCTCGGGATGACCTTCGTCGGCGGCCAGGTCTACGAGTTCACGAGCTTCTATCACGAGGGGTTGTCGCTCACGACGAACCTGTTCGGCACGACCTTCTACGTGCTCACCGGGTTCCACGGCGTCCACGTGACGGTTGGGATCCTGATGCTGCTGTCGCTGGTGGGGATGTCGTGGGCGGGTCGGCTCCCCGACGATCAGGCGTTCCCGGTGGAGATGGTCGGGTTGTACTGGCACTTCGTCGACATCGTATGGATCGTGATCTTCACGGTCGTGTACCTGATCCCGCAGGCGAAACCAGCGGGGTAGAAGGAGCCTCATGCGGCAGCTCGACGAGTTCCACGAGGAGGCCGGCGCGCGCGGGATGAGCGACCCGAGCGAGGTCGGGCACGCGCGTCACATCCACCCGAGCGCCAAGGAGTACGTCCGGATCGGGGTGATCCTGGTCATCCTGACGGCCCTCGAGGTCTGGGTCAGCTACTCCTCGCTCCCGCACGGCCTGCTGATCGGGATCCTCTTCTTCTTGGCGTTCGTGAAGTTCGGGCTTGTCGTGCTGTGGTTCATGCACCTCCGGTTCGACGACGCCCGATACTCGCGGTTCTTCATCATGGGGTTCGCGGGCGCGTGCATCCTCTTCTTGGTCGTCCTGCTCCTGTTCAAGGCGTTCGCGGGGTAGACGTCATGTTCCCCGCCTGGCACGCGCACGTCGACGTCTGGGTGATCCTGGGCTCGCTGGCCGCGGTGTACCTGATCGCGTGCCGCCGCCATGCGGAACGCACGGGCGTCCCGGTATCCGACCACGCACGCCGCCTCTTCCTGGCCGGCGTCGCGGTCCTCTGGATCGGAGCGGATTGGCCGATCCACGACCTGGCCGAGCGGTACCTCTTCCTCGTCCACATGACGCAGCACCTGCTGTTCACCTTGGTCGCAGCCCCGCTGCTGGTCGCCGGGACACCGGCCTGGCTCTGGCGCGACCTCCTGCGACGGCGACTCGTGCGCAGGGTGTGGCGCTTCGTCACGCGGCCGCTCCCGGCGATCGTGCTGTTCAACGGACTCCTACTGTTCAGCCACTGGCCGGCGGTCGTGACCATGTCGGTCCACTCGGAGCTCACGCACTTCTTCCTGCATACCCTCTTGTTGGGTTCGGCGGTCGTGATGTGGTGGCCGGTGGTCTCGCCGCTGCCGGAGATGCCTCCCCTCACTCCTCCCGGGCAGATGCTCTACCTGTTCGTCCAGTCGCTCGCCCCCACGATCCCGGCATCGTTCCTGACGTTCGGCCACGTGCCGCTCTACGCGGTGTACGCGACGTTCCCGCGCATCTGGGGCATCTCGGTGATGACCGATCAGATGATCGCGGGCTTGACCATGAAGCTGCTCGGTGGAGCGATCCTGTGGACGGTGATCACGGTCGTGTTCTTCCGTTGGGCGCATCGTGACCAGACGGAGGGCTGGGACGCGTTGGCATGGCGGAACGTCGACGCCGAGATCCGTGCGGAGATGGGCCGATGAGCGATCACGCGCCGGAGCCTCGCGAACGCCTGCTGTGGCCGATCGTGATCCCGGTCACCGTGCTCGTCGTGATCGGCGCCGTCCTGTTCCTGTTCTCCCGCGTGTTGCTCCGCGTGACGCCGACGGCGGCGACCATCACGGCGCTCGTGGTGGCCGCCTCCATCCTTGCCGTTGCGTCGGTCGTGGCCAGCCGGCCGCAGGTGACGGGTGCGTCGTTGCTGTCGTTGGTGGGCGGGGTCACGGGGATCGCCATGCTCACCGGGGGCCTAGCGTTGCTGGTCGGGCAGCCCACGCAGGAGGCCCAACCGGTCATCATCGCGTTGACGGCGCCCAAGAGCGCGGCGACGAAGGGCTTCCAGACCGACTCGCTGTCGGCGCCCGCCGCCTACCCGTTCACGATCGCCTTCACCAACGACGACACCGGCGTCCAGCACAACGTGGTGGTCACGGTGCAGAAGACCGTCGACCCGGCCGGTGCGATCGCCGCGGGGCAGCCGGTCACGGGCGTGGGGTCGGTCGACGTACCCGTGAGCCCGCTCGCCACCGGCAGCTACTACTTCTTCTGCGAGTTCCACCCGACGACGATGACCGGGAAGCTGACGGTCGCGGGACCGCCGCCCTCTCCGGGTGCGCCCGCCGGTCCGGTCGTAACCGCGTCAGATCCGACGGCGTTCTCGCCGAACTCGATCGAGCTGCCGGCCGGACAGCCCGCCACGATCACCTTCGACAACGAGGATCCGGGGATCACGCACAACCTCGACGTCTTCTCGGACAAGGGGTACACGAAGGAGATCGGCAAGAGTCCGGACGTGGTGGGCATCGGCTCAGGGCAGGTCACGCTCCCGGCCCTCGATCCGGGCACGTATT
>VAYU01000013.1 GCA_005884925.1 Actinomycetota bacterium | reverse complement strand
CTGGGAGTAAAGATTCGCGATCGGGCAAGGCGTATAGCGATTGCGCCAACGGCTCCTACACGTTCACGAACCCTTATGCGTACGCATAACCTTCGGAATATGGATAGAAGTCATAGTCGTAGCCGTACTGGTCTGAATATGTCTCGTACGCGTACGGATCCACATTGGCGTAAGTATCGTAATAGGCGTACGGATCTACATAGGCGCCCGGATCGGAGGCCGAATAAGGGCCGCCCTGGGCTGGCCAATCGCCAGGAACGCTTGTGCTTGCCCACTCATACAAGTACGCGGTAACCACGCTCGCGAAATCGTCCCAACTCCATGGAGACTGGTCCAGAGTTACCCATTGACTAAGCGTCAGCCAGGGGACATCTGGCTTCCACAAGCCATCGAACGAATACGTCGGGTCGTGGTTCCAGGTACAGCCAGCGCCACCTGCGAGACCGTCGTTGTGCGCCTTGAATCCTGGCGTCAGGAGGTCGCAACCGAATGATCGCTGGACCGGTATCCCGTAAAGGTGAACGAGGAAGGTCTCGATGTGCTCCCTCGTGATCGCGTCGACGTTGGTCGGCATCCCATGCTCTCGGAGGAAGGACGCGAGCTGGGTCGTCGCATAGCTGTACGCCGTGATCGTCGCCGCGGACTTCCTCTCCGCGGCCAGATGCAGCCGCCACGAGGACGCCAGCAGGTCGATGTCCGCTACACTCGCCCTCGTGACTTGCGCCATCCCAGATCCCTTCGTCCTCGCTCTTATGCGCTCCGACTTATGCGCTGTCAGAGCGGTGCGCAAGGGGTAGGAACGGGAAACGTGCAGGTCAGAGCGGGCGCTTAGCTCAGGGGGAGAGCGCTTCCTTGACGCGGAAGAGGTCAGAGGTTCAAATCCTCTAGCGCCCACCAGAGAAGCTCAAGCGGAGGCGTCGACTCGACAGCGTCGCGAGTTTGACGTCCGAGTCGTCGAACGACATCCGGCGGCACTCACCGAAGACGGCGTCTTCGTTGACAAGGGGTGAGTCCTCTCGCTCCCATGGCTGCGTGCTGCCACAGGCCACGCTAGCCGACGGTTGACAAGGCAGGCCCCTCGGCGAGCGCTCCGGTCGTCGGATCGCGCACGAAGATAGTGACCGCGCTGCTTCCGAACGAGGCAGCATAGACGTTCTTCCCATCCGGGCTGACTGACACCATGCGCGCCGCGTCGAGAGCCGTACCATCCGCGCAGGCGCCACCTGTTCCGGTGTCGCTGATGCACCCGTCGGTCCCCGCTAGCTGGGTGAGGGTTCCCGTGGCTGTGTCCCGCGAGAAAACGGCGACGGCGTCGCTGATCTCCGCGGCGACGTACAAGCCAGAGCCGTCGGGGCTGATCGACACGGATCTGGCCCTATCGAGCGCCTTCCCGTCACGGCACGCACCGCCGTTCCCGGTCTCGCTCACGCATCCGTTCCTGCCTGCGAGTTGCGTGAGGACACCCGTACTCTGATCGCGGGAAAAGGCGGCAACCGCATCGCTCCCCATCGACGCCACGTAAACATGGTCGCCCTCGGGGCTGACCGCGATACCGCCCGCGCCGCCGAGCGCCCTGTCGTCGATGCAGAGGCCTCCGATACCCGTCTGACTCACGCAACCCGTCGGGCCCGCCAGTTGGGTCAAAGCCCCGGTGGTCGTACTGCGACGGAAGATCGCGATCGCACCGCTCGCCTCGGCCGCGACGTAGACGTTCTTGCCATCGGGGCTCACGACGACCGTACGCGCCCCGTCGAGCGCGATGCCGTCGGCGCATACGCCGCTGGTGCCCGTTTCGCTCACACAGCCGGCCCTGCCGGCGAGCTGGGTGAGCGCGCCCGTCGTCGGATTGCGGGAGAAGACGGCGACGGCGTCGCTGAAGTACGACGCGATGTAGACGCTCGTGCCGTCGGGGCTCACCGCCGCCGATCGAGCGCCTGCCAACGCTCTTCCGATGGCACAGGCGCCGTTCGTGCCGCTCTCACTGATGCAGCCGCTCGTACCGACGAGCTGTTTCAGCGCCCCCGTCGTCTGGTTGCGGGCGAAGATCGCGACGGCTGCGGCTGTCGTCGCTGGGAAGTAGAGGTTCTTCCCATCGGGGCTCAAGCCCACGGACCTCGGTCCGACCAGGGCCGTGCCTTTCGCGCAGGCGCCGCCAGTGCCCGAGGAGCTGACGCAGGCGTCCGTACCGGGCAACTGAGCGATGGCTCCCGTGCCGGAGTCTCGTGAGAAGACGGACACGGAACGGCTCGTCTCGGACGCGACGTAGACGCTTGTGCCATCGGGGCTCAGGCTTACGCCGGTGGCGCCGTCGAGCGCCGTCCCGTCGACACATGTACCGCCGGTGCCCGTCTCGCTGACGCACCCGGCGAAGTCGATGGATGCCGCCCGTGGCGTCGACGCCTTTGCGACGCCGGAGATGAGCGTTGTCCCGATGACGAGTGCGACGACGCCGAGTGGATAGGATCGCGAGCAACGCATCTTCCCCTCCCTCGTGACTCATTTTAGGCAAGACATCTGCAGGGTGCGTGACCAAGGCCGCCCGTTGGGCCTTGCATCCCCGGACGCTCGTGGTCGCCGAACGACGCCGGGGGACATCGCGAACTCGCCCGGGTCGGGATCCGCCACAAGACCGAACTGCCTGGGCGGCGTGCCTTCGGCCTTGTGTAGTTCAGTGCGCCATTCATGCTGGTCAACGTCTGGTCAAGGGGCCGACGCAACTCAGCCGTACAGGACGGTACTGGTGCGATCATGGATCTGATCACCCCACCAGCGAAAGTCCGGGAGACGCCCGCAGCGCGTGTTCCTTGACGAGGAAGAGGTGAGAGTTCATATCCTCTAGCGTCCACAAGCAGACCCCCCTTTTGGGGGTTCGAATCGGAACCTCAGCCACTACATCCTCCGACCGTGACGGCCTGCCCTGCGTGCGGCGTCGAGAACCCGGAGGGGTCCCGGTTCTGTGATGCCTGCCGCGAACGCTTCCCCGAAGCCGCGCCGGCCCCCGAGGTGCGCAAGACCGTCACCGTCGTCGTCTGCGACGTCACCGGGTCGACTGCACTCGGCGAGGCGCTGGACGCCGAGGCGCTCCGGCGCGTGATGATGCGTTACTTCGACGTGATGACCCGGGCGATCGAGCGGCGCGGCGGCACCGTGGAGCGACGAGACCTTGCGGTTGGCGACCGAGATGCGAGGTTCGGTCAACCCGGGCATGTATGGATCCCGGTGTCGTATCGAGTCGCTCGCGGGGGACTACGAAGCTGCCGAGCGGTTCGTTGGGATGGGGTACGACTAGCCTGCACAACGTCGCGAATTCGTCGACATCGGTCGGGATGCGCGGGCGCGCGTTGCTCCGTCTGGGACGATCCGACGAGGCCCACCGATTGGCCGACGTGTGCCGGGAGACGACCTCGAGCGACGACGTGATCAACTAGCATGTGTGGCGGACGGTCGAGGCCGTGCTCGCGGCACGGGAAGGACGCAAGGAGGACGCCGACCGCCTGATCGGCGATGCCGTCGCATGGGCCGATCGGAGCGACGACGTGATGGAGCGCGCGGAGCTCTGTCTGGACGAGGCGGAGATCCATTACCTGGCACGACGCGACGACGAGGCGGACGCGGCGCTCGACCGCGCCCGCGAGCTGTTCGAGCGGAAGGGCGCCACCGTCGGAGACGCGATCGTCGACCGGCACGCCGTCCCGCTCGACGTGGACTGATCCGCTCGGTTCATGTCTTCGGGCGCCGGCCGGCTCTGCGACTGCGTGCCTGGATCTTCGTGGGTCCTTCGGCAGAACGTCAGCGAGGTTCGTCGTCATCCCGCGGCGCCGTGCGTGCTTGGTCGAGGGCGTCGGCCTCCGGGACCTCCGGAGGGATCGAAGGCGCCTCGTCGTCATCGTCTGACTCGAGCTCCTCTGTCTGCTCGAGCGCATCTGCTTCGGGGACAGGCTCTGCGCTTTCGGCCAGACGCCGGCGCTCCTCCTCGGCGGTCCAAGCTTCGTCGGACATGGGCACAGCCTAGTCGTCCGATCGCCACGTAAGCACGAAAAGGGCCGGGGCGCTCCCGCGCCCCGGCCCTTTCTGCCACTTCGGCCGACGATCTCCTTAGACCGTCGCTCCGTAGTACTCACCGATGCGGTCCCGGTAACTCTTGCTCATGTAGGTCTTCTCATCGAATCCCGGGGCCGACTTGATCCGGTCCTTGGCCAGCCGCACATACACCTTCTTCTCATCGAGGTCCACGCGCTGGATGATGCTGGCCGGGAGGAGGACCTTCTTCCCGAAGATCCATGGTCCGGTGTCGACGACCAGGTACGAGGCACCGACCTCATACGTGGCTTCGTCCACATGGCCGATCGAGCCATCCGTCGCTTCGACGTCGAACCCGTTCAGATCGGCCATCTCCGGCAAGGTGATCTCATAGCTCCAGAGATCGATCTGCATACGCTTCCGCCTCCTCGTTCTCTCGGGGTGGCGTCCCAGCGGTTGCCGAGACACCCTCTATGTACCCGGGAGCTCGGAGCGGAACCGTGGGATATTCGACCGACGAAACGGGTAGCGAAGGGGATCTGGCGTAGCTTTCAACCGTCCGACGGGGGAGGGGACATGGCAAGGCTCTTTTCGATCAGACCGGGGATCACGTTCCGTGGCCGGAAGTTCCTCGGGATCCGTGGCTGGAACGGCAAACCGACCCATCCGCCACTCACCGACTTCCCGATCGTGTGTTACGTCGTAGCCGCGCTGTTCGACGTGGTCTCCTGGCTCGGGTGGTTCGGGGATGGCGGCCGCTTCAGCTCACGCGACCTCTTCCGTGCCGCGACGCTCGTCATGATCGTGGGGTTCGTCGTGTCGCTGGCGACCGCGACGACCGGCTTCTGGGATTGGTGGAGGGGGCTCCAACGCGATCGGCGGACCGGGATCATCGGCCGCGGCGCGCACACCCAGGTGTGGCGCACAGCGAACTGGCATATGACCGTCATGTTGACGACGACGGGCGTGGTCATCGTCGACCTGATCGTCCGGTTCGGGCAACTCAACGCATCGCACACCAGCGCGCCGGCCGCGATCCTTTCCGTGCTCGCCGCGGCGCTCGTCTCGTTCGGCTCCACCTACGGCGGGACGATGGTCTTCGACTACCAGTTCAACGTGCAACCGCTGAGCGGCTCCACCGTCTGGGATGAGACCGAGATCGACCAGCTCCCCGGCGAGAAGGCCAAGCCGGTGGAGTGAGGGAGGCGCGCCGGCCGCGAGAGGGATACGCTACGCCGCGAACATGGCCGAGTACGCGACCCCCCAGGAGGAGTGGCACGACTTCCTCAGTGGCACGCATCCGCACCTCCAGGACAAGAGCCCGCTCCGACTGATCCCGTCGAAGCCTCGATGCAAGCTCTGCCAGGCCCCGTTCGGCTCACCCGGCAAGTTCATCCTGGCGCGATATGGATACGCGCCATGGTCGAAGCAGCCGAGGATCTGCGGGCGGTGTTTCAAGAGCATCGGGGAGCACGCCCAGATGTGTCCAGGCGCCCCCGCGGGCCAGGAGATCCGCGGGGGCGAAGTTGAGATCTCGATGCTCTTCGCGGATGTCCGAGGGTCGAGCAAGCTCGCACGGGAGATGCCGGTGATCGACTTCACGCGGCTGATGAACCGCTTCTACCGCGAGTCGAGCAGCGTCCTGATCGAGAGTGACGCGATCATCGAGAAGTTCGTGGGCGACGAGATCGTTGGTCTGTTCATCCCCTTCCTGACCGGCCCGGAACATGCCGCGCGCGCGATCGAAACCGCCCAAGAGCTGCTCCGCGTCACCGGCCACGGGTCGCCTGATGGGCCGTGGGTCCCGCTCGGTGCAGGCGTGCATACCGGCACGGCGTTCGTTGGGATGGTCGGGTCGAACAACGCAAGTGATTTCACGGCCCTCGGCGACCCGGTGAACATCGCCGCCCACCTCGCATCGCAGGCGGCGATCGGCGAGATCCTCGTGACCAACGAGGCCACCGAGGCCGCCGGTCTCACGGCCGACGGGCTGGAGCGCCGGCACCTCTCGCTGAAAGGCCACCCTGTCGACGCCGTGGTGCTGTCCGCGACTCCGCTGGCTCCGGCGAGCGGGTAGGGCTCGCGCCTTTGAGGGCAGCGTGACGGGAGCGTGAGCGCCCTCGCGAGCGCCTTCCGGATCCGTCCCGGCGAGGGCCGGCTGGTCGGTTCGGTCGTCGGCTTGCTGTTCGTCGCATCTGCCGGGATCACGCTCGGCGAGAGTGGCGTCAACGCGTTGTTCTTCGAACGGATCGGTCCGGACGCGCTCCCGGTCATGTACCTCGCGCAGGGCGTGACCGGTCTGGTCGCGATGCTCGTGCTGACCGGCTCGCTCGCTCGGTTCGACCGACGACGCGCGTACGTCGTCATGCCGGCGCTGGTCGCGGCCGTCGTCGTGATCGAGCGCGCGATCGTCGCGACGAACGTGAACTGGATCTACCGGGTGCTGTGGCTGACGGTTGCCGTCGCGTCGTTGCTGCAGTCGGTGTACCTGTGGGGCGCGGCGGGGGCCGTGACGGACACGCGGCGCGCCAAACGATTGTTCCCCCTGTTCGGATCCGGCGCGATCCTCGGTTCGGTCGTCGGGGGCCTCGTCACGGGCCCGCTCGCGAGGGCGATCGGCGTCGGCAACCTGCTGCTCGTCTGGGTTGCGTGCCTGCTCGGCGCATCCGTCCTCGCCGCGGGAGTGCTGGGGGTGCGGTTGCCGGCGCGCGCCGGCCGCCGGCGCGCCCGGCGCCGGTCATCGGCGATGCGTGACCTCGCGCAGGGGCTCTCGTTCGTTCGCCGTTCGCCGCTGCTGATGTGGATGACCGCAGCCGGCGTGCTGTTCTCGGTCCTGTTCTATTCGTTGTTCCTTCCCTTCGCGCAGGCGGCCACCGCCCGCTACCCGGATCCGGAAGCGCTCGCAGGCTTCCTCGGCGTCTTCGGCGCGGGCGTCACGATCGTCGCCTTCGTGATCTCGATCCTCTTCGCGAACCGGCTGCTCGCGTGGCTGGGAGCGGCGGCGGTGATCCTGGTGTTGCCCGTGCTGTATGGGGGGTCGTTCGGGATCCTGCTCGCGAGCTCGGCATTCACGACCCTGGTCGTCACCCGCGCGGGGGTGATGATCTGGTTGCAGGGCGTGGCGTCGCCGGCCTGGGAGACCCTCATCAACGTGGTCCCCGAGACCCGTCGCGACCAGGTCCGCGCCTTCATCTCGGGCGGACCGAGCCAGACGGGGACGGCGATCGCGGGCCTGCTGACGCTCGTCGGACAGCAGGCGCTCACGTCGAGGCAGCTCTCGATCATCGGGCTGGCGGTCGCCGGCCTGACGATCTGGGCCGCGTGGCGGATCCGTCGTTCGTACACCGGCGCGCTCGTCGACGCCCTCCGCGCCGGACGTCCGAGCGTGTTCGAGGGCCGACCGGTTCAGGGGACGCCGGTCGTGCTCGAGCTGGACGCGACGGCGTTCGGGCTCGCGCTCAAGGCATCGCATGACGCCGACCCGCGCGTGCGCCGGCTCGGCGTCGAGCTCCTCGCCGCGAGCGACGACCCTCGAGCTCGAACCGAGCTCGAGGATCGCGCGACGGACGATGATCCGATGGTCCGCGCGCTCGCGATCGACGGGCTCTCCGGGTCCGGGTCGCTCGAGCGGTCCGTCCTCGCACGAGCGCTCCAAGACGAGGAGGCGGTCGTCCGACTCTCGGCGGTCGAGGCGCTCACGGATGGGTCGGGCGATCCACTCCTCGCGGGTCGGTTGGGTCCGCTCGAGGCAGATCCGGATCCGCTGGTCGGCGCCGCCATGTGCGTGGCTCTGCTGGGAGGGCCGTTCCGTCCCGGCGCCGTCGAGCGCCTCGCTCGGCTTCTCTCGGACGAGCGGACCGAGGTCCGGGCCGCGGTCGTCCGGAGGCTCCACGCCGCGAGCGCGGACGATGTGCTCACGTTCGCGAGCCCGATGCTCGAGGACCGATCACCGGCCGTGCGAACGGAGGCGCTTCGCGCGCTCGCCTCGGCTGCGCCGGACACCGCCTTCGGCCCCGCGCTCCGTGCGCTCGAGGGTCAGGACACGTCCCTGCGCGAGGCAGCCCTCGATGTCCTCGGTGGCCTCGATCTCACCCAGCACGCATCCACGATCGGCCGCGTCGCCCGGGAGCGGGCTGCCCTGGCCCAGCACGATCTCGCGCTCGCGACCGCGATCCCGTCCGACGGAGCCGAAGCGGAGCTCCTTCGGACGGCGTTGCTCGAGCGTGGCCGATCGCACGCGGTCGTGGCGCTCTCGGCGCTCTCGCTCGTGAGCCGCGACCGCGATGCGATCTGGGCGGCGCTCGAGAACCTTCGGGGAACCGAGCCCGGTCAGCTCGCGAACGCGCTCGAGACGCTCGAGGTGACCGAGCACCGGTCGCTCGCGACCCCGCTCGTCCCGCTCTGGGAGCTCAGCGCCAACAGGACGCCTCCACGTGACGACTGGATCGAGCTCGTCGCGGAGGACTCGGATCCGCTCATCCGTTCGTGCGTCGAGCTCGTTCGCGCGACCGACCGACGAGGAGAAGTCATGGGCCGCTCACGAACCTCGATGTCCCCGATGGAACGCGTGCTCGCGCTCCGCACGATCGCGTTGTTCGAGGAGCTGTCGACGGCGGACCTGCGACGGCTCGCCGACCTCGCCGAAGAGCGGGCGTTCGCCGACGGTGAGGTGATCTCGTCTGAAGGCGAGATCGGAGATGAGCTGCACCTCGTGCTCGCCGGGATCGTCGCGGTGACAAGAGGTGGTACCGGGCCGGCATCGGTGGTGGCCCGGCGCGGGCCCGGCGACGTCGTCGGCGAGATGTCGATCATCACGCGCAATCCGAGGGTCGCCTCGCTCATCGCCGAGGACGACGTGCGGACGCTCCGGATCGGGCGGCAGGAGTTCGAGAGCATGATCCGCGAGCGGCCCGACGTGTCCCTGGCGATGATGCGGGTACTGGCTGAGCGTCTCGGCGCGGAGACGCGAGCGCCGAGCGGATGACTCAGCGCTGTCCTTCGCGGTCGGTGGACCTGACCGCCCATCCCAACCAGATGAGGAGCGGGGTCACCGACATCACCCCGAGGATCGCGAAATAGAGCAGGATCTCCGCGGGGTGCTCGAGCTTCGTCGGCAACCATGACGTCAGACCGTTCATGAACGTCTGCATGGTTGCGAGCATCGATGCCCTCCCGGTCCGGTCCGTCGCGGGACATGCTACCCCCACGCTGCACCGACGAGCGCTCCCTCAAAGGTCTTGCTTCCGTAGACTTCGCGGGTCCGGGCCAAGCCTGGACCTGACGGCGGCACGACGCGGGCACGTGCCGCCGTCGCCTTTTCCGGGGCGTTGCTATCGTGATTGCCCTCCCGGGCGCGTAGCTCAGCGGGAGAGCGCTCGCCTCACACGCGAGAGGTCGCTGGTTCGATCCCAGCCGCGCCCACGCTGTCTACCAGCGCGAACACGCGCTCGGCGGTAGGGTCAGCCAGGCGCGGAGTCGGATCGCGGAGGGCGGTCTGGACCGCGCGAAGGTGATCACCGATCCGGAGGGGAACGCGCCGAGCCTCCGCTGGCTCTTGATCGACCTGATCGAGGGATACGCCCCGGCACGGCGGGCACGCCGACATCATCCGGGAGCCGATCGACGGCCTCGTCGGCGAGGATCCGCCGGACTGAGGAGATCTCGGTTGCGATCCGGTTGCGATCGGGCTCGCTTGATCCAGGCCATCTCCCGTTCACAGAGCCGTTGCTAGACTCCGCCGGACGTTGAGGCCACGTTGGGAAGCCGCCTCGCCCGCAAGAGGTTAAGTGTTTCGGTCCGGGGGCTACGGCGGTTGCGCTTCACACCGGCCGGTGTTGACTCGAGGAGGGACCGCCCGCATGTCGAGCACGATCACGAAGGTCGCCGCCCGCACCGAGGGCTTGCGGAAGGTGTACGGGGAGGGTGACGCCAGCGTCGAAGCGCTGAGGGGCGTGACGCTCGAGTTCGCCGTCGCCGGGTTCACGGCGATCATGGGTCCGTCAGGATCGGGCAAGTCCACCTTGCTGCATTGCCTCGCAGGGCTTGATAGCCCGACCGAAGGGCATGTCTACATCGGCGATGTCGACATCACGACGCTGTCCGAACGTCAGCTCACCCAGCTCCGTCGGGACAAGATCGGATTCGTCTTCCAGGCGTACAACCTGATCCCGACGCTCACCGCGAGCGAGAACATCACCCTCCCCCTCGATATCGCCGGGCGCGATGTCGACCGCGCCTGGTTCGACGAGGTCGTCGACACGACCGGCCTCCGAGACCGGCTCGGTCACAAACCCACGGAACTGTCCGGGGGCCAGCAACAGCGGGTTGCCGGCGCGAGGGCGCTGGTCTCGCGCCCGGAGATCGTCTTCGCCGATGAACCGACCGGCAACCTGGACTCGCGATCCAGCGACGAGCTCTTGACGTTCCTCCGAGCAGCGGTCACCGATCACGGACAAACCATCGTGATGGTCACGCACGACGCGAGGGCGGCGAGCTACGCCGACCGCGCCGTGTTCCTCGGCGACGGTCAGGTCGTCGATGAGATGCAGGCGCCGACCGCGGAGCGGATCCTCGACCGTCTGAAGTCCCTCGAGGTCTGAACGGGATGCTCCGCGCGACCGTCAAGAGCCTCCTGGCCCGGAAGCTGCGGCTGGTCCTGACCGCGCTCGCGGTCGTGCTCGGGGTCGGGTTCACCGCGGGCACGTTCGTGCTGACGGACACGGCCCTCAAGAGCTTCGATGATCTCTTCGGCCAGGCGTATGCGAACACGGACGTCGTCGTGCAGGCGCACCAGGCGTTCAACCCCACCGAGGGCGGAGGCGGCGGGGGAGGCGGTGGTCAGGAGCTGAACCCCATCCCGGAGCGCCTCCTCCCGTCGGTGCGAGCCGTGCCGGGTGTGCGGTTCGCCGAAGGGTCGGTGCAGTCGTTCGCCCAGATCATCGATCCCGCGACGGGCAAGGTCATCCAGTCCGGGGGCGCGCCCACGATCGGAAGCTCCTGGTCTCCGGACCTGTCCCCGTTCACGCTCGAGCCCGGCGGGGCGGCGCCCGTCGGTCCCCACGAGGTCGTCGTGGATGCCGGTACCGCGGCCGGCCACGGTCTCCGCGTCGGCGAGCGGATCCGTGTCGTGACGCCGTCGGGCCCCGGCGAGTACACGATCTCCGGCTTCGTCCGCTTCGGGAGCTCCAACAGCCTGCTCGGGGCGTCGTTCGCGATCTTCGACCTGCCCACCGCGCAACACCTGTTCCAGCGGGACGGCATGTTCGACTTCATCTACGTGCAGGGTGACGGCTCCTCCACGCCGGATCAGCTCGCGGCTCGCGTCGCCGGCGTGCTGCCCCACGGCTTCGACGCGATCACCGGCACCACGGCGGCGACCCAGCAGCAGGACCAGGTCAACCAGGGCCTCGGGTTCCTTCGGACCGGGTTGCTCGTGTTCGGCTTCGTCGCGTTGTTCGTCGGTGCGTTCATCATCTTCAACACGTTCAACATCGTCGTGACCCAGCGAAGCCGCGAGCTGGCGCTGTTCCGAGCGCTCGGTGCGACCCGACGGCAGGTGATGAGCTCGGTTCTGGTCGAGGCTGCGGTCGTCGGGCTCGTCGCGTCGGTGATCGGCGTCCTCGTAGGGATCGTGCTCGCGATCGGACTCAAGGCGCTGGTCGGAGCGATCGGACTGGAGCTTCCGCCGACGGCGCTCGTGATCGCGCCGAGGACGGTCATCGTCTCGCTCGTGTTGGGGACGACGATCACCGTCGCGGCAGCCCTTTCGCCGGCCCGGCGCGCGTCACGCGTCGCCCCGATCGAGGCGCTCCGGGACAGCATGGCCCCGAGCAGCTCCATCCGGCGCCGCGTAATCGTCGGGACGCTCGTGACGCTGCTCGGGGTCGGGTCGTTGGCCGCCGGGTTGTTCGGCGGGGTCTCGAACGCCGGCTACTTGGTTGGCTTGGGCGCGGCGCTCACCTTCGTGGGAGTAGCGATGCTATCCCCGCTCGTCGCGCGGCCGATCGCATCGACGCTGGGTCGACCGTTCCGTCGACGCATCTCGGGCAGGTTGGGCGGAGAGAACGCGAACCGCAACCCGAGACGGACCGCGTCCACCGCCGCGGCGCTCATGATCGGGCTCGGGCTCGTGACGTTCGTGGCCGTGTTCGCGGCGTCTCTCA
>VAYU01000108.1 GCA_005884925.1 Actinomycetota bacterium | reverse complement strand
CCCATCTTCGTCGGATGATGACGCTATCCCTGCTCGCGACGGTGCTCGCGACGGGCACCTTCGCGCATCCGATGCCTGCTTCGGCCGCGGTCTCGAGGCCGCGCGATTGTCAGAACCCTTCGATCCCCAAGGGGTTCCACAAGGAGGTCGTCACGGCGATCCGGGCATCGAAGGACCTCCCGATCGCGTGGGCTCGTTCGCCGTACCTGCCGAAGATCGCGTGCTGGCAGGGAACGGCCTGCGACCCCCGGTTCCGTGCCCGTGCTCCCGAACACGTCTGGCA
>VAYU01000107.1 GCA_005884925.1 Actinomycetota bacterium | reverse complement strand
CCGTCGCTGGGCAACGATCGCGACGGACTGATCCTCCAGCCGGCCTGTTTCGTCGGAGGTTGGGACGCCTGTCGTCACACGATCTCGAACATGCGCATCGTCCAGCAGCTGATCGCCGGGATGCGATGGATCTGGCTGGTGTACGGCCACCCCTTCACGGCGTGGCGCGACATCGTGCGGACGAGACGATTCACCTCCTACCCTCGTCCCGGCACGGACGACACGCCGACGAAGACCCCGTTCTCGATGTGCCCCGTGAAGCGTCCCGTCACGTATCAGGACGACTTCGGTGAGCCGCGCACAACGGGAGGGTTCCACCCTCACGAGGGCAACGACATCCACGCGCTGCTCGGCCGGCCGATCCGGGCGCCGTTCGCCGGACTGGCCGTGCCGCACAGCGACACCTGGTTGGCCGGTCGCTCCGTCGGTCTGGTCGGGGCGAAGGGCTTCGTCCGCAATGCGCATCTCAGCCGCTTCGGACATCTCGGGTACGTCCGGGCCGGCACCGTGATCGGCTACGTCGGAGACACCGGCGACGCCCTGTCGTTCCACGACCACTTCGAATGGCATCCATGGGTCGTGCCGGACCCGCTCCACGTCGCTCCGACCGGCTACGCACGCGTCCGGACCGCGATCGACCCGTTCCCGTTCCTGAACCAGGTCTGCACGTAGGCGCGTGCGTCAGGCGAGACCGACGAGCCTGGCGAGCCGAGCGAGGTTCACGGTCCAGCCGACCCCGAACACCTGCGGCACGAACAACCGGTCGTCGTCCGTGTTCCACCACCGCGATCGCGCTCGCTCGAGCGTGGGCATCCGGAAGTCGTACGGCACGATCCCGGCGACCGTTCCTTCCCAGGTGCGCACCTCGGGATCCCGGCGGAGCTGATCGGCGACCGCAGCGACGATGAGCCCGAACGCGACAAGCTTCACGATCCTGCGGAACCGATCCATGGCTTGATCCTGCCACTTCGAGATAGCTCTGCACGCCAACCGCGGCGCACGTGGGGATCGCCGCCCGCGACATCAGATCTGGGTTCGGGTGGTGGATGCGTATCGACGATCCGGATCCGACGTCAGAACTGAGGTCGTAGCTCGGCTCGTGTCCTCCGCCGAGTAACCGCGCTCGTAGGCGCTCCGCATCGCGGGTCGCTTCAGGACCTTCATGAACGCGAGATGGCGCGTGGTGCGATGGCGTCGGGCGCTCACGCGGATCACAGAGCGAACCCAGGGCTGAGTTCGGGCATCGGATGACCACCAGCAGCGTGGCTCCGAACTCAGAACTGAGTTGACTCGAGGCTAGGAGTCACCCGTCGAACCGGGGCGTAGCACCGAATCTCAACGCCTCAACCCTTCCGACGCGGGCATCGCTCGTGGTTCGATCGAACGATGATCGCGGAGTTCGCCAGCTATCGAAGCTGGATCGCATGGGTACCCATCGCGTCGCTCCTAGCGATGCCGCTCCTGTTCCGGCGGATCCCGGTTGTCAGCCTCGCCATGGTCGGCGCCTTCGTCGGGTTCGTCGCGATCTCCCTGACGATGCCCCTCGGTTCCAACGCCGAGCAACTCGGAGCGAACGTCGCGCTCGGCCTGGTCGGCGGTGCCGCCATCGGCGCCCTCCTGGGAGCTGCCGTCGTCGGGTGGCATCGAAGGACCACACCTGTGGACGCATCCGTGACGGTGGTCGGCTACGCGGTCGGGGCGGGGCTGATCGGAGCGCTCGTCGGCGGCTTCGCTCCAAGCATCTTGGCGCGGCAGCCACCGGATCTGGACGTCGCCGTGATCCTTCTGGTCGCCGTGGGCGGCGGCCTCGGGTGGTCCATCGGAGCCGTGACCGGTTGGTGGGCGGCGCGCTCGGCGCCTCCGCCGGAGCGAACGCAACGCTGGGTCCTC
>VAYU01000109.1 GCA_005884925.1 Actinomycetota bacterium | reverse complement strand
GGCCTTGGCCGCCAGCCCCGACGGACGAACGCTCGCGATCGGGCAGCTGAACGGCGACGTTGCGCTGATCGACGTGCGGACCGGCACGGTAGAGAAGATGGATAGCCATCACGCCGGCCCGGTGACGAGCGTCCTCTTCACGCCGGACGGGAATACGGTGATCACGTCGGGGATCGACGGGACGATCAAGGTCTGGGATGTTCCAACGGTTCGCCTCCGAGCGACTTTCCTGGGGTCAGGAGGACTCGCGGTGAGTCCGGACGGCAGCGTGCTCTATAGCTCGGGCCCAGGTTCCGGGATTGTTGTCTGGGACCTCACCGGCACGCGCGCTCTCTCCTACTCGACGGTTATCGGGGCCGGTTACCCGCAGTTCGCCGTGGGAGGAGGAGGTCTCGTCGCCTATCTGCTGCCGGGTGGGCCGCACGCGCCTGCGACGAAGATCGGGCTCTGGGATACGAATACCGGAGCGACGTCCACGATCGCCGCCGTCCCCCGTCAGACCTGTTACGTGTCGCTGAGCCCCGACGCTACCCGACTCCTCGAGAGTTGCGACGGTAGCTACGGAGGGAAGGGAGAG
The DNA here is from genome assembly GCA_005884925.1 of Actinomycetota bacterium. Taxonomy (GTDB): domain Bacteria; phylum Actinomycetota; class UBA4738; order UBA4738; family HRBIN12; genus AC-51. The sequence goes on along the minus strand of VAYU01000109.1, from coordinate 1,981 downwards.
ACGCCGCGGAACGTCGCCATTTGGAACCTCGGAAGCAGCGAGCGGATAGGGAACATCTTGCGGAGCAGCGGAGGTGCCTCCTGGGGCGGAGCGTTCAGCCCGGATGGCAGCAGGTTGGCCACGTTGAGCGACGACCTGTTCCCTATCGACGTGCCCGGGGGAGCGACGACCAGCACGGTGACCGTTCGTGACGCCACAACGATGCGGATTGTGGCTCGTCACCGGCTCAGCGGGAGCGCCGCAGTGGAGAACAGCGTCATGTTCAGCCCCGACGGACGCCTCATCGCCGCCGCGACGACCCGGAATGCTGACGTCCGCGTATGGGATGTGGCCACCGGGCTACTCGTCGGCTCACCCGAAGTGGCGAAGGACATCCCAGTGAAGAGCATGGCGTTCTCGCCCGACGGCGGAACCCTCGCTCTCGCACTCGCAACCGGGGTCGTACGGCTCGTGAGCACATCGACGTGGACCGACGCCGCCCCGCCCATCTCGGCTGCTGCAGATTCCATCGCGTACACCCCCGACGGTACGTATCTCGCCATCGCTGACGCGGGCGATGTCTCCCTCTGGGACGTCGCGTCGGGCCGGCACATCGGGAGCGAATACGCCGGCTCGCCGGACAACCAGTACGGAACGATCAGATCGCTTCCCGATGGGCGCATCGTGCTGATGATCGAGAACGAGCCGACGTTCGTCTACCGCGCGGATCTCGCGTCGTGGAGAGTTCAAGCATGCTCGATTGTCGGAGAGGTCACTCCTGCGGAGTGGCAGGAGATGGCCCCCGACGAGCCGTACCGACCCACGTGCACAGCTTGAGGCACGATCCGTCACCTCATCCCTCGTTCGGGTCCGGTGGTCGGACCCGAACCCACGACCTACCGATCACACGTCGAAGGAGGACCTCCCCGTGCCCTACCGGGCGCACGGCATCGATCCGCGAGCCGTTCCTGCTAAGGCGTTTGGGGATCGAGAAACCGCCTTTAGGACCCTCCTCGCGGTAGCCCAAGAGGGGTACGTTGCTCCTCAGAAGGGCGTAACCTTCCGTTCCGGGTTGTGGAGAGGGACCATGGAGATGAGTCAGCGTAGTCTCCGGTCGGCAGATCCGAGCCGCACCGTGCCTTCCTTCAAGGTCGTGCGGCGGGGATTCGACCAGGAGCAGGTCCTGGCGCATCTGCGCCTCGTCCGGACGCGCGTGTCCGATCTCGAGTCACGGCTCGATCGTGCCCAGCGCGACCTCAAGGACCTCGAGCAGGCGCGGAAGGACCTCGAGCAGGCGCAGACCGATCTCGAGAAGGCGCGTGGAGAGGTCGAGGAGTTGCAGCGGGAACGCGACTCGGCCTCGGCCGCAGACCGTGACCCTTACGAGGGTGTTTCCGAACACGTGATGGAGCTCGTCCGCGCGTTCGATCGAGACGTCGAGCGTTCCCGGGGGAGGGCGGAGCTCGTGGCGTCGGGCATCGTGGCGGAGGCGAGGACGGAGGCCGCCAAGAAGCGCATCGAGGCTCTGGAGGCGGAACGAGAGGCGCGAGCACAGGTCGAGCGCTTGCTCAGCGAGGCCCAGGACGAGGCGGCGAACATCAGGACGCAGATGACGCCGCTGCGCGAGATGACGTTGAGCCAGGCCCAGGCCATCCGCGACCGCATGCGGATCTCGCTCCTCGAGCTCGAGGCCGTCATGCCGAGCGAATCAGACGAGGAGCCGGTGATCGTCGTGGGGGAGGCAGTGGAGGGGCAACCGCCGCACGTGCCGTAGCCTCCTGCGCCGGAGCGTGGACGCGGGCCCCAGGTTCCACAGGAAGACCGAGAGCCGGTGTGCGACTGACGGAGTTCGTTCACACCGGGCTCGTCGTCTTCTGCCTCAGCCTCTCATAGGGCGTCTGGCCCCCGAGCCCCCCGTGGGGGCGGTTGTAGTTGTAGAAGTCCTCCCACTCCTGGAGTCGGTCGTTGAACAGCTCCGTGTCGTCTATCACGACGCCTTTGA
>VAYU01000068.1 GCA_005884925.1 Actinomycetota bacterium | reverse complement strand
TCGCGTACAAGTTCCCGCCGGAGGAACGGACCGCGCTCCTGCGCGCCATCGACGTCCATACCGGGCGGACCGGGAAGGTGACGCCGTTCGCCGTGCTCGAGCCCGTGGTCGTGGGCGGCGTGACGATCACGTACGCGACGCTGCACAACGAGGACGAGGTGCGACGCAAGGACGTCCGTCCCGGGGACACGGTGATCGTCCGGCGAGCGGGCGACGTGATCCCCGAGATCGTCGGACCCGTGCTGTCCCGCCGCAAGAAAGGGGCCCGGCGCTGGAAGATGCCTGCCACCTGCAACGCGTGCGGCACGCCGCTCGTCCGCCGGGAGGGCGAGGCCGATTACCGCTGCCCGAACAAGCGCGGATGTCCCTCCCAAGGGCTCGAATGGCTCTTCCATTTCGCGGGGCGCGGAGCCATGGATATCGAGCACCTCGGATACATGACGGTGATGCGTCTGCTCGAGAAGGGACTGATCGAGGACCCCGCCGACATCTACTCGCTGGATGCGGAGAGGCTCTCCCAGCTCCCAGGCTTCAAGGACCGGTCGATCACGAACGTGCTCGAGCAGATCGAGGCGTCCAAGGACCGTCCCGTCTGGCGGCTCCTGGTCGGTCTCAACATCCGCCACGTCGGCGGCCACGTCGCCCAGGTGCTCGCCCGCGCGTTCGGGTCGATCGATGCGATCGCCACCGCCAGCGAGGATGAGATCGACGCCGTCCCCGGGATCGGTCCCGAGATCGCGGCGTCGGTGCGCGAGTGGTTCGACGAGGAGGAGAACCGCCAGCTGATCGAGAAGCTCCGTGCGGCGGGTGTCCGTCTGGCAGACGAGCGAGCGGAGGCCACGGGCCCGCGCCCGCTCGAAGGAAGGAGCATCGTCCTCACCGGCGGGTTGGAGACGCTCTCTCGCGAGGAAGCGACGGCGGCCGCCGAAGAGGCCGGAGCCCGTGTGACGTCGAGCGTCTCGAAGAAGACGAGCTTCGTGGTGGCGGGGGAGAGCCCGGGGACGAAGCTCGCGAGGGCCGAGCAGCTCGGCGTTGAAGTGATCGATGAGCAGGAGTTCCGGCGCAGGCTGGGGCGTACCCGGTGAGCGCGATCGTCATCGACGGGAACGCCGTCGCGGAGGAGTTGCGAGCCCGGGTCGACGAGGAGCTCCACGTCCTGCGCCTCTCGGAGGTGCGTCCCGGTCTCGGCACCGTGCTGGCCGGCGAGGATCCGGGCGCACTCGCCTACGAGCGCCACCTCCGCCGGCTCGCTGAGGGGCTCGAGTACCACTACGTCCACGAGCGTCTCGCCGCCGACGTCGAGGCGGCGGACGTGTTCGCGACGATCGGCAAGCTGAACGCCGATCCTCGCGTGACCGGGGTCCTCGTGCTGCGGCCGCTGCCGGCACACCTGCCGGAGCCGGACGTGAACGCGATCGTCGACCCCCGGAAGGACATCGAGGGTCAGCACCCGGAGAACGCCGGCCTGTTGGCGCTCGGGCGTCCGCGGTTCATCCCGTCGACGCCTGCCTCGTGCTTCTACCTCCTCGATTCCTACGTCCGGTCGATCGGCGAGGATCCCCACAGCTACTACGCGGGCAAGACGGTCGTCGTCGTCGGACGATCCGCCAGCGTCGGCAAGCCGGCGCAGTGGCTGGGGCTCGAGCGCGACGCCACGGTGATCGCCTGCCACAGTCGGACCGCGGCAGCGGGACGCTTGGGCGAGTTCACCCGGATGGCCGACGTGCTGATCGTGGCTGCCGGGGTTCGGGGCCTGGTGACCGGCGACATGGTTCGCGAGGGCGCCATCGCGGTCGACGTCGGCTTCCACGTCCTCAAGGACGAGGTGACCGGCCGAACATCGATGGTCGGCGACCTCGATTTCGACGAGGTTGCGGCGAAGGCGGCGGCCATCACCCCCGTGCCGGGCGGGGTCGGCCCCGTCACCGATGTCTGGCTGATCGGCAACTCGCTCGTCGCGGCGGCGCTCGCGGCTCGGATCGAGCCTCGGTTCGGCACGGACGGATGAGGCGCGTCTAGACTCACCCGCCATGCCGGTCGACATCGATATCGAGCACGTCGCGCGTCTGGCGCGTCTCCAGCTGACGGACGACGAGAAGGCGCGACTCAAGGTTCAGCTCGGCGTCATCCTGGAGCACGCGGCGAGGGTCGGCGAGGTTGCCGCGGACGACATCCCGCCCGCGGCCTATGCGATCGAGCGAGCGAACGTCGTCCGGGAGGACGTTCCGGAGCCGTCGCTCCCCGTGGAGGAGGCGCTCCGCAACGCGCCCGACCGCGAGGGCGACCGCGTGAAGGTTCCGCGCATCGCGGAGATCGGATCGTGACGGAGCTCTGCGACCTGACGGGCGCGGAACTCTCGGCGAAGCTCGCGAGCGGCGCCGTCTCGGCCGTCGAGGTCCTGGAGTCGTCCCTGGGGCGCGCCGACGCGATCGACGATCGCGTCGGCGCGTTCCTGACGCGCACGCCGGAGCTGGCGCTCGAGCGGGCGGAGGAGCTGGACGTGTACCGCGCGACGGGCGCCCCGCTGTCGCCCGTCGCCGGCATCCCGACGGCACTCAAGGACGTCTTCACCACGAACGGCGTCCGGACGACCTGTGCCTCCCTCATCTTGGAGAACTACGTGCCGCCGTACGACAGCACGGCGTGGGCTCGCTTGTCCGGTGATGGTGCGGTCCTCGTCGGCAAGACGAACTGTGACGAGTTCGCGATGGGCTCGTCCAACGAGAACTCGGCCTTCGGGCCGGTCCACAACCCGTGGGATCCGACGCGGGTCCCCGGCGGCTCCAGCGGCGGCAGCGCCGCCGCGGTCACCGCCGGGGAAGCCGTCTGGGCCCTCGGGACCGACACCGGCGGGAGCGTTCGTCAGCCCGCCTCGCTGTGCGGCGTGGTCGGGCTGAAGCCGACGTACGGGCTGATCAGCCGGTACGGGCTGATCGCGTTCGCGTCCTCGCTCGACACGGTCGGCACGCTGACGCGGAGCGTCCGGGACGCCGCGACGCTGCTGTCCACGCTCGGCGGGAAGGACCCGCGCGACGCCACGAGCCTTGACGGCGACCGGCTCGACTACACGGCGGGCCTCGACGACGGGGTGTCGGGTCTGCGGATCGGCGTGGTCGCCGAGGCATCCGGTGAGGGCGTCGAGCCCGGCGTTCGCGCGGCCGTCGGGGCCGCCGTCGACCGCCTGGCCGCGCTCGGTGCCGACATCGCGGAGGCGCATCTGCCCCACGCGGAGTACGCGCTGTCCGCGTACTACCTGATCGCGCCGAGCGAGTGCTCCTCGAACCTCGCGCGCTACGACGGCGTGCGGTACGGCTTCCGGGCGGGCGGAGCGCACGCCGACAGCATCGCGATGATGTCCGAGACGCGCGGCCAGGGGTTCGGCGCTGAGGTCAAGCGTCGCGTGATGCTCGGGACGTACGCCCTGTCGGCCGGGTACTACGAGGCGTACTACGGACAGGCGCAGAAGGTCCGGACGCTGATCATCCGCGACTACGAAACCGCCTTCGAGGGCTTCGACATGCTCGTCTCGCCCACGTCACCCACGACCGCGTTCCCGATCGGTGCGAAGGTGGACGATCCGATGGCGATGTACCTGAACGACATCTTCACGATCCCGGCTAACCTCTCCGGGATGCCCGCGATCAGCGTCCCGTGCGGCACCGATGCGCAGGGGCTCCCGGTCGGACTGCAGCTGACCGCTCCCGTGCTGGGCGAGCGGACCCTGCTGCGCGCGGCCTCAGCCCTCGAAGCCGATCTCGGCCTCGACCTTCGTCCGCCGGTCCTCGCCTGAGGATCCGTCGCGAGCCGCGCCGGCCGCCGAGACGATCAGGGCGACGCTCGCCAGGATCACGGCCGCGGCCACCAGGATCTGCGCGGTGATCGGCTCGTGGAGGCTGAGCCACCCGAGGAACACCGCGACCACGGGGTTCACGTACGCGTACGTGCTCACGAGCGAGGTCCGGGCCACCCGCAGGAGCCACAGGTAGCACGACAACGTGAGCAGCGACCCGAACACGATCAGGTAGAACAGGGCGAGCATGGAGTCGCGCGAGACCTGTGACGGGTGCAGGTCGCCGAGCTGCCCGGCGAAGAGCGCGACCAACCCGATCGCGATGCCACCCGCGAGCTGCTGCATCCCGCTCGACTGCAACGGGTCGTCCGCGATCGGCGCGCCGCGCTGATAGAGCGACCCGCACGCCCACGACAACGACGCGACGATCGCCACGACCAACCCGAGCACGGTGACGTGTCCCGCGACCTGTCCGCCGACGAGCGCCGCGGCGCCCCCGAACCCACCGACCAGCCCGACCACGACGCGGATCCCGAGAGGAGCGCTCCGCAGCAGGACTCGGTCGATCAGGGCGATCCAGATGGGAACCAGCGCGATGATCAGTGCGACGATGCCGGTGTCGACCCCCAGGTGCTCCGCGACGGCGACCGAGGCGTTGCCGCCGAGGAGGAGGAGGCAGCCGACGACGGCGGCCGAGCGCCACTGCCTCGCGGTCGGGCGGCGCCAACCGCGCCTGATCCCGCTCCAGCCCATGAGGATCGCCCCCGCACGCAGAACCGAACGGCGGGGCCGACGAGCGGCTGGATCGTCTGGTTGGACCGGTCGATCGCCAGGTACGTGGTTCCCCAGAAGAAGTACACGACCCCGAGACCGGTCCAGATCCGTGCCGCGCTGGGTGAGCTCGGCTCGGACATCCGCCCAGGATACGGGTGGGAAGCCGTTCGATAGGCTGTCCCGGCCATGGCTTCGTGGGAGACGGTGATCGGGCTCGAGTGTCACGTCGAGCTCAACACCCAGACCAAGATGTTCTGCGGATGCCGCAACGTCTTCGGAGCAGAGCCAAACACGAACACGTGCCCGGTCTGCATGGGCCATCCCGGGTCCCTGCCGGTCCCGAACGCCGAGGCGATCCGTCGCATCGTGAAGATCGGCCTCGCCCTCGACTCGGCGATCGCGCCCCACTCGCTGTTCCACCGGAAGAACTACTTCTATCCGGACATGCCGAAGAACTACCAGATCAGCCAGTACGACCTCCCGATCTGCGTCGGGGGCCATCTCGACATCGATCTCGCGGACGGGTCGACGAAGCGGGTCGGGATCACCCGCGTGCACATGGAGGAGGACACCGGCAAGACGACCCACGGGTCGGAGTCCGGGCGCATCCACGAAGCCGAGTACGCGCTGATCGACTACAACCGCGCGGGCGTTCCGCTCGTCGAATGCGTGAGCGAACCGGACATGCGCACCGCGGAAGAGGCGGCGGCGTACCTCCGCGAGCTCCGCGCGACGCTCGAGGTGCTGGATGTCTCCGACGTCAAGATGGAGGAGGGGTCGCTGCGCTGCGACGCCAACATCAGCGTCCGGCCGCCGGGGTCCGAGGTCCTCGGAACGAAGGTCGAGATCAAGAACATGAACTCGATCCGATCCCTCGAGCGGGCGTTGCTCTACGAGGCGCAACGACAGATCCAGACGATGGAGGCGGGGGAGCGGCTGGTGCAGGAGACACGGCACTGGGACGAGGGCTCCGGCATGACGACCTCGATGCGTTCCAAGGAAGAGGCCTTCGACTACCGGTACTTCCCCGAGCCGGACATCCCCCCGCTGGAACCCTCGGACGGATGGGTCGAGGAGATCCGAGCGACCCTCCCCGAGCTTCCCCGAGCGCGCCGCCTCCGCTACGAGGCGCTCGGCGTGCGGTCCGAGGTCGTCCGGGTGCTCGTCGCCGATCGGACCTCCGTGATGCTCTTCGAGGGGGCGGTCGCCGCCGGCGCCGATCCGGCGCCGGCGGCGACCTGGATCACGCAGGACGTCGCAGCACTCCGGAACGAGACCGGATCCGACGGGGCGCTGACGGCGCGACACGTCGCCGACATCGTCCGCCTGGTCGCCGACGGTACCGTCTCCGGGGCCGGAGCGAAGCAAGCGCTGGCGGACGCGTTCTCGTCGGGCGCCGGGATCCCCGAGATCGTCGAGCGCTTGAAGCTCCGGCAGGTCTCCGACACGGACACCCTCGGAACCTTCGCCGACGAGGTCATCGACGAGCATCCCGATGTGGTCGAGAAGTTCCGAGGCGGCAAGGACGGGGTCATCGGCTTCCTCGTGGGGCAGCTGATGCAGAAGGCCGGTGGCGCCGCGAACCCGAAGGTGGCGCAGGAGCTCCTCCGGGAGCGCCTGCGGGGGTAGTTCCCACGTGGGGACGACCCCTCGGAAGCCACGGCGCCTGCCGCTGTGGCAGCTGGCGCTCCTCGGCTTCGTGCGCGCCATCCAAGGCCTCATCGCGTACCCGCTGCAGCGCATGTGGCGGTCGCCGGATCCGATCGACGCCTACGGTCTCAACCATCTGACGAGCGTCGCGGGTGACGCCTTGCTGGCGATCTCGCTCGCGGACTCGATCTTCTTCCACGTGCCGGTCGCGGACTCGCGCCTCCGGGTGGCGCTGTTCCTCGGGCTCACCGTGCTCCCGCTCGCGTTGGCGGGCCCCTTGATCGTTCCGATCCTCGATCGTGCCGGCCCGCGACGCTCGGTGACGTTCGCCGCAGCTGCCGGGCGATCCCTGCTTGCCCTGTTCCTCGCGCCGCAGCTCGATTCGAACCTGCTCTTCCCGGTCGTGCTGCTGATGCTCGTCCTGTCGAAGGTCCACGGGCTCGTGAAGAACGGGCTCACGATGGCCTACGCCTCGAGGGAGGAGGGGCTGATGCGCGCGAACGCGCGACTCGGCAGGATCGCCGTCGCGGGCGCGATCGGGGCTGCGCCGGTCGGCTTCCTCGCGTTGAGAGCCTTCGGCGGTGCCGGTCCCATCGAAGCGGCCGCGCTCGTCTACGGGACCTCGGCGCTCTGCACGCTCCGTTTGCCGCATCCGGGGAAGCTCGCCGATCCTTCGCGCTCCCGGCGCGACGTGGCGACACGGGGCAGGATCCCCCAGCTCGCGCTCCCGGCGACGGGCGCGATCGGGATCCGCGCGGCCGGCGGCTTCCTGCTGTTCCTGATGGCGTTCGCGCTCCGCGACGCCGAGGTGGCTCCCTGGGTCTTCGCACTGATCGCCGGTGCGGGCATCACGGGAACGTTCCTGGCGGACATCGTCGCTCCGAACCTTCGCACGCACACCCGTGAGGAAGCGGTCGTGATCGCGAGCGTGTGTTCGGCGGGGATCGGCGCGCTCGTCGCCGCCGAGCTCTTCCGCGTCCCGTTGCTGGCGATCTATGCGCTCACGGCCGGGGCGGCCTCGGAGTTCGCACGTCTCGCGTTCGCGAGCTTGATGCAACGGCACGCACCCGAGGGAGCGCTGGGCCGGGTGTTCGTCCGGTACGAGGTGCTCTTCCAAGGGGCCTGGGTCGCCGGCGCGTTCGTGCCGGTCCTGCTCCCGATCTCGTTCCGCCAGGGGATGGTCGTGCTGACGGTCTTCTACGGGACGTTGGCGGGGACCTACGTCTGGCGCGTCCGGACGAGGCGGCGCGCGCTCCGTCCACGTGCCGACCGTGCCGACGGTGCCGACGGAGCCGAAGGACCCGACGGACCCGACGGACCCGATCCGCAGCCAGGAGGACCGCCCTCGGCCGCTCCCGCGTAGGCTTCGGACGACCACGACCAGGAGGGAACGATGGCGGAGTTCATCACGGTCGCCGCGACCGGCGACGTCGAGGAGGGCGCGGCGAAGGCGTTCGAGGTGAAGGGCGCCGAGGTCGCGGTGGCGCGTTCGGGCGCGACGCTGTACGCGTTCAGTGACATCTGCACGCACCGCCACTGCAACCTGTCGATGGGTGGGGAGATCGACGGGACGACGATCCAGTGTGAATGCCACGGCAGCATGTTCTCCATGGAGACGGGCGAGGTCATCGAGGGTCCGGCGACCGAGCCGATCAAGACCTACGGCGTCCGCGAGCAGGACGGTCAGATCCAGGTCGAGGCCTGACGCCTCCGTGGCCGACCGGACCTTCGTCATCGTCGGCGCGTCGCTCACGGGCGCCACCGCGGCGGCCACGCTCCGCGGGTCGGGCTTCGATGGCCGTCTGATCATGCTCGGCGACGAACCGCATGCGCCGTACGAGCGTCCTGGGTTGTCCAAGGCATACCTCCGGGGAGAGGAACCAGCGGAGGAGCTCTTCGTCCGGCCCCCCGGGTGGTGGGACGAGCAGGGGATCGAGATCCGGCTGGAGGCGACGGTGGAGCGGGTCGATCCCCGAGAGATGACCGTCACCTTCCGCGCCGGCGGAAGCCTCCCGTTCGATTCGGCCCTCGTCGCGACCGGGGTGCGGAACCGGGTCCTGGACGTGCCCGGCGCCGATCTCGACGGGGTGCTGCAGCTCCGGAGGATCCCGGACGCCGACGCGATCCGCGACCGAGCTCGCGGCGCGAGCAGGGCCGTGGTCGTTGGGATGGGCTTCATCGGAGCGGAGGTCGCGGCCTCGCTCCGCCAGCTCGGCCTCGAGGTGACGATCGTCGAGATCTTCGAGACCGCGCTCTTCCGGGTCCTCGGCGCGCGGATCGGGAAGGTGCTCGAGCTGATCCACCGTGATCACGGGGTGGAGATCCTCTTCGAGGACAACGTCGAGCGGCTCGAGGGCGCGGGTCGGGTCGAGCGCGTGATCACCCAACGGGGTCGTTCGATCGAGTGCGACCTCGTCGTGGTGGGGATCGGCACGGAGCCGAACGTCGACGTGATGGCCGGCGAGGGGCTCGACGAGCTGGGCGGCATCCGTGTTGACGCAACGCTCCGAACGGCGTTCCCGAACGTGTTCGCGGCCGGCGATGTGGCGACCCACGATCATCCGGTCTTCGGCACGGTCCGCGTGGAGCACTTCGACAACGCGATCAAGATGGGCGAGCACGTGGCCGGCGCGATGCTCGGATCCGACGATCCGTTCGACGACCCGCACTGGTTCTGGTCGGATCAGTACGACTCCGAGATCCAGATGGGCGGGGTCCGGCTGACCGACGACATGGTCCTTCGAGGATCGCTCGAAGAGCGCCGGTTCTGCGCCTTCTTCCTCGATCCAGCCGGGGTGCTCCGGGCGTGCGTGAGCATCGACTGGCCTCGTGACGTTCGGAGGTCCCTTCCGCTGATCCGCCGGGCGGTGGCGCCGGATCGAGCGGCGCTGATCGACCCCGCGGTCGACCTGCGCACGCTCGATCCGGCGCGCGCCTGACCGCTCTGCTCAGTCGGTCGTGAGCTGCGCGGCCACCTCGTCGGGGGACCCCTCCGCCTCGATCACTCCATCTCGGAACAGGAGCACCCGGTTCGCGTAGCGCAGCGCCTCGGGGTTGTGCGTCGCGGCGAGCACGGCACCGTCCCGGACCACGACCTCCCAGAGCGCGGACAGGATCAGGTCGGCGTTCTCGCTGTCGACCTCGGCGATCGGTTCGTCGGCGAGGATCACCTCGGGTTCGACGACGAGCGCTCGGGCGACGGCGACGCGCTGCTGCTGGCCGCCCGAGAGCTCGAAGGTCCGGTGATCCAGGCGGTGACCGAGGTCGAGGCGCTCGAGCCACGCCGTGGCCCGCGTCCTCGCCTCGTCCAGGCCGGTCCCACCGATCCGCAGCGGGAGCTCGACGTTCTCGGCGGCGGTGAGCGACGGCAGGAGGCCGTAGGACTGGAAGATCACGCTCATCCCGGTCCGCCGGATGGCCAGGAGCTCGTCGCGCGCGAGCCGAGCGAACGGCGTCTCGCGCCACCGAACCTCACCCTCGTCGGGCGGGTCGAAGCCCGCCAGCATCCCCAGGAACGAGGTCTTGCCCGACCCGCTGGGACCCATCAGGAGGGTGAAGTCCCTGGCCCGGAGCTCGAGCGAGGCATGGCGGACGGCGACGACCTCGACCGTCCCCGGGTAGGTCCGAGAGACGCCGACAGCCTGCAGCAGCGGTGCCGGATCAGTCACGGCCACGCTCCAGCCGGCGGCGGATGACGACCTCGTCCTCCGCGACGTCGGCCTCGAGCTCGGCGTCGGCGAAGCCCATCGCCACGTCCGGAGGGAGCTGCACCGCTCCGTCCGGCCCCAGCGGCGGGAGCGGGATCCCCGCGTGGCGGAGCCTGCCGTCGCGCAGGTGGACCGCGCGGTCGGCGCGCCGCGCGGCGAGCAGGTCGTGCGTGGCCATCACGACCGTGGCGCCCAACTCCTGGCTGACGTTGCGGAACACCTCCAGGACCAGCGCGGCCGCCTCGCCGTCCAGCTCGGCGGTCGGTTCGTCGGCGAGGAGTAGCGCGGGGTCGTTCGCGAGCGCGACCGCGATCGCCGTGCGCTGCTGCTCGCCTCCCGAGAGCGCGGCCGGGAGGTGGTGGCCTCGTTCCGCCAGTCCCACGATCGAGAGCAGACCGTCGGCATCGGGCGGCGCGCTCCCGTCGGGCCGCACCCGCTCGACCCGTCCGCCGATCGATCCGGGGAGGCGAACGTTCTGCACGGCGGTCAGGTAGGGCACGAGGTTGCGGGCAGCTCCCTGCCACACGAACCCGACGCGCTCCGCGCGGAACCGCGTTCGTTCGACATCGGTCAACAGCGCGAGATCCTGCTCATCGATCTCCACGATGCCGGCGGACGCCTGATCGAGCCCGCCGAGCAGGTGCAGGATCGTCGACTTCCCTGTCCCGCTCGGCCCGACGACCGCGACGAACTCCCCGGGATGGATCTCGAGGTCGACGCCGGCCAGGGCGACGACCCCGGTGTCGCCGATGTGGTGGACCTTGTAGACACGGTGGAGCCGGACGTGCGCGCCCGCACTGTCGGATCGATCCCGCGCCGACGCCGTGGATCGCTCGTCCTGCATCCAGGTCATTCGGGATCACCTCGCAGGACGGCGCTGATCGACGAGCGCAGCAGCGCGCGGGTCGCCGCCACGACCGCGACGGTGGCGGCGACCGCGATCACGATCAACGCAGCGATCAACGCTGGCACGTCGATCACGATCACGGGCGATGGGAACGACGTGGAGACGGTCCGCAGCAGCGGAGCCGTGGCGAGCCGGATCACGACGTCGCCGAGGAGCACGCCCACGATCGTGGCCACGCCGATCAGCGCGAACTGCTCGCGGGCGATCGCGCCGCGCAACGACGGCGCCCCGGCTCCCATGGCGCGGAGGGATGCGAACTCGAAGTCACGGCGACGCTGTGCGAAGTACAGCGTCGCCGTGACGCCCGCGATCACGAGGCCGAGCCCCGCGATCGCGGCCGCCGCATCGAGACCCACCGCCAAACTCTCGGGTGCTTCGTCGAGCCGGCCCTCGATGGTCCGTGTGGACAGGAGGTCGACGACGGGGAACCCCGCCTGTTGGATCGCCGCGGTCGGATCCGTGTCGCCGTGCGCCCAGACCTCGGTCACGCGATCGCCTTGCCCCGGCACCGCGCCCTGGAGCGCGAACAGGGCCGGCCCCGAGACCACGATGAACGGCGTCGCGGAAGGGATCCCGGGGAACGATGTCGCCGTGCCCACCCGCCGGACCGGGAGGATCCGGTCCCCGATACGGAGCTGCATCGTCGTGGGTTCTTGCTGGGCGATGTCCGAGGACACGATGGCGGGAACGGCCACGGGCTTGGGCTCGATCCCGACGAGCGCCGAACCGATCGCGAACGAGGCCGCGAACGTCCATCCGCCGGAGGCCGGCGTGATCCGGCCGCCGACCCCGAGCGATCGGATCGGCACCCAGCCGGCGAGTGAAGCCGGGGCGCCGTCCAGCCTCACCGCCGTCAGCGTGAGGAGCTCCCGCCGCGCGCGGGTCGTCGTCGACGGAGCCTCGAACGTGAGGGAGAGCAGGGTGGTTCCGCCCGAAACGTCGAGCGCGTACGGGTGTGATCCTTCGGCCAGCGTGAGCGGCTCGGTCCCGGTGATGGATCCGTCCGCTCGGCGGACCGCCGCGCGAAGCTCGAGGCCAGCCGTGTCACGAGGGCCCTCGATCGTCAGCTCGAGGGTCCGCGAGCCCTGGGGAAGCGTCATCCCCTCGGCCGGCGCCGCGAGGCGACCGAGCAACCCCTCGAAGGACTCCGTGGCGAAGTCGGCTCGCCACCACGCCGCCCCGCGGAAGGTCGCCGGATCCACCGCCAGCCCTTCGGGTGGGTTCGAGTACGTCCCCCCGAATCCGTCGGGTTGGACGCGTCCGACGTCGGCCATGCCGGGGGGCAACGGCCGGTCGAATGCGTTCGACCCGTCGGCTGGGAGGCCCACGGTCGCCACCCAGTCGGCGCCGGCGAACGCGTGCGCCACGTCCTCGTGGTTCTGCAACGTCGTCGCGCGGTAGGTCGTCGAGACGAACAGCAACCCGGTGGCGAGCACCACCAGGACCGCCGACGCGAAGACGACGCCGGGGGTTCGCCCGAGCCGGCGACCCGCCAGGTACGTCGAGAGCCGTCGGGACCGCCCGATCCTCCCGTCGAGCGAACCGAATCCCCACGACAGCATGCGGACGACCAGGAAGGAAGCGCCGAGGATCACCAGCGTCGGCCCGAAGAGCAGCAGCGGGTCGATCGATCCCTGGCCGGCGGCCGGCGCCACCGCCTCTCCGTTGCGGAGCTGCGCGAGCGCGAAGAGACCCACCGGCAAGACGACGAGCTCGACCGGGGCGCGCGCCAGCGCTGGACGAGCCTCCCGGGACGTCTGCCGTCGCTCGGCGATGATCGTTCGACGGACCGCCGGGATCGACGGCAGCCACAGCACGAGCGCGCCCGCCGCGGCCGCCGCAGCTCCGAACAGGACCGAGCTCGGCGAGACGGTGGTTGGGAACCCCAACTCCCCTGGCCGCGGGCCGTTCGTGAGACCCGCGAAGCGGGCGAGGAGGGCGCCGATCGCGATGCCTATCGGCAGGGCGAGCGCCGCGGCAAGCAGCGCCTGAAGCCCTTGTGCCAGGAGCAACGTCCTCGTCGTGAACCCCCGCGAGTGCAGGACGGCGAGCTCGAACGACTGCCGGGAGACGAGCAACACCCCGACGCCCGCGAGCACGACGAGGGTGACCACGAGGATCTGCAGGAGGACGAGCAGGATCGGTACCCGAAGATCGGAGACCGAACGCTGGACGCCCGCGATCAAGATCTGGATCCCGCTGGAGACGTGCGGAGGTTGCTGCTGGACGACCAACCGGTCGTTGATGTCGGCAGAGAACCGCACGTAGGCGTTCGGCAGGTTCAGGGCATCCGGGTACGTGATGCCGGTGAGCGAGAGGTAGAGGTCCCAGGCGAAGTGGGTCGACAAGCCGAGCCCGGTCGCGAGCGTCCGTGCCGTCGGCTGATCGACGAGCACCGGGACAGGGTCCATGGAATCGCCCTGCGGGAACGGTGTGTCCTCCCCGAACCAGAACGCGTCCGTTCGAGCGGGGGGGTCGAAGATCCCTGACACCTGAACCGTCCGGTGCTCGTTCGTTGGGCCCAGGACCTCGACCCGGTCTCCAACCCTGATACCGGAGAGCTGAGCGAGGCCGAAGGGCACGGCAACCTGCCCGGCGCCGGGAGCCGTTCCCGAGCGGTAGGTCAGATGCGCGCCGCCGCCCGCGCGGAAGAGCATGGGAGCGGAGCCCCCGCTCGGTCCGATGCGGACCGTCGTCTCCCCTTGGGGGACGATCGTTCGCACCGGAAGTAGGGAGGACAACACCCGGACTTGTCGATCGGCCGCGGCCCAGTCGAAGGAGGCGCCGCCGTAGAGGTCCACGCGAACGTTCTCGACAGGAACGCTGGCCGTGGCGATCGCCGAGGCCAGGATGGAGTTGCGGGCTCCGTCCGTGTAGATGGGACCGGACGCCATCACGCCCACGCTGAAGGCGAGCGTCAGCACCACCCCCAGCCCGAGGAGGCGCTGAGCGATCAAGCGTCGGAACAAGAAGCGAAGCATCGCCATCCGTGAGCCCTCGCCGGACTATACGGAGGTCGTTCGACGCGCGGTTGCTGAGTCGTCCGGGACCCGACTGCTAGGGTGGTCGAACGGCGTCGCCCGACCCGATCGAGGAGTGATACCCGTGGACAGGCCCGAGATCATCCTCGCGCCCGGACCGACCCCGATCCCCCCGGAGGTCCTGCTCGCCCAGGGAAGCCCGCTCGTGTATCACCGGGGCCCGGGGTTCGGGGCGCTGATGCGGGACGTGACGGCTCGGCTGCGGGCGCTGTACCGCACCGAACGTGCACGGATCCTGGTCCTGACCTCCAGCGGCACGGGCGGCCTCGAGTCCGCGATCCAGAATTGCTTCTCGCCCGGTGATGAGGTGTTGGTGCCGCTCGCGGGGTTCTTCTCGGAGCGATGGGCTCGGCTGGCGGATGCCTTCCGGCTGACCGTGCACCCGCTCGAGGAGGAGTGGGGAACGCGGCTCGATCCGGCGAAGGTGGCGGACGCGCTCGCTCGACGTCCCGGGGTCAAAGGCGTGCTCCTCACGCATTCGGAAACGTCGACCGGCGTGATCCAACCGGTCCGCGAGCTCGCATCGGTCGCCCGGGACGCCGGCGCGATGGTGATCGTCGACGTGGTGAGCAGCCTCGGCGCCGTGCCGTTCGCGTTCGATGACTGGGGGATCGACGTGGCGGTGGGTGGGTCACAGAAGGCTCTCTCTGCGAGCCCGGGGATCTCGTTCGTGGCCGTCAGCGAAGGCGCGTGGGGAGCGGCCCAGGGAGCGGGGAACCCGCGGTTCTACTTCGATTGGCGCGAGTACCAGCGATCCGCGGAGCTCCCGGAGCCCGAGAATCCGTGGACACCCGCGATCAGCGTGATGCAGGGCCTGCACGCGGCGCTGGAGCTGTACTTCCAAGACGGTATGGATGCAGCGCTGCTGCGGCACCAGCGGCTGAGTCGAGCCGTGAAGGACGGTGTGCGCGCCCTCGGCCTCGATCTGTTCGGCCAGGGGCTCGATGACAACTGGACGGTGACCGCGATCCGGGCGCCGGAGGGCATCAGCGCGGATACGATCTGCCACCGGATCAGGTCCGACTTCGGATGCGTGCTCGCGCCCGGACAGGGTCCCCTCAAGGGGAAGGTCTTCCGGATCGGACACTTCGGCTACGTGAGCGAGCTGGACATCATCCGTGGCCTCGCTGCGCTCGAGATGACGCTCGAGCGCCTCGACCACCCGGTCAAGCGCGGGGCCTCGGTCGCCGCTGCCGAGCAGGTGTTCCAGGAGGCTCGCTGACCGTGCGGGTGCTCGTCACCGAGCAGCTCAGCGACCACGGTCTCGACCTCCTTCGGAAGGACTTCCAGGTCGACGTTCGGATCGACCTCGCGACGGGGCCGCTCGAGACGGAGATCGCACCCTACGATGCATTGATCATCCGCAGCGCGACCCGGGTGACGGACGCGGTGATGGCCGCCGGCACCAACCTCAAGGTCGTCGCACGCGCGGGTATCGGGTTGGACAACGTTGACGTCGACGCGGCCACGCGGCGAGGCATCATGGTGGTCAACGCACCGCAATCCAACATCATCAGCGCTGCCGAGCAGACGATGGCGCTCCTGTTGGCGCAGGCACGCAACGTCCCCCAGGCGCATTCGGATCTCATCGATGGCCGCTGGGAGCGTTCCCGATGGGAGGGCATCGAGCTCGCGGGCAAGACGATCGGGCTCGTGGGACTGGGGCGGGTCGGCTCGCTGGTCGCAGCACGGGCCGCCGCGTTCGGGATGCGTGTGATCGCGTTCGATCCCTACGTGAGCGTCGATCGCGCGAAGGAGATGGGGGTCGAGACGATGCCCACGCTCGAGGCGCTCCTGGTCCAGTCGGACTTCGTGACGATCCACCTGCCGCGCACACCGGAGACCGAGGGGCTGATCGGGGCGAAGGAGCTCCGGATGATGAAGCCCGGGGCTCGCCTCGTGAACACCGCTCGGGGGGGCATCGTCGACGAGGAGGCCCTGGCCAAGGCCCTGGAGGACGGTCACCTGGCGGGCGCGGCCCTGGATGTGTTCGCCGTCGAGCCCACGACCGACTCGCCGCTCTTCGGGATGAGCAACGTCGTCGTCGCGCCGCATCTGGGCGCGGCCACGCGCGAGGCGCAGGACAAGGCGGGCACGACCGTAGCCGAGATGGTTCGGCTCGCGCTGAAGGGGGAGTTCGTGCCGTACGCCGTGAACGTCTCCGCCGGTGCCGAGGTGTCGGAGGTCGTCCGACCGTTCGTCCCACTGGCCGAGCGGCTCGGGTCGCTCACCGCGGGGCTCGCGCAGGGAGGGGTCCGGAGCGTCGTCGCCTCGTACCTCGGAAGGATCGCCGAGCACGATACCCGCGTGCTCACGCTCGCGATCTTGAAGGGCATCCTCGGCCGATCGGTCAACGAGCCGGTCTCCTTCGTCAATGCGCCGATGCTCGCGCGCGACCGTGGGGTCACCGTCAGCGAGATGCGCTCCACCGTGAGCCAGGACTACGTCAGCCTCATCTCGATCCGAGCGGAGACCGATGAGGGACCCGCCAGCGTGGAGGGCACGATCGTGACCCGCAACGCCGAGCGGATCACGAACGTGAACGACTTCGACATCGAGATCGCGCCCGCCCCGAGGATGGTGTTCTTCAACTACGTGGATCGACCGGGCATCATCGGCAAGGTCGGGACCATCCTCGGCGATCACTCGATCAACATCGCGACGATGGACGTGGGGCGGAAGCCCGAGGGGCAGGGGATGGAGGCGCTGATGTGCGTGACCGTCGACTCCGACGTTCCGCCCGAGGTCCTCGAGCACATCGCCGGGGCGATCGAAGCCAAGCGTGTCCGTCCGGTGACGCTGCCCGACTGAGCGTCCCGATCGCCGGGTCGGGTTACCTGCTCGCGACCTCGGGTGCTCGACCCGCGGGCGGTGTGTGCTACCCTGCACGGGCTATGGAGCAGATGGTGATCACCGCAGGAGGTCCGGGCGGACGCTGAGTCCCCCGCGCGCCACCTCACTCCCGCCGTCACACCATCACCTCTCCGGAACCGCCTCTCGAGGAGCCGCTCCATGAGCACCCGTCAACAGCCCGCACGTACCCGGATCCGTCGCCTCGCCGTCGGTCGGTTGATCTCGATCACCGGCGGCGCTGCCGCGTACACGGCCCTCAACTTCACGGTTTGGGACCGGACGCATTCGCCCAGCATGCAGGCGTTGTCGCTGCTCCTCACCTTCGGGGTCGCCGGGCTCCTCGGCTCGTTCGCGGGTGCCCTCGGCGACCACTTCGATCGCAGGAAGGTGATGATCTGGTCGGAGGCGATCTCCGCCTCGTTCTTCCTCGCGATGGTGTTCGCGCACGCGCCGACGACGTTGATCGTCCTCGCCTTCGGATCGGCTATCGCGGAGCTGCCGTTCTTCTCCGCGTCGCGAGCGGCGATCCCGAACCTCGTCGCGTCCGATGACCAGATCTCCTGGGCGAACGGCTTGGTCACGATGGGCGTGCATGCCGGCATCGCCGTCGGCCCCGTCCTGGGCGGTCTGCTGCTCATCCCCTTCGGCGCGTCCGGCGTCTTCGCGCTCAACGCCTTGACCTTCGGCTTGTCGCTCGTCTTGACGCTGACGGTCCATGGGAACTTCCAGGAGGATCGGGCGACGGTCCGGACGGCTCCGACCGATCAGGACGCGGGCATCTTCGCTGGGCTCGCGTTCCTCTGGCAGGAGTCGGTGCTCCGGCGATTGGCGATCGCATGGTTCGTGTTCGTCCTCGGCATGGGGATGAGCATGGTGGCGGATGCGCCGCTCGCTGAGTCCTTCCGTACCGGATCCATCGGCTTCGCGCTGCTCATCACGTGCTGGGGGACCGGATCGGTCCTCGGCGCGGCCTGCGGACGGTTCATGAAGGCGCGTACCGAGCCGGTGTGGCTCGCGATCGCGTCCTTCGGCATCGCAGCGGCCGCCTTCGGCGTTGGCTGGGCGCCGTTGTTCCCGGTCGCGCTCGTGTCCCTGTTGATCATGGGCACGAGTGACGGCATCACGATGGTCGCGGAGAACGGGATCATGCAGCGTCGCACGCCCGATGCGCTTCGCAGTCGCACGATGGCGGCCTTCGACGCGGTCCTGTCGTGCGGGCTGGCGATCGCGTACCTCCTGGCCGGACCGGTGCTCCGTGCTGTCGGACCGCAGCCGGTGTATCGGATCGGCGGCCTGACGGCGCTGCTCGCAGCGATCACCCTCTCGCCGTTGATCCGTCTCCGCCACGAGCCGGAGGTCGAACCGGAGGCCGAACCGGTCGGGGCGTCACCGTTCCCGACCGCGGAGCCGATGGAGCCGGTCGGGGTCCTGAGTGCGACCTCGGACCGCCCCTCGGTCTGAACGGCGTTCAACATCGGCTGAGGGTGGATAGCCAGCGTCGATGGCTGAACATCGTTCAGCGATCGACGCTTGCATTGAATCGATGTTCAGTCGTATCGTCGTCGTATGGCGACCTCGAGCCGGTTCGACGCGATCGTCGTCGGCGGGGGGCACAACGGGCTCGTGGCCGCCGCCTACCTCGCGAAGAACGGTGCGCGGGCGCTCGTCCTCGAAGCGCGACACAAGACCGGCGGCGCCGCCGACACGATGGCGCCCTGGCCGGAGGCACCGGGGTTCAAGGTCACGACGCTCAGCTACGTGATGAGCCTGATGCCCGACACGATCCTGCGCGATCTCCAGCTGGAGCGACACGGCTACCGGGGGATCCCGGTCGGTCCGTACTTCGTTCCGTTCCCGGACGGACGCAGCATCATCCAGTCCGATGATGCCAAGGCCGACCACGAGGAGTTCGCGAAGTTCTCGAAACGCGATGCGGACGCGTTGGAGCGATGGGAGGCGTGGATCGGCGGCCTCGCGGATGTCCTCGGTCCGCTGTTGATGCGGACGCCCCCTCGGCTCGGCTCCCGGTCGCCGGGCGACGTGATGGATCAGCTGGCGCTGGCCTGGCGGTACCGTGGGCTCGGCGTGCGCGGGGTCGCTGATGTGACGCGCCTGATGACGATGTCGATCGCCGACATCGTGGACCGGTTCTTCGTGTCGGACCAGGCGAAGACCGTGATGGCGCTGAACGGTCTGATCGGGACGTGGGCGGGTCCGCACGAGCCGGGGACCGGGTACGTGATGGCGCATCACTCGATCGGCGATGTCGGGGGTGGGCACCTGGGCTCATGGGCCACGCCGATCGGGGGGATGGGCGCCGTCGCGGCGGCGCTCGGGTCCAGCGCGAGGAGCCTCGGTGCGGAGATCCGCACCGAGGCTCCGGTCGAACGGATCCTCACCTCGGGCGGTGCCGTCCGGGGCGTTCTCCTCACCTCAGGTGAGGAGATCGCCGCCCCGATCGTCGTGGCGGCCACCCACCCGAAGATCACGTTCCTCCGGCAGCTCGACGAGGGCGAGCTGCCGGAGGAGTTCGTCTCCGACATCAAGGCCTGGAAGTCCAGGAGTGGCACCGTCAAGATCAACCTCGCACTGGACCGCGCCCCCGTGTTCACGGCCGATCCGGAGCACCGCGACCTGACCGGAGGCTTCGAGCTTGCCCATTCCGTGGAGTACCTGGAGAAGGCGTTCGAGGAGGCCCGAGCGGGGGCCCCGGCGACGGCCCCGTTCAGCGACGGGGTGATGCCGACGTTCCACGATCCGACGATGGCGCCCGAAGGCAAACACGTGGTCAGCCTGTTCACCCAATGGTGCCCGGCCGGCTACGCGGAGGAGCCCCACCCGAAGGAGCTGGATGCGTACGCGCATCGGGTGATCGACGGGTACGACGAGCTCGCACCGGGGTTCAAGGACTCGGTCCTCCATATGCAGGTGATCGGGCCGTATGAGATGGAGCACGAGTGGGGGCTGATCGGGGGCAACATCTTCCACGGCGAGCTATCGGCCGAACAGCTGTTCCACATGCGTCCCGCGCCCGGGTACGCGGATTACCGCACGCCGCTCCGGGGTCTGTACCAGTGCTCGAGCGCCACGCACGGCGGCGGGGGAGTGTGTGGCATCCCCGCCTACAACTGTGTTCGGGAGGTCGTGAAGGACCGGAAAGCCGCACGTCGACGCGTCGGATGGCGACGACCGTGAACGACGCGGTACCACGGCTGAACGACGGCTTCACGTTCTACTTCGCGAGCTGGTACAAGAAGTCGCCGTACTTCGCCCGGACCGTCGAGGCCGGGTGCACGAGCTGGGATCTCTACAACCACATGCTGATCCCGACCCTGTACGACGACGACGTCGAGGAGTACTGGCACCTGCTCGAGCACGTCACGCTCTGGGATGTCGCCGTGGAGCGGCAGGTGGAGATCACGGGTCCGGACGCGGCCCGGTTCACGCAGCTGATGACCCCTCGCGACCTCGCGGCGTGCTGCAAGTACGTCGTGCTCTGCGCCCCCGACGGTGGCATCGTCAACGACCCGATCCTGCTCCGGCTCGGGCAAGACCGGTTCTGGCTCTCGCTCGCGGACTCCGATGCGTTGCTGTACGCGCTCGGCGTCCAGGCGTTCGCCGGCCTGGACGTGCAGATCCGGGAGCCCGACGTGTCGCCGCTCCAGGTCCAGGGTCCGAAGTCGAGGCCGCTGGTCCGCAAGCTCTTCGGCGATGCGATCGCCGATCTCCGGTACTACCGCTGCGTGGAGACCGAGCTGGACGGCATCCCCCTCGTCGTGTCGCGGACCGGGTGGACGGGTGAGGTCGGCTACGAGCTCTACCTGCGCGACGCTGCGCAAGGCACGGAGCTCTGGGATCGCGTGATGGGAGCCGGCGAGGAGTTCCAGATCCGCGCGACCGCGCCCAGCGACCAGCGGCGGATGGAGGCCGGGATCTTCAACTACGGCAACGACATGGACGTGACGAACAACCCGTTCGAGGTCACCGGGTTGGAGCGGCTGGTCGAGCTCGACAACGACCACCGGATCATCGCGCGAGCCGCGCTCGAGCGGATCGCGGCCGAGGGCGTGCGGCGGAAGCTCGTCGGGGTCCGGCTCGGCGGCGAGCCCCTGACGATGTGGCTGGAGGACTTCTGGCCGGTCACGACGGGGGGTCGCGAGGTGGGCGGCCTGACGAGCGCGGCATACTCGCCGCGGCTGAAGATCAACATGGGCTACGCGTGGCTGCCCGTCGAGCTGACGGCATACGGGACGACGGTGCTCGCGATGTCGCCCGACGGTCCGCTCGCCGCGGAGGTCGTTCCCCTTCCCTTCTGGGATCGCGCCAAGGAGATCCCGAAGGCATAGCGCGCCGAAGCTGCATGATGGTGGCGATGGGATCGTTGACGGGACACCTGCTGCTGTCGAACGCATCGTTGTTCGACCCGAACTTCCGAAGGACGGTCGTGCTGATCGGCCATCACGACGAGGAGGGCGCGGTAGGGGTGGTCCTGAACCGGCCGTACGACGTCACCGTGGACGAGGCCGTGCCACCGCTCGCGGAGCTCGTGCACGAGGGCGAGGCCCTGTTCCACGGTGGTCCCGTCCAGCCCGAGGCGGCCGTGGTGGTGGCGGACTTCGAGGATCCCTCGGAAGCGGGCGTCGTCGCGTTCGACTCGATCGGCTTCCTCTCCGAGGAAGCCGATCGCGTCGACCTCGGCACGATCAGGCGGGCGCGGGTCTTCGCCGGGTACTCCGGATGGGGCCCGGGCCAGCTCGAAGCGGAGCTCGAAGAGGAGGCCTGGATCGTCACGACCGCCCGGCGCGAGGACGTCTTCCACGACGAGCCCGAGCGACTGTGGGACGCGGTGCTCACCCGGCTCGGCCCGGGGTACGCGATCCTACGAACGATGCCGTTCGACCCGTCGGCGAACTGACGGCGGCCGCCGCGGGATCTCGCGGCGCCGACGCCGGCACAGGCGAAGTGGAGTAGGTTTCCCCGACCCAGGAGCCAACCCACCCGCCGAGGAGGAGACCCGTGGCACCCGAGACCTTCACGTTCTACGTCCAGCCCTGGTACCGCAAATCCCCCTACTACGAGGCGACGAAGCGCGCCGGCTGCACCAGCTGGGGGCTCTACAACCACATGCTCCTCCCCACGCTGTACGACGATCCCGTCGCGGAGTACTGGGCGCTCGTCAACGACGTGACGATGTGGGACGTGAGCGTCGAACGGTGCGTGGAGATCACCGGGCCCGACGCGTTCGAGTTCACCAACCTCCTCACCTGCCGGGACCTGACGACGTGCGCGGTCGGACAGTGCAAGTACGTCCTGATCACGGCGCGACGGGGCGGCATCGTGAACGACCCGGTGCTGCTCCGGCTGGACGAGGACCGGTTCTGGCTCGCCCTCGCGGATTCGGATGCGCTCCTGTACGCGAAGGGTGTTGCCGCGTTCGCGGGCCTGGAGGTGGACATCCAGGAGGCCGACGTCTCGCCGATGCAGGTCCAGGGCCCCCGCTCGAGGGACGTGATCCGGTCGCTGTTCGGTGACGCGATCGCCGACCTGCGCTACTACCGGTGCGCGGAGGCGACCGTCGACGGGATCCCGGTCGTGGTCTCCCGCACGGGCTGGACGGGTGAGGTGGGGTACGAGATCTACCTGCGGGACGCCTCGCGCGGGGACGACCTCTGGCGACGGGTCGAGGAAGTCGGCGCACCGTTCGGGATCCGCGCGATCGCGCCGAGCGAGGCCCGACGGATCGAGGCCGGCATCTTCAATTACGGCTCCGACATCCGCCCGGAGGACACGCCGTTCCACGTCACCGGGCTGGAGCGCTACGTCGAGCTCGACCAGTCGCAGGATTTCATCGGGAAGGATGCCCTTGCTCGCCTTGCTGAGCAAGGCGTCGATCGCAAGCTCGTCGGCATCCAGATCGAAGGCGAACCGATGACGGACGAGGGCGCGCTCAACGACTTCTGGCCGGTATATGCCGCAGGGCCGCACGCGCCGGCCGCTGACGCGGCCATCGGCCGCGTCACGGCCGGCGCGTGGTCCCCGCGGCTCGAGAAGAACATCGGCTACGCGTGGGTCCCCTCCTCCCACATGGAGGAGGGGACCCCGCTGGACGTTGGCTCGTCCACCGGTCCCCGTCGCGCGACGGTGAGCGCGTTGCCGTTCCTCGACCCGGCGAAGCGGGTGCCGGTGTCGTGAGTCCGGGAACGTCGGTCCCGTTCGACCGGGCTGCCGAGGTGTACGACCAGACCAGACGGCTGACCGCGGAGGCGAGCGCCGCGACCACTCAGCTCCTTCGGACCGAGCTCGAGCCGCGACAACCCTGCCTCGAGATCGGCGTCGGGACGGGGTTGATCGGGCTTCCCCTCCATCGCGCCGGGATCCGTTTGATCGGGGTCGATCTGTCGGCTCCGATGCTCGCGAAGCTGGTCGAGAAGGCCGGAGGACGGCCGCCGTTCCCCCTGATCATCGGGGATGCGACGCGGCTGCCGTTCGCCGATGACGTCTTCGGGGGCGCGCTCGCACGGCACGTCCTCCATCTGATCCCGGCGTGGCAGGGCGCCTTGAGGGAGTTGATCCGCGTCGTCCGGCCAGATGGGGTCCTGTTGATCAACATCGGGTTCAGCGCGGGGCCCTGGCAGGAGATCGGCGATCACCTAGATGCGCTCATCGGCGAGACCGCGCGCCGGGTCGGACTGGACGTCAATCGTGGGGCCGAGCTGGATGAGGCGATGGCCGTGTTCGGCGCCCGCGCACGCGAGCTCCCGACCGTGTGGCAGGAGAGCGAGCTCACGATGGAGCAGTACTTCGGAGAGGTCGAGGCCGACGTCTTCTCGTGGACGTGGAACGTCCCGCCGGACCTGCTGACCGACGCCGTCGCGGAGACGAAGGCGTGGGCGGCGGAGCGGTTCGGGGACGTCGACCGTGTCCTCGAGCCACGGTTCGCGAGCGTCTGGCGCGCCTACGACCTCCCCTGATCCCCCGCAGGGGCCCTCGCTGGTCGGTATCCTTGTGCCCTCCCCGATGCGGGGCGGTTCCATCACGAGGAGGAGCTCCCGGGTGCCCATCGCCGAGGTCGAGAAGATCTGGATGGATGGCGAGCTCGTGGATTGGGCGGATGCCAAGATCCACGTGCTCTCGCATGCGCTGCACTACGGCAGCGGGGTTTTCGAGGGCATCCGGGCCTACGAGACGGCCCGAGGCGCCGCGGTCTGGCACCTCGAGGAACACCTTCACCGCCTCTTCCGGAGCGCGAAGCTCTATCACATGGACCTCCCGTTCTCCTACGAGGAGATCGTGCTCGCGACCAAAGACGTGATCCGAGTCAACGGTTTGACCAGCTGCTACGTCAGACCGATCGCTTTCCGCGGATACGGTGAGATGGGCGTGAACCCGCTCAACGCTCCCGTCAACGTCAGCATCGCGGTTTGGCCGTGGGGCGCCTACCTCGGCGAGGACGCGCTCGAGCAGGGCGTCAGGAGCAAGATCAGCAGCTGGCGGCGGAACGCTCAGAACGCCCTCCCCGCCGCCGCCAAGGCGGACGGCCAGTACATCAACAGCGTGCTGGCCAAGGTCGAGTCGCTCAAGGCCGGCTACGACGAGGCCATCATGCTCAACGAGGCTGGCTTCATCACGGACGGGTCGGGCGAGAACGTCTTCATCGTCCGCAACGGGGTCCTGTTCACCCCCCCGACCCAGGCCGGGTGCCTCGATGGGATCACGCGGGGGACGGTGATCACCTTGGCTCGCGAGCGTGAGTACGTCGTTCGAGAGGAGAACCTCGTTCGCACCGATCTCTACAACGCGGACGAGTGCTTCTTCACGGGAACGGCGGCGGAGCTCACCCCGATCCGCGAGGTCGACGACCGGCAGGTCGGGGCCGGCCACCGCGGAGCGGTGACCAAAGAGCTGCAGGATGCCTTCTTCGCCGCCACGAAGGGCGAGGATCCACGGCACACCGACTGGCTCTCCTACGTCGACGACTGAGACCTGCGTGGATCACGAGCCGTCGACAGATTCTGAGGCCACCTACCGCCTCCCGCGGAGCGTGACCCCATCGAGGTATGACCTCACCCTGGAGCCTTCCCTCGAGACGTCGACGTTCGAGGGCAACGAAGCGATCACGGTGACCGTGCACGAGCCGGTGACCGAGATCGTCCTCAACGCGAAGGAGCTCGAAGTCCTGGATGGCTCGCTCGAGGCCGCCGACGGCTCCGCGATCGATCTGGAGAAGGTCGTCCTGGACGTCGGCTCCGAACGGGTGACCCTGGGGCTCGCGGAGACGGTCTCGACGGGGGAGTGGATCCTTCGGCTCCGGTTCCGCGGCACGCTCAATGACCGGATGGTCGGCTTCTACCGGTCCCGGTACGACGACGAGGGCGCCTCGCACGTGATCGCGGCCACTCACTTCGAGGCGACCGACGCACGGATGTGCTTCCCGTGTTGGGACGAGCCCGACCTCAAGGCGACCTTCGGCGTCACGGTCATCGCGGCCGGTGGACTGACCGCGATCTCCAACGCGCCGGAGATCGAACGAGCCTCCCTCGCCGAAGGACGGATCAGGGTCCGGTTCGCCGACACGATGGTCATGTCGACGTACCTCGTCTGCGTGATCGTCGGCAGGCTCGTCGTGACCGAACCAGCGAACGCCCGCGGGGTTCCGATGCGGGTGGCGTCCCGCCCCGGGAAGGAGCACCTCACGGGCTTCGCCGCGGACGTCGGGGTGTTCGCGCTGGATTGGTTCGCGGACTACTACGACATCGCTTACCCGGAGGCGAAGCTGGACCAGGCCGCGATCCCGGACTTCGCGCAGGGCGCGATGGAGAACACCGGGCTGGTGACCTACCGCGAGACGCTCCTGCTGATGGACGATGCGCTGGCCACGTTCGCGGAGCGGCTCGACGTCGCCGAGACGATCGCGCACGAGCTCGCCCACATGTGGTTCGGCGACCTGGTCACGATGCGCTGGTGGAACGGGATCTGGTTGAACGAAGCGTTCGCGACGTTCATGTCCTACCTGTGCGTGGACGCGATGGAACCGGATTGGCGGGTCTTCGACGTGTTCCAGCGCATCCGCGCGAACGCCTTCGAGATCGACGCGCTGGAGACGACCCGTCCGATCGAGTACCCCGTGCATTCGCCGAACGACGCGAGCGGCATGTTCGACACCCTCACGTACACGAAGGGTGGTGCCGTCCTTCGGATGCTCGAGCAGTGGCTGGGGCGGGACCGATTCCGCGACGGGATCCGCCGGTACCTCCGCACCCACGCGTACGCCAACACCGAGACGCACGATCTGTGGGACGCGATCGGCGAGGAGACCGGGGAACCGGTGCGTCGGATCATGGACGCGTGGATCTTCCAGCCGGGCTACCCGGCGATCGGCGTAAGACGCGACGGCGACGCGATCCGCTTCGATCAGAAGCGCTTCAGCCCATCGCATCCAGATGACCCGACGACCTGGCCGGTGCCGTTGATCGTCCGGCAGGCCTGGCCCGGTGGCGAACACGTCGACCGTGTGCTCGTCGAGCCCGATGGTCTCCAGCTCCCGCTGGTCTCCGAGGATGCCGTCGTGGTCGGGAACGCGGGCGGGGCGGCCTTCGTCCGCGTCTTCTACGACGAGGAGCTGCGGGCTCGACTGACCGCCCGCGCGTTCACGGACCTCACGCCGGCGGAGCGGCAATGTGTGATCGACGATGCCTGGGCGTCGGTGGTCGCGGGAGACGCGTCGGCCTCCTCGTTCATCGACCTCGTCGCGGACTTCTCCCAGGAGACCGATCCGTCTGTCTGGCAAGCCATCGTCGCCGGTCTGGCCTGGTGCGACCGCTTCGTCGAGGGAGAGGCCCGCGAGCGGTTCCGAGACTTCGTCAGGAACCTGGTGCGGCCTGCCCTCGAACGCCTCGGATGGGAACGCCGGCCGGGGGAGCGCGACCTCGACCGCGAGCTCCGTGGCGACCTGATCCGGACGCTCGGAGTCCTCGGCGATGACCCCGAGACGCAGGCGGGGGCGCGCGAGGCGGAGTCCGAGTCGCGCGCCGGCGCCCACGTCGAGCCCTCGGTGGCGGCCGCGGCGGTCGATGTGGTCGCGTTCGCCGGCGGTCCCGAGGACTACGAACGGTTCCGGGCGCGCGCGAAGGACGCGCCGACGCCGCAAGAGCACGACCGATACCTGTACGCACTCACGCGGTTCCGCAGCGAGGAGCTGTTCGAGCGAACGTTGCGCGCGACCACCACGGATGAGATCCGGGCGCAGGACACCCCGTTCGTGCTGGCGCGGGCGCAGGTCAACCGGGACCTCGGGGCTCGCGCCTGGGCCTTCGTTCGCGACGGGTGGGACGACCTCCTCGGACGGATCGCTCCGTCGAACGCGATCGCGCTCGCGGGAGGCATCCGTACGTTGACGGATCCCGACGTCGTCGCGGACGTGCAAGCGTTCTTCGCGGAGCACGACGTCCCGCAGAACCACCTGATGCTCCTGCAGGCGCTCGAACGCCAGCGGGTGTTCGCCGCGCTCCGGCAACGCGCGGCTCCGGAGCTGACCGAGCGGTTCGGGGGCTGAGGCCGGCCACCCTCAGTCGGTGTCGTCCGACGCGGCCGCGGCCAGGTCGGCCGGATCCGCGTTGCCGCCGCAGACCACCAGCGCCACCCGCTCGTCCGGCTGCGGGACGTAGCCGCCCGCAAGGAGGGCGGCGAGCGGGGCCGCCGCTCCGGGCTCCGCCGCCACGCGACAGTCGTCCCAGAGGAGCCGCCGCGCCCTCGTGACGTCGTCGTCGGCCACGAGGATCACACGCTCGACGTACCGCTGGGCGATCGCGAGCCCGATCATGCCGGCGCGTCCCGCGCCGAGCGCATCGGCGGCGATCCCGCCGACCTCGACGTCGACCGGCTTGCCCGCCGCGAGGGCGGCGGTCAGCGTCGGGCACCGCTCCGGTTCGACGCCGATCACGCGGACATCGCTCGCGAACCACGCGGCGATCCCGCCGATCAGCCCGCCGCCGCCCACCGCGACGATCACGGTGTCGAGCGTGGGCTGCTGGTCGCCGAGCTCCTGCGCCAGCGTCCCCTGGCCGGCGACGACGGCCGGCTGGTCGTAGGGGTGCAGGAACGCCGCGCCGGTGTCGAAGGCCCGCTCCTCGCACGCGGCGAAGGCTTGCGCGTAGAACCCGTCCACCACGTGCACCGTCGCGCCGTAAGAGCGGATCCGCTCGATCTTCATCGGGGGCGAGGTGGATGGGACGAAGATCTCCGCCGGATGCCCCAGTCGGTGCGCGGCGTAGGCGACGGCCAGCCCGAAGTTCCCGCCCGATGCCGCGAGCACGCCCGTCTCATCGATGTCGGCCGTGAGCATCCTGTTGAATGCGCCGCGAGGCTTGAACGAGCCGGTGTGTTGCAGGAGCTCCAGCTTGAGCACGAGTCGTCCGGGGACGCCGAAGGCGCCGCGCTCCAGCTCGGCGACCGGCGTGTGGCGGACCCACGTCCCCAGGAGGTCGCTGGCGCTCTCCACGTCGAAGCGGGTGACGTCGAGCGGCTGCTCGCCGGGAGAAAGGGTGCCCATCGGGCGTATGGAACCATGCCGAACGCTGCAGGTCATCCCGACGGGTCGGCGCGAGACCCCTCGTTTGACGCGCCGCCACGTCGAACCTACCGTTCGTACCCGAACGACCGGCCGCGGCCGGGCATCGGGGAAGGGCCTACCACGAGCGAGCGGACCGTCGAGGGCGTCGGCGTCTCCACCGATCACTGGATCGGCGGTGAACGCGTGGGGTCCACGGAACGGTTCGAGGATGTCTCCCCGATCGACGAGGAGGTCATCGGGGGCGTCGCGCGCGGCGGAGCGGCCGAAGCCCACGCGGCCGTCGCCGCCGCGCGCGACGCCTTCGCAGGCTGGGGAAAGATCGCACCGAAGGAACGGGCGGAGGTCCTGCACCGGATCGCGGACGGCGTCGAGGCGCGTGTCGGCGACCTCGCGGCGGTGGAGACGCGCGACAACGGTTCGCTCCTGCGCTCGCACCTGCGTTCGGTGATGCCCCGGGTGGCGAGGAACTTCCGGTTCTTCGCCGATCGACTCCTCGCGCTGGACGGCAGCGCCGATGCCGCCCACGAGGGGTACGCGGAGCACGTCACCTGGGACCCAGCGGGCGTCACGGTCGTGATCAGCCCATGGAACGCGCCCCTGATGCTCGCGACCTGGCGGGTCGCACCCGCACTCGCGGCCGGGAACACGGTGGTGCAGAAACCACCCGAGTGGGCACCCCTCACCGCGTCGCTCCTCGCCGACATCGCGCGCGACGCCGGCCTCCCCGACGGAGTCTTCAACGTCGTCCAGGGGCTCGGCGAGGAGGCCGGCGCCGCACTCACGAGCCACCCCGACGTGGCGCGCATCGCCTTCACCGGCTCGGTCGATACCGGGAGGCTG
Organism: Actinomycetota bacterium; assembly: GCA_005884925.1. Lineage (GTDB taxonomy): Bacteria > Actinomycetota > UBA4738 > UBA4738 > HRBIN12 > AC-51. The sequence continues at coordinate 37,752 of VAYU01000068.1, read as the reverse complement.
GTCGCGCGGGCCGCAGCCGAGAACCTCACGCCGGTCTCCCTCGAGCTCGGTGGGAAGTCGCCCTTCCTGATCTTCGCCGACGCCGATCCCGAGGCGGCCCTGCGGCAGGCCGTCAACCAGTTCGATAACGCCGGCCAGGTGTGTCTCGCCGGCACGCGGCTGTTGATCGAGGGTTCCATCTACGACGACTTCATCGATCACTTCACGGAGGCCGCAGCTTCGATCCGCCAGGGCGACCCGCGAACGGAGACGACCGACCTGGGTCCCCTGATCACGCGCATCCACCTCGAACGCGTCGCGGGCTTCGTCGAACGCGCGAAGGCGGATGGAGCGCGACTCGTGTTCGGCGGTGGGGTCTCGGCGGAGCTCGGCGGCCTGTATCACCGACCGACCCTGTTCGTCGATGCGCCCGCGGGGTCCGAGATCCTCACGAAGGAGGTCTTCGGACCCGTGCTCACGGCGCAGCCGTTCACGGACGAGGACGATGCCGTCGCGCTCGCGAACGCCACGGAGTTCGGACTGGCCGCGACCCTCTACACGTCGGACCTCGCCCGCGCACAGCGTGTCTCCGAGCGACTCGTCGCGGGGACCGTGTGGGTCAACTGCTTCTTCGTGCGTGACCTGAACGCTCCGTTCGGCGGGTCGAAGGACTCCGGGATCGGTCGCGAGGGTGGCGTATGGAGCTTCGATTTCTACGCGGACGTCAAGAACACGGTCGTCGCGCCGACGCCGCCGAGCCCCCATCGTTCGACGGAAGGCGAGCAGGAGAGGAGGACCTGAGCCATGGGTGAGGTCGTCGGGGCCGGACTCGTCGCGCACGTGCCGACGGTCATGCTGCCCGAGGAGGTTCGGCTGGAGATCAACGAGGGCAGCGAGATCAGCCTGGTCCCGGGGCTGCACCGGCTGCGGTCCGAGGTGATGGATCGGTTGCATCCGGACGTCGTGATCATCTTCGACACGCATTGGGAATCGACCTTCGAACACATCGTGACGTCGCATGAACGGCGGCAAGGTCATTTCACGAGCCACGAGCTCCCGCGCGGGATGAGCGCGATCCCGTACGACATCCCGGGAGACCCGGGGCTCGCGCGCGCGATCGCGCATCAGGCCGAAGGACGCGACGACATCTGGATCTTGGCGTGCGATGACCCGTACCTGCCGATCTTCTACGGGACGATCAACATCTGGACGTTCCTGGGCGATCCGGCGACCGCCTGGATCAGCGTCGCGGTGAACCAGACGTGCACCACGGAGGACTTCCTGCTCTTCGGCGAGCTGATCGGCAACGCGATCGCCGCCACGGATCGGCGTGTGGTGCTGCTCGCCTCGGGCGGTATGACCCACCGCTTCTTCCGGTTCCGCGAGCTCCGGCAGCACGAGGCGAGCGACCCGAGCCGCAACCTGATCTCTCCGGAGGCCTGGGCCGCGGACCGGCACGTCCTGGACATGCTGGAGAAGGGGGACCACGCTGGCGCGATCGACTGGATGCCCGAATACCGCAAGCACGCGCCCGAGGGGAAGTTCGGGCACTACCTCATGATGGCGGCCGCGATCGGGGGCTCGCGATGCCAAGCGCCCGGGGAGCTCTTCAGCGAATACGAGGCGTCCGTCGGCACCGGCCAGGTGCACGTGTGGTTCGAGCGGCCGGGCGACGGATGGACAGGGAAGGGCACGGCGGCCTGAAACCGGCCGACGACAGAGCCCGCGGGAGGGGGATCCTCATGGCAAACCAGCCGACGGCAAACCAGCCGATGGCAAACCAGGAACGGTCGGGTTATGAACGGCTCGGCGCGGCGAAGCTTTCCCTGTGGGATTGCGTCGCCCAGTCCGTCGGATTCATCGGGCCCGTGTTCTCGACCGCGTTCGTGTTCCCTCTGCTGATGGGTGTGCTCTCGGCCTCTGGGAAGGGTGCCGGTGTCGCAGCACCCCTCGCCGTCCTGATCTCGGCCGTCGGTATCTTCGCGCTCGGCTGGATCGTGGCTCAGTACGCCAAACGCATCCATGCAGCGGGCTCGCTCTACGACTACGTGTCGAACGGACTCGGATCCACCCTCGGCTCGGCCGCCGGATGGCTCTACTACGGTGGAGCGATCGCGTTGACGGTCGGTCTCGGGGTGTTCATCGGCGGATTCATCCACGACACGATCCTCACGGAGTTCAACAAGGAACCGCTGCCGGTATGGGCATGGAACGTGATCTGGGCCGTGGTGCTGTTCTTCGTCCTCTACTTGGGGGTGAAGCTCTCCACGCGGTTGCAGCTCGGGCTCGCTCTCGTGTCGATGCTGGTGCTGCTGGCGTTCAACATCTACGTGATCGCCAAGGTGGGCAGCGGCAATGACGTGGGCAAGGCGTTCGACCCGAGCGGATCCACGACCGGGAGCCTGAGCGGCGTCCTGTTCGGCGTCCTCTACGGGCTGCTGATCTTCGTGGGGTTCGAGACCGCTGCGAATCTGGCTGAGGAGACGTCGCAACCGAAGCGACAGATCCCCAGGGCCGTCCTGCTCTCGGTGGCCATCGTCTCGGTCTTCTACCTGATCGGTTCCTACACGCAGGTCGCCGGGTTCCATTTCAGCTTGGAGACCTTCTCGACGCCCGAAGTCTTCCTCGCGCCGGTGTTCGCGCTCGGCGGCCAGTACAGCTCCACCGGAACGGTCCGCCTGCTCGAGCTCATCGTGTTGCTCGACATGATGGCGGTCGGGATCGGGGCCGCGGTCGCGTCCACGAGGGGCGTCTTCGCGATGTCGCGAGATCGCCGACTCCCAGGCATGCTCGCGAAGGTGTCCAGCCGCTTCGGGACTCCCGCGGGGGCGATCGTGTTCCTGATCATCATCCAAGCGCTGCTCATCTGGGCAACGCAAGCGTGGAGTTCGCTGTTCGCTCTACCCGACACGCCCCATTACGCGGCGATCTTCGGGTGGATGTCGACGTTCGGGGCGTTCGCGCTCGTGGTGGTGTACCTGATGATGTCGGTCGGCGCTCTCCTCGGCCTGCAGGATCACCCGAATCGGGTCGGACTGTGGATCGCGGCGCTGCTCGGCATCGCCGTCACCGGAGGAGCCGTGTACGGAGCCTTCTATCAGGTGAAGAGCCCCACACTGCTCGCGCCGTTCTACGCGTTGGTCCTGTTCGGGGTCGGGCTGCTCGCGTCGCTCCTGTTCAGGGGTCGCCAACCCGCGCGCATCGCGCTCCCGGAGCTCCGGACGCATCAGGAGTAGGGGAGGAAGCGGCCGGGGCTCCAGACGGAGCTCCGGCCGCTCCCCGAGGTCCCATGACACCCCCGAAGCTGATCCTGATCCTTAGCGAGAACTGGACCCTGGTGCCGCCTCGTGACCTGCGGGGGCTCGTACGGCTCGCCGTCGACGCGGAGGACGCGGGGTTCGACGCGGTGATGGTGAGTGAGCACGTCGTGCTCGGGCGGAGCTCGGGCTCGGCGGGATCGCCCGACAACCCTCGCGACTACGCGATGCCCGACAACCAGGATCCGCGGACGCCATGGCCGAGCTCCCTCCTGCTGCTCGCGGCGGTCGCCGCCGCCACCGAGCGACTCCGGCTCGTGGCCGGCGCCGTGATCCCGCCGCTGCGCCATCCGCTGCTCCTGGCGAAGGAGCTCACGACGCTCGACCTGCTGTCCGAAGGCCGTCTCGTCGTGCAGCCGACGGTCAGCTGGCACCGAGATGAATACGAGGCGCTCGGCGTCCCCTACGAGGAGCGTGGCGCGCGGCTCGACGAACACCTGGCGGCGTGGCAGCGTGCATGGGCGGAGAGCCCGGCGTCCTTCGAGGGCCGGCACTACCGGTTCACCGACGTCTTCCTCGAACCGAAGCCCGTCCAGGCCGAAGGACCGCCGCTCTGGTTCGGAGGGACGCGCCTTCACGATCGGCTGCTCCGTCGGCTGGTCGTCTATGGGAGCGGATTCAACCCCCTGGGGCGACCCACCTCGGATGACCTCCTTCGGTTGCGCTCGGCGATGGCGGAGGCCGGTCGAAGCATGGATGAGCTCGAGATGGTGGGCGGCACGAGGGGCGCGTTCCCCGACGCCCTCGGCGTGGCCGACCTGGGGGAAGCCCTGGAAGCGATCCCCCCGCAGATCGAAGCCGGTTTCACGTCGATCTGCATCAAGCCGTCGCAGTTCACCGACGATCCTTCGGCTGTCGGCGCTCTGTGCCGGGACATCGTCGCGCGGGTCTCGGCGTTGACGAACTGACGGTCGCGGTCAGACGCTCGAGCGGTCGGATGCGAGGCTCCCGACGTCGACCGCCATCTGGCCGCCATCGGCGAGCAGCGTGGCGCCGTTGACGATCGAGGCATCGTCGCTCGCGAGGAACAGGCAGCAGGCGGCGATCTCCTCCGCGGTGGCCGGTCGCCGGAGCGGCACGTGAGCGGTCGCGAGCACGTAGGCGGCTTCGCGCGAGATCCCGCGCTCCGCCGCGAGTTCATCCATCGACTCGTCGCCGAGCGGGGTGACGACCCAACCGGGGCACACGGCGTTCGTCCGAACGCCGTGTGGCCCGTAGTCGACCACGAGCGATCGCATCAGTCCAAGGAGCGCGGTCTTGGAGGTGACGTACGCCGCGGATCCTCCGGAGCTCACGAGCCCCGAGACGCTGGAAACGAGGACGATCGCTCCGTTCCCGTGCTCCTCCAACGACGGTAGAGCCGCCCGCGCGAGCAGGAGCGGTCCCGTCACGTTCACGTCGAGGGTCCGCTTCCAGGACTCATCCGAGACGTCGCCGGCCGCACCCCCGAACGCGAGCGCGGCGTTCGCGATCACGATGTCGAGCCGGCCGAACGAGTCCAACGTCACGCCGACGAGCCGAGCGACGTCGGCGGGGTCGGCGGCGTCGCCGGGGACGGCGACGCCGCCGACCTCCTCCGCGACCGACCGGATCGGTTCCTCGCGGCGCCCGGTGAGGACCACGTGGGCTCCCTCCCGGGCGAACAGTCGCGCGGTGGCGGCACCGATCCCGGTGCCGCCACCGCTCACGATGGCTACTCTCCCTTCCAGCCGCACGCGGTTATCTCCTCCTGGCCTCCGTCGATGCCGCATAGTCTGCCTCATCCGGTGGGGGCAACGGCGACAGGCGTCGGAGGGCTGGATGCCGAACATGGAACCGCTCGGGCGCGAGGATCTCCCCGAGCTCGAGGATCTCTTCCGCCACTACGACGAGACGCTGAGCTTCGTGCCGAACAGCCTGTACACGATGGCTCGGCGCCCCGAGATCCTCCGGGCGTTCAGTGCGCTGATCACGCAGATCTGGAACACGGGCACGCTCCCGAAGCACCTGAAGCCGTTGATCGGGATCGTTTCCAGCGTGGCGGCCGGATGTCGCTACTGCCAGGCGCACGAGGCGGTCGACGCGCGGATGCGCGACGTTCCCGAACAGAAGATCGCGGCCATCTGGGACTTCGAACGATCACCGATGTACGACGAGGGTGAGCGCGTTGCGCTTCGGTTCGCACGGGATGCCGCGCTGGTTCCGAACGAGGTCACGCCCGAACACTTCGTGGCGTTGCGTCGTCATTGGGACGACGGTCAGATCGTCGAGATGCTCGCGGTCGTGGGCCTGTTCGGCTTCCTGAACCGCTGGAACGACACGATGGCGACCTCGCTCGAGGAGATCCCGCTCGAGCTGGCATCACGCGCGTACCGGGAGCATTGGGAGGCCGGCAAACATCGCGCGGGAGGACCGAGGCCGCCGCTCAGTGGAACGGCAGGTAGTAGCTGAGCTCCCACGGCGTCACGTCCGTGGTCGCGGGGTCGGCGCCCGAGGCCAGGTAGCGCTCCCACTCGGCGCGTTTGAGGATCGTGAACGCTTCGACGAGCTCGCGGCCCAGGGCCTCGACGAGGTCGTCGTCCTTCGCGAGCGCGTCGAGCGCCGCGTCGAGGTTGGGCGGGATCCGCACGTCCGTGTTGGGTTCGGCCCCCGGTTCCTGTGGGGGCGGGAGCTCCAGCTCGTTCTGGACGCCCAACCGGGCCGCGTGCAGGACGGCCGCCGCCGCGAGGTACGGGTTGGCGGCCGCATCCGACGTCCTCTGCTCGAGCCGGGTCCCCGCGCCTCGTGCTGGGGGGACGCGCACCGTGACCGATCGGTCGTCGTGGCCCCAGTTCGCCCAGTAGCCGTTCAGCATGTCGGGCTGGAGTCGCTTGTACGCGTTCACATGCGGAGCGAGGATCGCGGCCATGCCTTCGTGGTGCAACAGGAGCCCAGCGATGCATCTCCGGGTCAGATCCGAGAGCCCCTCGGGATCGTTCGGATCGTGGAACGCGTTCGACCCGTCCGTCCGACGGAACGAGAAGTTGATGTGGAGGCCACTGCCGCCGCGGTCGCCGAGCGGCCTGCCGAGGAACGTCGCGAGCTTCCCGCGCCGCTCGCAGATCTCGCGGACGAGGAGCTTGAACAAGAAGGCCTCGTCCGCCGCCGGGATCGCGTCGTCGTACCGGATGTTGACCTCGTAGGCGGCGTTGTCGTACTCGCTGCTCCAACTCTCGACGGGGAAACCGCATGCGAGCGCGGCGTTGACGACGTCATCGATCGTTCCGGATGGGTCCACCGACATCCCCGTCCCGTAGACGCGGTGCCCGGGGATCGACACCGGCCGCCAAGCGCCGTCGTCGCCAGGCTCCAGCAGGTAGAACTCGAGCTCGAACGCGACCTGCGGCTCGAGCCCCATGTCCTTCCACGCTCGGCACGCCTCCCGAAGGGCGTTCCGTGTATCCCAGGGCGCGGGCTCGCCGTGGAGCTCGACGTCCGCGATCCCGACCAGGGTGTTGGGCTCCCATCCCGCCCGGAGCGACTCGCGATCGAGCATCGCCTCGACGTCGTGCAGGCCGACGTCGAACTGGGTCCGTGGGATCGCGAGGATCTCCTTGTCATGCGTGAGCGGATAGACGCCGATACAGAACGCCGCCATCCCCGTCGAGGCCCAGTCTCCGAAGAGGTACTTCCCCCGTTCGAGACCGTGGATGTCCGGGTAGAGGAGTCGTAGGCGCTTCCCGTCCGTCTCCATCGATCGCTCCTTCGCCCGCGTCGCGCGGTTTGCGCGCGGCGATGATTCGGCCCCAAAATACCCTAGCCGCGCGACCGTTGGGAGGGATCCTTGGGCCTCGGCGAGACCGTGACGCTGGAGCAGCTGGAGACCGACCCGTATCCGGTCTACGCACGGCTCCGGGACGACGAACCGGTCAGCTGGGTGCCCGCGGTGCAGCTGTGGTTGGTAACCCGCCACGACGATGTCCGGCGGGTGGATCTGGAGCCAGACGTGTTCACAGGTGCCACCACGCCGTCGACCCTCAACCGGACGATGGGCACGAACATGCTCGGGTCGGAGGGACCCGACCAACAGCGCGTCCGGCGCATCACGGAGGCGCCGTTCCGCCCCCGCGACGTCGAAGCTCGGATGCACGGCATGATCCCGAAGCTGGCGCACGAGCTCATCGACGGCATCGCGGACCGGGGGGAAGCGGATCTGTTCACCGCGTTCTGCGACCCGATGTCGGTCCGGTCGCTCCGGTTCATGCTCGGGCTCGAGGACGTCGCGTGGGAAGACATCCTCGCGTGGAACCAAGCGATGATGCTGGGCCTCGCGAATTTCGAGGGCGATCCCGCCAAGCAGGCCCCCGCCGATCGCTCGAGCGCCGAGCTCGGGGCCGCGATCGAACGCGTCCTTGACCGGCTCGAAGGAGGCCCCGACGGATCCGTCCTGTCATGGATGCTCCATCACGATACGGACGGGGACCGCATGAACCGAACGGAGATCGTCGCGAACACGAAGCTGATGCTCTCCGGCGGACTTCAGGAGCCTCGCGACCTGATCGCCCTCGCGGTCTGGGCCCTCGGCGCGCACCCCGAGCAGCTCGACGAGGTATCGAGGGATCGCTCGCTCGTGAAGAGGGCGGTCGAGGAGACGCTTCGGTGGTGCGGTCCCGTTGGGACGTCGACGCGACAGACCACGAGGTCGGTCGTGTTCGACGGGGTCGAGCTCCCCGAGGGCGCGCTGATCGGCGCGGTGCTCTCCTCGGCGAACCGAGATCCCCGCCGGTTCACCGATCCGGATCGGTTCGACGTGCACCGCAACGACGGCGCGCATCTCGCGTTCGCCATCGGCACCCACTTCTGCCTGGGAGCGTGGTTCGGGCGCCATCTGGCACGTGTATCGCTCGAGATCCTCCTCGACCGGCTCCCCAACCTTCGGCTCGATCCGGCGCGGCCGGTCGAGCTCCGGGGGTGGGAGTTCCGGGCTCCGACGTCGACGTGGGTGCGGTGGGACGTGTGAGTCGTGCTCGCAGCCCTGCGCGCGCCGAGACGGTGGGCAGCCTGCTCAGGCCGGCGGCGCTGCGAGCCGCTGTGGCGCGGTTCTACGACGAGGGTCATTCCGCGGTGCTCGCGGAGGAGCGCGCCAAGGATGCGAGCGAGCTCCGGGCGATCGAGGACGAGGCCATCAGGGAGGCCGTCGGCCGTCAGATCGAGTGCGGGCTCGATGTCATCACCGACGGTGAGTTCCGTCGGTGGATGTTCATGAACTCCTTCTACGACGCGGTGTCCGGGGTGCGCACCGACAAGACGGTCTCGTTCCGGAACGCGAGCGGTGAGGACGTCCAGCTTCGCATCCACGAGATCGTCGATCGGCTCCGACCCGTGGACTCTCCCGGCGCTCGCGAGGCGGCGTTCATGAAGGACGCGTCGGGCGGGTTCCCGTTCAAGGTGACGTTCCCGGCGGCGTCGATCTTCACTCACCCGCTCACGACGGTGGTCGGCCCGGATGGGAGCGGCTACGGCTCGCTGGAGGAGTTCGTGTCCGACGCCGTCGAGATCGAACGCGGGCTGGTGGCCGATGCGATCCGTGCCGGAGCCACCTCGATCCAGTTCGATTTCCCGCTGTATCCGTACCTCGTAGACCCCGCGTGGGTGGCTCGCTTCACGGCTCGGGGGCAGCGGATCGAGGCGCTCGTGGATACTGCGGTGGCCGCCGACACCGAGGTGGTGCGCGACATCCGGGACGACGTCCCGGTCGCGCTGCACATCTGTCGGGGGAACTTCCGCTCCGCCTGGATGTGCGAGGGCTCGCTCGAACCGGTGGCCGAACGGGTCTTCGGAGCGCTGCCGTACGACGCCTTCCTGGTCGAATGGGACGATCGCCGTCGCGACGGCGGATTCGAGCCGATCCGGTTCCTGAGGGCCGGGGCCTTGATGGTGATGGGCATCGTGTCGACGAAGTCGCCCGCCATGGAGACAGAGGATGCCCTCCTCGCGCGGATGGACGAAGCCGCGGAGATCGCCGGGGGTCTCGATCGGCTCGCGATCTCGCCGCAGTGCGGGTTCGCGTCCGTCGTCATCGGCAACCAGATCGACGAGGACGTTCAGTGGCGGAAGCTGGAGCTGGTGGGCCACGTTGCCGATCGCCTATGGGGGACGTGATCGATGGACCCAAGAGAAGAGATCGGCGACTCCGAGCGGCCCCTCCGCCTCGACGCCACCCGCGAGGAGGCGCTCGAGCACGCCGCGAAGCTGGTCGCGGAGGCGTGGCGATCGTTCGACCGGTTCCGACCAGAGGAGCCGGCGCTGGACGACCGGGTCCGCCACCTGATCCGCGGCGCCCTTCCGGAAGACCCGGTGCCCGTCCATGAGGCGCTCGACGATGCCGCGAGGATCCTGGACGAGTCGATCGCCCAGCCACGGCCGCGGTACTTCGCCTTCATCGGTTCGTCCGGACTCGAGATCGGGACGATCGGGGATCTGCTGGCGCAGACGTACGACATCAATCTCGCCGTCGATGCCCGAGCCGCCACCGTGGTGGAGCATCAGGCCGTCCGGTGGGTCGCCGAGTTCGTCGGGTACCCCTCTGCTGGTGGGGCGTTCACCAGCGGCGGCACCATCAGCAACCTGACGGCGATCGCGGTGGCGCGAGAACGGGCGTTGCCCGGCTCGCGCCACCGCGGTCTCGCCGCCACCCACCCGGCGGTGTACTGCTCCGAGGAGGTCCACTACTCGGTGACTCGCGCGGTGGAGCTGCTCGGGATCGGTTCGGACAACCTCCGCGCGATCCCACTCGACGGGCTCCGTCGGATGCGGCCGGACCTGTTGGCGGAGACGATCGACGCCGACGTCGCCGGCGGGGTCACGCCGGTCGCGGTGATCGCCACCGGCGGGACGACGCTCACGGGCGCCGTCGACCCCATCGCGGAGCTCGCGGACGTCTGCGGGCCCCGCGACGTCTGGCTCCACGTCGACGGGGCCTACGGGCTTCCGGCCGCAGCGGTCCGCCCGGAGCTGTTCGACGGGCTCGAGCGGGCGGACTCGTGCTCGATCGACGCGCACAAGTGGCTGTACGTCCCGAAGGCGTGTGGCATCGTGATGAGCCGGCACGCGGGGGTGTTCGCCGGCGCCTTCGCGCACGAGGAGGGGTATCTCCCACACCAGCAGCACGAGCTCCACGCGGCCGACATCACCCTGGAGTACTCGCGGCCGTTCCGGGCGCTGAAGGCGTGGCTCGCCTTCCGCGCCCACGGCGCGAAGCAGTTCCGCGACGCCATCGCCAGGAACCTGGGCGAGGCGGAGCTCCTGTACCGACACGCGCAGGCGACAGAGGACTTCGAGGTCATGGAGGCGCCGCCGCAGCTGTCGATCACACCCATCCGTCACATGCCCCGCGGCGTGGTTCCGAACCCCCATAACCAGGCGCTGGCCGACGCGATCCAGGCCGACGGGCGGGTGTACCTCGCTTCGGCGTTGATCGATGGGGAGGTCTGGCTCCGGCCATGCTTCGTCAACTTCCGAACGACCGAAGACGACGTGCTCGCGTTGATGGACGTCGCGCGAGCATTGGGCGAGCGCCTCGCGCGCGAAGGGGCATGAGCGCCGACGACCTCCTGCCGGACGAACGGAAGGTGCTGGAGCAGCTCGGGCACCTCTCCCTCGACTTCCGAGCGATGTGGGCCATCTCCAACCTGTTCCGGAGCTCCGCGGCGATCCGTCGCCACATGGAGGCGAGGGTGCTCGCGCCCGACCGGCTGTCCTGGACGTCGTTCGTGGGGCTCTGGGTGCTCTGGGTCTGGGGCGAGCTCGGCGCCAACGCGTTCGCCGATGCCGTGGGCATCAGCCGCCCAACGGCCACCGGGGTCCTGCGGACGCTCGAGGGCCGCGGGTGGGCCACCCGCCGGAAGGATCCAGCCGACGGCAGAGGCGTCCTCGTGTCGTTGACGCGGGAAGGCCGAACCAAGATCCAGCACCTCTTCCCGCGGTTCAACGCGGAGGAAGCGGCGATCGCCGGCTCGCTCTCACCCGCGGAGCAGGATCAGCTCGCGAGGCTCTTGAGGACCGTGGCACGGTCCGTCGGATCGGCGATGTGATCGGCTGCCCCGTGGGCACCGAGTGACCTGCATCACGGAACGCCCGGAAGCAGGCTCGTAGGCTCCTCCATCCCTACGGACGACGGTCCGCCGGAACGCTTCCTCCCCCGAGGAGGACGGCATGGACACATCACGCAGGCGCGATCCGATCCAGACCCTGTTGCTGCTGCTGTTCTGCGGTGGTGTGCTCGCCGTCGGGACGGTTGCCTCTGCGATCCCTCTCCGGATGGTCTCGCCGGCGCCGCGGTCTACGATCCTCGGTCGGTACCCGGCGCGCACGGCCGCATATCCGGACAGCGTCGCCAGCGGCAACCTCTTCTACCACGGCGGCCCCGTCATGCATCAGAGCAAGTCGTACGCGATCTACTGGGTGCCCACCGGATGGCCGATCGTCTCTGGCTACCGGAGCACGATCAACTCCTACTTCACCTCGGCGTCGCGTGATTCGGGTGGGACCCAGAACGTCTACTCCACGCTGACGCAGTACTACGACGGCAGTGGACCGATCGCCTATTCGCAAACGTTCGGCGGCTCGACGACCGCCAGCGACCCGTTCCCTCGGAACGGTTGCCCACCGTACGACGGACTGAGGGTATGCATCACGGATGCGCAGGTGCTCGCCGAGATCCGCCGCGTGATGACGGCGAAGTCCTGGACGGGCGGCCCGACCCACGCCCTCTTCCTGTTCCTCCCCAAGGGCGTGGGTACTTGTGAGGACGCGTCGGGGAGCTCCTGTGCGTTCTCGGCCTACTGCGCCTATCACTCATGGTCCGGCACGGGTGCGACCGAAGTCCTGTACGCCAACATGCCCTACGCCGATACCGAACCGCAGGCCTGCGGCACGGGACAGCGCCCGAACAACTCCGATGCCGACGACACGTTGAACGTCACCAGTCACGAACATCGCGAGATGATCAACGACCCGAACGGCAACGCGTGGTACGACGCTTCCGGGAACGAAGGCTCGGACAAGTGCGCCTGGAGGTTCGGAACCCCTCTCGGCAGGACCACGACCGGCAGCTACAACCAGGTGATCTCTTCACACGTGTATTGGCTGCAGGAGGAATGGAGCAATGCCAGATCGGCATGCGTCCAACGAGGGAGGTGATCCGCCGACCCGGGGATGACGTTTCCGTGCCGATCTGAACCTGGCCGGGGTCGACAGCGCAACCAGGAGGATGGCGACCACGTGGATCCGCCGCGCGAGCGTAGGTGCGACCTCGGCCTTGATCGTCGGAGCCGTCTTGGCGAACGCGGTCCCGCGAGGGATGGTCGCCGCCACGCCCATCCGTGCTCGTCCACTGGTGGCTGGCGGCATCCACACGATCAAGCACGTGATCGTCGTCATGCAGGAGAACCGCTCGTTCGACAACTACTTCGGGACGTTCCCCGGCGCGGATGACATCCCGAGGCGTGGCGGGAGACCGACAGCCTGCCTCCCGGACCCGCGGCTCGGACACTGCGTTCGACCGTTCCACGACTCGCGCTTGATCGGCGTCGGCGGCCCGCACACGTTCGACGCTGCGAACGCTGACATCCACGGCGGTCGCATGGACGGCTTCGTCCAGATGTGGCTCACCGGCTGGCGGCGGTACTGCGTCGGTCACCCGGACCAGCCGCGGTGTGGCTCGTCCCCAAGACAGGGATCGATCCCGGATGTCATGGGGTACCACACGGCCGCCGAGATCCCGAACTACTGGACCTATGCACATCGCTTCGTCCTCCAGGATCACCTGTTCGAGGGCGTTCGCTCGTGGAGCCTTCCCTCGCATCTCGACCTGGTCTCCGGATGGAGCGCTCGGTGTTCGGATCGCCACGACCCCATGACGTGTTCGACGTACGTCGGGTACCGGTCAGGCGCCATCCCACGCGCTGAGAGCGCGGCCCGGGCGCGACCGTACGCCTGGACGGATCTCACGTATCTCCTGCACCGCGCTCACGTGAGCTGGCGTTACTTCGTTGCGAACGGCAGCCAACCGGACTGCGCCGATGGGCAGATGGTGTGCGGCCGTCGACCGCAGTCGGCTTCGACCCCGGGCATCTGGAACCCGCTCCCCGGCTTCCAGACGGTATGGAGGGACCACCAGATCTCGAACATCCAGCCGGCTCGTTCCTACTTCCGGGACGCGAGGGACGGAACCCTTCCGTCGGTGTCGTGGATCGTGCCCAGCGATCGGCAGAGCGAACATCCTCCGAACTCGATCGCCGTCGGGCAGGCTTGGGTGACGCGGATCGTGAACGCGTCGATGCGGAGCCCCGACTGGAACAGCACCGCGATCTTCGTCTCGTGGGACGACTGGGGCGGCTTCTACGACCACGTCGTACCGCCCACCGTCAACGGCCAGGGCCTCGGCATCCGCGTTCCCGGTCTGGTGATCAGTCCCTACGCACGGCGTGGGTACATCGATCACCAGGTCCTGTCGACCGACTCCTACCTCCGGTTCATCGAGGACGATTTCCTGGGGGGCCAGAGGATCGATCCCGCGACCGATGGGAGGCCGGACAGCCGCCCGTTCATCGCCGAAGACGCTCCGGGTCTCGGCGACCTCTCCGCTGACTTCAACTTCCGCCGGGCGCCGCGGCCACCGTTGCTGCTCCCTCTTCACCCTGACCGCAGCAACCGGTCCCCGCAGCTGATCAAGACGGGTTGATCCGGACGGGCATCCTCTTGATGCCGTTCACGAAATCGGATCGGATCCGCTCGGGTGGGCCGAGGATCTCGATCGATCGCAGGCGGGGCAGCAGCTCTTGGAAGAGGATCTTGGTCTCCAGACGTGCGAGGTGTGCCCCCAGACAGAAGTGAGGCCCGCCCGGTCCGAACGTGACGTGGTCGTTCGGCGTCCTCGTCACATCGAACCGGTAGGGATCCGGGAAGACCCCCTCGTCGCGGTTGGCGCTGATGTACCAGGTCACGACCTTGTCGCCAGCCTTGATCCGCTGCCCTCGCAACTCTACGTCCCGGGTCGCGGTCCGCCGGAAATGCATCACCGGGGTGGCCCACCGGAGGATCTCCTCCACCGCCCGGGGGATCAGGTCGGGCTCATCCTGGAGAAGCTCCAGTTGATCGGGGTGCTCCGCGAGGGCGAGCATGCCGGAGCTGATCGTGTGGCGGGTCGTCTCGTTGCCCGCGATCAGGAGGAGCGCGAAGTAGTTGTGGTATTCGCGCTCGTTCAGGGCGCCCTCGTTCTGCGCGGCAACGAGGGCGGCGATCACGTCGTCCGCCGGGTCCGCGAGCCGGAGGTCGCGCTGGCGGTCGGCATACGCGAACACCTTGCGCGCCGTCGGTGAACGGAAGGGCAGGAGCCGGTACTCCTCGGTGTCCTCGCGGTCGACCACCGCGGCGGACAGGTCGGGATCCTGGTTGGCGATCATCTGGTCGCCCCACTCGATCAGGGCCGGCGCGTCATCCTGGGGAACGGTGAAGATCGAGCAGAGGAACCGGATCGGGAGCTCGCGGCTTATCTCGCTGACGAAATCGAACGGCTCGTCCGAGACGAGGGCACGGTCGAGCACTCCCCGTGCGACGTCGCGGATCCAGTCCTCATAGACGCCAACGCCGCGGGCGCTGAACCGCTTCGAGCAGATCTTCCGCATCTGCGTATGTCGCGGCGGATCGGTCTCGAGCATCGAGTTCCGGATCTGCAGCTGCTCTTCATCGAGCTCCTCCAAACCGACCGCCCCGATCTCGGACGAGAACGTCTCCCAGTCCATATGGACGGCCGTGAGGTCATCGTGTCGGGTGATCGCCCAGAAACCCCGGTTCGGTGGCTGCTCCGGATGCCACACGACGGGGTGCTCATGGCGGAGCCGGTCGAACCACTCGAACGGGACCCCCTCGACGTAGTGATCGGGGTTCGCGAGGTCGATCTGTCCGAGCGCGTCGATCATGTCTCAGACGGTACCTCCGGGCGCGGCCTTCGCCTCGACAGCCTTCTTCAGGTTCCGCAGCGAGGTCATGGCATCCTTGCGGATCGCCAGATGGGCGAGGGCGAAGACGACCGGGCTGAGACTCCCCGTGACGTGCTTCGACACAGCCGTCCCACTGCCGTTGGGCCGCAGGGTGTAATCGTTCTCGTACCAGGAGTCCTTCTTGCCCTCTTGATGCTGATCCGAGCGGATCGAGAACTCACGCGGTCGATCGAACTTCGTCACGGAGATATCCGCGGACACGGCCTTGCCGGTGAACACGCCGCTCGAGCGGTACGTGGCGGTCGGCCCAGGTCCGTCGCCGCTCGTCTGCTCCATCGTCATCTGCGCCTTCGGATTGGCCCACGATGGGTGCCGCTCGACATGCGAGAGCTCGTCGAAGACAAGCTCCGGTGGCGCGTCGATCTGGATCGTGAACTCAGGCATGGGACCCCCTTCCGGCGGCCGCCTCGGCGACGGCGTTCACCGTGTTGACGAACCGCCGGATGCGGTTCCGACAGCGAGCCTAGAAGAACGGCATGGAGATGGCGAGTTCCCGGGTCGGTCGGGCCCACTGCTGCGCACATCCTCAACCCCTGTGTGGCGCACGGACGCCGCGGAACTCCCAGTCTCCTCCGAGGGCGGTCGAGACGACTTCTTCGGACGCGCTCGGTTGCGCGCCGACGTCCTCGCGGACCGGGACGTCGCCCTCCACGATCGTGTTGCGAAGCGTCCCGAGCCCTTCGACCTCGACCTCTACGACGTCTCCGGGTTCGACCGGGCGCGAATGCGCCGGCGTGCCGGACAGGATGACGTCGCCGGGCTCCAGCGTGATCGTCCGCGCGATGTCTGCGACCAGGTAGTGCATGTCCCAGATCATCTCGTCGGTGTTCCCCGCTTGCGCGGTCGCGCCATTGACCCGCGTCTCGATCGTCTTGTCGTGGAAGTCCCAGTCGTCCACGAGGCCCGGTCCGAGTGGGCACAAGGTGTCCGAGCCCTTCACACGGAGCATCGAGCCCGCATCGGTGTCGCGGAAGTCGTGGAGGCCGAAGTCGTTCGCGATCGTGAAGCCGCGGATGAACGACCCGACGTCGTCCGGGCCGATGTGCTTCGCCTGCCGACCGATCACGATGGCGATCTCGCCTTCGTAGTTGAGGAAACGGCACCGTGGCGGCCGCACCACTTCGCCACCGTGCGCGTTCAACGCCGAGATCGGCTTGTGGAAATACGTCGGAGCCTCGCCGAGCTTCACTTGGAACTCCGCCCGACGACTCTCGTAGTTCAGGTGGACGCAGATGATCTTCGTCGGCTCGACGGGTGATGCGTGCACGGACGCATCGATCGGGAGGGTGCGACCGTCGGGCACGATCAGCACATCACCGTCGCGGGTGACCGTCGTCGGCATCCCGTCCACCAGAACCCGTCGCGTCTCCACCGGCCGTAGGATAGGCCGCGTGCCGGGTCTGAGCGGGTTCTTCGCGCCGCGCTCCCCCCAGGGGCGCGCCTCCATCATCCCGGCCCCGCCGTGGTACTACTCGGGCGACGTCCTCACGCTCGAGTACCGGGCGGCACCCGGCGCGGTCGACGCGTGGCTGCCGACGGGCGTGGAACCGGCTGACGACGATCCCGATGCCGTCGCCGTCGTCTTCGCCGACTGGCAGTCGTGTTCAGGAGACGGCGGGGAGCTGCTCGATCCGGTCCGGTCGCAGTACAAGGAGTGTTTCGTCGTCGTCCGCTGCCGCTACCGGGGGCAGACGTACTCCCGGTGCGTCCTCATCTGGGTCGACAAGGACTTCGCACTGGCACGCGGGTGGTTCCAGGGGTATCCGAAGAAGCTGGGGTCGATCTGGATGACACGTCCGGCGGCGGTGGGACGTGCCGGCCCCCGTCTGGAGCCGGGCGGCTCGTTCGGAGCGACGCTGGCGGCGAACGACCGACGGCTGATCGACAGCCGGTTCACGATCGAACGAGGATCGGACACGGGGGGGTTCGTCAACGCCCTTCCCATGTTGCATTCACGCTGGATGCCCTCGATCGACGCCACTGGCTCCGACGTGTTGGACGAGATCGTGACGCTTCGCTCTCGCGACGTGGAACTGGGGCCGGTCTTCACGGGTTCCTTCGAGCTCGAGCTCCACGATGCGCCGGGTGAGGAGCTCTCCTCGTTGGCGCCCATCGAGCCGATCGCTGGGTACTGGCGCCAGGTCGGTGCCACGTTCACCGGCGGCGAGCACGTCGGTTGACCATTTCGCACTTGAAGATATCTCCCCTTGACTTTCCTTGAGCTTTACGGAATCGTGAACCCTAGCTAAAGATTATTCAAACGGGAGCCGATGAGGTGGTCATGGGAAGGCGGGCGGACCATCGGTGGCTCGACCAGCTCTCGGACGAGGATCTCGCGTTCCTGAAGCGATTCCTGCTCGCCTCGGGGACACTCAAGGATCTGGCGGGGCGATACGGCGTCTCGTACCCGACCATCCGCCTTCGTCTCGATCGGCTCATCCAGAAGGTGGAGCTGCTCGACGAGCACCGTGACGCGAGCCCTGCGGAATCCAGGCTCAGGGCCTTCTACGCCGAGGGGCGGCTGGATGACGAGGTCTTCGGGGAGCTGCTTCGGGCCTTGCAGAAGGAGGTGGCACGCGATGGTGCGTCGTCGGGATGACGTAGCGATGTGGTTGCTCGTGATCGCCGTCCTCATCGGTGGCGCGGGATGCTCCCGAGCGTCGGCGGAGCGAGGGACCGTCACCTCCGTCGATTGGACCACGACCCACCCGCTCTCGGGCGTGGTCAACGGGGAAACCGTTGAGGTCCGAGCCAGCGACGTCGGTGGATCGTTCCCGCTCGTTTCGATCGATCGGCCGGCGGTCGGCGACGTGGGGTACGTGCTCAGTGGTGACATCCGGTATCGAGGCGTTCATCCGGCGGGGTTCGTGCAGCTGTGGAGCGTGTTCCCAGACGGCGCCCGGTACTTCTCGAAGACCCTGGCTCGACAAGGACCCCAGGCCTCCCTCGAAGGAGATGCGGAAGCGCGACCGTTCGAGGTTCCGTTCAGCCTGGCGACGGGTTCCCCGCCGCCCACGCGACTCGACGTCGAGATCGTGCTTCCCGGCGCGGGCGCCGTGTGGGTCGGACCATTGCGTCTGACCTCGATGGGCGATAGCGGCGCCTGGTGGTCCGATCGCACGGGTGGACTGATCGGGGGGGTCGCGGGGAGCGTGCTCGGTCTGACGGGAGCGATCCTCGGTGTGTTCATCGCTCGGCGCACGCATCGCTCATCCGTCCTCGCCGTGGCTGCCGTCTTCGCTGTTGGAGGCCTGGTGATCCTCGCGGTTGGGATCTGGGCACTCGCGTCGGCGCAGCCCTACCCGGTGTGGTATCCGCTCGTGTTGGGAGGCGGGCTCATGATGCTGGTGTTCGGAGGGGTCCATCGCATGGCGCGACGCGCGTACACCGATGCCGAGCTCCGTCGGATGCGGGCGGCCGACCTCTCGCGACCTTGAAACGCACCTGGCTCGCGCGCATCTCGGCTTCGTGCGGTCCGGGGGATCATCCGCACCGCCGACCCGGCAGCCCGGGGCGATGCGATAGCCTCGCGGGGCCCATGCGACTGCTCCGATTCCGTCACGGCGAACGCATCTCGACGGGCGCCGTCCAACCGGGCTCGCACACGGTGCAGGTCATCGCCGGCACCTTCTTCGAAGATCCTCTCCCGACCGGGGAAGAAGTCTCGATCGACGACGTCATGCTGCTCGCACCGGTCCTGCCCTCGAAGCTCGTCTGCGTGGGGAAGAACTACGCGGCGCACGCCGCGGAGTTCGGGTCGGAGGTGCCGGAGGAGCCCCTGCTGTTCCTCAAGCCGTCGACCGCGGTCATCGGGCCGGGGGACCCCATCCGGCTCCTCCCCATCAACGACCGGACGGATTACGAGGGCGAGCTGGCGGTCGTGATGGGCCGTCTGGCGAGGAACGTGCGGGCGGAGGACGCCTCGCGGTTCATCCTCGGGTTCACGTGTGCGAACGACGTCACATTGCGAGACCTCCAACGGGCCGACGATCAATGGACGAGGGCCAAGGGCTTCGACGGTTCGTGTCCCCTCGGACCGTGGATCGAAACGTCGGTCGATCCCACCGATGCCTTCGTGGAGACGCGGTTGAACGGCGAAGTCGTCCAGCGCTCGAGCACGTCGGAGATGGTGTTCGGCGTGGCCGAGCTGATCGAGTACATCACCTCGTTCATGACGCTCCTCCCCGGGGACGTACTACTGACCGGGACCCCCGAGGGCGTGGGCCGGGTGCGCTCGGGCGACGTCGTCGAGGTGGAGGTCGAAGGGGTCGGGACGCTCCGCAACGGGGTGACGGGGCCGTGACCGTTCGCTGCCGGTTCGCCCCGGCGCCGTCCGGATCACTACACGTCGGGAACGTCCGTAGCGCGCTCTTCTCGTGGCTGTGGGCGCGGCGGAACGACGGTGCCTTCATCTTGCGGGTCGAAGATACGGACGCGTCTCGCGTGACCGAGGAGGCGTTCCGCGGGGTGCTGGACGATCTGCGGTGGCTCGGCCTCGATTGGGACGAGGGACCGGAGGTCGGTGGTCCGCACGGACCCTACCGGCAATCCGAGCGGCTCGGGATCTACCGGGACATGGTCGATCGCCTCCTCCGCCAGGGCGACGCGTACCGGTGTTACTGCACCGAGCAGGAGCTGGACGAGCGCAAGAAGGCCGCGCTCGCTCGCGGCGAACCGCCCGGCTACGACGGACGATGCCGGACGCTCACGGATGCCGAACGTGCTGCCTTCGTCGCCGAAGGCAGAACGTCGGTCGTTCGGTTCCACATGCCCGAGCACGAGTGGATCGTCCACGATCTCGTCAAGGGCGAGGTGCGCTGGGCCGCGGGCGATCTCCGGGACTTCGTGCTGGAGCGCTCGGACGGCTCTCCGGTGTTCCTGCTCGCCGTCGCGGTGGACGATATGTTGATGGCCGTGACCCATGTCGTTCGGGGCGACGACCTGCTCGCCAGTGCGCCACGGAACGTGGCCGTGATCCAGGCGTTGGGCGGCGAACCACCGCTGTACGCGCACGTGCCGCAGGTCGTCGGTCCCGACCGCAAGCCGCTTTCCAAGCGCCACGGCTCGACGAGCGTGGAAGCGTTCCGGGAGCAGGGATTCCTCGCGGAGGCGTTGGTCAACTACCTGGCGCTGCTCGGGTGGTCCCCGGGGGACGATCGAGAGATCCTTCCTCGTGATGAGCTGATCCGGCTCTTCGACCTGGCGCGCGTGTCCGGCAACCCGGCCGCGTTCGACGTCGAGAAGTTGACCTGGATGAACATCCACTACGTGCAGCAGCTCGACGACGACGAGCTCGCGGCCCGGACGGTGCATTTCCTCACCCAGGCCGGGCTCGGGGTGAACCCCGTGACCCTCCGTAAGGCCATGCCGATGGTGCGGGAGCGGATCCATACGCTGCGCGACGCCGTGGACCTGCTCACCTTCCTGTTCTCCGACGATGTCACGCCCGATGAGAAGGCAGTCAACCTGATCACGAGGGCCCCGGAGGGTTACCTCAAGGAGGCGGCGGATGCGCTCGATGGTCTTGCGGGATGGGACGCGGAGCAGATCGCCACGACACTCGACGCCGTCGCGCAACGGGCGGAGCTGAACCGGACGAAGGGCTGGCAGCCGATCCGCGCGGCGGTCACGGGTTCCAACGTGTCGCCACCGCTGCCGGAGTCGCTCGAGCTGCTCGGGCGCGAGCGGACGGTCGCCAGGATCCGGGCGGCCGCGCGATGATCCGCGCGGTCGCCGGCCTGGTTGCGGTGCTTTCGCTGGTCGCGGGGGCAGGGTCCCCCCCGGCCACAGGGATGGTGCCCGCGGCGACCACGTTCACGGTCGCGGGACTCCGTCCGCCGATCGTCTGGAAAGCGATCCCGTTCGGGTACCGGCGGAAAACAGAGATGGCCGCCTACTCGAAGCGACACTACGGACAGCACGCATGGCGACTGCGGGCTCCCAAGGTCATCATCGAGCACTACACGGACGGGATGACCTTCCAGGGCGCATGGAACACGTTCGCTGCCAACTCGGTGCACAACGGGGAGCTCCCGGGCACCTGCGCCCATTTCATCGTCGACAGGGACGGAACGATCTACCAGTTGGTCCACCTGTGGATCCGGTGTCGCCATGCCGTGGGGATGAACTACACGGCGATCGGCATCGAGCATGTCGGGACGAGCGATCAGATGGTGCTCGGGGACGCGGCGCAGATGCATTCATCCCTACGGCTCACGCTCTGGTTGATGGCGAGGTTCCACATCAACATCGGCAACGTCGTCGGGCACAATGAGACGTTGTACAGCCCCTATCGGTTCGAGCTGTACCCCTCGTGGCAGTGCCTCGTGCACGCCGACTTCCCGCACTGGGCCATGAGGAAGTACCGCTCCCGCCTCCGGGATCTGGCCGTCCTTCGGGGCGTACCGGTCGGCAAGGGGCCCGTGTGGACCAACCGGTACGGGTGCTGAGGACGTCGGAGTCCCGGTCCTTGCCTGCTGACGTCCGGAGAGGCAGGATTGCGCTGAGGGGGTCCGGATGGGGAAGGTCCTCACGTTGCCTGAGCGCCAGGACGCTCAGGGCACATGGCATCAAGTGCTCCGAGAGGTCTGCTACGGCTGCGGCTGTCGCTACCTCTCCGCCGAGGACGACCACGATCTCGTCTGGGAACCCGGTCGCGAGGTCCAGAGCGGCTGTACGGATGAGCTCTGCGAGTGTCACACCGCGCCGCTGATCGGCGAACGCCGGGACTGAGACCTAGATCCTCGTCCGCATCACCAGGAGCTGAACGATCGCGGCTTGATCGATCGTCGGCTTCCGGTCGTAGGTGCCGACCCCGCCTCGTGTGAACAGCCCCGATCCGGTGTCGAGGCCATCACGCCGGAGACGGTCGACGTAGGCGGCCAGCAGGCTCGAGACTTCGGCCCGGACCGTGGGAACGGTCAGGAGAGCCCGGAACCAGATCGCGAGGAACGGCGGCGGTTCGTGCCACAGTCGCTCATCCCTGAACAGGGCGAGCGACGACCGGGCGGTGGCGTCCGCCTGATCGATCCGCCCGAGCGCGCTGAGCGCCGCGACGGGTGCGCCCTGGATGTAGCTGAACACCGCAGGCTCGACCCGTCCTCCTTCGACGCTATCCGCATAGAGCCCATCCGAGCCCCGAAGGGTCGCGTTCAGCCACTCCATCACGCGATGCGCGAAGGCACGGTCGGCCAGGCTGGAGGCGAGCCACGCCGCCGACGCGGTGCTGCATGTGTTCCGCGACGTGCCGCCCTCGACCCAGAGGATCCCACCGCTCGGGTCCTCGCCCGTCTTCACGAACGAAAGGAGCTCCGAAGCCAGCCCCGGATCCGGGAGCGCGAGCGCGACGAGCCCCAGCCACGCATTGTCGTCGAAGTAGCGGCGCCGGGTTCGCGGCTTCGCCGCGAACCCGGCGCCCCTCCGGAAGGTCTTCACGAGACCGACGAGTTCGTCCAGCGGCACAACCGCGCCGAGTTCACGGAGGTCAGCCGCGGCCCAGAGCACGTGCACGAGTCCCCAGAGGGCGGCCTGGCTCCGACGCCCCGGACCATCGGTCACCCGCAGACGCCCGCGCCAGCTTCGACGGAAGGCGCTTCGCACGAGCGCCTCCCAGGCGTCGCGCTCGGGATGGTTCGAATCCATGGGCAGCCGGTCCAGCGGCTTACGCTCCGTCGAGCGCCCTCCGCAGCACGGGCCATGGGTCGGCGCTGCGGTTCGTCGGCGGGTGGCCAGAGCCTGCGGCGATCACGGACTCATGCAGCGGCCGCAGCGGCGGCCAGATCGGCATCCGGAGTCGACCGCGGATCTGGTCCGCAGCCTCCGCCGCCGCCGCGGCGTCATCAGTGCGCTTCTCGGCGACGGCCAGGGCGGCGGCGGCGTCCAGCGCGTACCCCGCCCCCTCGAGGTAGCGGGTCCGTTCCAGGATGGCGGCAGCTGCGGCCAGCCGATGACGGGCCGGATCCAGCGCGCCCTGCGCGAGGTCCAGCAACGCGAGCTGGATCTGGGCCAGCGCTTGAAGCGGTTCCAGGCCGATCCGGTCGGCCGCCGCGAGTGCCTCTTCCTGGGCGCTCCGGGCGCCGGCCAGATCGCCGCGCAGCTCGGCCAGGCTGCCCCGCGTGAACGCCGCGTAGCCAACCCCCCAGTCGATGCCGTGCGAACGCATGACCTTCAACGCCCCGTCCAGTTCGTCGTCGATCTCATCGGGACGCGCCGACCCGATCAACACGCCGGCGTGCATGATCTGCGCGACGGCCGCGTCGATCTCGTCGCCCAGCTCGTGGAAGGTCGCGGTGGCACTCGTCACCATCGGCTCGGCTCCGGCGAGGTCTCCCGTCTGGAAACGCGCCATCCCAGCCCACAACCGGAGACGCGCCGCATCGATAGGGGCGGTGTCGGGATCGACCAGCGCCGCCGCCTCGTTGAGCCAGTCGCGCGCCTCCAGCAGTCGCCCCGACTGCCAGTACCACGGGAACAGGTTCCACGACAGCTCCGCCAGCGGGTGCACGGCTCGTCGCTCCAGCGCCCATCGCACGGCCGCCCGGAAGTTGTCCGTGTCGGCCTCGATCGCCGGCCAGGACGCGTACGCGTCGGGATGGCGCAGCGCGTTCGCCGGCTCGGAGGCGCGCACGAACCAGTCCAGATGGCGGTCGCCGAACCGTGCCATCTCGTCGCGCTCGGCCAGTCGTTCCCGCGCGTAGTCGCGCACGATCTGGAGCATCCGGAGCCGCGGCTGACCGACCGCCTCGCCGGGATCGGACCCGAGCAAGCTCTTCTCGAGCAGCGACGACAAGACATCCAGCAGCTCGAGCCCGTCTTCGCGACAAACGCCTTCGATCGCCTCGAGGGTGGCGCCGCCCGCGAACACGCTCAGCCGCGCGAACACCGCCTGCTCGGACGGTGTCAGCAGCTGATGGCTCCAGTCCAGGGTCGCCCGTAGCGTGCGTTGCCGCGCCGGCAGGTCCGGGCCGCCACTGGCGAGCAGATCGAGACGATGCTCGATCCGTTCCAACAGCGTCTCGGGTGGCAAGAGCCGGATCCGCGCCGCGGCGAGCTCGATCGCGAGCGGGAGCCCATCCAGTCGTCGGCACAGTTCGGCCACCACGGCAGCGTTCGCGAGGGTGAGCGCGAAGCCGGGCTGAGCCGCTTGCGCGCGTTGCACGAACAACTCGACGGCCGACGGGACCTGTTCCGACGAACGTGCGGTGTCGGTCCCCTCGGGCGGCGCGTCCAGAGGTGGAACCGGATACTCGCGCTCCGCCTGCAATCGCAGGACCTGCCGGCTCGTGAGCAACACTTGTAAGCGTGGGCAGTGGTCGAGCAGCGTTGCGATCTTCGCCGCAGCGTCGATCACCTGCTCGAAGTTGTCCAGCAGGAGAAGGCTTCGGCGCTCCCGCAAGTACTCGACCAGGGCGTGGATGGGGTCCTCGGTGCCCTCGAGGCGTACCTGGAGGCGCTCGGCGATGGTACGCATGAGGAGCTCGGGGCTCGTGACGTCCTCCAGCGAGACGTAATAGAGGTCCGGCCCGAACACGTCAGCGAGCTGCCTGGCCACTTCGAGCGCCAGCCGGCTCTTGCCGATGCCACCCGCCCCGCTGAGCGTGAGGAGTCGCGTCCCGCCGAGCAGGAGTTCCCTGATGGCCGCGATCTCGCGCTCCCGACCCACCGTGGGGTTCGGCGGCAACGGTGGCACGCTCGACGGTCGAGTCGGCTGCTCCGTTGCCTGGATGGCATACGTGGCCTCGAAGCGTTCGCTGAGCAGGATCGCAGCGTCGTCCTGGACCAACCGGGCCAGTTCGTCTGGGGTCTCGAACTGCCGGTAGGACGCGGAATCCTCGGACCTCATCCGCTCGATCAGCTGCGACAGCCGCTCATCCCGGTCCGGCGCGGGGGTCTTCAGATAGAGGAGCCTCGGCATCGCGGATGACAGACGGTATTCGTCTTCGAGCCCCGAGACGCTCTCGCTGGGCGCGATCCAGCCGTAGCGCTGCCAATAGATGCCGACGAAGATGTGGCTCTGGGCGAGATAGGCCCTGTACAACTCGCGAGGCGGGTGGGGACGAGCGCCGAGTTCGAACATCACCGGTGTGAGACGCAGCTGCTCGATCGCGCGACGGACGGCGAGGCGTTCGGGCGCGAGTTCGTCGAGCGCTGAGCTGACGAAGACCCGCACGCGTTGGTCTGGCGTGCGGATCCCGTCTGCGGCATCGGGGTGGGAACGGGCCGTCGCCTCACCTCCCTCGGGTCTCGAGTCTATCCACGGCCCGCCGCATCCCTTGCGGCGATGCAGTTCGTGCGGCAGTTCGATCTGCAGGAGATAGCTGTTTCGGATGGCCGTCGGCGGCGGATCTTCTCGTCGGATCGCTCGGCGGACCGGATGGAGTTCCGCCGAGAGAGTCGTCTCGTCGCGGAGCCCGCGTTGGGCTGGGACCCTCACAGAAGGGGACGTGGATGTCAGCACCTTCGAGACGCCGCACCGGACTCGCGCTCCTCACCCTGCCGATCGGACTCGGGATCGTCGCCTTCACGATCCTTCCCGGAGCGGCCACCCCCGCCGTCAACAGCACGAGCACGCTACTCGCGCGGGGAACCGACCGATCGACCGGGACGCTCGCCCTCCAGCGGGACACCGACGTGGTCGTCGTGATGAACACGTTCGCGGCCGCCACGGCGACGACGGCCCCCGGCTCGTCCGGCTGGCACTCGCACCTGGGTGGTGCGATCGTCGTGGTCGCCCAGGGCGAGCTCACGCTGTATCGGTCGGTCGGAAGCCGATGCGACGCCACGACCTACACCGCGGGACAGTCGTTCGTGGAGCGGCCGAACGATGTGCAAGACGGCGTGAGTGAACACCGGCACCATCGAGACGATCGCGTACGTCACCTTCCCCGGCGATCCTGCAGGCGGCTCGCCGAGGATCGACGTTCCGACCGATCCCGGCACCTGCCCCGGCGTCTGAGGATCGGATGCGCCGGTAGCCACCGGTCGAAGGGGGCCACCGTCGGGTCTGGAACGAGGCTCATCGAGCCAGATCGAGTGCCTCCACCACGGGCGCGGCGGCGAGGTACGTCGTGGCACGCTCGGGCGAGAGCTCACGGGCGACCGCGTCGATGATCACGGCTGCCTCCCGTGCGTGCTCATCCGCACGATCGCCGGCACCGCTCGCGCGCTCCGCGAGCGCGAGGGCGGCCAGGCTCTGCCAGCGGAGGAGCGGCGATCCGAGTTCGTCGGCGAGCGCGACGGCCGAGCGGAGCTCGGCCGTCGCGTCCTCGACATCACCTCGAGAGGTCAGCGCCCGTCCCAACGTTGTGAGTGCGCCGATCACGTACTTCCGCCTGCTGACGCGCCTCGCGAGCTCCAACGCGCGCCGGCTCCACGTGATCGCGTCATCGAGCCGGCCGAGCGCGAGGTCCAGGTCTGCCCGGTTCGCCGCGAGGCGCCCGCTGACCAACCAGCGCTCCCAGGCCTCGCTCGCCACGGCGTCCTCCCAGAGGGCGGGCCACGACCGTTCGATCGCCGCGAGATCGTCTTGGAGCAGCTGCGCGCCCACGAGATCCGCCCGAGCGTTGATCCATGGCATGTTGAAATCCGAGGGCCCCAGTCGATCCGTGACGATCTCGCTGCGTTCCCTCGCCTCGTCCAGCGCGAAGATCTCTCGCCGCGGCAGGGTCGAGTAGTTCATCACGACGCTGTCGGACCGACCAAGCTTCCGGGCGATCTCGATCGCCACGTCCCCCGCCTGTAACGCCTCCTCGTAGCGACCCATCCCGGACAGGATCAGTCCGCGCAGGCCCGCGCCTCGAAGGAGGAACTCGGCGCTCCGAGGTTCGAGGCCGCCGGTCGTGCGGGCGCGCTCTGAGAGCTCGAGCGCCCGCTCGTACACACCGGTCCAGTAGTGGACGTTCGCGTGCATGTGGTAGTGCTCCGAGAGCTCGAGCAGACGCTCGTCGTCAGGCCACAGGTCCGACGCCTCGTCGCCCAGCTTCCGCGCGCGTTCGAGGTCTTGGTCGTCGCCGCGCATGCCATGCGCCTGAGCGAGTCGCGCGAGCGCGACCGCCTCCAGCTCGGCCGGTCCCTCCGCCCGGATGAGCGCAAGAGCGCGCTCGGCGAGGGAGAACGTCTCGGTCGTCTGCTCCGTCCACGTCGTCGCCCGGCTCCGGGCGAGCAACGCCTCGACCTCCTCGGCTCCCTGAAGCTCGGGGAGCAGTTCTCCCAGCAACGCGTCAGCCCGGGCGTAGTCCTCGAGCTCGGTCAGCGCGAGGCCTCGACGCAGTCGGATGCGCCGTCGGTCTTCGTCCGTCGTCGCCAGGTCGAGCGCGCGCGTGAACAGGTCGTAGGTCTCCTCGACGGCGAGCGCGTCTCTCGCTCGCTCGGCGGCCCCCAGCAGGTATCGCCTCGCGGCATCCACGTCCCCGGCTTCCCGCCAGTGATGGGCGAGAAGCCAGCCGAGGTCGGCAGGATCCGCAAGTGCCTTCTCCAGGAACCGAGCGACCGCCGCGTGCAGGTCCCGGCGTGAGCTGCGCGGAAGGGTGCCGTAGGCGACGTCTCGGATCAGCACGTGCTTGAAGGAGAACTCCACGTCCCCTTCGACCTGGCTCAGCGGGCGCCGGAGGATGAGCCCGCGTTCCTCGAGCCCGTCGAGCGCCTCATCGACCGCGTCCAGCTCGCCGATCCCGTTCAGGACGCCGCGCCAGAACGACGGACCGACCACGGAAGCGTGGAGCAAGACCGCGCGCGAGGGCGCCGGCAACGCGTCGATCCGCGCAGCGATCGCCGCTCGCACGGTCGGCGGCAGTTCCTCGTTCGGCACATCGTCCGCCACCGACGCGACCAGCTCCTCCAGGAAGAGCGGGTTGCCTTCGGCGACCGACACGACGCGCTCGATCGTTGCGGGCGCCGTTCCCGGGAGAAGGGCGGTCGCCACGGCCGTCGAGTCGGCGCCGCTGAGCGCCTCGAGTGGGAGGGTCGTCTGACCAACCATCCCGCCGCCCCACGTGCGTCGGGTCTCGAGGAACTCGGGCCTGGCGAGCGCGAGGACCACGACTCGCGCGTCTCGGATGTGGGACACGAGGTAATCGATGAGGTCGAGCAAGGCGTCGTCGGCCCAGTGCACGTCTTCGAACACGAGCAGCAGCGGCTCGCGCTGAGCGAGATGCTCCACGAACATACGCATCGTGAAGAGGAGGTGGATCGCCTGGTCAGGCGGAGCGTCGAGACCGAGCCCGAGGAGCAGGCTGAGATAGCGGGTCGCCTCGGGGCCCTCCGGCGCCGGGAACAGATCCCCGGCTGCGGTCGCGAGCTTGCTCCGAGCCACGTCCACGCGGTCGTTCTCGTAGATGCCGGCGACGTTCCGCACGATCTGCCCGGCGGCGCGGTAGGGGGTCTGCTCCTCGTACGGCAGGCTCCGGCCCCAGATCGCCCGCCCCCCCGCGCGCTCGACCCGCGCAGCGGCTTCGCGGGCGATCCTCGTCTTGCCGATCCCGGCGGGGCCGAGGATCGTCACGAGGTGGGGACGCCCGTCCTGGACGGCTCGTTCCCACACGCTGTCGAGCAGGTCCAACTCACGCGACCGCCCGACGAGCGGCGTCTGTGAGGTCGGCCGGGCTCCGGGTGCGTGGACGGCCTCGACGACAGCCCATGCGGGCACAGGGGCGGCCTTCCCCTTCGCCTCGACGGCAGTGATCGGCTCGAAACGGAACGCGTGCCGCGTCAACCGGTGCGTCTCCTCGCCGACGATCAGACCCCCGGGCGGGGCCGCGTTCTGCAGACGGGCGGCCGTATTGACGACGTCGCCGGTCGCGAGGGGATCTCCCGGAGCGGGGTCGACGGCGATCACGGCCTCGCCGGTGCACACGGCTCCTCGTACCTCCAGGTCGAGCCCGTCGTTGGCGGCGTTCAGAGCTCGGATCCCCTCCAGGATCGAGAGACCGGCCCGAACGGCGCGCTCCGCGTCGTCGACGCGAGCGAGCGGTGCGCCGAAGACGGCCATGACCGCATCACCGATGTACTTCTCGACGGTCCCGCCGTGGCGCTCGACCCGTTCACGTGCGTCCTGGAAGTAGAGCTGATTGCGATCCCGGACGTCTTCGGGATCGGCGCCGTCGGCTCGCGCGGTCGACCCCACGACGTCGACGAACAGGATCGAGACGAGCTTGCGTTCCTGTTGCCCGGTTGCGACGGAAAGCTCATTGCCACACGCGGGACAGAAACGCGCGCCGTCGGGAGTACTCGCGCCGCAGCGACCGCAGATCATGCCTGGCGAATCGTAGAACGCGGTGGCGGGGCGCGCGCCGCGCCGGCGCCCGGACTCTTACGATTCCGGGCCTGGGAAGGGGCGGCCTGCGGGTGACGGTAGCGCTGACCTGCGCTTCCCCGGTAGTCCCAACGGGATAACGTACCTGGGTCCTGACCTGCGGGAATGGACGGTCAGTGGACATCGGGACGGGACGCACATACCTCGACTTGGAGCGGTGCAAGCGGTACCAGGGCTGGGAGCAGAGGGCCTATTCCCCCGGGTAGTTCTTGGGTGGGGGAGAGGTCGGCGTAGAACCTCCTCACCATGGCGGGCTCGATGTCGGACAGCGGGACGTCGATCATGGAGCCGACGATGTGCTTCTTGATCGTGCTCGCGAAGGCGTCGCGTTCGCGTCGGAGCTACTATCGCGCGGCGTCTCGATTCTCGTGGTGTCCCGCATCTTCGGTCATGCGTCCGTCGCGTTCACCGGGGACCGTTACGGCCACCTGATGCCCCGCCACTTCGACGCGCTTCGGGCGGCTTTGTCGGTCGGGAGCGTGCCGTGAGCTTCTTACCGTTCGTCACCGCCCGAAGCCGAACCCCAGCGCCCAGCTCCCGCCCGCCCAGGACGCGGTGAGGCGATAGCACCCCGCCGAGGGCGCGAAAAGATAGGAAGGGAACTCCTTCCAGCGGCCGTGCTGGACCGGGATGGCGGGGTAGCTGGGGTCGAGGGCGAGCCTCGCGGAGGGTCCCCGGGGTTGCACGCCTCCGGTCTCGAAGTAGAGAGGCTGCCCAGTTGTGGTGTTGGAGCCCGACAGGGTGACCGATGTAGTGGTGGTGGGTTCGATGAGCCAGAGCACCTTGATGCGCCACCCGTACCTGACCCGGCGCACGTTGGCACCGGTGCTGTAGGCATTTGCCCGACGGTCGAGCTTCGCGTAGAAGCCACCCCACAATGGAGAACCACCGACCAACGGTCGGAAATATCGGGGACCGACCGCCCGTCGTCTGGGCGGCGGTCCGGGGCATCCTTGTGGCGGTGGACCAAGGTGCTTCGCGACCGTCGGGATTCCTGTGTGGGTTGTGGCGGGGCTCGTCTGCTGCGGAAAGGGATGCTCGTGGTTCGAAGCGGTGCATCCGGCGAGTAGAGCCGAAACCTGCATGAGAGCCAGCGCGAATCGCCGCATGCTGCTTCAAACTCTAGCGAGGGGTGGAACAGGGGGTGGAATGGGAACCGGTGACCGATCACGGAATCGCGTTTCCGCTGGTAGCCCCTAGTAGTCCCAACGGGATTCGAACCCGTGTTTCCACCTTGAGAGGGGTATCTGCCTCGGCCTGCGCCGTGCTGGCTCGTCCCAGTTCATGCGTTGCCGCAGGTCAGGGTCATGGGTCGGGATCCGTCAGGACGACAAAGGACGGCCGAGGACCGACCGAGTGTGACCCAAAGTGTGACCCCCGCCCTCATTGCGTAGCTGGCGATCGGGAGCTGCTCCGGGCCCCCGGCTCGGCGATGAATCGACAGGTTTTAGCCAGTCCGCCATGATTCGGGGATGGCAGGCCTGAGCGACCTTCAAGGATGGTTCGTTCCTTGGATCCCCGCTATTGCCACCATCGTGGTGGCTTACTTGGCTGCGCGACCCCTCCTCAAGGAAGCTGGTCTCAAGCGGGAAGCGGAAAAGCGACTCGCAGAGTCGGCACAGGTTGAATCGGATGCCCGGCTCCTGGCCACATTCGTGGAGCTCATGGGCAAAGCCCACGCTCGAGGAGCGACTACCCTCGCCGAGTCTGCGACCGAGGCCATCATTTCATCGGGCGGACCGCTCGCTCCCAAGGATCTAAAGGAGCTGAACGACCTCGTGGGTGCGGCTGTTGCCGTGCACCCCGTAGGGGCGGCGGAAGTCGAGGCAGCCATCGCTGCGGTTGCCGAGCTGGGAATTCGCCATCCTCTGCTACTTGAGCCGGCTCTGGCTGGGCTTTCTCAGATCGCGACCTGGAACAAGACTTCTAAGGCTCTACCCTCCGCCCTAGAGATGCTCAAGGCAGGGAAGGGCGCTCTCAAGGAACAGCTCTAGCCAGCCCGTTTGTGTAGTGCCTCGTTGGATTCGGATGGTAGGCAGAGCCCTTGCGAATCCGCTCCTATCTCAGCTGGCGGCGTCAATCTCCCCGAGCAACCGCCCCACTCACCGCCGCGCATCCGGCTACATCGTCAGCATGTCGATGATGTCTGCCCAGTCGTTTCCGTTCTGATCGCGGTAGCGCGTCAGGCGAGAGGAGATCGCGTCACGGTCGGCTTGGTCGCGGATCAGGGCGCGCCGGAGGTCGTCACGAGCCTTAGGGCCGAGGGTCTCAAGAAGCGAGCGGAGATTGATGTCAGTCACGGACCATCGCCCAAAGGGTCAACCCACCCTCCCCGTCCCGGAGCAGACCGTGAAGACGAGGGCCATCAACGCGACGAACACGATCGCCATCGCGATCAGCCATTCCTTCCTGACCATTGGCCGAGCCTAGCCCGGTGCGGTCACGAACGTCTGCGGCCACCCATACAGCTCGCAGATCGCGTCCCAGGTCTTGGAGTCTGGCGAGCGCTCCCCGGCTTCGAGCTTGCGATACTCCCGAACGCTCACTCCGAGGAGCCACGCGGCCTGGCAGGCGCGCATCCCCCACCGTTCACGATCGCGTCGGAGCATCTCTGGGAACGCTGCCACGAGAGACACCCTAGACGGAGCTAGAGACGAGACCAGGGTCGCCCGACGGTTCCGGAAATCAAGCGCGCTTTAGCCTGCGATCAGGGTCCCTCCGAGTGTGCAGTCGTCCGGCCCTGCGAACGCGTTCGTCTCCATCTGGAAATCGAACGTGATGACCTTCCTCGACGATGTCTGCCAGATCAGGCGGCCCATCACGTTCTCGCTGTCGGAGATGCCGGCGAGCAGATCCTGGCTCCCGTCGGCGGGCGTGAGGTTAAACCTCTCGAAGAAGAAGGGCTGGGTAGCAGGGTTGCCTTCGTCGAAGGTCTCAACCTTCAAGATCCCTGTTTCAGAAGCGGTGGCGTGAAGTGATTGCTCCTCGGTGCTGAGGCAGCCGTGGACGACGCTGAGTCCGGCGAGGTTGAAGAGTGGGGTCGAAGTCGTCCCCGAGACAGGGATGGCTTTCGAGATCGCCACCTTACGAACCACCAAGTGACCGACGGTGCCGGCGTTCGCAGCGCTCGGGACCCGTCCAAGACGCGACTCGAGGATCTGACGACCGGTCAGCGTGTTCTTCGCGAGCTTCTTTCCGGTGATCGTTCCGTTGATGATGTTGTGGCCGTTGATCAGTGTCACCGCGTAGGCCGTCGACCCGAGAGCGATGAACAGCGCGAGGCAGGCGATGACGACGGCCGGTGACGGACGATTCCTCTTCCAACGCATGCGGCTCCCCTTTCACTCGATTGCGGTGCCGCAGGCGTGCGGCTCCGAACCCCAACCTCTCTGATGCTTTCACTTGCGCCAGGCTGGGGGCAAACCCGGCGGTGTGCTCCGCCGGGCATCCGACTTAACGTGGCTCGGTGGCCTTGATCTCGCCGAGCAACCGCAGCGCCTCCCGCCGTTCCTCCTTGTGGAGCACCAGGAAGTCGAGGAGGTCATGGACAAGCACCCTCCGGAGCTTGTCGCGGGCTTTCGGGTCGAGGGTCTTGAGAAGCGAAGGGATATCGGTGTCCTCGAACACTCCATCACCTTAAGACGATTCGACTGCCAGAGGCCTGGCATACCCGCACCCCCCAACGTTCGCGATCGCGCTGGAGCATCTCGGGGAACGCCTCCAAAACCGAGAGCTCAGAACGAGCTGCAGACGGACGCGAAGAGGCCTCGGAGAGTGTGGGCCTTCTTCGCGAGGAAACAGGAGGGCTCAGACACCTCCCTCGGGCATCATCGTGCCCGACCAGCAGGAGTCACGTCAGCCTTTAGAGCTGCCTCGCTTCGCTCGAAGACGAGGGATGTGAAGGCGGGCCAAGCGGGCCAAGACTGCCGAACGGCGGGCGACAACCAACCCTTCTCGTGCGCCTGGCCCGTTCTCTTCCTTCCGGCGACGCGCCCGATCTCGGCGGCGGGACGCTCGACTTTGAGCGCGCTGCGCGCCAGCAGCTCCGCGAGATCCTCGGCGGCGAACGACAATACCGCCACCCTTGCGCATCGGTCCCGACGTACTTCTCTTGATGGGTCGGGCCACAAGGCACGCGCCCAGGCGGCTGCTCAGTCCCCGCAGGGGGATGATGTGTCTGTCTTTGCGCTGATCACGGTGTCAGCGGAGTCTGCGACGTACACATCCATGCCCGGCCCGCCGTTCACTGTATCCCCGCCCCGACCGTCGCGGGTGTCGAGGCAGAGATCATCCCCCATCCCACCCGCGATGTAATCGCGTCCCGAAAAGTCGCCTAGGTAGAGATCCGATCCACTGCCGCCATAGATGAAGTACCGCAGACGGTGTCGGACATCCTCCGCGTGCTCTCGCAAGCGCTCGCCCGCGCCGAATCACTTGGATACGTGGGAAAGAACCCAGCAGATGCGCGGCTCGTGAATCGCCCGGCTGGGACCAGGGCGAACTTCACCATGATCGACGCGAAGCTGGGGGAGAAGATCCTTGAGACCGTCCGCGGCGAGGATCCGTGGGACGTCGCCGCCCACCTCGCGCTCGGGCTCGGCCTTCGGAGGGAAGAAGTTCTTGGGCTCACGTGGGCCGACGTTGAGGATGACACCGTCCGCGTGCGGCAGACCCTCACATACGCTGGCGGGGAGCTTCACTTCGGGCCGCCGAAGTCCGACGCCGGGGAGCGGGACCTGCCGCTGCCGGTGTTCGTCGCACGGGCGCTCAAGCGCCATCGCGCAGCCCAAGCAGAGAAGCTTCTCGCGATCGGCGTCGTTCCCGAGCTCGTAGTCGACAACGGGATTGGCGAGCCGTGGATGCCAGCCTCGTTCTCGACGGGTTGGCGCCGCTTCGCGAAGGCTCACGGGTTCGAGGGAATCACGTTCCACACGCTGCGACACGGCGCGGCGACATTGATGCTCGCCGGTGGGGTACCGGACGCGGTGGCGATCACCGTTATGGGCCACGCGGACACGCGGGTCCTGCGCCGATATCAAGAGGTCGTCGACGAGCTGAAGCAGGACGCCGCGAAGCGGATGGATGCGGTGCTCGGCGGCGTGTGACCCAAACTGTGACCGCCGAGCCTCTGACGGCTGAGATTCCGGTAGTCCCAACGGGGTTCGAACCCGTGTCTCCACCTTGAGAGGGTGGTGTCCTAGGCCTCTAGACGATGGGACCGCGCCGAGTTCGCCGGGCCGGCCTCACGATACTAATGGTCATGCGCCCGGCAGCTCCTTATGGAGCTGCCGGGCGGTTTCGACGTACCCGAGCGATTCGTAGAGGCGGCGTGCGACGTGGTTGTCGCCGTACACGTTGAGGCCCGCGCGCGCGAACCCGCGTGCGCGGGCCTCACCCTCGAACGCGCGCATGATCGCCCGGCCCCATCCCTGACCGCGGCGCTCTTCGTCCACCGTGATGTCGTAGATCCACGCCATCGCCGGGTCATCGGTCGAGGGGCCGAACCACAGCACGCCGACGCGCTCGCCGTCGTCCGGGGCCACCGCGACGAACAGGACCTGTCCCGGGGTCGACAGGCCGTTCGGGAGGAGCGAATCGTAGGAAGCACGCGCGGCAACCTTCGCCGTCTCGCCGGTCGCCTTGCCGTTACGTTCGAGCTCACCCGCATAGTCATCGACCGCCCGGTCGAGGTACGCGTCGAACTCGTCGGGGAGCAGGGGGCGAAGGCCAACCGATCTGGGCGGAGCAGTCTCCTTCCCAGAGAGCGTTGCGACGACGGCCGACCGTATGACGCCGAACTTGACGCCGAGTCCGCGCAGCACCTGAGCCGCCACGCCTTCGCCCTCACGGACGAGACCCAACAAGAGATGCCCGGTGCCGATGTGCTGGTTGCCGAGCTCACGGGCTTCGAGGAGCGAGAGCTCGAGGACCTTCTTCGCGCGCGGCGTGAACGGGATGTGTCCGGTCGGTGGGGTCCGTCCGCGTCCGACGATCTCCTCGACCTGCACCCGGACCGAAGCCAACGAGATCTCGAGAGCTTCGAGCGCCCGAGCGCCGACGCCTTCGCCCTCGGCGATCACCCCGAGCAGGAGGTGCTCGGTCCCGATGTAGTTGTGGTTCAGGAGTCGTGCCTCCCCTTGGGCGAGCACGATCACGCGGCGCGCGCTCTCCGTGAACCGTTCGAACACGCTGCCTCAGTTCTCCCCCTGGTCGCGCGTGAACCCGAGCTCCCCGTCGAACTCCTGCAGCTTCTCGATGTGCATCCACCGATGCCGACGGGAGATCCGCGCGAGCAATTGGTTCACGTCCTCGTCGGGAAGATCGCCCGGGTTCTCCTTGATGATGAACCGGCATCGGAAGTGATCCCCCGTCTCCGTGAGGGCACCGGTCGGCGGGAAGACCTTGGTGCCGCGCGACGAGATCATCTTGAGCGACAGCCGCGTGTCGTGCGTGAGCTCCATCATCGAGGCTCCGAGCTCGGACGCGGAGAGGGGCGACTCGACGAAGACATCGAGCCCGACGACCGAACGGGACGTCGTCTTCACGTAGTCAGGATCCGGATCGAGTTTCGGCAGGACCAGCGGTTTCACATCGCGCACCGTCCATGTCTCGGTCCGCTTCCCGAGGTTCCCGATGATCGCGTCGGTGTACTCGGTGGTGGGCGTGCCCCGGTCGTAGCCGAGAACGTCGCCGGTCAGCACGCCCGATCCCAGCGTGACGAAGATCGCGTGCTCGATCGCCGAGGCATGGTCGAACAGCCCCAGGGAGCGGAGCATCAGGACCGCCGACAGGATCACGGCCGTCGGGTTGATCACGTTCTTGCCCGCGTACTTCGGCGCGGACCCGTGCACCGCCTCGAAGATGGCGACCTCGTTCCCCACGTTCGCGCTCGGCGCGAACCCGAGGCCTCCGACCAGGGCGCTCGATTCGTCGGACAAGATGTCACCGTTCATGTTCGTCATGACGATGACCTCGAACTGCTCGGGGCGTTTGACCAACTGGTGCGCGGCGTTGTCGACGATGACGTGCCACGGCTCGATCTCCGGATAGTCGGGAGCGACCTTCTCGAACGCTCGCTTCATCTCACCCTCGGAGAACTTCAGGATGTTGGCCTTGGTGGCGCAGGCGACCTTCGTTCGGCCCTCGCTGCGGGCGTACTCGAACGCGAAGCGCGCGATCCGCTCGGAGCCCTTCGCGCTGATCAGCTTGAGCGCTTGGGCCACGCCGGGTGTCTGCATGTATTCGATCCCGGCATAGAGGTCCTCGACGTTCTCCCGGACCACGACGAGATCGATGCCGCGGCCGCTGTACGGGGTGTTCACCCCGGGCATCTCCCGGACGGGCCGAACGTTCGCGTAGGTCTCGAACAACTTGCGGAGCGTGACGTTCGCGGACTTCTCCCCGAACCCGACGGGTGTCTCGAGCGGCCCCTTCAGCGCGACCTTCGTCCGCCCGATCGAGTCCATCGTCTCCTGGGGGACGCCCGAGGCGATGCCCTTCTTGAAGACCTCGGCGCCGGCGTCCGCCGACTCCCATTCGATCGGTGCGCCGGCCGCCTCCACGATCCGCCGTGCGGCGTCGATGCATTCGGGGCCGATCCCGTCACCGGGGATCAGGGTCACGGGGATGCGGGCTCGGTCTTCGATCACGTGCGCCTCCTCGCTGTCGGTCCGTTCAGACCGGACACGTATCGTATCGACGAGGGACGCGCGTTCAGCCGTCGGTTGATCGCGGAGATCGCTGGGGCGCGAGGACTCGAACCTCGACTAACAGGGCCAGAACCTGTCGTGCTGCCATTACACCACGCCCCACCGCACCGCCTGAGCACTCTAACAAGGGCCCCTGCGCCGAACCACGACGCCGCCACCAGCGAGGTTGACCTTCCTTGCGGCGCAGGACTACGGTGGATCGACGACCCAACCGCACGACATGGGAGGGCAGATGAACAAGGGCGGATTGGTATCGGAGGTCGCCAAGAGGACCGGCTTGTCCAAAGCCGACGTCGCCCGTGTCGTCGACGCGTCGATCGATGCGGTACGGGATGCCGTGGTCAAGGGCGAACGTGTCACGCTGGCCGATTTCGGAACGTTCGAACGCAAACATCGCAACGAGCGCATCGCTCGGAACC
>VAYU01000067.1 GCA_005884925.1 Actinomycetota bacterium | reverse complement strand
CGATCTCGGTCCGATCGTCCGTGACCACAGAGCCTGTGTTGGAACCTTCGTCGTAATGCTTGATCGTCCCTTGCATGACGGTCTCCTACCTGACGCGCGTCGCGGAGTGTACGCGCGCCGTTACGTCGAGCGCTCGCAGGACCTCACGCGTGCGTCCCGCCCGGCGGTCGTTCACGACCGTGAGGATATCGTCCGGAAGATCCACGTCGAACGCCAGCTCGACGTGTTCGATCACGGCCACCGGAACGTCTCGCT
>VAYU01000066.1:32842-63155 GCA_005884925.1 Actinomycetota bacterium | reverse complement strand
CTGTCGAGGAGCTTGCGGAGACGGATCATCTCCCGTGCCTGGATCTCGATGTCCACCGCCTGGCCCTGCGCTCCCCCATGCGGCTGGTGGAGCAGGATGCGCGCGTTCGGCAACGCGAACCGCTTCCCCTTCGAGCCGGCGAGTGCCAGCACCGCGGCCGCGGACGCCGCGAGGCCCATCACGATCGTGCTCACGTCCGGCTTGATGTACTGCATCGTGTCGTAGATGGCGAGCAACGCGCTCACGTCACCACCCGGGGAGTTGATGTACAGGTTGATGTCCTTGTCCGGGTCCTCGGACTCCAGGTGGAGCAGCTGCGCCATGATGAGGTTCCCGACGGCGTCGTCGATCGGTGTCCCCAAGAAGACGATCCGGTCCTTCAGCAGTCGCGAGTAGATATCGAACGAGCGTTCCCCGCGGCTGGTCTGCTCGACCACCACGGGTACCAGGTAATCCTGTACGGGTTCCATCAGTCGGTCTCCTTCGCCTCCTCGGCTGGTTCCGCGGACGTCGCGTTCACAGCCTCGGAGCTCTCGTCGGTGATATCGGCGTCTCGGACGAGGATGTCGAGCGCCTTCGTACGGATGATATCCCCGGCCAGCGTGACGATCTGGCCGGTCCGGTCGAGCTGTTTCGCCAACTCCTTGGGGTCGCGGTCGTATGCCTGTGCGAGGGAGCCGATCTCGGCGCCCAGTTCTTCCGCAGTCACTTCGAGGGCTTCGGACCGGGCGACGGCCTCCAGCACGAGGTCGGCCTTGATCGCGCGGACCGCATGGTCCCGGCTGTCGTCGTGGAGCCGGTCGCGGTCCCAGCCCTGGATCTCGAGCATCTGATCGAGCGTAAGGCCGTACCTGCCGGCGTTCTCCTCGGCGTGATGCACGCGGTGCGTGGTCTCATCCTCGATCAGGGAGTCGGGCAGATCCACGTCGAAGGTGTCCACCATGGCTTGGAGGACCCGATCCCGGATCACGCCCTCGACCTCGCGCTCCTTCACCTCGCGGACCTTCTCCCGGAGATCGGCGCGCAGCGCATCCATCGTGTCGAACTCCGACGCCGTCTTCGCGAAGGCGTCGTCCGTATCCGGAAGCTTCAGCGCCTTGACGTCTTTCACGAGCACCTGGAACGAAGCCATGCCCGCATGCTCGTCGCCGACCCGCTCGGCCTCGAGCGTGTCGTCGAACCGGAGGATGTCGCCCGGTTTCGTGCCGCTCAGCTCGGCGTCCAGGCGTGCCCCGAACTCTCCCGAGCCGATCGCGTACAGGTAGTCCTCGCGGGTGAGGCGCTCGACCTCAGCGCCGTCCTTCGTGACCGTGATGTTCACGGTCACGAAATCGCCGTCGAGCGCCGCGCGCTCGACGGGCTCGAGCTCGGCGAACTGACGGCGGAGACGCTCGACCCAGGAGTCGACCTCCTCGTCGGAGACCTCCGTGGACGGTCTCGTGACCTTCACGGCCTTGTAGTCGTCTTGGCTGAGCTCGATGCGCGGGCGGACCTCCACGGTCGCCGTGAAGATGAACGGCTTTCCGGGCTCCAGCTGTTCGACATCCACCTCCGGCTCGCCGATCGGAGCCAGATCCTCGTCGCTGACGGCCGTCCGGAAATAGGTCGGCACGGAAGCGTTGACGAATTCCTCGAGGACCACGTCGTGTCCGACCTGCGCGTCGATGATGGGCTTGGGCGCCCTCCCCGGACGGAACCCGGGGATCTTCACCTCACGCGCGATGGCGAGGTACGTCTTGTCGAGATCCTTGTCGAGCTGGTCGGACGGCACCTCGATCGTGAGCTTCACGGTGTGCTCCGCGGTGCGTTCGACAGTGGTCTGCATGGCTGTGACCAAGGCTACCCGAGATCCCAGGTCACGACCGTTGTGACCTGCGGGTAGGCTGCCGCGCGTGTTCGAGCATGAACGCGCGGCGGCGATCGGCTGGGCCGACCGCGCCGGCGAGATCGCGATGGGACTGTTCCGCGGCGACGGTCTCGAGGTCCGTCGCAAGGCGGACATGACCCTGGTCACGCAGGCCGACACATCGGTCGAGCGGATGCTCCGCGAACAGATCGCCGCGGCGTTCCCCGAGGACGCGATCCTGGGCGAAGAGGAGGGAGGTTCGCACGACCCCTCGGGGCGCGTGTGGATCGTTGATCCGATCGACGGGACGGCGAACTTCGCCCGAGGAGTGCAGGTGTGGGCGACGCTGATCGCGTTGCAGATCGACGGCCAAGGCGTCCTCGGGGTGGTCAACGCCCCCGCGCTGAGCGAACGGTACGTCGCAGTCCGAGGCGAGGGCGCGACGATGAACGACAACACGATCCGCGTCAGCGACGTCGCGGAGGTCCGGGACGCGCACGTGCTCTTCCAGGAGCTCGACACCTTGCTTTCAGGGTCCTATTCGGCTGCGACGCAAGGCCTGATCGCCGACTGCTGGCGTCCGCGCGGCTTCGGGGACTTCTGGGCGCACATGCTGGTGGCACGAGGATCGGCCGAGGTGATGCTGGAGCCGCGGCTGGCCACCTGGGACCTGGCAGCACCTCAGGTGGTGATCGAGGAGGCGGGTGGGCGCTGCACCACCTTCGACGGTGGCCCGCTCGGCCACGGGCGGAGCATGCTCGCGACGAACGGGCTGCTGCACGACGCCGTCCTGGCGCGGCTCGCGGGCTCGTGACCGTCAGAGCCTGAACCACTCGCCCGCGTCGCGGCGAAGGTTCGCGAGCACCGCGTTCGAGGCCGCGACGTCCTGCACGCCGACGCCGGTCAGATCGATCACCGTCAGTTGATCCTCGTCCGTTC
This sequence comes from Actinomycetota bacterium, assembly GCA_005884925.1. Taxonomy (GTDB): domain Bacteria; phylum Actinomycetota; class UBA4738; order UBA4738; family HRBIN12; genus AC-51. The sequence goes on along the minus strand of VAYU01000066.1, from coordinate 60,370 downwards.
GCCCGAGCTCCGTCCCCGCGCAGATCCGTCCGATCTCGACGGCGCGATCCGCCAGCTCAGGGGCGTGTTGCAGCTCTCCCAACCGGAGACACTGCTCGAGCGCGTCGACCGCCAACACGTCGGCCCGCCGGAGCAACTCCGGATCGAGCTCCTGCTTCCCCACGCCGTCCGATCCCAGCGCCGTCACGTGGGCCCCCGGGCGCACGTGGCCGGCCATGAGGATCGGCTCCCGCGACGCCGTGCAGGTGATGACGACGTCGGCGGCGCGCGCGGCCTCCGCGACGGTGGCGGCCACGATGCCTCCGACGTCGGAGGCCGCGCGCGCCGCCCGCTCGGGACTTCTGCCCCAGACCCGAACCTCGCGGAGCTCCGGCCGGATCACCCGGAGCGCTTCGACCTGCTTGCGTGCCTGGACGCCGGTCCCGATCACGGCCACGACGTCCACCCGCTCCGGCGCCAGCCATCGCGCGGCGACCCCGCCTGCCGCCCCCGTTCGCTGGTCCGTCACGAAGCCGCCGTCCAGCAGGAAGGCGGTGGGCGCGCCGGTCCGCGCATCGAAGACGACCACGAGCCCATCGAGCGCCGGCGGGTCCACGCCGGAGAAGCCGCTCGACACCTTCACCGCGTAGGCCGGCGCGCCGTGCAGGTGTCCGGCCTTGACGTGGATCTCGCCTCGCGCCTCGGGAACGTCGAGGTGGATCACGTCGGGGAGCTCCGCCGCGCCGCTCGAGTACGCGACGAACGCGGCCTCGACCGCATCGATCCAGGCCGGCATCGGGAGCGCCGCGCGCACATCGTCCTTCCGCAGGATCCTGACGCTCGGGGTCATCGTCCGGGAGCCTGGCGTGCGGGAAGGCCCCGGGTCAAACCCGACCGGGCTTGGCGGGCTCCCACCGCTCGCGCTAGCGTCACGCCATGGCGCATGTCGATGCCTTCGAGATGGAGCGGTACCAGTCGCTCTACTGGCACCTCGTCGACTACGACCTCTCGGAATCGGGCGTCACGCCCCTGACGATCCGTGAGCTGCTGGGTCCGGACGCCGACGCCGAGTTCTTCCTCCAGCAAGCCCTCGGGTACCCCTTGTCCGAAGGGTCGTACGAGACCCGCGCGAACATCGCCCAGTGGTACCCGGAGTGCGCGCCCGAGAACGTCACGCTCATGAACGGCGGATCCGAGGCAAACCTGCTCGCGCTCTGGTCGCTCCTGGGACCCCGCGACCGGCTCGCCTTCATGCTCCCCAACTACTGCCAGGGTCTCGGCCTCGGTCCGTTCTTCGGCGACGGCGTCGACACGTTCAAGCTGAAGCCCCGAGACGGGCGCTGGTCCCTGGACCTCGAGGGGCTCGACCGGGCCGCCGGCAAGCGAACGTCCGTGATCATGCTGTGCAACCCGAACAACCCGACCGGCGCCGTGTTGACCGATGCCGAGATGCAGGCCGTGATCGACGTCGCAACCCGCGCCGGCGCGTGGATCGTCGCGGACGAGATCTACCGGGGCGCCGAGCTGGAGACCGACGTCGCCTCGCCGACCTTCTGGGGACGGTACGACAAGGTGATCGTGACGTCGGGGCTGTCGAAGGCCTTCGCGATGCCCGGGCTCCGCGTCGGGTGGGCGGTGGCGCCCGAGGACGCGATCGCGAAGATCTGGACCCGCCACGACTACACGACGCTCACCCCGGGGATCGTGGGCGACCGGATCGCGGGGATCACGATGAGGCCCGACGTCCGCGAGACCGTCCTGGGACGGACCCGCTCGATCGTGCGTGCGAACCTCCCCCGGCTCGAGGGATGGATCGAAGCCCATCCCTCCTTCCGATACGTCCGGCCGGTCGCGGGCGCGATCGCGTACGTCGGCTACGACCTCCCCGTGCGATCCCCGGCGCTCGTGGAGCGGATCCGAACCGAGCAGAGCGTGCTGCTCGTGCCCGGCGCGATGTTCGGCCTCAAGAAAGGGATCCGCTTCGGGTTCGGGTACGACATCGAATACACGATGAAGGGGCTCGCGAGGGTCGACGACACGCTCGCCGACGTGTCGTCGACGGCCACGCATGGGGCCTGAGACGACCACGCGCAAGCGGAGCGCTCGCGCCGAGGCCAAGCGCGAGCTCATCGTCGGCTGCGCGATGCGCCATTTCGCCGCCGAGGGCCTCCAGGGCGCACGGATCGAGGACATGGCGATCGAGCTCGGGATCGCGAAGGGGTCGATCTTCCAGCACTACGGTTCGAAGGCCGGCCTGTTCCTCGCGTGCTACAAGCACGCGGTCGCCGCGCTCCCGACGTGGCTCGACGCACCGGTCGAGATCCAGGCGGTGGGGTTCTTCGCCGTGGTGCGCTACTGGTTGGACCGGACCGAGCATTACATCGAGGAGGACCGCATCCCGTACCGCGTGGTCCTGATCGGCAACTACAGCACCGACCTCGAGCTCCGGCGCGACATCAACCGGTGGCTCGTGAGCGAGGATCCGTACGGAACGCTGGAGTTCGTCGAATGGGGACAGCGGCGCGGCGAGGTCCGCACGGACGTCGACCTGGAGACGATCGTGTCCCTCGTGGATTGGCTCTCGGGTGCGATCCAGGACGCACTCGTCACCGAGGAGCTCGATCCGGGTCTGTTCCACCGGTGGCGGAACCAACCCGAACGCCAGCGGATGCGGGTGGATCACTTCGGCGTTCTGCTCCAGAGCGCGATCGGAACCGTGGGAGCCGTTACGCAGTCGTCCGGCGGATGAGCGCCGCGTCGGCGTCGTCCTCCGTCACGATGCGCCGGCGGTAGTTCCGGAGCGCGAACCGGTCGCACGCGGTCTCCGCGGCAGACCGCTTGCCGAGCCGCTCGCGCAGGTACCAATGCATCCACTCGTGGAGGTAGAGGAACCGGAGCACTTCGCGCTCCGTGCGGAAGGTGATGCCTTCGGTCAGCCAGATGAACTTCAGGCCCTTGCCCGGGCGCCGCCTGGCGCCGTATGGGACCACCTCGCCGAACGGCAGGAAGGGCTCGGGGACCTGCAGGGTGATCGTCCGCTCCGAGAAGTCCGTCCAGGCGGACAGGTGCGGCCGCTGCCGGTACCGGAGCGGCTTGACCTCTATCGCGTAGCGCTGGGCTTCGGGCAGCCCGGACAGGGCGCGACGGACGCGCTCGACCGGAAGCTCCGGGCAGCTGGACCGAACCCTCATGGCGCCAACAGGGTACGAGCGGCCGCCGATAGCATCTGCGGATGGCGGAGACCTCCGGCGATCGCGGCTTCCGGGAGGGCGCGGTGGCGGTCGTCCCGATGGCCGTCGCGGTCTTCGGGTTCGGCCTGTCGTACGGGGTCCTCGCTCGGGCGGCGGGCATGGGCGGCGTGGCCCCCGTCGTCATGTCGGTGACGACGTTCGCGGGATCGGCGCAGTTCGCGGCGGCCTCGGTGCTGCAGGCCGGCGGGGCCGCGGCCACCGCGGCCCTGTCGGCCCTCATGCTCAACGCGCGCTACCTGCCGATCGGCGTGACCGTCGCACCGTGGCTCGGGGGCGGCCTCTGGTCGCGGCTCCTGCATGCACACCTCACGGTCGACGAATCCTGGGTGATCGCGGCCGAAGGCACTGGTCGCTGGAACCCGCGCGTCCTGCTGGCGGCGGGGACGGGGCTCTGGATCGCGTGGATCCTCGGGACGCTCGGCGGGGTGCTCTTCGGCAACGTGATCGGCGATCCCGCGCGGCTCGGTCTTGACGCCGCCTTCCCGGCGCTGTTCCTCGCATTGCTCGTGCCCCAGCTCCGGAGTCGCGAACGCTCGACCGAGGTGGCGGGGCTCCGGATCGGAGCCCCGCCACCGGCGATCGCCGCGCTCCTCGGCGCGGCGATCGCCCTCGCGCTCACGCCGTTCACGCCCGCGGGGGTCCCGATCGTCGCCGCCGGGGCCGCGTGCCTGATCGGTCTTCGGAGGCAGCCGTGAGCGACGTGTGGATAGTCGTCATCGTGTCCGGCGTCGGGACGCTCGCGCTCAAGGCCACCGGCCCGGTGCTCTTGGGGGGCAGGCCGCTTCCGGACCGGTTCACGGGGATCGTCGGCCTGTTGGGACCGGCGTTGCTGGCCGCGCTCGTCGCGATCGGCACGTTCGCGAACGGCCAGCGTCTGGTGGTTGACGGGCGCGCGCTGGGCGTCGGAGCCGCCGCCGTCGCGATCCGGTTCCACGCACCCGTGCTGATCGTCGTGATCATCGCGGCTGCCGTGACGGCGACCGCGCACGCGCTCACCGGGTGAGCGCTCCCGCGGTCGGGGCGGCGGGACTCGAACCCGCGACCTCGTGCTCCCAAAGCACGCGCGCTACCAGGCTGCGCTACGCCCCGCGAGCAAACAGCCTACCCGTCGACGGGAGGGGAGGGTACGCTCCTCATATGGCCGGCGATGTGCGACCTTCGCCCGGGTACTACTTCGCGATCGCGTTGCTGACGGTGGGGCTCCTTGCCGGTGCGAGCCTCTTCTTCCTTCTTGCCACGCGGTCGCGAACGACGACGAAGGCCCCGATCGACATCAGCAACGCGCAGCCGACCCCGTGTCCGGCCGGCAGCCATGCCCCGAGCTGCTTCACCTTCGTCGTGACCAACATCGGGCACGGGCCCATCTACGCCTCCTGCCAGCTCAACGCCGCCCCGGGCACCCACGCGACCTTCGACGATGGCCAGCTCGTCAAGCCCGTGAGCCTCCTGGAAGGGCAGACACGCGACCTCTCCGTTCGCGTGCAAGCCGACGGGAGCGATACGGTGAGCGAGCCGCAGTTGTCGTGCAGCGCGACCGCAGTCTAGCGCCCGAACCACCCTCCGCCCACGATCCGCACGCCTCCCCCGACGAACGTGACCCAGCCCGTGTCATCGGAGGTGACGTCGACGTCGATGAACGACGGCCGGCCGACCATCTCTCCTTGCGCGATCGTCATGTTTCCGGGCATCCCGGCCCCGTGATGTTCCGAGAGGTAGGCGCCGAGCGGACCCGCCGCCGATCCGGTGGCCGGGTCCTCGCCGATCTCGGCAGAGCGGTCGAACATCCGAGCGATCACCTCGCCGCGGCCGCGGATCACGAACAGGTAGAGCGATTCGACGCCCGCTCGCTCGCAGACGTCAGCGCATGCTCGGTCGTGCCGCGACGCGCGGCGAAGAGCGTCCTCCCCGGCGACGGGAACCATCAGGTGCGAGATCCCCGTGCTCACGGGGACGATCGGACCGGCGCCGAGGTCGCTCGGCTCGAGGCCGGCCGCCGACGCGATGGCGTCGCGATCGTCGAACGCTTCGCCGAACTTGGGCGGGAGCTGGCGCATCGTCGCGGCTCCGACTTCCAGCTCCACCTCGACCGGAATATCGCCCGCCGCGCTCGTCTGGACGACGCTCGAGGGAACGACGCCGAGGCGGGCGAGGGTGAACGCCGTGCCGAGGGTCGGATGCCCTGCGAACCGGAGCTCCGACACCGGCGTGAAGATCCGGACGTCGTAGCCGCGTTCGCGCACCGCGGTGACGTAGGTGGTCTCGGAGAACCCGATCTCCCTCGCGAGGACCTGCATCGTCTCGCCGTCGAGGTCCTCGGGGGGCTCGGGCACGACGCACAGCTGGTTCCCCGCGAACGGGACGTCCGTGAAGACGTCGACCAAGGTGAAACCGACGCGCATCGCTCGAGTGTAGGGGGCGACTATGCTTGGGCTCCTGCGGGCGTAGCTCAATGGCAGAGTTCCAGCCTTCCAAGCTGGCTATGCGGGTTCGATTCCCGTCGCCCGCTCCAGGTACCCTCCCGGTGGCGCCGGTAGCTCAGTCCGGATAGAGCGGGGGACTTCTAATCCTCAGGCCGCAGGTTCGAATCCTGCCCGGCGCGCCGTGTGATGTCTCGCGGCATCGTGCCGACGTGTGTCGCGACATCGTTCCATGTCAGGTCCGACCGTGCGGCTGGTAGTCGCGGTTCGGATCGAGGATCAGCGGAACCGGAACTTCACGTAGGACGACCAAGCGCCGAGATTATCGCGGTCCGAAGCGAAGTACGAGCGCACCCGGAACGTGTATCCCTTGCCGCCCGCGACCCGCAAGAAGATCGTGTCGGTGCCGTCGCTGCCGAGCGTGAACGTGTCGACGGCCGACGGCAACTTGTGCCATGACCCCGCCGCGAGGTACTGCACCGCGACACGCACGGTGCCGCCCGGACGCTTCGGCTCGACGAGGAAATGGTAGAGGGCCTTGCAGCAGTTGTAGATCGCGGTGTCGTCGCGACGATCCACGGAGTGCACCATCGAGCCGACGACCACGACGCGAACATCGACCGAGCGCTTGGGACTCGAGCTCGGGAGCGCGCCCGTCCCGCCCGGGAACGTCGCCTGGTAGGACGCATTCCGGCGGGGTGTGATCGTCAGCTTCGCCACCCCATGCGCATCCACGTTCGGTGCTCCGAGCAACGTCTTGGTGCCTGCGATGAACCGGAAGAACCGGACCTTGGGACCGTTCGGGACCCCGTGGAGGGTCGCAGTGAGCGTGACGGGGTTGCCGAACACGACGGTTCCGCGGCTGACGCTCAGGCCGAGCGACGACACGGTCTTCGCGACGCCGATCTCGACGTTCGAGCTCGTCGCTGGAACATGGGTCTCATCCCCGGCCCACGTCGCCCAGTACGTGTACACCCCGCCCGAGGGCGGGGTGACGTCGGTCGTGAAGGTCAGGTCCGCGCCGAGCGGCGCCGTATCGACCACGACGGTTCCGCCCACCGGGCCAGATCGGTAGATCGTCACCGAGCCGGTGCGGAGACACCCCCCACCCGGATCGGTCAGGGCACCGCTCAGAGTGACCGTGGCCCCGTACACGATCGACGAGGCCGACGGCGCGAGGCTGAGCGACGTCGTCAGCTTCTGTGCGCCCGTGAGCTGCCGGAACACGGTGGCGGCGCCGAGATCGCCACCGCCCTCGGCGGCGGCGATCTCGGCGCCCCCATCCCCGGTCAGATCCCCGATCGACGTCGCCGCGTCGTCGCCCGACGCATGGGGCGCCGGGAACGAACACGGCGCACTGAGCCCGCCCCCGTCCTGCTGGACGTAGACGCGGAGGGTCCCGTCGGCGGACAGGGTCGCGACGTCGTCGCGCCCGTCACCGTTCAGGTCACCGACCTCCTTGGCCGTGAACTGGTGCCCGTCCACGGGAGAAGAGAACGTCCCGAACGTGCCGTCGCCGTTACCGATGGCCCAACCGAGGGAACCGCCGACCTCGGCCGCGACGACGTCGGACGCGCCATCATGGTTGACGTCGGCGAGGAACAACCTCGTCACGTCCGTCGAGAGGGTGACGTCGTACTCAGCGAACGTGTGCAGTCCCGTGTTCTGGGCGTACACGGCGGGAGCGGTCGGCGCGTTGTAGGGACCATCCAGCGCGAAATCGGTGGAACCGTCACCGTTGACGTCGGCGAGGGAGAGTCCGGAGGTCGGCACGTTGTGCGCCAGGACCGTTCCAGACGTGAAGCCGCCGACAAGGGGTATCTGCGATCGCCGGATCACGTCGTACGAGCTCGCGGTCTCAGTGAAGATCAGATCGTCCAGGTGGTCCCCGTCCAGATCGCCGACCGCGAGGTCGACCAGCGCCGGCGCGGCGATCGCCATGTCGGGCGTTGACGGCAGATCCGTGCCGGTCCCCAGGAAGACATCGATCCCGACACCCGGGATGCCGACCGCGAGGTCGCCGATCGTGTCGCCGTTGAGGTCCCCGACCGCCATCGTGTAGTCGGTGCTCGCCGAGCTCGGGATGACCGAGAAGGACGGGCTCGGCGGAAGGGTGTGATCGGTGGAGTTCTGTTCGAAGACGAAGACCCTGTCGTTCGTCGCGAAGGTGCCCCCCGAGCCGTCGGCGATGATGAGGTCCGGGGATCCGTCTCCGGTGACGTCACCGATCGCTGTCGCTACCGGGACCGAGCCGCCACTTTCGACCGACGAGGCGAGGAAGCGGGGATCCGGTACGGCCGCGCCGGCGGGGCTCGCGACCAAGGCCGCGCCGAGAACGGCCAGACAGGCCACGATCTTCACTCGCATCATCACCGCACGTCCTAGGGTTCGGGGAGCTTCGGAGGATAGCGGCGGATGCGGCGGAGGGCATCGGCCGGAGGGACGGGCGACCTTCGGGATGGGTCGGATGCGTCACACCTGCCGCGCGTCACATCTTTGGATACGTGTGCCCGTAGCCCTGGACCCCGAATGCCTTCGTGGATGACGAGTAGAGCCGGCGCCGCGGGATCAGGCATTTCGCCTCACACTTGCCGCATGAGTACGCGGTGTGCCACCGGGACGGGATCGATTGGCGGAAGCCGCACTCTCCGCACGATTCGAACACCACCTCGGTGAAGCACGAGTGGCATCGGTACGCGATGGCGTCGTCGCCAACCGGGCTCGGCATCATGCAATCGGGACAAGTGAGGTACGCCACGATCGAGGCATCGGCGCGCCGCCCGCAGACCTGAAGAAGATTGGGCCGCAACGGCCCCTGGAGCTCCGAGCGGCGGGTGCCGCAACCGACCTTCCGCCTCGGCCGCATCCGGCCGGGACTCAGTCCGCGGCGGGGTCCGGATGCTCCAAGACGTTCTGCGCTTGGGACATCCGCAGGTGCAACAAGCGATCGCGGAGCTTCTCGTCCGAGAGCGCGAGCACGGCCGCCGCGAGGAGGGCGGCGTTGACCGCTCCCGCCCGGCCGATCGCGAGCGTCCCGACCGGGATCCCCGCCGGCATCTGCACGGTCGAGAGCAGCGAGTCCATCCCGCGAAGCGCGTGCGACTCGATCGGGACCCCCAGGACCGGCAGATGGGTCTGGGCAGACATAGCACCGGCCAGATGGGCGGCGCCGCCGGCGCCCGCGATCACGACCTTGAGCCCCCGGCGCTCGGCCGTCTTCGCGTACTCGGCCGCCGCGTCGGGCGTTCGGTGGGCGGAGAGGACCCGCGCCTCGCACGAGATCCCCAGGTCCTCCAGGGTCTCGACGGCGTGTTGCATCGTGTCCCAGTCCGAGCGCGAGCCCATGATGACGCCGACGAGAGGGCCGTCCATGCGCCGCAGTCTAGCGACCGGGTCGGGTGCCCGCGGAACCCGACCGTAGAGCAGGCGAGGACCCAACGGCGTAGCATCCACCGATGGCCTTCTACTTCGCTTACGGCGATCGCATGAACGCCGAGAAGATGACCGGGTCGATCCCGGGGGCTCGTTTGGTCGGCGCCGGGAGGCTCGACGGCTACCGGCTCGCGTTCAACGTGAACAGCAGGGCGTGGGGCGGCGGCGCTGCCAACGCCGTCCCGGACCCGCGCTCGAGCGTGTGGGGCGTCCTCTGGGAGCTGGAGGAACACGAGCTCGAGCATCTGGAGCCCATCAATCGGGGTACACCGGAGCAGGATCGGGTCCTCGATGTCGATATCGCCGGCCCGGAAGGGGTCGTGCGGGCACGGACCTTCGCGGTGGAGTCCCAGGAGACCTTCGTCAGGCCGACGGAGCGGTACTTCGACATGCTCCGCGCGACCGCCGCGGCGCGGGGCCTTCCCGACGAGGCGATCCAGGCGCTCGACCGAGCGCGAGACAATCCGCAGGCCCCCGCGCCGCGGATCTGACGCTCAACGGCCGGAGCCGTCGTCGGGCGGTGAGGGCCCCGAGCCGAACCGCCGCCGCGCACGCTCCATCAACGTGACCCGCACCACTTCTGGCGTCGGCTCGGTCAGGACATCGTCCATCACGTCGTAGCTCTTGCCCCATTCCTTCACCGACGCCTGGATCACGCCCGCGACGGGCAGCGCGAGGAAGGCGGTGAAGATGCCTCCGAGCGCTCCGCCGATCAGGGCCGCCGCGAACGCGACGGCGGGATGCAACGACATCGTCCTCGCGGTGATCCGCGGGCTGAGGATGTAGTTCTCGACCTGTTGGTAGACGAGGATATACCCGAGCGCCCAGAGGCCCGACGACGTCGATGCGAGGAACGCGACCAACACGGGCACCGCTCCCCCGATGTAGGTCCCCACGATCGGGATGAACTCGGCGATGAGACCTTCGAAGATCGCGAGCGGCGCAGCGAACGGGACGTTGGTCAAGCGAAGCGTCAGGTACATGCCCGAGCCGTTGATCACGGCGAGCAAGAGGCGCGAATAGAAGTACCCGCCGGTCTGCTGGATCGCCTGCTCCCACACGAACAGGACGCGCGCCTGTCGTTCCGGACGCATCCGCGACAGCAGCGCGCGGCGGAACTGCGGTCCCTGTGCCACGAGGTAGAAGGTGAAGAGCCCGATCGTCGCCCAGCGGAAGAGCCCGCCGATCAGCGAGCTCGCGATCCCGAAGGCGCTCCCGGCGAGGTTGGTCGCCGAGCTGATGATCTGCTGCGCGTTCTGTTGCAGCTTCTGGATCAGCTCCTCGGTGGACAGATCGATCCCGAGCGGCTTCAGCCACTCGGCCAGCTTGTCCACCATCGTCGGTGCGCTCTGGACGAGCGATTGGAACCCCTGGATCACGGCGGGGACGATGAGCGCGAGGAGGAGCACGATCACCGCCAGCAGGATCACGAAGATCAGTCCCGTCGCCGTGCCACGCCGCCATCCTCGCGCGGCGAACCAGTCCACCGCCGGCTCGAGGGCGAACGAGAGGAACAGCGCGGTGCCGAGCATCGTCAGGAAGCTGCTGAGCTGATCGACCAGGTACAGGAAGGCGAGGATGGAGATCCCGGCCACGAACAACGCGAACCCGAGCCGTTTGCCGGCCAGCTTGATCGCGTCGGGGAGCCACGGCGGCATCGATCCATCGATGGGCTCGACCTGCTCCACCGCAGCGACGGTCTCGAGATCCTCGGTCTCACTCATGGGTCACGCGGAGGCTACCCCGCCCGGGCGGCCGCAGCACGAGGGTCGCGGACCTAGGCGGTGATGGCGGCTGCCATCTCCTCGAAGTTGTCGACGTACCGCTGGACATCGTCGTTCGTGTGCACGATCGACGATGTCCACGACTCCCATTTCGATCCGGGCGACTTGAACACCCCGCGGTTCAGCTGCCAGAGCCACGCGAGCTGCGGGATCCGGTCATCGATATCCCAGAGGTCTCGATACTCGTGGATCGGTTCGGTGTGCCAATCGATCGAGCCCTTGGCCCCGAGCAGCTTCATGGATGCCGGGAGGCGGTACGACCTGATCGCGACCTCGCAGCCGTGGAACACGCCGCGCACGCGCTCGAGCTCGTCGTACGCGTCCTTCGTGAGGACCTCGGTCAGGTTCACCTTGGCGGCGGCCATCGTGAGCGGGTTCCCATTGAACGTGCCGACCTGATCGAGCGACCCGTCGATGATCATCCGCATCGCATCGTCGGTGCCGCCGATGGCGCCGCACGGCAAGCCGGCTCCCAACGCCTTCGCCAGGCAGATGAGATCCGGGACGACGTCGAACATCTCGACCGCGCCACCCCAGGCCACCGTGAAGCCCGTCTTGACCTCGTCGAAGGCGAGCAGCGCGCCGTTCGCGTGGCAGATCTGCTTCAGCTTCCCGAGGTAGCCGGAGTCCGGGAGGACCACACCGCAGTTCGTCATGACGGGTTCGACGACCATCCCCGCGATGCGGCCGGCGTGCTCGCGGAAGGCACGCTCCGCGGCGTCGGCGTCGTTGAACGGCACCACCACGATCTGTTCGGCGACGCCGTCGGGCAGCCCGAGCGTCTGTGGCACCGGAACGGGATGGTCGCGTGGACCGGCGTCCTGCTTCGACGGGAACACCGAGACCATCAGCGAATCGTGATGACCATGGTAGGAACCCTCGATCTTCATGATGAGGTTGCGCCCCGTCAGCGCGCGCATGATCCGCACGGCGTCGAGCGTCGCCTCGGTCCCCGAGTTGCCGAATCGCCAGTACGGCAGCCGGTACCGCTCCGCGAGGTTCTCGGCCACGACCAACGCGTCTTCGGTCGGCTGGGCGAAGTGCGTCCCGAGCTCGGCGCGCCGCTGGACGGCCTCGACGATCTTCGGGTGCGTGTGCCCCATCACCATCACGCCGTAGCCGTTGTGGTAGTCCACATACTCGTTGTCATCGATGTCCCAGATCCGTGAGCCCTTGCCCCGGGAGACGTAGATCGGGTGCGGGGGCCACGTCTGCCATGATGACGAGACGCCACCGGGCAGATGCACCTTCGCTTCCTCGCGATAGGCCAGCGAGCGGACGTGCTTCCGGTCGAGCGCCGCGACCTCGCGCTTCGTGAGCTCTTCGACCAGACCCAGGTCGATCTCGACGACGTCGGTGTCCGTGCTCATCGGGTTGCGTGCTCCAGCAGGTCGTCGAGGATCTTCGGCAACGAGCTCACGGCGAGCGACAGGTGACCGTCTCCATCGGTGAGATGCGCACGGACGCCGGCAACGTGGGCGGATAGCCACTCGCCGTGCGCGAAGGGGACCATCCGGTCTTCGCCACCCTGCCAGAGCGCAACCGGGACGGCGATCTCGCTCAGCGCGAAGCCCCAATCCCGGGTGAACGCGAAGTCATCATCGAACCAGCCCCAGATGCCGTTCGAGACCGCTCGGCGTCCCGACGCGAGCAGCGTGTCGGCGAACGCACCCGTGAGCGCGGCGCGGTCGACGTCGGGGAGCAGCCCACCGATCGCGTCGATCAGGTCCTGTGGCGACGTCGCGGCACCGACCGATCCGGCCTCCTTGGCCAGGAAGCGCTCGAGCTCCGTCGGTCCGGCTAGCGTTGCCTCCCACTCCGCGATGTTCTCCGGTCCCTGTCCGGCGAGCCAGTCGAGCCCTTCCGCACCCCAGGGCGCCGGGCACGCGATCGCCGCGCAGCCGAGCACCCGCTCGGGCAGCCGGGCGGCGCAGGCGAGGGTGTGGGGGCCACCGCCGGACGCGCCGATCGTGAAGAACCGCTCGGCCCCGAGATGATCAGCGATCGCGACGACGTCTTCGGCGCAATCGGCAACCGTGCGATCGGCAAGCCGCCCGGAGTCGCCGTATCCCGGGCGGGAATAGGAGACCCAGCGGAGGCCGCGTTCCGCCGCCGCCTGCACGAACGAAGACACGGGGATCCCCGACGCGGGGGTCCCGTGATGCGAGATCAGGAGGACGCCGTCGTCGGGTCCGGCCAGATACACGTCCACACGACGACCGTCCGCGAGCTCGAACTGATCAGGATCCGGGATATCCATCGCCGCAGCATGGAGCGCAGATGCCCGCATCGCAACCTCCGTCAAGACGACACGGCGGCGGCGAACTCCTCGAAGTTCGCCACGTACCGTGCCGCGTCATCCTCCGTGTGGAAGACCGAGAGCGTCCAGGTCTCCTGTGTCGTCCACGGGGACTTGAACACGCCGCGGTTCTGTTGGAACAGCCACGCGAGGTAGCTGATCCGCTCATCGATGCCGACGGCGTCGCGGTACTCCCGGACCCGCTGCTTCGAATAGATCACGGCCCCCTTCGCTCCGATACCCGTCACGTAGCACGGGAGCCGGTAGCGTTCGGCGACGGAGGTCAGCCCGTCCTTCATCGCCTTGTCGACTCTGTTGAACTGCTCGTAGACCTCGGGCGTCAGCACTTCCGTGAGCGTCGCGCGCATGGCGGCCATCGTGAGCGGGTTGCCGTTGAAGGTGCCGGCCATGTCGTAGTCGGCGTCGATGACGGGCCGGAACAGCTCCCGGGTGGCGCCGATCGCGCCGCACGGCGTCCCCCCGCCGATCGCCTTCGCCAGGCAGATGACGTCCGGCACCACGCCGAACGCCTCGGTCGCGCCGCCGTAGGCGAGGGTCGCCCCGGTCTTGACCTCGTCGAACGCCAGGTAGGCGCCGTGCTCGTGACAGAGCTCCTTGAGACCTTCGAGATAGCCCGGCTCCGGCAGGATCACGCCGCAGTTCATCATGGCCGGTTCCACGATCATTCCGGCGATCGCATCCGGGTTCTCCTCGAACGCGCGACGCGCTTCGACAAGGTCGTTGAAGGGGACGACGCGCACGAGGTGGGCGAACGCTTGCGGGATCCCCATCGCCTGCGGGACCGTGACCGGATGCTCGCGCGGCCCGATCTGCGAGCGGTCGGGCCCCACGCTGAACATGATGGAGTCGTGGTGACCGTGGTAGCTGCCCTCGATCTTGATCAGCATGTCGCGGCCGGTGTTCGCGCGCATCAGACGGATCGCCTCGAGCGTCGTCTCGGTTCCCGAGTTCGCGAAACGCCAGAGCGGAAGCTTGAACCGGTCCGCGAGGTTCTGGCCGACCACGTCCAGATCTTTGGTCGGCTGGGCGAAGTGCGTCCCGCGGCGAGCGGCCCTCTCGATCGCATCCACGATCAAGGGGTGCGCGTGTCCTGCGACCATCGCGCCGTAGCCCAGGTGGAAATCGACGTACTCGTTGCCGTCGATGTCGTAGATCCGGTTCCCCCGTCCGTGATCGATGAAGATCGCGTGGGGTCGTGAATCCTGCCAGCTGGAGGCGACGCCGCCGGCGACGTACCGTTCCGCGATCGTCCGGTAGGCGATGGATGCGCGATGCTTCGGCTCGAGGGCCGCCTCCTCGTCGGCGATCAGCGCATCGATCCTGTCGAGGTCGAAGTCGATCGATCGATCCGCTGCCATGCGGCCCGCCTCCTCGCGAGAACGGCCATCCGGACCCCGTCCAGTTCGATTTGAACGGCCGTTCAATAACTAGCCAGATGGTGCCATACGCCGACACGAGCCGCAACCCTGGCGGTTGGTGGCGTTGGTATCGTGATGATGCTTCCCGTCGCGCATGGTGGCCGTAGCTCAGCTGGTTAGAGCACCAGGTTGTGGTCCTGGGGGTCGCGGGTTCGAATCCCGTCGGTCACCCTCTGGTTGCGGAGCCGATGGCTCCTCTCCACGTTCATCCCCACGTTCAAGGAACCGGCCCTCCCCGGCCGATGAACTTGGCAAGGGGGAACCATGGGTGAGGTGTTCGATCCGATCCGCATCATCGCCGGGCTGCGCGCGCACGGCGTCAACTACGTCTTGATCGGCGGTCTGGCTGCGGCCGCCCACGGGTCGCCGGTGGAGACCGACGATGTGGACATCTGCCTCGCGGCCGACGATCAGAACCTCGACCGATTCGGTTTGGCGCTGCTCGATCTGGGCGCGAACCCTGCGCCGGACGACGGCGAGGACGAAGATCGGGTGTCGTTCATCACCGGCGCCGGCCGGCTCGATTGTCTGGAGCTGGGCGGCCGCTACTCCGAGCTCGCATGGAACGCGAAGGACATCGATCTTGGGCGCGGGGTCATCGCCCATGTCGCCGACCTGAAGGATCTGTCCGAACTGAAGCGGTCGTCCGGCGACCTCTCCGGTGCGGCGCACCTGGGATCGCTCGTCGACGCGCCGGTCGAGCCCGAGGTCGGCGAGCGCGAAGAGCATCTGTCCGGCCCGGTCCGCGAAGGGAACGGCTGGGGCACGCGGCTGATGAAGAGCCTCGAGCGCGTGGACACATGGCTCACGGATCTCAACAACGGCGACCTCCACCGCAAGCAGAAGGCATCGTGACCTGCTGAGGCCCGCCGAAGGATTGCTATCCTTCGGCGGGCCTCTAGCTCAATCTGGCAGAGCAACGGACTCTTAATCCGCAGGTTCCGGGTTCGAGTCCCGGGGGGCCCACCACCTGCTGTCTGGTTCCGCCTGACGCGTGACGTTTCGGCTCCGGCTGTCGGGTGACACGGCTCCGCCTGATGGGTGACGCTGGCTCCGCCTGATCCGCGACACACTCCCGAGCATGTTGGTGGAGCTGAGTGTCGTGGAGCAGAGGTATCAGGCGGTCCTGGCGGTGATCCGAGACGGTGTCCCGATCGTCGAGGTCGCGCGTCGCTTCGACGTGTCGCGCCAAGCGGTCCATCGGTGGCTCCGCTGGTATGAGGCGCAGGGTCTCGCGGGGCTCGCCGATCGATCCCACCGACCGTCCAGGTGCTCGCACCGGATGGATCCGGCGGTCGACGTGTGGGTCACCGAGACGCGCCGACGCAACCCGGACTGGGGACCGGTCCCGCGTCCGGTTGAGGCCTCGCTTGGCTGACTGACCGGATATCGACGGACCGCCCTGCCCAACGCTCCTAGGCTGCGGCGGCAACCGAATCTCAGACGGCCGCGTCGATCTCTGCCAGGAGCCGAACCATCTTCAGGCGCTCCTCCGGATGCATCGTCAGCATGTCGATGATGTCGGCCCAGTCGTCGCCTCTCCCGTCGCGGGGCTGAGCAGCTCCGAGGAGATCGCGTCGCGGTCGGCCCGGTCGCGGATCAGGATGCGGCGGAGGGTGTCACGAGACTTCCGCGGCAGGCAGGTTAACGTAACATGGGCATCGTCATCCACAGGCGCTGGCTAACTGACAGAACAAGCGCCGTTCTGTAGGCCACCCGGGGGCTTCCGTTACCCACATCTGGGGGATGTGCCTCTTCTGCCTCCAAGCACAACCTCTCCCCAGGAGTTCAACAGGGAGGAATCGTGATGAGCGCGTCCGACGAAGTCGAGGAGATATCGCCGCAGCACTTTGGCCTCTCGCGGCTGCGTTCGCGTTCGTCGCGATGCTTCACGTTGCGTACGAGAACCTCGTCTCGATGATTGATGAAGGGGGTGGTGAAACCTGAGTTCGGATCGCCGGAACATCCCTTCCTTCAGGAAGGGGAAGGAGGAAGCATGAAGAAGCCTTCATTCGTATTGGCTTCGCTCGTAGCGTTGGCGTTGTGCGTAGGGATTGCGGTCGTAGCATCGGCAGCGCCTGGGAAGCTCAAATGCTTCAGCGGTGCCCCGGCAACGTGCTCGGTCAGCCAAGATACGGTCACCCTTGATACGTCCACGGGTGGCTTCGCGGGCGGTTACGTGACGAACTCAAAGAACCCGGGAGCGTCTCTGGGCGGAGTCACGTATTCGTTCCAGTACAACTGTGACCCCAGTGACAACAACACGGATTGCGTAGGGGGAGGCTCGCCTCGCTGGAGCATCCCGATCAGCGCGGGCGGCAGCGGAAACAAGGTTGCCGGCTACGCATTCCTCGACGCAGCCGGTTGCGGGTCCAACGGAACCGTCAGCACCGCCAGTCCCAGCTGTGCCGTGACCGAGAACGCCGACCTCGGGGGCAATTCGTACGCGAACTGGGCTGCGTTCGCGGCAGCGAACCCGACGTTCAAGATCGGCAACGCGCTACCGTTCGTGATCACGGACACCACCGAACCGGGAACCACCCTGATCTTCGCTATCTCGTCCACCTGAGCCGTAGTTCAGCAGCGACGTAGCCACGAGACAGGGCAGCAGGAGAGTGGGTTGGGTCATCCCGGCCCACTTTCCTGTACCCGGGCATGAAAATCGACTTGAGCTTGAACGGGATCGCGCCCGCTTCGTCACCCGCACGTACGGGAAACGTCGCTCTTACCTGCCGCTACTTCGGGATCAGCCGTCACACGTACTACAACTGGTTCAGGCGCGACGAGGAGTTCGGCGTCGAAGGGCTCCGTGATCGGTCGAAGCGTCCGCTGAGGAGTCCGAACGCGACGAGCGGTGAGGTGATCGGCAAGATCGTCTACCTCCGCAAGACCTACCACTTCGGACCCGAGAAGATCTCGATGTACCTCAAGCGCTACCACGACCTGCAGGTCAGTCGCTCGGGGGTCTGGCGGATCCTCAAGCGCCTCGAGAAACCGGCTGCCCGAGCTCGCAGCGCTACCGGCGCCACGTCGATCGGTGGAAGCGCTACGAGAAGCCCCAGCCCGGTCACCGCGTGCAGGTGGACGTGAAGTTCATCGCGCCGATCAAAGGCCATCGCAGGCGGCACTACCAGTTCACCGCGATCGACGATTGCACGAGGATCCGGGTCCTTCGGATCTACGACCGGCTGAGCCAGACCACCGCGATCCGGTTCGTCGACTACGTCTTGGAGAAGCTCCCCTTCGCGGTGGAGGTCATCCAGACCGACAACGGGGCTGAGTTCCGATCCCAGTTCCACTACCACCTGATCGATCGCGGGATCGGCCACGTCTACATCAAGCCGGCGACGCCGCGGCTCAACGGGAAGGTCGAGCGATCCCATCGCATCGACCAGCAAGAGTTCTACCGGATGCTCAAAGGCGTCGTGATCGACGACACCGAGCTGTTCAACGACCGACTCCAGGAATGGGAGGACTTCTACAACTACAACCGACCGCACGGGGGGCTCGGGGGGCAGACACCCTATGAGAGGCTACGCCAGAAGATCACGAGCCCGGTGTGACCGAACACCGTCAGCTCCACAGGCCCACAATCGATCGATGCCACGGCTCACGCCACCGGCTTTCATCGCGGTGCGGGCGATCGTTGTGCCGTGCGCCATGGGTATGTCGACCGGCCCTCGGCCGTGCTGGGCTCAGCCGAGCGGGCTCCCGACCGACGGCTCGGGATCGATCGAGGTCGCGTCGAACGCCGCGAGATCGTCAGCCGGTCGTCGCCGCCCAGACGTCCATGTTGCCCCAGGCGGCCGGACAGTCCGTCAGCGGCCACGGCGCCGGGATGACCGGCGCTCCCGCGGCGAGCGACTCCGCGCGCCAATCCTGGATCGCAGGACACACGTCTGCGTTCCGGACGTCGATCCAGAGCCCGACCCCGTAGTCGCGGCTCGCCGCCGCGTACACGTAGTCGCCGACCCGTTCCTCGCGGAAGCGATGACCCGGGAACGAAGATCGAAGGTCCGCGAGCGGTCCGTCATACACGGTGCTCCAGGCTCCCGGACCCGTGGAACCGACCGGCGCCGAAAGGAACACGCCGTGCCAGGGCCGCGGCGTCGTGACGTCGTCGCCGGCCCAGGGCGAGGTCACCGCCTCGTAGACGACGTAGGCCCGGTCGCCCGAGGGCGAGATCGCCGGTGCCGCGTACATCGGTCGGTCACCGGCGAGCGAGACGGCCGTCGGACCGTGCCACGTCGCGCCGCCGTCCGATGACCACGCGACCCGAGCCGCCTCGTGGTTGAGGCCACCGCTCGCGTCTGCCCACGCGTCGACGATGAGGTTCGTCGCATCGTCACCCGTGGGCGCGCCGTTGGCGATGTCGACACTCGGCGCCGACCCCAGATCCGTCCGAGCCCCGGTGTATCCGTCCATCACGCACCGGCCGGAGAGCGGATCCTGGAAGAAGCACAGGTCGGTTATCGTGAACAGCGTCTTCGCCTTCGACCAGTGGAAGCCGCCGTCGGTGGAGGTGAACATGATCTGCGAGCCGTGCGTGGGAAGCCCGCTATACAGCGGGTTCTGGAACTTCTCCGCGAACAGGTACGCGACGCCGTTGCTGTCGGTGCGGATCGTGCATCCGGACGACCCGAACCCTCCCTGGCCGTGACCGCCGGCGTCGGCCGGCTGGACCTGGCTCGTCCTCCAGGTGTCGCCGCCGTTGGCCGAGACCGACACGGTCAGCGGCGCGATCTCGGTTCCGGGGTTGTGGTGACCGTTGCTCCGGAACTCCGCGAAGCAAACGTAGGTCCGCCCGAAGAACGGGCTCGTGGCAGCGTTGTCCGCCCAGATCTGCTCCTTGTCAGTGAACGCGGTCTGGCTCTGCTGCTCGGTCACGATCACGGGCGGATTCCAGCTCGGTTTCTGCAGCACGCTCGTCGGTGTGGGGTTGTCGAGGCGAGAGACGGCGACGGCTTCGTACCCGCGAGGGAGCCCGTGTGCTCCCGGGAAGTTCGTCGTCAGGTTCGCGTAGTAGACCCGGGAGCCGTTGTCCCACGAGAACGTCCCGGCCACGGGCTTGGGGCCGATCGCAACGGCGGGGTCGCCGTCGTCGATCAGGCCAGCCTCGTAGTACCAGGGGATCCGACCGATCGGGCCGAACGACCCGGGGCAGACGGTCGCGGTGCCGCAGTCGCGCGCCTGCCAGCCGGTGTAGGTCGGCTGGATCCAGCTCTCGCCGCGATCGAACGAGAAGTAGACCCCACTCACGCCGATGCCGGCCGAGAAGTCGTCGCATCGTGCCGCCTGGGTCGCGAGGTCCTGGGGGCAGGCTTGCTGGTCGATGTAGTCGTTCGATCCGGCGACCAGGACATCCGGGTTATGCGCGTCCACAGCGACGGCGGGCTCGTTCTGATGGCTTCGCGGCGCGATGTCGTCCGGACTGCCGACGCTCACCTCGGTGTTCGTCACCGCGTTGCCGGCGCCCGCGGGGTTCGGGAACGCCAGCAGGCTCGCGAGAGCCAGGGCGAACAGCAGGCCTGCGATCCTCGGACGCTTCGGAAGACGTGCGATCATGACCCTCCCCCATCTCAGCCGGAACCGCTATCGGCTGCGTCGAAGAACCTCCGGCATCGACGCCTGAACTTCCGAGCTTTCGCTTCCGCAGTACCTGTGTCAAGCGGACGAAAGTCGCTACCTGGCGAGGCGGTACTCGATGTGGGTCGCGCCTGGGTAGGCTTGGTTGAATGCGCTGGGTCGCGCTTCCGGCTGGCATCGTGATCCTGCTTTGGACGCTGCTCGACGTGCTGCGGACCCTCGTCATGCCCCGGGCAGCGCGCGGCCGATTCCGTCTGAGCCGGATCTTGTTCCGGCCGGTCTGGCAGCCCTGGCGATGGATCGGCGTGCGTAGGAAGACGATCCAATCGCGGGAACGGGTCCTGGCCGCGGCGGCGCCGGTCTTCTTCTTCCTCCTCCTGTTCGGGTGGGTCTCGCTCGCCTTGCTGGCGTACGCGCTGATCCTGTGGAGCCCGGCGTTCGTGCACGGACTGGGGCGGAGCGACGGTTCGTTCGGTGACGCCCTGTACTCCAGCGGCTCGTCCTTGTTCACCCTCGGGATCGGGTCCGGTGCCGCGACCGGTTGGACCCGAGCGATCGTGGTCCTTGCGGGAGCCAACGGCCTCGGGCTGTTCGCCGTGGTGATCGCCTATCTCCCCGTGCTGTACCAAGCCTTCAACCGTCGAGAGGTCGGCGTGCTCCTGCTCGATGCCCGGGCCGGATCTCCTCCGTCGGGTCCCGAGTTGCTCCACCGGATGGGCAGCGCGGGCATGGCGTCGGCCTTGCCGGAGTTGTTCGCGGAATGGGAGCGATGGGTGGCGGACGTCCTCGAGAGCCACATGTCTTATCCGATCCTCTCGTTGTTCCGTTCGCCCCACGACAACACCTCGTGGGTCACCTCGCTGGGCTCCGTGCTCGATGCGGCCACGCTGATGCTCACCGCGGTAGACGGCGAGCCCGACGAGCGGGCGAAGCTCCTCTACGGGACGGGCGTGCACGCGGTGGAGGACCTCTACTACTACCTCCGGCTGACCGAGCGTGAGGCCGTGATCCAGCGCGACGAGTTCGAGTCCGTGCTCGAGGACATGAAGGACGACGGCTTCTCGATCCGGCCGGTGGACGACGCGTTCGCCCGCTTCACGGAGAAGCGCGCGAAGTACGCGCCGCGGTTGGATGCGCTCGCCGTGCTGCTGGCCGCACCCCCCGGTCTTTGGATCGGCGACCGGTCCTACCTCGGAGCGCGGACGGCGCACTGAGCCGCTCGTTCGTCAGCCATCGCCGGCTCTCGATCACATGTCCAGGCCGTTGAGGCCGTGCATGCCCAGCGTCAGCGAGATCTCGCCACCGTGATGAACGTCGTGTTCCGCAACGTGCCACGCGATGTACCGCCGCGTCCGCCACGGTCGTTCCCAAGCCGCGTTGGGCGTCGGCCCCTGGAACCGCTCCGGCAGGTCGGCTTCCGTCCAGCCCGCGAGACTCGACGCGACGTTTGCCCACGAGCTGTCGAGCGCAGCGACGAGCTCATCCGCATCATGAGTCTCCGCGTCTGGGCCCTCGTCGAAGTCGACGAACCGGGCTAGCTCCTCGGCTCCTACGCCCATCCAGCTGTGGAACCACCAGGCCCGGTTGGCGATGATGTGGCTCGCCAGCATGCGGACCGACCACAGCCCATCTGCTGGTGCGAGCGAGAGCTGGTCGTCGGCGAGTCCGGACAACGCTTGTCGGAGGAGCGCGTTGTGCTCCTCCCAGCCGGCGTAGAAGGTCAGGAGCGGAACGGGCATCGCCTCGACTCAAGCGCCGGGCCGGGTCGTCGTCATCAGCTCCTTCCGTATCGTTCGTCTCCGCATCGTCTTTCTCTCCAGTAGCATCCGGCCGGATGGCAGGCGTCCCCCTCCCGGAGTCTGCGCAAGAGCTCCTTCGGAGCGATGCAGTGGCACACGTCGTCACGATCGACGAGGACGGGACGCCCCAGATCACCCTCGCGTGGGTCGGGATCGAGGACGACGAGATCGTCCTGGCGACGATCCCGGAGCAGCGCAAGCTGAGGAACCTCCGTCGCGACCCCCGTATCGCGATCTCGATCCCGTCGACCACCACGAACCGATGGGGATTGCTCGAATACCTCGTCGTGTACGGCACGGCTCGCGTCACCGAGGGCGGCGCCCCGGAGCTGCTGCAGCGCCTCGCGTACACCTACCTCGGACCCAACGTCGTTTTCCCCAC
The DNA here is from genome assembly GCA_005884925.1 of Actinomycetota bacterium. Classification (GTDB taxonomy): domain Bacteria; phylum Actinomycetota; class UBA4738; order UBA4738; family HRBIN12; genus AC-51. The sequence continues at coordinate 38,002 of VAYU01000066.1, read as the reverse complement.
CATGCCTGATCCGCCACCGGGATTCGTCACGAGGGTCACACCCGAACGCCTGGGCGGCGTCGGTCCATGGAAACCTCCGCGCGGCTAGGCCGGCTCCCCCGCCGTGCAGTCCGCGCAGAGCCCCACGATGTCGAGTCGGTGGGTCGCGGGTGTGAACCCTTGTTCGGTCGCACGACGCATCGCCACGTTCATCAAGCGTTCGGCATCCGCGTCCGAACCCAGGTCGCGGACGAGTCCGCAGGACGAACACACGAGGTGGTGGTGATGCTCGGTGAGCTCCTCCGCGAGCTCGTAGCGACCGAGGTCCTCCCGCGTGATCACGCGGTTGACGACGCCGGCGTGCTCGAGGACCGTCAGGTTGCGATACGCCGAGCTCATAGCGAGGCCGGTCCCTCGGTCGAGGATCTCGTGGATCGTCAGTGGGTGCACGGCCGACGTAAGGATCTCGAGCAGCGAGCGACGGCGCGGGGTGAGCCGTTGGCCGACCCGCCGGAGCCTGAGGGCCGCGACCTGGTCGACGTCGGGTGTATCGCCGCAGGGATCAGCCATGGATCTCCTCGGAGACGCCGGCAGGCAGCCGGTCCTTCCGACGCCCCACGGCGAGGCCGCGCCTGGCCAGGCCGTGCAACGCGGAAGCGCCCGCGAACGTCACCACCGCGGTCGCGATGATGGCGAAGCTCGGCGGCACTGAGGGGAAGGCATAGCTCGCCGCCAGTCCCACCCACACCGCACCGATCGCGAGCGCCGTCGAGAGCGCGAGCCCCCGGAAGGGGCGCGTCGTCAGGTGGTGCGCGGCAGCGGCCGGGGCCGCGAGCAGTCCGAGGAGGAGGAGCGCGCCCACCGCCTGCGTGGTCTCCGCGGCGGCGAGACCCACCAGCGCGAGGAACCCGATCCCCAGGGCCCGGACCGGCACCCCTCGGGCGGCGGCGACGGCCTCATCAAGGCTCGCGAACAACAGCGGCCGCGCGATCAGGAGCGCGCCGCCCAGGATCATCGCTCCGAGCAGGGCTGCGACTCGCGCCGCGCCGGCCGAGAGACCGAGGATGGAACCGAACAGGACGCTCACCCCCGCGGTTCCGTTGGCGCCGCTGCTGTTCGACGTATAGATCGACAGGAACAACACGCCGAGACCGAGCATCCACGCGAAGACGCTGCCGATCACGACGTCGTCGGCTCGACCGGACCTGCCGAGCAGTCCCATCCCCACGGCGACCGCGATCGTCGCCCCGAACAGCCCGAGGCGCAGGTCGGCTCCTGCCGCCAGGGCGGCGAGCGCACCCGTGAAGGCGACATGGCTGAGGGCGTCTCCCGTGAAGACCTGCGAACGGAGCACGACGAAGTACCCGACGGCGCCGCAGCATGCCGCGATCCCCGTTCCCGCCAGGAACGCGTTCCGCATGAACGGATGACCGACGACGGGAGGGATCCATCCGAGGACGCCTAGGGCTCCGGTCATGTCAGCGCCTCGCGCATCGGCACAGGACCCTTCCTGGCACGGGCGTTGAGCACTCGGATGCCTCGAACCGCGACGTAGGCCGCGAACGACAGCGTCGTGATGAATGCCCCTGTCGGATACGGCGTGTAGTACGCCATCACCGATCCGGCCCACGTCACCGCGACCGCCAGTACCACCGACAGGGCGATCCCGAGGAGCGGCCGGCCCGTGATCACGTGCGCCGTCGCCGGGGGGAGCACGAGGAGGGCGAACACCAACAGCGACCCGGTGATCTGGCTCGCCTCCGCCGCGGCCGCACCGAGGAGCAGCAGGAAGATCACGGCGAGCAACCGCACCGGTATCCCGGCGGCGGCCGCCACCTCAGGGTCGACGCTCGCGAACAGCAGCGGCCGGACGATCAGACCGAGCGCGACGAGTGCGGGGACCGCCACCGCGAGCAGCGAGACGACCTGCCCGTTCGTGATGCCGAGGAAGCTTCCGAAGAGGAGGTTCGTGAGGCCGTTGAGATTGCCGTGGTAGAGGTTCACGAAGAGGAAGCCGCACGCCAGGGAGAATGCCTGCACGGACCCGATCACGGCGGACTCCTCGCTGTAGAGGGCGGAGCCGACGGGTGGAGAGGCCATCGCGATGATGACCCCGGCGGCGATGCAGAACCCGAAGTAGCCGAACGCCGGAGCGAGGCCGAGGAGGATCGCCCCGGCGGCACCCGGGAACCCGACGAGCGACAAGGTGTGTCCGGCGAAGGTCTGCCGGCGGAGCACCATGAACCAGCCCATCGCCCCGGAGACGACCGCCACGATGGTCCCGGCGCGAAGCGCGTTGATCATGAACGGGTAGTCGAACAGCGTCACGGCTCACCCCGCGTGCCGGTCGGCGTGGAGAGCGGGCGCCTCGGGGGTTCCGACGACGACCAACCGACCGTCGGAAGCTCGCAGCACCTCCACCCGGGCGCCGTAGAGCGCGCTCAGCGTCTGCGTGGTGATGACTTCGTTCGGGGCGCCGACCACCGCCTTGCCTCTGGCCACGTAGACGACCTCATCGAGGAACTGGAGGATCGGGTTCACGTCGTGCGCCACCATCACCACGGTCACCCCCCGCTCGCGACAGATCCGTTGCACCAATGCGGCCACGGCCGCCTGGTTGGCGAGGTCGAGGCTGTCGAGCGGTTCGTCGAGCAGGAGCAGCTCCGGACGACGGACCAGTGCCTGGGCGACCACGAGCCGCTGCTGTTCCCCACCCGACAGCCCGCCGATCGGCCGGCTCGCGTACTGGGTCGCCCCGACGAGGTTCACGACCTCTGCTACAGCCTCGCGCGTCCGCCTCGCGCGCAGCGCCGATAGGGGCAGCCCCCACCGACTCCCGTCGAGCCCCAGGCGGACGACGTCGAGGCCGCGGATCCGGAGCGTCCGGTCGAAGGCGCCGCGTTGCGGGACGTAGCCGATGCGCCGGCGTGCCGCTCCCGCCGGAGCGCCGAGAACGTCCACCGTCCCGGAGGCGAGAGGCTGGAGGCCGAGGAGGACCTTCAGCAACGTGGACTTGCCGGCGCCGTTCGGGCCGAGGATCGCGGTGAACGTCCCTGGACCGATGTGCAGATCGACCCCGCTCCACAGCAGACGGTCCCCGAACCGCACGGAGGCTCCGCGCGCATGGATGACCTCGTTCGAGGTCGAAACGGTGTCAGACACGACGCCCGCCGGCTTCATCTCCCGGTCGCCTCGTGGAGGGCCGCCGCGAGCGCTTGGAGCTGAGCGACCTGCCACGCCTGGAACGTCGCGCCGGCCGGGAAGAGCGTTTCGGTGATCGTGGTGATCGGGATGTTCGCCGCCCTGGCCTCGTCGATCTGGCGCTGGATATCCGGAGTCGCGTTCTGGCTGTTGTACACGTACACCTTGATCTCATGGGCAGCGATCTGATGGTCGATCGCGGCCTTGTCGGCCGCCGTGGGCTCCGTCCCTTCGCTGATGGCCGTGAGGAACGCCGGCGGCGTGATCAGGTTCAGCCCCAGGTCGGGCGCCATGAGCGCGAAGATACTCTCGGATGCCCCAACGGGCGTGCCGGCGTACTTCGTCTTGATCTCCGAGATGAGGGCGTGGTATCGGGCGAGGCCCGCCGTCTCGAAGGACGAGCGCTGCTGGTCGAAGTAGGAGGCATCGGCAGGGTCGAGCTTCTGGTACTCGCTCGTGATCGCGTCGATCACCTGCTGAACGTCCGACGGGGAGTACCAGCGGTGCGGGTTCCCACCGGTGGGCTCGCCGACGAGCGTCCCGACGTTGAGGATGTCGCGTCCTGACACCGGATTCGCGTCGACGAGCCGCTGGGCCCAGGGGTCATAGCCGACACCGTTCTCGATCACGAAGTTCGCTGCCGCCATCGATCGCGCGTCTTCCGTGGTCGGCTCGTAGTCGTGCGGATCCGCGTTGGGGTTGTCGATGATGCTCGTGACGGTCACCCGGTCGCCGCCCAGCTGGGAGGCGATGCTTCCCCAGACGTTCTCGGCAGCGGCGACGTTCGGCCGGCCGCCCGACGCCGCACCGCCAACACCCGAGCAGCCCGCCAGCGGGACGATGAGCGCGCAGATCGCCAGGGCCACCGTGTGCCGAGAACCCCGAGCCATGCCATGTCCTTCCCTTCCGTCGGTCGCGTTCCGTCGGCTGGCAAACGATAATGGGAGTGGTTCCCATCGTCAAACTGCGGGCCAGACCCGTCCGTGTCGGGTCGACGCGATCGCTCAACCGCCGTCCGGACGGAGACTCATTGGATCGCGACGATGCGTTGCCAGCACAGAAGGTTCGAACCGCGTTGCGTGACCACGTCCGCACCCTGGGCGCAGGCTCCCGCGCGGTTGACGTGTGACGGGGCGATGTCGAAGACGTACGCGTTGGTTCGGTCGTCGCGGCAATCGGTGCGGACGACGGTCCCTCTCTCGGCGTGGCCACACATCGGTCCGTCCTGATCACGCACGGCGGTCAACACGATGCGGATCGGTGGGTACGCGCCGAAGGTCTCGTCGGGCGAGCGGAGGAAGCCTCGATAGGAGCGATCGCCGGCCGCCGCACGATCGCCGAGTGATGCACCCGCGGATGGAGCTGCGTCCATCCGAGCCAACCCCAGACCGGCCAGCACGACGAGCACGAGCGCGGTCCCAACGGTTCCGCCGCGCGCCGGCGGCGCATCGCCGCTCCTTCGCATCGAGGCCGACCCCTTGATCCTGGCGATCAACTCCTCGGCGATCGGATCAACCGCGTACACCGAGAGCAACGAGGACTCCACCGAGCGCGCGGAGGTGCGCGCGGTCGGGGGAGCATGCTGCGCGCACCACGGGACGAGCCTGATCCGCCCCGCGACCGGTACCCGCTGGACGGCGTCCGCTCGCCGGCCACTTCCCTCCGCCAGACATGCGGCGCACACGAGACCCAGGCGCGCCGGGTAGGCGACCTGCGCCCGGTAGCCCCGCCCGTGCTCGATCACCCTACCCCAGAGCGACACCTCACCGACCACCCCACCCGGGAGGGAGAGGAGTCCGGCGAGCGCCTCGGGGCTGATCGCGGCGTAGACACCGCAGCGGCAGCGCCGCTGCGGTGTCGGGGTGCGGCCCTTCGGACAGGACGCCGCGTGCGGAGCACGTGGCGTCCAGACCTCGGGCCGCGTAAGGGACGACAGCCGGAACTCACCGTCGACCTCGACCACACTCCACCCCCGCCAGG
>VAYU01000066.1:0-32828 GCA_005884925.1 Actinomycetota bacterium | reverse complement strand
GGAGCCTCACCTCGTTATGATGCGCCTTCCGCCCGAACGAGGGTTCGCGTGACCTCGAGAGCGAGCCGGCCGACAACGAGAGGAGCGCTTCGTGAGCACCGTGAACGTTCGGTACCTGGTCGAGGACGTCGATGCGGCGATCGCCTTCTACACGGAGCATCTGGGGTTCTCGGTGCTCGCGAACGCGTCCCCCGCGTTCGCCGATGTGATCCGCGATGATCTCCGGCTCCTCCTCAGCGGGCCGAAGAGCTCGGCCGGGCGGCCGATGCCGGACGGTCACCAACCCGGACCCGGTGGTTGGAACCGGATAGAGTTCGTCGTCGACGACATCGCCGCCGAGGTCGAACGCCTCCGAGCGGCCGGCGTGCGGTTCCGGAGCGACGTGGTGCGGGGGCCGGGGGGCGCGCAGATCGTGTTCGACGATCCCTCGGGCAACCCCATCGAGCTCTTCCAACCGGCGGATCGAGAGGCCTAGCCGGCGGGCGTCGACAGGACGTCCACCACCTGTTCGAGCGCCCATTCCAGGTCCGAGCGCTCGACGACGAGGGGCGGGGCCAGCCGGACCGTCTGTTGGTGCGTGTCCTTGGCGAGGATGCCGCGGCCCATCAGCCGTTCGCACGCCGCTCTGGCCGACCCGGCGCTCGGGACGAGATCGATGCCGATCCAGAGCCCTCGCCCGCGCACTTCGGCGACCGTCGGCAGCGCCGCGTCCCGGAGCCCCTCGATCAACCATGACCCGAGCTCGGCGGACCGTCGTTGGTACGTGCCCTCGCGGAGCAGATCGATGACCTCGATGCCGATCGCGCACGCGAGGGGGTTGCCACCGAACGTCGAGCCGTGCTCACCCGGCCGGAACACCCCGAGGACGTCGCGATCCGCGACCGCCGCGGACAGCGGCATGATCCCGCCGCCCAGCGCCTTCCCGAGGATGTAGACATCGGGGACGACGCCCTCGTGCTCGCAGGCGAAGGTGGTGCCGGTACGTCCGAGGCCCGACTGGATCTCATCGGCCATCAGCAGCGCTCCGCGCTCGGTGCAGAGCTCGCGGGCCGCACGCAGGTAGCCCTCGGGCGGCACGATCACACCGGCCTCGCCTTGGATCGGCTCGACGAGGAACGCGACCGTGTCGTCATCGATCGCGTCGCGAAGCGCGCCGACATCACCGTACGGGACGGACTCGAACCCCGGGGTGAACGGGCCGAAGCCACCTCTCGCGGAAGGATCGTCGGAGAACCCGACGATCGTGACGGTACGTCCGTGGAAGTTCCCGTCGGCAACGACGATCTTCGCGCGATCGGGCGCCACCCCCTTGACGTCGTAGCCCCATCGTCGGGCGGTCTTGATGGCGGTCTCGACCGCCTCGGCCCCGGTGTTCATGGTGAGCACCATGTCCTTGCCCGCGAGCCGCGCGAGGTCGCGGCAGAACACGGGGAAGGTGTCGTTGTGGAACGCACGGGACGTGAGGGTGAGCTGTTCGAGCTGCCGGCGCGCCGCGCCGACCAGTCGGGGATGGCGGTGACCGAAGTTGAGCGCGGAGTAGGCCGCCAGCATGTCGAGGTATCGCCTCCCCTCGACGTCGGTCACCCACGCGCCCTCTCCGCTCGCGATGACGACCGGCAGCGGATGGTAGTTGTGGGCCGCGTAGCGCTCGGCGAGTGCGAGGAGTTCCTCGGTCCGGGTGCCCGCCACCTGGTCTGTGCTCATGCTCGGCCCTCCCGCCGGCCTTCGGGTTCCCATCATCTCAGGCCGAAGCTGCGCGGCCTCACGGCGCCGGGGTGACGCCTCTGGGGCGCCAAACGGATACGCCCTCCCCCGCGTAGACCGGTACGAGCCCGGCTCTTTGAAGCATCGCCTCGTATCTGACCGCCGCCTCGTCTTCAAGGACGACGGCCGACACGCCGTTCTGCCGCGTCCACGTCGAGAACTCGTCCGCAGTCGGCAGGTACGAGCCGTTGCCGCGATGGAGCCCGTGGGCGAGCGGCCCCGAATCGACAGCCGGCGGCACGGGCCCCACGTAGCCCTGCGCCAGATCGAACCAGAAGTCCGAGGTCGTCTGCCAGATCATCTCCGATCCCCTCTGACTCGGGATCGCATACACGACCTCCCCCTGATGAAGCACGTCGCGGACCCGCCCCGAGGAGAAGAACTCGGGGACCGACTGGACAGGGTTCTGGGCTGGTGGGTACGGGAAGAGCGAGACGACGGCCACCAACGCGACGGTCCAGCGCGTCCAACCCCACCTGCCCGAGACCCCCGACAGCCACAACGACGCGATGACACCGATCGCGAGGTTGGTGTACACGGCGAACCGAACCGGAGAAGCGGATCTCAGGAGCATGGTCCGAGCGAGGACGCTCTCCGGGAGCGACCCGAACGGCTTCCCGCCGACATGGAGTACGGACCCGAGCGTGAGGAGCATGAGGACCGCAACGAACGCGAGGAGCGCCCACGTCCGTCGTCGACCGCGTTCGGCGATCGCGAAGCCGACCAGCACCGCGAGGATGGGGAGACCGACGTACGCGAGGCCGCCGCTTCGCGGGAACTCCGTGAGCCGGTCCAGGACCGTCGAGAACGCTTGGCCGCCGAGCCTGACCCTCGCCGGGGGAACGAAGAAGCTCCAGAGATCGGCCGCCCCGATCTCGCCCCGGAGACGCAACGCGTCGGCAGGTTGGTTGACGACCACGTCATGCACGTACGGCAGCAGCACGAGCGCGGCGATCCCACCAGCGAGCAGCACGAGCGTACCCGTCCGGAACAACCGGCGACGGATCTCCCGCCCGAACGAGAGCGCGCCGAGGAACGCGACCGCGCCGAAGATGACCGCGGTCCCGAAGAGCTCCGTCGAGATCGAGAAGAGCGCCACGAGCAACGCTGCGAAGCCCGTCACGAACGCGACGGGCCCGAGCGAGCCCTCGACGTGGCGGACGGTGACGTACACGAGCAGGGGGATCGGGAAGATGAGCGACAGGTTGACGAGTCCGACGTTGCTGGTGACGTAGACCGAGAACCCGAACAAGGATCCGCCGATCATCGACGCCCAGAACCGGTGCGTGAGCCGATGGCACACGAGATAGGCCGCCCACGCCGCGAGCGCGGGCGCCAGCGCATCGAGGACGTTGAGGGAAACGAGCGAACCGAACACGGCGGTGATCGGCCACGTTGCGAGGGCAGGGCCGGGCACGAACGTCTGCCACGCGAGGTCGATGCCCGGTGGCGCGAAGACGTAACGCGTGTGGAGCGGGTTCATGCCGTGCGACACGGCCCAGGGGATCCACCTGAGCGCCCACTGGAAGAAGCGCGAGTCCTCCGGCTCGATCCCGAGCTGCTGGCGGCCGAATCGCGGGACCATGGGCAGGACCCAGATCGCGAACGCTACGGCTTGGTAGAGCAGGAACGCAGCGAGGCCCTTCCATACCGGTCGGAGCCCGCCTCCCCACACACCGAGCCGCCTCAGTATGGTGCGAAGGGCCGAACGAGGGGCCAGCTCCTCGTCCGCGATGATCGCGGCGTCGTCGGGTTCCTCGTCGGTGGCTGCGGCGTCGACGGACCGTTCCATAGGACTGTCCCGGCGGCGCAGCGTACACGAAGACCGGATCCGAGCGATCCGAGGATGGAAGTCGTAGGCAACCCACTTCCGATACCCTCCGCCGGATGTCATCGGCCCGCTCGCCACACGCGGAGTCAGCGTCGATCCGTCGGCGGCTCGTCATGGTTTCCCTCCCCCTCCTTGCCGCCCTCGCGGGATGCACGTCCGGAAGCGGAGGAGACGCACCCCTGCCGAACGACCTGGAGCCAGCTGCCGTGGTCTCACCGTCTCCGGCGGTGGGCTCATCGGCCGGCCAGATCGTGCTCGCGCGCAGCCATATCAAGCACATCGTCTTCCTGATCAAGGAGAACCGAACCTTCGACAACCTGTTCGCCACGTTCCCCGGCGCCGACGGGACGACGATGGGCACGAGATGCAACGGGACGACCGAACAGCTCCAACCAGCCGCCGATCGCGAGCCGGATCTGGCCCACAGCTTCCTGAACGGCATCAACGCGATCGACGGAGGCGCGATGGATTGCTTCACAGATGCCGGCTATGTCACGTACCGGCAGACCGACATCCCCAACTACTGGGCATACGCGAGCCGTTTCGCACTCGCGGATCATTTCTTCAGCTCCGTCTACGGGCCCACCGGCATCGAGCATCTATGGACCTTCGCCGCGCAATCCGATCGTTTCGTCGACCATGAGAGACCGGGACAGCTCGGCTCGGCACGCCGCGAGTTCTGTGATGACCCTCTCGAGGCCGACTCCTCGTTCCCGCTCATGTCTCGGATGGAGCAGGAGCGGATCTTCCGACTCGAGGATGAGGGCCCCGCCGGCATCTCGGGGGTCCAGGCGTCATTCGTGAGCCGATGGCCGTGCACCGACGTCGAGGTCCTTCCGGACCTCCTCCAACGTGCCGGACTGAGCTGGAAGGAATACCGAGGCGCCAACGACTGGGTCCAACCACTGCGGATCGTGCGTCACGTGCGGTTCTCGCCGATGTATCGGAACGTCGTGAGCGACACCGCGTTCGTGAAGGACCTTCACGCCGGCAAACTGCCCGCCGTGTCGTGGTTGACGCCTTCGTTCGCCCAGTCGGACCATCCTCCGGGCAGCATCTGTGTGGGTGAGAACTGGACCGTGGGGGTCTTGAACCAGCTCATGTCCAGCAAGTACTGGGGCTCGACGGCGGTCGTCCTGACCTGGGACGACTTCGGCGGGTTCTACGACCACGTGCCGCCGCCGCACCTCGACCTGTACGGGTTGGGGCCGCGGGTCCCCGCGATCGTCATCTCCCCATGGGCGAAGCCCGGCTTCATCGACACCGACACGACGGAGTTCGCGTCCGTGCTCCGCTTCATCGAGACGGTGTTCGGCCTCCCTCCGATGACCTCACGAGACGCGAACACCGACGACATGTTGTCCGCGTTCGACTTCACGCAGACGCCGCAGACACCGCTCATCCTCCATCAGCGGGTGTGTCCGGCGAAGCCCTGACCGAACGGACGCCTCAGACGCAGCCAGTGGCCGCGAACGAAACGGCCTTACCGCCGCCGGGGAATCGGGAGCCCACCGCCCAGATCGACCCCGAGGGATCGACGGCCACGCCTGTGAACCAGGCCGGTCCGTCAGCGATCTGGCCGGCCACGAGGGATGCCTTCTCCCACGAACCACCGGACTTCAGGACCGCGAGCGGCTCGAGCGATCCGTCGACCAGGGAACGTCCTACCATCACGAGTCGATCGGGCGTCGCTGCGACACCGAGGAAGGCGCCGGGCCCAACGTCGGACGGCAGCGATACCACGCTCCACTTCTGGCCGTCCCACCGCTCGACCAACGGGTGGAGGTCGTCTCGCAGTCCCGTCCATCCGACCGCCCAAACGTCGTTTGGCGAGATCGCGGCAACGCCCGCGAAGAGTGCGTCGCCCCCGCCGTCCACGGTCGGCGTCGGGACGACGCGCCACGCGACCCCGTCCCAGTGCTGGGCCAGCGTTCGATAGCGTTGTTCCTTGACGGACCACCCGACGGCCCAAGCATCGTCCGGTCCGGTAGCTTCGATGTCCTTCAGCATGGCCGACGACCCCTCGTTGGGGCTCGGAACCGCCCGCCACGTCCGACCGTCCCACCGCTCCACGAGCGTCCGGAAATCGCTCCCGACCTGGTGCCGGCCCACCGCCCATACCCAGTCCGACGACACGGTCGCGACCCCCGAGAGGCCGTCCTCGCCGGGCCCGGGATCCTCGACCTTGGTCGGGATCCAGGTGCGCCCGTTCCATCGCAAGGCGACAGGGTGTTGGTTCCCCCATGCGCCGACAGCCCACGCGCCCGCCCCATCGGTGGAGACGTCATCCATCTCGACCGAGTGGACGCCGCGCGCATGGATGACGCGCGGGGTCCAACCGCTTCGCGTGGCAACGGCCGCCAGGGGTCCTCCGACCGACCCCAGCCACCTGCTTCCGATCGCGAGCGCTCCTTCCTCCAGAGCCGCAACTCCGGAGAGGACGTCCCGGTCTGTCGACGAGCCCGGCACCTCGGTCATCTGGCAACCGCTGTCCGCGGCAGGGGTCGCCGTGGTCGTCGAGCAGGAGAAGGCAAGCGTGACGGCGATGAACGGGAGGAGGCGAGAGATCGGGACGCGACGAGCCATCATCCCATGGGTACCGGGGAGATGCCTTCGCTCGAGCGATCCGGGCCTCCGCAAGGCGCCCATGATACGCAACCACTCCGGGCGGACCATCGAGGTCTAGGTGGCGGGCGGCCGCCAGACGCTGACGCCCTGGCCCGCGTACACCTGCCCGAAACCCGCCCTCACCAGGAGCGATCCATACTTCTCACGCGCCCGATCGTCCACGATGACCGACGACACACCGTGCCCCTGCAGCCACGTCCTGAACTGCTTCGGGTAGGGAGGGAACACGTCCCTCCGCATGCTCAGCCCCCCGGAGAGGGGTCCCGTCCGCAGATCCAGCGGGAGGGGGCCGATGTATCCCTGCGCCAGATCGAACCAGTAGTTCGCCGTCGCCTGCCAGAGCACCTCGTCACCCTTCGCGTCCGTGATCGCGTAGACGATCTCGCGCTGGCGAAGCACCTGGCGCACCTCCCCGGAAGAGAAGAACTGCGGGATCACCTGTGGGGGGGCGTGGTTCGGCGCTGCGGGAAGCAAGAGCACGGCGGCCGTGATCACGACCGCCCAGCGGATCCACGCGTTGGGCCCGGCCGCGCGTGAGAGCCACAACGCGGCGATCACTCCGATCGCGAGGGACGAGTACGCCAAGAAGCGGGCGGGGGTAGCCGATTGGATGATCGGGGCATTCGCGAGCAGGCTCTCGGGCAGCCACCCGTGCGGTGACCCGCCGACGTGCAGCACCGGGCCAAGAGCGAGGAGCGCGACGAACGCGACGAAGGAGAGAAGAGCCCATGTCGTGCGCCTCCGCCGCTCCGTGATGGCGAAGCCGATCAGCATGACAGGGATGGCCACGGAAACGTAGCCGAGTCCGTTGGTGACCGGATGCACCGTGTGCCGGCTCAAGAGCGGCAAGAGCGCGTCGCCCCCGAGCCGGATGTACGGCGGTGGCACGATGAAGCTCCACAGGTCGGGCGCCGCCATCAGGTCCGGAGGGTAGAAGGGAGTGGCTGGTCTGTTGGCGACGACGTCGTACAGGTAAGGCGAGAGCACGACGGCGGCGACCCCTCCCGCGACAAGGATCAACCCACCGGTGTGAAGGAGGCGACCCCGGATCTCCTTCCCGAACGCGAGCGAACCCGCGAACGCGAACGCCCCGAAGATCGTCGCCGTCCCGAACATCTCGGTCGAGATCGAGAAGAGGCCCACGAGAAGCGCTGCGGAACCCGCGACGAAGGCGACCGGTCCGAGCGAACCCTCGACACGGCGGATGACGAGGTACACGAGCAGCGGGATGGGGAAGACGAGCATCAGATTCACGAACCCGATCGCGTTGCCGGCCATGTACGCGGTGAAGCCGAACAAGTATCCGCCGAGGAGCGAAGCCCAGAACCGGTGGGTGAGCCGGTAGCACACGAGGTAGGCGCCCCAGGCGGCGAGGGCCGGCGCGGCCGCCATCAACAGGTTCAGTGAGGCCATCGGACCGAACAGAGACGTGACCGGCCAGGTCGCGAGGGCGGGACCCGGGAGGAAGGTGGACCAGGCGAGGTCCACCCCCGTGGGGGGAAACAGGTAACTCATGTGAAGCGGGTTCAGGCCATGCGAGATCGCGAACGGCGTCCACGAGAGCGCCCACTGGTTGTAGCGGGAGTCCTGCAGCCCGGCGCCCAGATGCTGACGGTTGAACCGATGAAGGATCGGCACGACCCAGATGGCGAAGGCGAGGACCTGGAAAAGGAGGTATGCCGAGAGGCCCTTCCAGGATGGACGGAGCCGGCTCCCCCATGCGACGAGCCGCTCGCCCGTCGATGGTCGGCCCTCATGCGACTCCGCATCGGGAACGACGATCGCGCTCTCAGGTTCTGAGACCGTTGTCCCGTCGTGCGGCCTATCCACGGCAGCGGAGCCTACCAATCCCCGCACAGCGGTCAGATGCCGGCCGCTCTCCAGACCGAGACCCCTTCACCCGAGTAGACGGGCGAGAATCCGGCCCCTTCCATCATCGGACCGTAGACCGAGCGCGCTCGGTCGTCCACGATGACCGCCGAAACGGCATGTCGCTGCGTCCACGATGCGAACACGGCGGGGGTCGGAGGGGAGGACCGAAGGACGCTCAGGCCACGGTTGATGGGATCTCCCTGCAAGCTGGATGGGAGCGGCCCCAGGTATCCCTCGGCAAGCGCGAACCAGTAGTCGGCGGTCTCTTGCCACAGCACCTCGTCGCCACGCTGCACGCAGATCACATAGACGACCTCACCTTGATCGAGCACCTGACGTACCTGCCCGGATGAGAAGAACCGAGGAACGTCGAGCGTCGTCGGCGGCTTGGTCGGGCCGCGAGGCAAGAGGGACACGACGGCCACGACCGCGAGTACCCAGCGGATCCATGCCCATCGACCCGCCGCATGCGAGAGCCAGAGCGCCGCGATCACACCGATCGCGAAGGCGGAGAAGAGCGCGAAACGAGCCGGAACCGCCGATCGGATCAGCGGCGCGCTGGCCAGCACGGTTTCCGGAAGCCGCCCGTGCGCGATCCCGGCAACGTGCAGGATGGGCCCAAGCATCATCACCGAGACGAAGGCGGTGAACCCCAGGAGGGCCCAGGTCGTCCTCCGATCCTTCTCCGTGATCGCGAACCCGATCAGGATCGCGATGACCGCGAGCCCCATGTACCCGAGGCCGTTGCCGATCGGGAACCGTGTGTACCGCTGCAAGAGCGGATGGAACGCCTCGCCCCCGAGGCGGACGGTGGGCGGGGGGATGACGAAGCTCCAGAGATCAGCGGATGCCAGGTCGGACACCCGCAGCGCCCCCGATGGCACGTTGGTCAGCACATCGTGCAGGTACGGCAGCAGCAGGAGCGCGGCGATGGCGCTCGCGAGGAGCGCGAGCAGACCGGTGTGAACGAGCCGCCTCCGGATACCGGGGCCGAAAGCGAGGGCACCGGCGAAGGCTACGCCGCCGAAGATCGCCGTCGTACCGAAGAGCTCGGTCGAGATCGAGAACAGTCCAACGAGCAGCGCCGTGAACCCTGCGACGAACGCAACGGGTCCGAGCGAACCCTCGACATGTCGGATCACGACGTACACGAGCAGCGGAACGGGGAAGATGACCACCAGGTTCACGAAGGCGATGTTGCCTGCCACGTACGGTGAGAAGCCGAACAGGCACCCGCCCACGACCGAGGGCCAGAACCGGCCGGTCAGCCGGTGACACACGAGGTAGGCGGCCCACGCGGCCAAAGCCGGCGCCGACACCTTCAGCAGGTTGAGCGACGTGAGCGGGCCGGCGAGCACCGTGATCGGCCACGTCACCAAGGCCGGCCCCGGCACGAACGTGAACCAAGCGAGGTTGACGCCCGACGGGGCGAAGACGTAGCTCGTGTGGAGCGGATCCATGCCGTGTGAGACGGCCCAGGGCGTCCAGGCGAGTGCCCACTGGAAGAAGCGCGAGTCCTGCAGTCCTCCGGCGATGTATGTGGTCGTGAAGTGGGGAAGGGCCGACCCGACCCAGATGACGACCGCGAGCGCCTGATACAAGAGGTATGCCGCCAGCCCCTTCCAGGCCGGACGGAGGCCACTCCCCCACGCGAGCGACCGTGACCACAGATCCTCGAGCCGGGCTCGTCCATCCGCACCCGACGTCGCGGTCGTCTCGTCCAACTCCGTGACCGGCGACGCTTCATCGACATCGGCTTGCGCGGCGTGGTGCTCCGCCGGAGCCGACTTCGACCCTTCGGACGAGGTCATGCGGCTACGGCGTGCTCACGAGGGTCCATATGCCGTCCGAAGGACGCCAGACGGAGACACCGTCCCCCTGGTAGATGAGGTGGCCACCGGCAGACCGTAAGAGCGGCGCGAACGACCCGGCACCGACATCGGCGACGACGACCGATGTCACCTCGTGCTCATCGAGCCAACTCACGAGCTCCTGGGGTGGTACGGCGCTCGGCTGAGAAGCCGTCAGCCCGATGCTCAACGGTTCGTCTGCGAACGCGACCGGGACGGGACCCAGATAGCCCTGCGGAAGCCGGAACGAGAAGTCCGTGGCATCCTGCCAGAGCAGCTCCTCGCCCTTGCTCTTAGGGATGGCGAAGACGATCTCCTCGGGCTGGAGAACCTTCTGGTACTCGCCGCTCGTGAAGAACGCCGGAACCGTCTGGGGCAAATGATTCGGCTGGGCCCAGTTCGGGAGGAGCAGGAGCACGCCGAGGAGCACCAGGCTCCATCGGATCACCACCGTCTTCTCGGGGGCGCGAGCCAGCCACAACGCGGCGATCACCCCGATAGCGAGCGCCGAGTACGCGGGGAACCGCTGGGGAGTTGCGTTGCGCAGGAGGGGCACGCCGCTCGCGAAGGTCCACGGCATCGTCACCGAACCTCTGCCCATCACGTGAAGCACGGGGCCGAGGGCAGCGACGGAGACGATCGCGACGAATGCCAGCAACCCCCACGTGCCCTTCCTCCTGCGCTCCGTGATCGCGAAACCGATAAGCACGGCCACCAGAGCGATCGAGATGTAGCCCGCGTCTTCGATCGGCAGCGATGTGAACCGATCGCTCCACTTCTCGGTGAACGCCGGTGAGACGAGATGCAACCCACCCATGAAGCTGCGCGGGACCAGGAAGGAATAGAGGTCGATCGATGCGTGCGCGGGGTCACGGATAACGTCCGGTGGCTGGTTCCTGATCGCCGCGATGAGGTACGGCGAGAGGACGATGAACGTGAACAGGTACGCAAGTGCCGTGAGGGCGCCGGACTCGAACACACGCCCGCGGTCCCGCCCTGCCGCGATGAGTGCGATCGCGTACGCGATGATGCCGAAGAACGTCGTGGTTGCGAACACCTCCGTCGAGCACAGGAAGAGGGTCGCCAGCGTCAACGTCATCAGCACGACGAACGCCACCTGACCGATCGAGCCTTCGACCCGCCGGATGATCAGATACACGGCGAGCGGCGCCGGGAAGATCAGGATGAGGTTGAGGTGGCCGTGCCCCTGCCCGGTCATATACGCGGAGTAGGCGAACAGGAACCCCCCGACCAGCGACGGCCAGAAGGCGTGCGTGAGCCGAACGCACACGAGGTACGCGGCCCAACCCGCGAGCGCCGAAGCCAGCAGCATCAGCACGTTGGTCGCAACGACGGAACCGAAGAGCGTTCGAACCGGGAACATGACGAAGCCCCCCGCAGGCAAGAAGCTCGTCCACGCGAGGCTCGTTCCCGAGGGAGCGAAGACCGCGTGCGTGAAAAGGGGGTCTGTTCGATGCAACAGGCTCCAATGCATCCAGCCGATCGCCCATTCGTAGATCTTGGCGTCGCCCTTGCCGTTCCCGACGGACCGCGTCCCGAAGTCGCCGATGATCGGACCGGCCCAGATGGCGACCGCAGCGATCAGGTACGCCACGAACGCGATCAGACCGCGCGACCACGGGGGGAGGCTCCGCGCCCACGACAGGGTCGCCCCGTTCTCGGCATCCTCCAGCGGCTGCGTCTCGGATCCCGCGTCATCGAGTTCGACGAGGTCATCCACGGTCGTCGCGGGGTTCTCGTCGGGCGGAACGGTCATCGGCCAAGAAGGCTACCAAGGAGCCTTTCGGCGAGCGGACACTCCTCCGTCCCTCTCGCGTCCTCAACGGTGCCGTCGGTCGCGTTGACCGCGATCTTCCGATGGTTACCCTGGTCGTCGAGCGAGAGTGGCGGAACTGGCAGACGCGCCGGACTTAGGATCCGGTGGCCGAAAGGCCGTGGGAGTTCGAGTCTCCCCTCTCGCACCTATGTGACCAGTGGAAATGCATCTCGACACGCCCCGGGACGCTGGAATCCGAGTCTTCTTGCTCACGGATCGCTCACGCTGGAACAGCATCGGGTCCGATCGCCGTATCTGGCTCGTGCTACTTGTGCGGCTCGGGATGAGCCGAGCTAGGGGGCCGGCGGGACCGTCGCTAGGTACGTGTTGTCCTTGTCGGTCGCCGTCGTCTCGGAGAAGAAGGACTCGAACGTCGTGCCCACCGAGGCCAGGCCCTCGTAGTCGCCGAGGAAATAGCCCCGGGAGATCGGTGCGTTCTCGATGTCGAACGGTCCGTCCACGTGGTTCTCCGCCCAGTTCGCAGGGTCCGTGCAGTCGTCGGTGGGATGGCAGTGGATGAACCACTGGTCGGTCGGGAGCCCAGGGTCTGGCGTGTTGTTGCGGAAGTCGTAGTACGTCACTCCGATCGTGCCATCGGCCGCCACCGCGACCGACGGCGTGAACGCTTGGACGTTGCCGGGGGACGCGTCGATCCGTGAGAGCGGCGACCAGGTGAGCCCGCCGTCGGTGGACCGCGTGAACACGACGGTGCTGTGCTGCGTCTTGTTCGTCTTCCCGCTGCCGACGCTGTCCCCCCACACGGCGTAAACATCGCCGTAGGCCGGGCTCGCCGGGTTGAGGTCGACCGCGATGTCCGGCAGGCCACCCCCGGCCCGCACGGACACACCGGTCTCCGGGTCGAACACCCGCACCGCCTGCTCCGGAGCCACCTCGATAGGCTCGGACCAGTTGGCCCCGTGATCGGCCGAGCGCTGCACCATGATGTCGAATCCAGGCGCGTTCTTCCCCGAGCCCTGGGCGAAGTCGAAGATATCCAGGAGCGTTCCATCGGGGAGGACCGCGACCTGATTCCCGATCGAGCCGGTGAGCTTGGTCCGCGACAAGATCGTCTTCGGCGCCTCCCACGTCTTCCCGCCGTCGGTCGTCCGGGAGAACAGGGTGTCGCCGCGGAAGGCGAACGAGTGCTCGGCGTTGACGCTCTGGGCTTCGCCGGGCTTCCTGATCCGGTCCCACACCGCGTAGACGTCGTTCGAGTTGACGGGATCGGCGGTGATGGACTCCTTGTCATTGAAGTAGAAGGGGGCCACGTCCGCATCCCCCACGTTCCGGACGAGCGTCACCGGGTCGCTCCAGTGATCGCCCCCATCCGTGGACTTGCTCACGAGAACGGCCGTTCCTGTCGTCGAGGTGTCGCCGATGAAAGTGAGCGACAGGCTGATGAAGTACGCGTCGCCGTTCGGGGCGAACGTGACCCAGGGATCCGAGGCCCGCTGGAAGCCGCCACCGTTGGCTTGGGTTCCTCCCGCGCAGACGCTGAAGTGCGGGTACGTCGCGCTCCACGTCGCGCCGCCGTCGTGACTGACCGCGGCCGCCAACCCCCGAGCTCCCCCGAACGTGTACCGGTCCTGCTGATACACACCGATGATGTTCGAGGGGTCCGTCGGGTTCACCGCGACCCACGGTTCCAGCTCGGTGTTCACGTAGTTGACCTCGCCGGGGAACAGGATCCCGGAGATGTCGCACGACGCGAAAGGGCTCTCCCCGTTGGCTGGCGGGCTGGGAGTGCCGGAGGCCTGATGCACGGCTGCGGTGGAGTACGGTCCCGCAGCCGCGGGCAGTGCCAGCGGCATAGCGATCAGCAGGGCCGACGCCACGACGATCGTCCGAGCGAAGCCTCTCCTCACGATGCACCCCCCATCGATCGGTCCGAGCTCCATCTTGGTGAGCTCGCCGTGCCGCCGTCAAGGCGACGCGATGGCCGCGACCTGAGCGATCTCCTGCGGGAGTCCTTATCTTGCTCACATCTTTCTCACGACAGGACGACACACGCGGGCACAGGACGACACCAGATGACACGGGACGACACGTAGAATCGCATTTCGTGCGTAGCGCGAGCAACCTAGGATCCGGTGGCCGAGAGGCCGTGGGAGTTCGAGTCTCCCCTCTCGCACCGCTGTGAGCAGGCTCCCCCGTTCATCGATCCAGGCGGAGGGTGCCGACGACCGTCGTACCGGAGCCGGGCTCCGACTCCACACGCAACGCTCCGCCCAACGCGGCAAGGCGGTCCACCATCCCCTGCACGCCTGTCCCGTACCTGGTCACGGCGGCGTCGAACCCACGGCCGTCGTCCTGGATCTCGAAGCGGAGCTCATCAGCGGAGTGCGAAAGCCGCACCGTCGCGCGAGAAGCCTCCGCGTACTTCGCCACGTTCTGCAGCGCCTCCAGGACACAGAAGTAGACGGCCGCCTCCGCTTCCGCTGGGTAGCGCGGGACACGATCAGCTTCGACCGTCACCGGCACGGACGAACGACGAGCTTGGGCCTCGAGCGCGGCGCCGAGGCCCTGATCGGCTAGAAGGGGCGGGTAGATGCCGCGCGCGAGAACCCGGAGATCCTCGAGAGCGTCCTGGAGTCCCTGCTGCACCTGATGCAACAGCTCGCGCTCGCGGCCGGGATCCCTCCCCGCCAGGGTCTCCGCCATCCTCGTCTGCACCGCGAGCGCCACCAGCTGCTGCTGCGCGCCGTCGTGGATGTTGCGCTCGATCCGCCGGCGCTCCCCGTCCTGGGCCGTCACCAAGCGTTGCCTCGATGCCCGGAGCTCTTCGAGGTTCGCGCGCAGCTCCTCGGTGAGCCGTACGTTCCGCAGCACCAACCCGGCCTGGGCCGCCAGGTCGTCGACGAGCCTGTCCTCCGCCCCGGTGAGCTCGTGACCGTGAGCGCACCTAGGAGCTCGTCCCGATGCCGAACGGGGGCGACCTTCGATGCGTCCGCGATGACCGGAAGCTCCGCGTCCGGCATCAGGATGGGAGCCGGCTTGCTCCCACCCGATCCCCACGAGGCTGACGGACGGAGCTCGCCGCCCACGCGGAGCCACACGGTCGCGTCCCGCGCGCCGGTGCCCTGGCCGAGCAGTGTGGCCATCCTGGGCAGAACGTCCTCCACGGAATACGTCTCAGCCACGCGTTCCGAGAATTCGGAGAGCACCTCGTAGGGCGAGGCGCGCTCCCCGTAGACGACCCGGTTGGCGAACCGTTTCGCGCGATCGCGGACGGGGTTGAACGCCACCGCGATCGTCGCGGCGGCGAGCACGGTCAGGAACGAGCTGTGGGTCGAGCCGATCGCCGTCCCGATCCCGACGACGATGGCGAGGTACACGACCGTGAAGAACGCGGCGAGGACCGTGTACACCACCGTCTTGCTGATCACGACGTCGAGCTCGTAGAGCCCGTGCTTCAGGATCGCGATACCGCAGCTCACCGGGACGGCGACGCCGTACCCGAGCACGAGGATCGCGTCGAACGCCATATTCGGCGGGTTGAGTCCAACGGCGTACGCGCCGACCAGCCCGACCATCGCGACCGCCGTGAGTGCGGCGGCGAACGCGAGCCACCGCAGCTGCTGACGGAGCTCACCCGAGGAGCGCCGCATCCGGACGACGGTCCCCGCCATCGCCGTCACGATGACCGCCAGCCCAACAACCCAGATCACGCCGGGAGCTCCGTTGTTCATGTCCACGACGGCGATCGACCCGAGCGGACTAGGGATCGATGGCGAACCGGCCAACTGGATCGACGTCTGGAACACCAGGAATCCAAAGCCGACGCACACGACGAGGACCGCGAACCAGGCCATCCATCGCCATCGGCGCGAGGGCAGGTGCCCGTCGGGGAACAGCAGGAAGAGGAACGTGGCCAGCCCGGCTGGGAATACGAGCCAGTTCAGCGGATCGTGGACCCAGCCCACCCAGGCGGTGAGTGGGAGCGGAGCGATGTTCGAGCTCCTGAACACGTACTGAGTCGAGACCCCGGACAGCGCGCCGAGGATCGCGATGCTAAGGAAGATCCATCCCGTCGGGTTCCGGGGCTTCCTGGCGGCGAGGAGCGTCCCGATGACCGCGAATCCGATCGGCAGGATCACGTCCACCGGGTCCGCATCTTCGATCGCATGGATCGCCGAGCGGTTCGCGATCAGCAGCGCAACCGTCGTCACCCACGCCACGAGCCAGAAGGCCGCGAGCGGCCACGCGAGGCGAGTGAGCCGCGCCGGTCGCTCGTCTCCAACCGCCGCGACGCCTTCACCCACAGGATGAGCGCTGTCGCCACCGATGTCGATCGGTTCCATCCCGGCTGCGATTCTCCCTCCCCGCTCCCGGATCAGGAAGGGTGCGTGCCGGTGGTCTCCGAGTGGAGGTCGCACGCAGTCGCACCGCAGGTCACCCCCCCGGGGACGGGCGGGGGCCTTCGGGGCCGCGAGTACACGGCGGACTTACGTGGCGCTCACGCTGGAGCAGTTGTTGTCCGGGTCAGAGAACGCGGCGTCGAGATCTCGGTCGCTCTACCCGGGTTGTACGGCTACGGCACCACGGTGGCGCCACTGGCGGCCATCGACGGATCCGTCTTGCTTACCTTCTGCGCAACCGGGCCCTCGAGCCGCGGCACCCACGTTGCGCTCGCAGCTCCCAGCAACGTGAAGACGACGCCGAACCCCAGCACGAACAGGATCATCGGCAAGAGGCGGCCCCGAAGGTGCCGGGGCCCCGGCTTCGGCGTGGCCGCCACCCCGCTCACGAACGAGACATAACCCGGCACGAGTGGCAACACACAGGGGCTTGCGAACGACACGATTCCCCCGAGAAACGCGAGCGCCGGCGCCCACCAGGTCGTTAGGTCGTGCCCCATTGACCATCCGGGGACGAGCGCGAGGTGAGGGGTGGCGTTGCTGCCGAAGCCTGGGGCCCTTTGTCGATAATCGGCCCACGTCCATCCGTGTTCACGCCGGGACACCCACGCTCGAGAGGCCATCACGAAGAGCCTCCGTCGTGAGGGGAGCAGTCCAGCTGGACGCGATGGCGCCCTGTGCGTCGTAGAACAGCGTCTGTGGTATCCCGATGAACCCGAGCTGATTCCTGATCTCTCCCGACGCATCGAACAGGCTTGGGTACGGGATCCCGTACCGCTCGATGAACGCTCTGCCATCGGTCCGATCGTCGAGAATGTCGACGCCGAGGAACTGCACGGCGTCCCCGTGGGTTTCTGCAGCGCTCGCGAGAAGGGGAGCTTCCCGGCGACACGGCGGGCACCATGACGCCCAGATGTTCACAACGACCGGAGTCCCTTTCAGCTGTGTCAGCAGCGTTTGATAGCTCGCGAAATCGAACGACGGGAACGCGAAGATGTCCTTCGGCAACAGCTGAGCCGTTGCGGCGTTCTTCGCCGGTCGACGTCCATGCGCGTCGCCGCCGGGTGAGGTCGCGGATTGGCACCCCGTCGCGAGCACGACGAGGACAACAGCAACGGCTCTAACTCGCGTTCGCCGCGACCAGATGCGGTCATCCGCCGTGGCGAGGTCACGTAGGCGGAACACCAAGCGCACGTACGACATGACGCAGACGCCGACGCTTCGAAAGCTATCCAGGTCGAGTCGGGTGCCTTCGCGAGACCGGAAATGTCCTTCAACCAGGGATGTCAGATCGGATGTTCGCATCGATCAGACCGTATCGACGAAAGGGTAAGGCTCGCGTAAACCGACTTACCTGGATGCCGCTTTCACGTCCCGACTCGCCGACGCGGATGGGAGGGCTTGCGACACCCCGCCCGGGTCAATGCCGGGGAGTGCGACGTCGATCGAGAGCCCGCCGTCGGTGATCGGCGTTGCCCTCACCCGACCTCGATGAGCCTCCGTCACGGCCTTCACGATGGCGAGTCCGAGCCCGAAGCCCGCCCGTCCTGTATGCATCATCCGGTCGTCGCTCCCCCGATGGAGCGGAAGAAAGAGCGCTTCGACAGAGGACGGGGGCAACCTCGCGCCGCCGTTCGACATGTGCAGACGCGCCATACCCTCTCTGGTCTCGGTGCGGATGTCGATAGATCCCCCCTCGATGTTGTGCGTGATCGCGTTCTCCAACAGATTGAGCACGAGGTGTTCGAGCAAGACGGGATCGCCGGACGTCGCCGCAGGCTCGAGGCTCGTCGTGAGCGAGATTCGGCGCTCGCTGACCGAGCCACGACGATCGTCGATGGCGCCGCGAACCAGGTCTTCGAGCGCGACGGCCTGCCTGTCGAGTTCGCCCTGTGCTCTGGCGAGCGCCAGCAAGCCGTCGATCAGCGCTGCGCTTCGGTCGACAGCGTCCCGGATCGTCGAGGCCATCTCCTCGAGATCGTCCGAAGTGATGTTCGGTTGCGCGAGCGTGACATCGAGCTTCGCTCTGATACGCGTCAGAGGCGTCCTCAACTCGTGTGAAGCGTTCGCCGCGAAGAGTCGCTGCCCCTCGAAGGCCCGATCGAGGCGGGCGAGCATCTCGTCGAATGTGTCGGCGAGCTCGTGAAGCTCATCCCGCGGTCCCTGAAGCGCGATCGGTTCGTGAAGGTTCTGTTCCGAAATTGTCTTCGCACGCGCCGTGATCCGCCGAAGGGGCCGGAGGCTCCTGCCGGCCATGAGCCAACCGAGCACGAACGAGAGGATCGTCATCGCGAGCACGAGCGCTGCCGAGAAGGCGACCAGCCGGGCCAACAGCTCGGTGCGAGTCTGCGCTTGAACGCCAGTAGCCACGTCGCGGAGCGAAGGGCCATGAGGCCGGACGGGCAGGGATGGCGTGGCTCCGGGCAGTGATCGCCCTCCCGTGAGCGTGCCAGGCGGCAATCCGAGAGCGCGCTCGACTCGCGAGCGCGGATCCTGCGACGATGCGGTCGTAGATCGCGCGGTCAGGTAGTAGATGCCGGTTACGAGCGCGACCGTCATCGCCAGGAACAGGAGAGTGTGCACGAGCGCGAGTCGTAGGCGAATCGTTGCTCTCATGGGGCGGATGCGACGACGCGATACCCGACGCCGATCACCGTCTCCACCAAGGGTGGCTCCCCCAGCTTCCTCCGGAGGTTGGCGATCGTGACGCGTACCGTCGCCGTGAACGGATCGACGTTCTCGTCCCACGCGTGCTCGAGCATCTCCTCCGCGCTCACCACGGCTCCGTCTGCCCGCATCAAGAGCTCGAGCACCGCGTATTCCTTGGCCGTGAACCGGATCTCCTGACCCCGTCGATGAACGCGGCGACGCGCGATGTCGAAGGTGAGGTCATCGAGGCTCAACACCGGAGTGAGGCCCCGAGCTGGCCGTCGCGCGAGCGAGCGAAGCCGGGCCACGAGCTCCGGGAACGCGAACGGTTTCGGGAGGTAGTCATCAGCCCCGATCTCGAGCCCCTGGACGCGATGCTCGAGCCCGGAGGCAGCAGTAAGCATGAGGACACGAGGGCCGGCGGCGTGCTCGACGATCCGTCGACAGACCTCATCGCCGTGGACGACCGGGAGATCTCGGTCGAGGACCACGACGTCGTAGTCGTTCATCCCGAGCTTCTCGAGCGCTTCCCCGCCGTCTAGCGCGATATCGACAGCCATGGTCTGCGCCCGCAGGCCTTTAGCGATGGTGGCAGCGAGATCACGATCGTCTTCGACGACGAGGATCCGGATCGCGCATCACCTCCGAGGCGACATGAGAACTTCCTAGCCCGAGAATACGTACCCGCGAAGAGGATCGATGCACCGCGTGAGCGCCGCCGTGAATCGCGGGTTCCCCCATTCGAACGGCAGCCCTTCGAGCGCCTTGTATGGGTCATCAGGAGCGAACTTCGGTAGTGGCAAGTCCGAAAACCCGTGTGACCGCATACACCGAGCGAACTCGGTTGCGGACTGTTCGAACAGCTTGGCGTGCAAGGCGTCCCCTGGCGTCGCGAACAAACCAACGACCAATTGGGGACAGTGCTTACCCACCTTCGCTTGATCAGCATGTGTGATCTCTTTTCCTGGGACGGGTCCGAACAAGACGCCCTTGCCATTCGAAGGAGCAAACGGTCCTCGCAACACGACCCCTTGTTCTGCCGCGCATTGCAGGTAGGCGTCGAATGCCTGCTCCTGCAAGCCGTTCGCGTAGGGGAACGGGCCGTAGGGACTGACCGGACTTGCACGGGACCCGGAGGTCGACGGCGCGGTCGAGGACGGCGGGCCATCGCTGCCGCCCGAACAGGCGGAGGCCGACATCGCAAGCAGCGCCAGCACGGCGATCAGCCAGCTCAAGGCGCCCCGCGCCTGCGCCCAAATCACCCGGAGAACCATCTGCCTCCTGCCGTTTGGCCAAGGAGTCCGTGGCGGGTATGGGGGGCCCAGGCTAGGCCGCTCGACGTTAGGCTGGCGAAAAGGAGCGTCGGTCACTGACCTCCGCGCCGTTAGCTATGGCGGCGAGGTAGGGCCCCGGCTTCGAGGCCGGACTACGGTCGCATCTCGTTCTGAACCAACCGGTCGTAGAACCTGCCGGCTTCCGCCAGGTCTTGGGAGACCCGCCGACCCCCACCCGGCGTGCTCCCGAAGGGCATCGATCGCGACCCCCGATGACCGGAACGGGCTGGGGACCGACCCGGAGGCCCTTCCAACATGGTCCGGAGAATCGGAGTGGGGGAACCGGTGGCGGTAACCCCGATCGACGTTGACACAGATCTTCCCCAGGAACACGCGATCGGCGGGCACCACGAGGGCGACAGCGTGGTCCCCCGCCCCGGTCGGTAGGTCACCCATCCCTGGCTCCTCCTCATCTCGGCGAGCAGGTCCGCCGGTGCGTCGAGGCGATGCGATCGTGGTGGAGCCCGCCACGACAGGACGAGAGCGAGAATTTCGACGATCTTCTCCTCGCTGGCTCCCCGTTCTGTGGGTTGGAGTGCGTGATAGGTGATGCAGTCTTCGCGCTCCCGGACGATCGAGATCGCGAGCCGGACCAGCTCCTTGACCTTGCTCGGCTGGACGCCAGCCTGGTGGACCCTGGGATGGAGCTCCGAGAAGGCCTTCGAGGTCGGGGATGGGTCCCCCGCCGCAGGTGGCTTTCGCGACTAGCCCGCTTTCGGTGGTGGTGGAGGCGACCTCCCATCACGCCGGACCCGCTTCCAGATCCGCCAACACACCGAGCAGGGTTCCCGCCGTAGTCATGGGATCGACGAGCATGTGGAAGTGCCCACCCTCCAACCTTCGGACGGGCCAGCCCAGACGCGCGGCCCGACTGGCCGGAACCTCGTAGGCGGGGCTCAACCGGATGTAGCCGCACGGCGCGTCCGGCCACTCAGCCGACGTCGGAATGCGCTCGGTGAAGAATTCGAGACCTCGAGGGCGCATCTCCCGCAACAGCCGACGCCGATCGTCTTCGCCCGGGAGAACTTCCTCCAGATCCTCCAGCGTCCAAGCGGGGAAACGTTCGCCGCGCTGAAGGGCGGATATGAGCTCGGCGGCGAACTCGGGATCCTCGCGCCGCATCGCCTCGATACGCGTTCCTCCCTCCCCTGGAATCCCCGCATCCACGAACAGGTACGCGGCGGCCGGCCTTTCCGCGGCGGCCGCGATGGCCGGCAACAGCGGGCCTGCGCCACTATGTCCGACCAGGACGAATGGACCAGCCTGCGAGCTCTCCCTGATCACCGAGGCAACGGACGCGGCGTGCTGCTCCCACCAGGGCGGACCATCACTCGAATCCTGGGGTGAGGCCACGACGGCTTCGATCCCGGCTCTCTTCATCTCCCGGGCCACGCGCGACCATGTGAACGGGCCCAGGAGCGGACTAACGACGAGGGCGACCAGCGTCATCGCGTTCCCTCTCCCAGCACCTGTGTGAGGCCTGTTCTGACCTCCCAAGTCGTCGAAGCTGAATCTGAAGGACCACGAGTCCACGCGGCGGGAGCTCGAGAGGAGGACGAACGGCTGGCCAAATTCCACGCGTGAAGGTCACGACGCGGACCCAGCGGGGGTCCGCTTATGCAAAGGCCACCATCTCACCGCCAATCCGGGAAACTCACCTCCCCCACTCCCTCGATCGGCAGCGACGTGACGCCGGACCCATCCGCACGCATGACGAAGAGCCCTCCGGCGGAGAAGACGATGTAGCGGCCGTCCGGAGACCAGGCCGGCGTTTCCCCGCCAGCATTCGTCAGGCGTCTCACGCCCGACCCGTCCGGACCCATCGCATAGATGTCCCTGTAGTTGTCGGGATGATCCCGACTCGAAGCGAACAGGATCGAGCGGCCGTCGGGCGACCAGGCGACCTGCCCGCCGTCCCCCACCCCCGAGAGATCGACGACCCGCGAGCCGTCGACGTCGACGATGTACATCAGGGGCCCTCCGGAGAGATTGGAGTTGAAGGCGATCCGTTTTCCGTCGGGCGACCACGACGGGTACTCGCCCCCGTCGGTGTGGGGCAAGCGGCGCTGTCCGGATCCGTCTGCGTTCATGATCGCGATCCCGCTCATGCCCGAAGGCCCGCCGCCAGGCGCGTACGCGATCATCGAGCCGTCGGGAGACCAGGCCGGGAAGCCGCCGTCCCGGGTCAGCCGGTGCTGCCCCGATCCATCGGCATCCATGACCCAGATCTCGGGGTGCCCGTTAGGTTCGGATCGATAGGCGATGAAACGCCCGTCGGGCGACCACGTCGCTTGGAATTCCGGCCAGGGTGATCGAGTGAGCCGCCTGAGTCCCGTGCCGTCAGCGTTGATGGACCAGACGTCTTGGAAGTTGTCGAAGACGATCCGGCCAGAGAGTGAGGTGAGATCGATAGCCCGCGAGCCGCCGGGCAGCGCAGATACCGTGGATGAAGGCTTAGGCGGTCCCGCCGGTGGCGACGCAGGATGAGCTTGGCTGCTGGTGCATGCCGTCAGGACGAACGTCGCCGCCACAGCCAGTCGAATCATCGGAGTAGGCTGCATCCCTCCCTCATTCCTCCGGCCTCTAGTAACGCGTGTGAGGGCCAGGCGGTTCCCGGACTGGGAAGGAGCTGGCGCTGTAGTCGTCAAGAGCCACCGGTACGATGCCATGTCGTGTCGGGGACCGAGATTGACAACTATCTCGACGCCCTTGAGGAGGTGAAGCAGACCGCCCTGGCGCACCTCCGCGACAGCATCATGGCGATCGCCCCCGACGCCGAGGAGCTCTGCCTCCGTATCAGGTTGCACGTCCGATCCTCATCCTGTGTTGATCGAGAACCTCGTCGGCATCGTGGGCGAGCGATGTTGAACGGAACCATCGAGATCCCCGGACCCTCTGCTCAAGCCAATGCCGAGCACACGGAGGGGAACGGCGACGGATCCTGGATCCCGCTCGACTGCAAGAGGACCAGTGGCGTGGTGGGGTCGCTCTCGTCGGCGATGTAGACGAGCCGACCGACCGCGCCGTAGATCACCCCCTGCCCGGGTGCGACGAAGATGCCGTCGTTGCCGTCGATCGTGACCGTGACCGTGCCGTCCCCGTTGGGCGCGCTGGTGATGAACGGACCCGCGAGCGCCGTCGTCATGGAGAGGCCGCTCAGCGGGTTCGACCAGGTAACGAAGAAGTCGGCGACGGTGACCTTCTGGCTCCCGTCGGCGTGGTTGAACACGAGGAACGTGCCGCTCACGTGCGAGGTGATGGCGAACGGACAGGTGTCGGGACCCGCGGCGATGATGCGAGTGCTCTCGAAGGGAACGCGCACCGGGCCGGCGGCCGCGGCAGGGCCGGCGAGCACGGCGAGGCTTGCCCCGGCCGTCACCAAAACCGCGATAGAACGCCTCAGCATGGAGACCTCTCCTCGGATCAGGGCCGTCATTAGTGTAATCCCCCTTTGCCCCTGACGCAATGGGGTACGCTTGCTCCATGAGTAGCGAAGCCTCGGGCCTGCACGGGGTGCCGCTCGCGATCGAGCTCGTGAACACGGTGGACATGCTCAACGATCCACCCGACTTCCTGACCGATGTCGAACGGCTCCGACGGTTCCTGGTCCACGTCGGTCACGAAGCGGCGGCGAAGAAGCTGACGCCAGCAGACCTCGCGGCGACGCGCACGGTCCGCGACCGCATCACGTACGCGATGGAAGCTCGGGATCCCTCGACGGCGGTCGCCCGGCTCGATCGGATGGCCGGAACGCTCGAGATCCGCCCTCGCGCGGTCGCGACCACGGCGGGATCGTGGGAGATCCGCTACGGGCCGTCGCCGGATAAGGGCCCGGGGTTCATCGGTCCCTCAGCCGTCATGGGCCTCCTCCAGTTGGTCGTGGACGGCGCATGGGACCGGATCGGACGCTGCGCCGGCGCACCCTGTTGTTGTGTTTTCGTTGATCGATCGAAGAACCGGAGCCGTCGCTACTGTTGTCAGCTCTGCGCCGACCGGGTCAACCAGGCCAGAGCCAGACGACGTCGCGGGCGAAGCCGTCGATCGCCGACCGACCAGCCTCCGGGCGATGAGCGTCTTGTCTCGCGGGCTGGCCCGCGTCCGACACGCTACCGCGCGATGAAGGGACCTCGATGATCCGTCCGCGTTCTTTCGCCCCCTTGGTCGTCGCGCTCGCCCTCGCCGTTCCAGCATGCGTCGTCGGGAACGGATCGCCCCCGTCGAGCGGCGCTCCGACCGCAACGCGCACGTCGATGTCGGTAGTGCCGGCCGCTCCGACCTTCGACGACCCGATCGACGTCGTCTTCGACCCGTCCGGCATGATGTGGGTCGGCAACTATCGATCATCGACACTGGTCGGGTTCCGGCCGGCCGATCTTCGTGGTGTCTCCGGCTCGGCGACAGTCGAACCGTCGGTGACGCTCACCGGACTCCATGGTCCGAATCAACTCTTGTTCGACGAGAAGGGGGCGCTCTGGGTCGCGTCCTATGACGACGACTCGATCCGCGCGTACCCGCCCTCCGCGTTGTCGTCATCGGGCACGGCGAAGGCGTCGATCGTGATCCGCGGCTCGCACATCGCGGAGCCCACGGACCTCGCGTTCGACGGCAGAGGATCGCTGTGGGTCGCGAACCAGGGCACCGGCGACGTCGTGTCGTTCGCAGCGCAGCAGCTCGAGGCGAGCGGACGGCCGCGGCCGCGGACGGTGCTCCACCCGTTCCCGAACGAAGAGGAGCCTCCCGAGGCGCTCGCGTTCGATGGGCAGGGACGGCTGTGGGTGAGCGACTATAACCTCGATGTCGTGCTCCGTTTCGGGCCAGGCCAGCTCGAGCGCTCCGGGACGCCATCGCCGTCGCTGCGCCTCAGGCTCCCGGACCTCTCGGGTCCGATCGGGCTCACGTTCGATACCCGGGACCGCCTATGGGTCGCCGAGGCCACCGGGAGTGCGCTAGCGGTCTTCCCCTCGGGTGCTCATGGCCAGCCGTCACCCGAGTTCACGGTGACCGGCGACGCGCTCCAGATGCCGCACACCATCGTTTTCGGACGCGACGCCAGCGTCTGGGTCCCGTGCTACGACAACACGGTTCTCCGTTACGGGGCGGCGGATCTCGGAGGAACGCAGCATCCGAAGCCGACGCTGATCCTGAGCTGATGCGGCCTATTGGCCCACTCCTTGGAGAAGAGCTACCAGATCGCGTGGATGGCCGGGACGGCAGCGAGGAGGAAGATCCCTCCGATCACGCCATGAGCGCCGAAGCGACCATCTCGGCCGTTACGCCGCGTACGTGCAGGCCCGCGACCTCGGCCTCTTCGATCTCCCGGTTCAGGAGCTCGACCTGTTCGACCGCGGTCCCATCGGGTGCATCGAGTGTCGAATGGGCATCGACGACGAGCGTCGCCCGATAGCCTTTCAAGAGCGCGCGCTGAAGCGTCGCACGGACCGAGAAGTCCGTCATCGCACCGAGCACGACGACATGTCCTACCGATGAATCGCGAAGGTATTCATCCAGCCGCGTTCCGCGGAAGGCGTCCCCGAATCTCTTTCGCAGACGGATCGCATCCGGCGGGGCGGAGATGCGCGGATGCACCTCCCAATCGAACGTGTCTGGTTGCCAGATCCCAGGGCCGGCATCGTCCTGCACCACGATGACGGGGTGCCCGCCCTTCGCGGCCGCCGCTATCACCTCTTGTGCCCGCTCCAGCACCCCACCCGCATCATGGACGAGAGTCTCGCCGGCGAAGATCCCGTTCTGAAGATCGATCGCGAGCACCGCGACAGGGACTGAAAACTCCACCAAAACATCTTAAAGGCCCGTCGGTCGGAGGGGGGTCGACCAGGCGCGAGTCAATCAGCAGTCGTCGCCGACCTCAATGATGTTCCCTCGACGTTTCCTTTGAGGACTGAGACTTCGCCTTCCGAAGCCCCTCTTCGGGATCGACGAGGAAAGGTGGGGCCCCGAACATGCCGAACGGATAGGGCAGAGCGCGTGGGCGATGCTCCAGCGCCGCCCGAAGGGACCGACGAGAACCGGAGGAGTCTCCTAGATCTTTCCTACGGGATCGGGAAGTAGTAGGTGTCGAACGAGAGCGGCGAGCTGGGGCCGGCCGTCATCTTCCAGAAGACCCAATCGCCGCCGACATGGCGCAGATCGCCGGCCAGGAACGTGTCGTTCACGATCGTCTTCAGGGAAGGGTCGTCGAAGCCGCCGGTAGCGAAGTCGCCGACATCGTGGCATTCGAAGTAGAGGAACGCCTGGTCGCCGTGCACCTCGATCGTCGTCTTGTAGGAGGGAACCAGCGAGAACCGGTGGTGCGTGAACGAGCCAGAGCCCTGCCAGAACGACCTGAGCTGGTCGGAGCCGACGTATGTCGTTCCCGTGCTGTTGTTGGTGAAGGTGGCATCGTCCGCCCAGAGCGACATC
The DNA here is from genome assembly GCA_005884925.1 of Actinomycetota bacterium. Classification (GTDB taxonomy): domain Bacteria; phylum Actinomycetota; class UBA4738; order UBA4738; family HRBIN12; genus AC-51. The sequence goes on along the minus strand of VAYU01000066.1, from coordinate 6,285 downwards.
ATGAGATCGAGGTATTGGGTCGTCTTCGCGCGATGGAAGTCGGCCTGCAGCTGGTAGATCTCACCCACCTGCACGCTCTCCGGCCCTTCAGCGTACGCGGGTCGGGGGAGCGCGAGGCTCGCTGCGCCGAACGCGGCTCCGGCGGCTCCGATGCGGAGCAGTTTCCGACGGCCCATCTCCATCTGCTCGTCCATGGCCCCTGCCTCCTTGGCGTGCCCGTCGCGCGCTCGTGATCGACCCTCCACCTGCTCCGCGACCGTGTCTATACGCTGATCGGATTACAAGCGATCAGGACGCGGATCGCCGGCTCAGAGGATTCGCCAGCCCTCGACGGAAGGCGCCAGCCGGGAGAAGAAGCCGCGTGAGGCCGTCGAGAGGTTGCGGGCCCGGCGGCGACCGCGGGAACGGGTCACCGCTCAACCCCGACACCTTGTCCTCGAGGCGGCTGTTCCTCAAGCGTTCGGGGCTCCCCATGTGCGGTTCCACGATCTCCGCCACGCCCACGCGACGCTCGACCGAGCCGACCGCCGTTCCCGTGCGTACCTTCCGTGACAGTCCGCATGAGGGAGAGAGCGCATGAGAGCGGTCGTCCACGATCGGTACGGGCCTCCGGATGTCCTGCGACTCGAGGACGTCGAGCGACCCGTTCCCAAGGAGGACGAGGTCCTCGTCAAGGTCCACGCCACGACGGTCAACCGGACGGACTGCCACCGCCGCGCGGCCGACCCGTTCGTGTGGCGGTTGTTCGCGGGACTCCGCAGGCCCAAGCGGCGGATCCTCGGCTCCGAGCTGGCGGGAGACGTCGAAGCGATCGGCGCGGCGGTCACCGGGTTCGCGGCCGGCGACCAGGTGTTCGGCCTCAACCCGTGGACCTTCGGCGCACACGCGGAGTTCGTCGGCGTGAAGGCCGGCGGCCTGATCGCGCACAAGTCGCGAGGTATGAGCTTCGAAGAGGCGGCGGCGATCTGCGACGGAGCATTGAACGCGCTGACGTCCCTGAGGCGGGCGAACCTCCGGAGGGGGCACCAGATCCTCATCTACGGCGCATCGGGATCCATCGGTACCGCAGCGGTTCAGCTGGCCAGATACTTCGATGCCCACGTCACTGCCGTGTGCAACACCAAGAACCTCGAGCTCGTCAGATCGCTCGGCGCCGACGAGGTCGTGGACTACACGCAGGAGGACTTCACCAGGAACGGCGAAACCTATGACCTCATCTACGACGCGGTCGGCAAGCACTCATTCCGGCGCTGCAAGGGATCACTGAAGCGGGGCGGGATCTACCTGCCGACCGACGGATGGCTGAACATATTCCTGGCTCTCTGGACGCGGCTCGGCACCAAGAGGGTGTTGCTGGGGATACCTCCTCGATACACGAAAGAGGACCTGCTCTTCCTCAAAGCGCTCATCGAGGCCGGGGAGTATCAGGCGGTCATCGATCGCTGCTACCCCCTGGAGCAGGTGGTCGAGGCGACAAGGTACGTCGAAACGCAGCAGAAGACCGGGAACGTCGTCCTCACCGTCATCGACGACGGAGCGCGGTGAGAGCGTCGTCATTTCACCCGCGGCGCCGACGCTCCCGGAACTGGTCCGGCTCCCCAGGGCAACACAACGAGGAAGGCTCGGCCGTCTCCTCACAGACCTTAAGGAAGGCCGCTTCACTCGCTGTAGTAGGTGTCTTCTGTTGAGAGCGACAGCCAAGACGGACTGCGATTCCAAGACCAATCACTCGTACACCTCCCTGTGCCCCCGGTTCAACAAGGGCGACTACTTCTTCGTCACCGACGACGAGCCGTCCTAGGCTGGACGGACCTCAGTCAGAACAGCGGCCGCACGGGATCGCCACTGTGGTCGGTGGACTCGAGAACTCGACAGATCTCAGGGCCGAGAGATCGACACGGCTGGCGACGGATTCTTCGTAACCTTCGAAGGACCCGCTCGAGCCATCCGCTGTGCGTCCGCGCTCGTCGACAGGGTCGAGGAGCTCGGACTCCGGATCCGTATCGGCATCCACACCGGAGAGTGCGAACGGAGAGCCGATAAGGTGGGAGGTCTCGGGGTCGTGATCGGAGCGCGGGTCGGAGCGCTGGCGGGACCCGGGGAGATCCTGGTGTCACGAACCGTGCAGGATCTCGTCGTCGGCTCGGAACTACGCTTCCGGCAACGAGGCAAGCACGAGCTCAAAGGTGTTCCGGGAACGTGGGAGCTGTACGCCGTCGAGGGCGGCGAAAGAAGTGAGTCCACCCGCCAAGGCTGAAAGGCCAGGACCAAGAGCAGATCCTCCAGCGATCGCGCTGACGAGCTTGACCTAGTACCTGTAAGGCATCTTCGACGGATACGTGAGAGATCCTCGGCCATGCGCCGCCGCGGATGGCCCACCTAGACTGCGGCCATGCCTGTCTGTCCGAACTGCGGCGAGGACAACCCCGAGCGGGCCCGGTTCTGCCTGGCGTGCGCGGAACCGTTGGGAGAGGTGGCCGCGACCGCGCGCAAGGAGCGGAAGTTCGCGGCGGCGCTGTTCGCGGACATCGTGGGCTCCACGGCCCTCGCGGAGCGAGAGGATCCGGAGGTCGTGCAAGCCGTCGTCAGCCGGGCCTTCGACCGGCTGGCGGAAGAGGTCGAGCGGTTCGGAGGACTCCTCGAGAAGTTCATGGGCGACGCGATCCTGGCGGTATTCGGCGTCCCGATGGCGCACGAGGACGATCCCGAGCGCGCGGTTCGGGCGGCGATCGAGATGCAAGCCCTTCTAGGCGAGTTGAACCGCACGTTCGTCGCCGAGGCCAAGCCGAGCCTCGAGATGCGGATCGGGGTCGAAGCGGGTGAGGTCCTCGTCGATCTCGCCCGGGCGGCCGGACCGCGCGAACGGATGCTGACCGGAGATGCCGTCAACGTGGCAGCTCGCCTGCAATCCGCCGCCAAGCCGTGGCAGATCGTTGTGGGCCCAGCCGTCTATGCAGCGACGAAGGACGTCATCGACTACCAGGAGCTCGATCCCCTCGATCTTAAGGGCAAGACACAGCCGGTTCCGGCTTGGCAGGCGCTTCGGGTCAAGATGCGTCGCAGAGGCGAGCGACCCGCGCTCGGTCTCGAGGCACGCCTGGTGGGCCGCGACAAGGAGCTCGAGCTCTTACGTCAGACGTTCCATCGGGTGGAGGCGGAGGGTCGGCCCGCCCTCGTCACCGTGCTCGGAACCGCGGGTGTTGGGAAGTCTCGGCTGACCTACGAGCTCCTCCGCTACATGGATTCGCTGCCCACACTCGCGTACTGGCGGAAGGGACGCTGCCTTGCATACGGCAACGTCTCCTATTCGGGCTTGGCCGAAGCGGTCAAGGCACAGTGCGAGATCCTGGAGGACGACCTGCCCGACGTGGCCGACGAGAAGGTTCGCCAGGCCGTCGAGGAGTTCTTCGGAGACGACGAGATCGTTCCGCAGATCCGAGCGCTGGTCGGCGCCGGCAGTGGGGAGTTCAGTCGCGAGGATCTGTTCGATGCGTGGCGACGTTTCCTCGAACGGATGGCCGCACGGCTCCCATTCGTGCTGGTGCTAGAGGACATCCATTGGGCCGACGCCGGGTTGCTCGACTTCATCGAGTACATGGCCGATTGGGCGCGAGGGCCGATCCTGGTCCTCACCTTGGCACGGCCCGACCTGCTCGATCTCCGCCCGGGATGGGGTGGAGGCAAACGGAACTACTCAGCGATCTACCTCGATCCGCTGACGCCAGAACAGAGCGACGCCATGCTCGAAGACCTCCTCGGAGGGCCGCTGCCGGAAGAACTCCGAACACTTGTCACCGAGCGTACCGAGGGCAACCCCCTGTTCACTGAAGAGATCGTCCGGATGTTCATCGACCAGGGTGTACTGCGAGCCACAGAAGCATCGCGGCTGGAACTAGCGCGACCGGTCGATCAGGTCGAAGTGCCGCATTCGATCCATGCGCTCATCGCCACCCGGCTCGACGGACTTCCGTCTGAGGAGAAAGCCCTGCTCCAGGATGCGTCGGTCGTGGGTCGCGCCTTCTGGGCCGGCGCGCTCACGAAGCTCACGGCGCGTGGAGCGGACGACATCCGTCAAGCGCTCGGACGTCTCCGAGTGAAGGAGCTCATCGTCCCTCGTGAACCGCCGATCTTCTCCGGCGAGCTAGAGTTCGCGTTCCGACACGTCTTGATCCGCGATGTGGCCTACGAGTCCCTGCCGAAAGCACTCCGGGCCACGAAACACATCGAGGTCGCGCGATGGGCTGAGGAGCGAGCCGGCGACCGTGGAGACGAGCTGGCCGAGGTGACGGCCGCGCATTACCTGAGAGCGCTCGAGTATCGCCGAGAACTCGGGGGAACCGCTGACCCCGGGATCGAAGCCGCTGCGTGCCGATGGGCATCGCTCGCCGGGGACCGCGCATGGCGCTTGTGGCAGCAGGCCGAAGCATTTCGGTGGTACTCGGCCGCGCTCGAACTCGCCCAGCGCTTGGAGTTGCCCATCGAGGAGTTGGCCCGTCTTTCAGAGGTCACGGCAACGGCCGCGGGGGGGTTTGCGGACTTCGCTGAGGTGGGCGCTCTCTTGCGCCGCGCCCGCGAGCATTACGAGGCGATCGGGGACCAAGCATCGCTGGGACGCATCGAAGGGAGGCTCGCGTGGGCTGCGTTCGAGCTCGGAGATGAAGATGCCGTCGAGCCCTGGGCCGAGGAAGCGATCGCGCGACTGGAACCGCTGGGCGATGGCCGGGACCTTGCGAGCACGCTCGACTTCCTCGGTAACTACTACCGGCGGCGCGGACGACTCACCGAAGCTGAACCGACGCTCCGCCGCGCCGTCGGGATGGCCTCGAGGCTTGGGGCGACGGTCACGGAAGGGCAAGCCCGAGTGTCGCTCGCGGTCGCCGTCCTGCACCGCGGATCGGTACAAGAGGGGGTCGGCCTGATCGAAGAGGCGTTCGCGATCGCGAAGGATGCGGACGACCTCGATCTTTCGCTTCGCGCGCACAACGCGCTCGCCTCGATCCTGATGGACTATGCACCCGACTACGAGCGCGGGTGGTCCGTCCTATGGGAAGGGATCGAGCTGTCGAAGCGATCCGGCCGGCGCGATTACGAGGGATGGCTCTGGCAGAACGTCGGCAACTACGGGTACGACCAAGGCAAGCTTGCCGAGATCGAACTGGCGGCGCGGATGGGTCATGAGATCGGAACGTCGCTCTCGTACGCGCATGTCGTCATAGGCGCCTTGTATTACGACGCGCTCTTGGCGTTCCTGCGCGGCGATCTCGATGATGCCGAGACGATCATCGGCGCCCAGGAAGAGTCGCTCTTCGCGACGCACGAGGTGCAAGCGATCCCATTCCGGCACCTCCTCAAGGCGGAGATAGCGCTCGCGCGGGGCCGGGTTGAGGAGGCGATCCGTATCGACCGAGAAGGGCTCGACCGGATCCCGGGTGACCTCATGCTTGGGATGGCTGATGAGCTCCTGTTCCACCTGATCCGATCGCTGGTGCTGGCCGACCGGGCCGCCGAGGCAAGCGAACCGCTCGCTTCGCTCCGACACGTCGCGGAAGGTCGACCGAACTCGGAGGCGTTCCTCGCCTGGGCTGAGGGCCTCTTGGAGGCTCGGCCCGAGTCAGGTGAGAAGCGTATGCGAGCGGCGATCGAAACGTTCCGGTCGTTAGGCCGCCCGGTGGACGAGGCGCGTTGCCTGCTGGATGTTTCTAGGCTGTTGCGAGCAACGGGAAGCGACGGCTCCGCGGAGACGGACCAAGCAACACAGCTCCTCGTGGGGTCCCAGATCGAGGTGTTCCTTCAGGGTGTCGGATAGGCCGGGACGCTCACTCACTTCCTGCTTACGACAGGACGACAACGGAGGGGCACGGAACAACGCAAGACGATATGGGACGACACGCAGACGGCGATCTCGTGTGTGGCCCGAGCAACCTTAGGATCCGGTGGCCGAGAGGCCGTGGAAGTTCGAGTCTCCCCTCTCGCACCTGTGTGACCAGCGGATCTTCGTCCCGAGGCCCATCACGTGAACCGGCGCAGATGGCTCTATTGCTCACACTTGCTCACAGAACACGGCTCCTCGCCGCGTCGCATCATCCGTCGTCCCGCTACGTGGATCAGACTGGCACGTCAGCCACGACCTCGAAGCGCTCGACGCTCACGATCTCCGCGCCGCCCGCGTTCGAGGTATCGCTCCTGAGCTGGTTCGCCGCATCCTCGCTCTTCATCAGGGCATCCTCGCTCTCCCAGAGACTGATCCCTACCATCCTCCCGGAGGCTCGATCGGCCAGCGCGAGC
>VAYU01000065.1 GCA_005884925.1 Actinomycetota bacterium | reverse complement strand
GACAGCTCGGTACGACCTTCTTCGACCCGAACCGCGGAGGCGTCGTGATCCTGTGGCAGCACGTCTTCTGGTTCTTCGGCCACCCCGAGGTGTACATGCTGATCCTCGGAGCGTGGGGCGTGGTCACCGAGATCATCGCGGTGTTCTCGGGGAAGCCGATCTTCAGCTATCGGGGCGTGATCCTTGCCTTCCTGCTGATCACGGCGTTGTCGTTCAGCGTGTGGGCGCATCACATGTTCGCGACCGGAGCCGTCGAGCTGCCGTTCTTCAGCGTGACCACCGAGCTGATCTCGATCCCGACCGGCGTGCTGTTCTTCATCTGGTTGGCGACGCTCTGGCGAGGGAAGCTGCGCTTCGAGCCACCCATGTTGTTCGCGCTCGGCTTCATCGCGATGTTCCTGATCGGAGGCATCGACGGCGTATGGGCGGCGTCCCCCGCGATGGACTTCGCGATCCATGACACCTATTGGGTCGTCGCGCATCTGCACTACGTGCTGTTCGGCGGCACGCTCTTCGGCGTGATGGCGGCGATGTTCTACTGGTTCCCGAAGATGACGGGACGGATGCTCTCCCGGCGTCTGGGGATCTGGCAGTTCTGGCTCCAGCTGATCGGGTTCAACCTGACGTTCTTCCCCATGCACATCCTGGGCTTGCGCGGGATGCCTCGAAGGATCGCCGACTACCCGCCCGATCTTGGGTGGAGCTTCCTGAACCTCCTGGCATCGATCGGCGCCTTCGTGATCGCGACGGCGATGATCCTGTTCTTCCTCAACATCTTCCTCACCCTGCGGAAGCCGCGAACGGCGGCCGATGACCCGTGGGGCGCCAACACGCTCGAATGGATGACGTCGTCGCCGCCGCCGGCCCACAACTTCGACGTGCTCCCGACGATCCGTTCGGATCGCCCGGCGTACGACCGGCGGATGGCCGAGCAGGAGTCGACGACATGAGCGACGTCACGACACCGAGGGAGCGCGCGCGTCCGGAGATGAGCGGGCCCGTGCTCGGGATGGTCCTGTTCGTCGCGTCGGAGGCGATGTTCTTCGCTGCGTTCTTCGCCGGGTACTTCACGATCCGGGCGAACGCGCCGGCATGGCCGCCTCCGGATGTTCCCCACCTCAAGATCGACATCGCATCGGTCCTTACCGTGGTCCTGGTGGCGAGCAGCGTCGCCGTTCAGCTCTCGCTGCGGGCCACTCGCGCCGGGAGACGGCGGCCGGCCCTGTGGTGGCTCGGGGCCACGATCGCGCTCGGCGTGGTCTTCCTCGGCCTGCAGCTGTACGACTATTCGCAGCTGGGCTTCGGGTTGAAGGATGGCGTCTTCGGCACGTTGTTCTACGTGATGACCGGCATCCACATGGCCCACGTGGTCGGGGGCGTCGCCTTCCTTGCCCTGGTCTTCAGCCAGGGGGTGCGGGGTCGTCTCTCGCCGACCCACCACGATCCGCTGGCGGCGGGGGCGATCTACTGGGACTTCGTCGACGTCGTCTGGCTCTGCCTGTTCACGACCTTCTACCTGCTGACGCCGAGGTGACCTGATGCCCACGCTGTCGCGGATCTGCCTGGGCCTGGCGGCCTTCCTAGCGATCGCCGGTGGTGTCTACGGGGTCACGGCGCACGAGCCTGCCGGGACGACCGAGTTCCTGGTGGGGGCCGTGACGTTCTGCTTCCTCGGGATCATCCTGCGGCTCGTCGGCGCGCACGAGACCGAGGGACAACCGGAAGAGGAGGCCGAGATCCATGTGGCCCCCACGATCTGGCCGTTCGGGTTCGCGATCGCGGGGGTGATCCTGGTGGTGGGACTGATCGTCAGCCAGTGGATCGTGATCGCGGGCGGGGTCGCCGCGGCGATCTCGGCCGCGGGGTGGCTCCGCGACGTCGCTCGCTCGCACGCGGGCGAGGTCCCGTAACGGATCAGCCCCGGGCGATCAGCACGCCCGCCGCGAGCACCAACGTCACGAGCACCACGATGAAGACCGTGGCGTGGTACTGCGTGCGGCTCGGGCTCGGTAGGCTCGCCGGGTTACAGCGGTGACAGATCGCGACGCCGTCGGCCACCGGGCCACCGCATCGGAGGCATCGTTCACGAGAACGCATCAGGCTCCTCTCATCGTCGCACGCTCGAGCCGCGCGTCGACCCTCGCCGCCTCGCGCTCGTCCGCGCGCATCCAGTCGAGCAGGACGAAGCCGAGCGCCGGCACGATCAGGACCATGGTGCCCGCCCACATGATGGCTCCGGCCGCCCGCTGATCGGCCAGGGCGCGGGCGACGCCATCGGCGTGGGCGTACGTCGGGTAGAGCACGTGGCGGGAGGTCACGATCGTGAGGCCAAGGAACGCCATGGCGGGCATGGCCACGAACAGGTAGAGGATCCGTGCCGGATAGGACAACCCGGACGGCGCCGGATCGGCCCGGACGATCGGCATCCAGAACAGCAGCGCGGTCGATAGCAACGCGATGTGCTCGAGCGCGTGCAGACCGTTGTTGTGCAGCGCCCCCTCATAGATCCCCGTGAAATGGATGCCCCAGAGCACCACGAAGAAGAGCGCCCACGCGACGAGGGGGTTGCCGAGCAGGCGCGCCGGTGCGCTCCGAAGCGTCGCGAGGAGCCACCGGCGCGGCGTGCCCGGCCACGCCTGCAACGCGAGCGTGATCGGCGCGCCGAGCAACAGGAGCGGAGCGGCGATCATCGTGAGCAGCAGGTGCTGGACCATATGGATCGAGAACGAGGTGGTGACGGCGGCGTCGATCGGACCCGTCAGAGCGATGACCACGACGCCGAGGCCGGCGAAGAAGGCGAGGCGCGCGCGCGGCCGCGGCACGCGTCCGCGCGCGCGCCGCACCCGCCCGTCCGCGACCAGGTACACGAGCGCGGCGGTTCCCACGCCGAGCGCGACCGGATCAGCCAACGGGACCATGAACAGCGCCTTCCACGGTCACGCGCCCGGAGGTCCCGGCGAACCCCTGATCCGAGACATCGGTCGGACCCGCGTGCGCGTCGAGCGGCAGCTCGATCTCGAAGGTCGTCCCGACGTCGACCCGGCTCGTAACGTGGACCCTGCCGAGATGTGCCTCGACGATCGCTCGCACGATCGACAACCCCAATCCGAAGCCGCCCGTGTCGCGGCTGCGGCCGGGATCCGCACGAGCGAAGCGGTCGAATATGCGATCGAGGTCTTCCGGGGGGATCCCCGTCCCCGTGTCGCGGAACGACACGACCGCCGTGCCATCGCGGCGCCGGACGCCGACCTCGATCGTGTCCTGCTCCTGGGTATGCTGCACCGCGTTCTCGATCAACGCGTCGAACGCCACGGCGAGGCGGTCGCGGTCAGCCAGGACGATCGTCTCCTGGGCTGCCCCCAGCACCCACCGGCGGGGCGTGGCCGCCCACCGGCGCAACGCGTCGGCGACGATCTCCCCAACGTCCACCGGTACGAGGTGCAGCTGCTGCGGATCCTCGGTCGTCACCAGCAGCAGGAGGCCGTCGACCAGGCGCCGCAGCCGCGCCAGCTCGTCCGCGATCACGTCCACGTCCTCGATGATCGTCGGGTCCGTGGCACGACGCTGGATCAGCTCGGCATTTCCGAGGGCGACCGTGATCGGCGTCCGGAGCTCGTGGGACGCATCTTGAACGAACCGCCGCTCACGCTCGAGGAGCCGGAGGTTCTCCATGGAGACACGCTCCGTCTCCTCCATGGCTGCGAGCCGGCGTCGGGCGTGCCACACCATCGCCACGAACATCGCCGCCATCAGCGGGACCTCGGTGATCTCATCGAGGGGCTGCGCTCCTCGGGCGTAGTCGATCGCGATGAACAGACCGGTCATCCCCATGACGGCGGCCAGCACCGTGAGCGTGGGGCGGGTCCGCCACACGCGGAACCCGTAAAGGAGCGTCAGGCTCACCCAGATGAAATGGAACGGCACGGTCTCCCAGGTCGGGATGAGCAGCATCGCGGCGAGGTTGGCCAACGAGAACACCACCCACGCGACGTCGAGCCACTGCTCATGATGCGGCCATCCGAGTGCGTCAGGACGCATCGAACCGGTATCCAACCCCACGGATCGTGGTGATCGCCTCCGGACCGAGCTTGGCCCGGAGGCGGCGGACGTATACATCGACCACGTTCGACCCCGGGTCGAAGTGGTAACCCCAGACCGACGACAGCAGTCGCTCCTTGGACACGGAGCGTCCCGCGTGTCGCATGAGCTCCTGCAGCAAGAGGAACTCTCGGTCGGCGAGCGGGACCGGCCCGCGACCGTCATCGACCTGATGCCGGATCAAGTCCAGGGTGGTCGCACCCACCGCCAGCTTCGTCTGATCGGCCCGAGCCGCGGTCCGCAGCCGGGCCCTCACCCGCGCGAGCAGCTCTTCGAGCGAGAACGGCTTCGAGAGGTAGTCCTCGGCGCCGAGCTCGAGCGACCGCACCTTCGATGCCGTGTCGCTCAGGGCGGACAGGACGAGGACGGCCTGCGAGGGTTTGCGCTCCAAGATCTGCTGCAACACGGAGAGGCCGTCGATGTCCGGCATCACCAGATCGAGGATGACGAGGTCGTAACTCCGCGACAGCGCGAGCCGCAGACCCTCTTCCCCGCCTCCCGCGGGATCGACCTCGAGCCCCTCCGCCTCCAGTCCTCGGCGGACGAAGTTCACGATGCGCTGCTCGTCGTCGACGAGCAGCACCCTGCCGGCCAAGGCCGGCTCGACACCGGGAACTCGAGCAGTTGGGTAGTCCACGACCGTTCCTCAAGCCCCACAGTAGCCAGGTCGCGCCGTCCTTGGGTAGGTCCCTCGAGGGAACGTCGGAGTGACGGTTCTGTCATGTCAGGCTCGTACGGTCCTGCGGGCCGCGGGAACACGGGCTACGTTCAGGGAGTTCAGCTCGCTGTCGCGACCGATCTTCGGGGAGGGAGCATGACCGAGCGAGAAGATCGGAACACTGGCATCATCCAGGAGTTCCGGACCAACCACGGGAAGGTCGGCGGGTACTTCGAGGGGCGTCCTCTCCTGCTCCTCACGATGCGAGGAGCCAAGACCGGGCGGGAGCGGACGACACCACTCGCCTACCTCGCCGACGGCGAGCGGTTCGTCATCTTCGCGACCAAGGGTGGGGCTCCTACCAACCCCGCGTGGTACTACAACGTCGCGGCCAACCCGGACGTCACGATCGAGGTCGGCGACCGGCGCCTGCAGGCGAAGGCACGCGTGACCGCGGAGCCCGAACGGACCGAGCTCTACCGACGGCAGGCGGAGCGGTGGCCGGCGTTCGGGGAGTACCCGAAGAAGACGTCGCGGACGATCCCCGTGATCGTGCTGGAGCCGGTCGAGCAGCCGGAGCCTGGATGAACACGGGACGGCTCGAGACCTTCGCGGACGGCGTCTTCGCCATCGCGGCGACCCTCCTGATCCTCACCGTCGATGGCCACTTCGGATCCTGCGCGCCTGCGGGCGCGACGCTCGCGCACCAGCTCGTGTGTTCCTGGCCGTCGTACGTGGCCTACGTCGTGAGCTTCCTGACGATCGGGATCATCTGGGTCAACCACCACACCGTGATGAACCAGATCGATCACGCGGACCGTACGTTCCTGATGATCACGGTCGGCTTCTTGATGATCGTCGCGTTCATCCCGTTCCCGACGCGACTCGTCGCCGAGAACATCAAGGGCGACGGCGCGAGGGCGGCGACCGTCGCATACGGCGTCACGCTCACGCTCACCGCGGCGCTGTTCAACGCGGTCTGGTTCTACGCGGCACGGGGCGGTCGGCTGCTGCGCCCGGACGCGGATCCGAAGATCGTCCGCGGGATCTCGAAGACCTTCGTGTTCGGCCCGTGGATCTACGTCGCCCTCACCCTGATCGCCGCGGTCGAACCGGTGCTGGGGGCGATCGGATTCGGCCTGTTCGCGTTGTTCTGGGTGATCGAGAGCTCGGTCTTCGGCCGCGACCGGTCGCACCGGTCATCGCCACGGTGACGCGCGGGCGCGGGTCTTGCGGTAGAACGGAAGGATGCGGGCTCCGCACGACGTCTCCATCGAGCGAGGAGTGAAGCGCGTCTTCGCGGGCGCGAACGAGTGGCCGGGCTGGTGCCGGAGCGGTCGCACGGAGGAAGCAGCGCTCGAGGCGCTCCTCGCGTACGGCCCGAGGTACGCGAAGGCCCTCGGACGGCGCACATCGGGGTTCGTCGCGCCCACCGACGTGGGCGGCCTCCGCGTGGTCGAGCGACTCAAGGGCAACGCGACGACCGATTTCGGCGCGCCGGCGATCGCGCCGGACGCGGACGACCGACCGATCGATCCGAGCGAGGCGGCGCGGCTCGCCACGATCATGAAGGCGTGCTGGGCGGCGCTCGACCGGGCGGCCGCCGCCGCGGATGGCCTCGTGCTCCGCACGGGGCCGCGCGGTGGCGGCCGCCCGCTCGCGAAGATCGTGGCACACGTCGCCGACGCGGAGGTCGCCTACCTGTCGAGGCTAGGAGGACGACCTGGCCGGGCGGATGCCAGGAGGGCGGCGCTGGCGGCGTTCGCATCACGGGCACGGGGGGAACCTCCCGAACGCACCCCGCGATCGGGCGTGCTGTGGACGCCGCGCTACTTCCTCCGGCGAGCCGCCTGGCACGTGCTCGATCACGCGTGGGAGATCGAGGACCGTTCGCGGCCGCCGCAGTGAGAGCGTTCCGCTTGCCGCGCAAGGCCTCCCTGCACGGCTCCGGGCCCAGCCGGTCTCCCGGCTCAAGCGCTTCCCCGGGCGGCCGAAGCCTTTCGGGAAGGATCTCCCGGGAAGGCCTGGTCCATGGACCCAGCAGAACTGCTTCGCTACGCGGTGGAGCGGCGAGCGAGCGACGTCCACCTGAAGGCGGGGAACGTCCCGTTCATCAGGGTAGACGGCGAATTGCTGCCGGCCCCGTTCCCCTCGTTGACTGCCGCCGAGACACGAGCGGCGGCCGACACCCTGATGCCGTCGCACAAGGCGGATGAGTTCGCGCGCACGAAGGAAGCGGACTTCGCGTACACGCTCGAAGGGGTCGGGCGGTTCCGCGTCAACGTGCTCCGCGAGTCCGACACCGTCGGGCTCGCGATCAGGTGGGTGAGTCCCGAGGACCTAACGTTCGAGGAGCTCCACCTCCCGGAGACGATCCGATCGCTCGCCGAGACGAAGCGCGGGCTGGTGCTGGTCACCGGCCCGACGGGGGCGGGCAAGACCACCACGATCGCCGCCCTGATCGGGTTCATCAACCGGACACGCCGTGCGCACATCGTGACGATCGAAGATCCCATCGAGGTGGTGCACACCGACAACATGTCCGTGATCCGCCAGCGGGAGATCGGGCGGGACACCGGCTCGTACGGAACGGCGCTGCGGCAAGCGCTCCGGCAGGATCCGGATGTGGTCTTCCTGGGCGAGATCCGCGACCACGAGACCGCGCTCGCCGCGATCCAAGCCGCGCAGACCGGACACCTCGTCTTGTCGACGCTCCATACGATCGACGCGACCGAGACGATCTCGCGCGTCGTCGAGCTGTTCCCTCCTCAGCAGCAACCCCAGGCGCGGGTGTCCGTCGCCGGCGCCTTGCGTGGCGTCGTATCGCAGCGGCTGCTCGAGCGCGCGGACGGCCTCGGGCGGGTGCCCGCGGTCGAGGTGCTCCTCAACACCGGGCGCGTCTACGAGCGGATCCTCGACGCCGAACAGACGGCCGGGTTGCCCGAGGTGATCGCGGAGAGCGGCTACGACGGCATGCAGACGTTCGACCAGTCGTTGCTGGAGCTCGTGCGGAACGGCATCGTCTCCGAGCAGGATGCGCGCGCCGTCGCGACGAACCCCCACGACTTCGCTCTGGCGCTCGGCGCCGCCGGGACCGAACCCGGGCCCGCGCCCGACGGGCTGGTGGTCCAGGGAGCGGTCGGGGATGAGTAGCGACCTCGGGACCCCGTACGCCGGCGACCGGATCGACGAGCCCGCGACGACGTCCCCGGCGTGCCCGGCGTGCGGGCGGCATTCCCAACCGGAGGCGGCGTTCTGCGCCTTCTGCGGCACGGCGCTCGTCCATCAGCGGATCGCCGGGCCGCCCGTCTTCGCCGCGGTCGCCGCCGCGATCACCGGCCGGAGCGCGTACGACGTGCTGCACGAGGTCGGTGGGCTCTTCGAGTCGCTGGGTGCCGTCTTCGAGGGGGTCTCGCAAGCGCCGGCGACGCTCGTGGCGCTGTTCCCCCCGAAGGAGGACGCCGCGGTCGTCGCCGCGCGCGCCGCCCTCGACGCCGCGTCGGCATGCCCTGACGTCCGTCTCGGGCTCGATGCATCCGAGGTCACCGAGCGATCCGACCAGGATGCGATCTGGCAGTACCTGATCGACCGCTCCGTCGAGCTTCAGGCGCTGGCGGAGCCGGGGACGATCGTCCCTGGTGAGGAGATCCTGCCGCTCACCGAAGGCGCGGCGGTGATCGAGCCGCTCCAGGGGAGCGGCACGCCGTCGCTCCGCTCGCTCCGCGACCTCGGAAGGGCGTCCGCAGGGGCCGGGGACGTCCCCCCGGTCGATCCCGCCCACGCGCGCGAGACGCCCCTCATCGGTCGCGAGCGTGAGCTCGCCGACCTGACGGCGAGGTTCGCCACGGTCAGCGACGAAGGTCGCGCGGCATGCGTGGCGCTGGTCGGCGAGACCGGGATCGGCAAGACGAGGCTGCTGAGCGAGCTCGCGGCGGCTTCGCCCCCGGACGTCAGGATCGCGAGGCTCGCGTGCGAACCCGCCACGGTCGGCGGGTGGCCGATCGAGGAGCTGATCGAGTGCGTCGCCGGCCTCACGGGCGACGAGACGTCCGTCGACGCTCGTGCGGTCCTCGAGCGCTTGGTCGGACACCTTCCCGAGGGCAACCGCATCCTCGAACGACTCGCCCACCTGGTCTCGATCGACGGCGCCGTCGGCGCCGTCGACGAGACCAGGTGGGCGGTGCGCAGGCTCTTCGAAGTGGTCTTCGACGGACCGGCGATCCTGTTGGTCGACGACGTCGACCGGGTCTCCTTCGGGTTCTCATCCTTCCTCGCCGACCTCGCGCGAGCGCTCGATCGCACGCCTCTGCTCATCGTCTGCACGGCCGGCGGCGAGCCCCCCGGCATCACGGACACGATCCCGATCGTGCCTCCCGACGCGGCGACGGCCGAGCGGTTGGTCCTCGCTCGGATCGGCGCCGTCGGCTCGGGCGTTGCCGGCGCGATCGTCGGAGCCCTCGGAACCAACCCGCTCGCGCTCGAGCATGGTCTCGCGCTGCTGGTCGAAACGTCGGCGCTCTCCGAGGACTCCGGAGCATGGAGCCTCGTGGCGAACCAGCTCCCGGTGCCCGCGTCCGACTCCACGCGCGAGGTCCTCGACGCCCGCGTGCGCGCGCTGCCCGCCGACCTCAGGGCGACCGCGGCACTCGCGGCACTCGCAGGCATGACCGTCCCGACGCCGACGCTCCTCGTTCCCGACGACGGGGGCTCACCGGCGGACGTCGAACGGCAGCTCGCCGAGCTCGTCGACCAGGGCATCCTGGTCGCCGACGCCGGCACCCTCCGGTTCGTCCACCCGCTGGTCCGTGAGGTGGCCGCGGCCGGCGTCCCGCCGGCCGCGGCCACCGAGGCCCACGTCCGCTTCGCCCGGGCCGAGCTGCACGCATCGGGTCCCCGCCGGGGGCGCCGCGCCGGCTCGGCCGGGACGCACCTGGCCGCGGCCGTGCTGCTCCGCGCGGACCCCGCGCCGGATGACCCCGAACGACTCGACGCGATCGACCTGTTGACCGATGCGGCCGAGCATGCCCAGGAGGCCGCCGACGCGGCGGGCGCGGCGATCCTGGAACGACGGGTGGCCTCGCTCCTGGAGAAGGACGACCCGCGCCGCGCGGAACTGCTGTTCGGCGCGGCCGTCCACGAGGTCGAGACCGGCCGCCTGCGGGAGGCCGAGGCCGCGATCAACGTCGCGATGGCGGCGACCGCGAGCGTTCCGGGCGACGCGATCGACCACCACGTGCGGATCCTCCGGGCGGCGCTCCGCGCGTCGACCGACCGAGGCACGTTGGACGCCGCGCGAGCGATCGCCGATGAGGCGTACCAGCGGTTCGCCGAGCTCGAGGACGGATGGGGTCTCGCCTGCGCCGCCGCGCTCCGCGGGCAGGTGCACGCCGCCCGCGGCCATGCCGCCGCGGTCGTCGAGGATCTGACCGAAGCTGCCGAACGCGCACGCGCCGCGCACCACCCGATCGAGGCAGCCCAGGCCCTCCGAGGGGTCGGACGAGCGCTCCTCGACGGCCCGACGCCGGTCGAACGCGCGATCGTCCGCTGCGAGCGGTTGCGAGCGGACGCTTCCGGACATCCCCTCGCCGAGCAGGATCTCGCGGGCGTCCTCGCCGTGCTCCTCGCACGGCGAGGGCGCTTCGACGAGGCGCGCGCACTCATCGGGAACGCGATCGCCACGATCGAGGGAC
This sequence comes from Actinomycetota bacterium, assembly GCA_005884925.1. GTDB lineage: Bacteria > Actinomycetota > UBA4738 > UBA4738 > HRBIN12 > AC-51. The sequence goes on along the minus strand of VAYU01000065.1, from coordinate 18,735 downwards.
TCGTCGCCGACGCGGACCTGGCCGTCGCCCTGCACCGCGCCGGTGTGATCGGCTGGCTCGCCGGCGAGTTCCACGCCGCCGAGCCGCCGATCCAGCGCGCCCTCGCCGCCGCATCGCATGCGCGGGACGACCGGCTTCGAGCGAGCATCGCCGCGTCGTGGGCGAACCTCGTCCTCGCGACCGAGGATCGGATCGACGAAGCGATGGCCCTGGCGGACGTCGCCGAGACGTGGGCGACCGATCCGACGGCGCTCGTCGGGTGGCGGACGGCACGTGCTCGGGCACTCGTGCGACTGGGCGAGTTGGAGCGCGCGGACACGCTCGGTCGCCAAGCGGTCTCACTGGCGGAGCAGACCGACTCGACGGATCTCCGCGCAAACGCCTTGTTGCACCTCGCCGAGGTCGTGCGCCTTTCCGGCCGCCCTGACGAAGCCCGGCCCTTCGAACGGCGCGCGTTCCGGCTGCTCGACCGCACGGGTGCGTCGGCGCAGGCGGCGGCCGTCTTCCGGAACCTCCCGTCGGAGAGCGGCACCCCCGCCTCCGATGAGGATGACGGTGCGGATGTCGTGCCCGGAGAGGAGCCGGCGACCGTGACCGTCGACAGCGAGCACGACGTGCGTGCGGACGAGCCCGAGCCGGCACCGGCATCCGCGAGCGAACCGGATGCCGCCGCCCCGTCGGTCCCGGGGCCCGAGCCGGGTCCCGCCGGGGACGATGGGGACGATGGGAACGATGGGAAGGGCGTCGAGGAGGATCGGCCGCTCCCGCAGCCGATCGCCGAGGCGTTCGCGGCAAGCTCCGAGGCCGAGAAGAAGAGGCGGGGCCGCTTCCGCCGTTGACGCCGGGGCCGCTCGGGTAGCGTGGGCGGATGCCCGACCGAACCGATGTCGTCGTGATCGGCGCAGGCGTGATCGGTCTTTCGTGCGCGCGCGAGCTGGCAGGCGCGGGGGTGGCCGTGACCGTGCTCGACGCGGCGCCCGCCGTCGGTCGCGGTTCCTCCGCCCTCGCCAACGGCGGCATCCGTGCGCAGTTCACGACCGAGGTCAACATCGCCTTCTCCCGGTTCTCGATCCTCCAGCTGGAGACGCTCGAACGAACCGTCGGAGACCTGGGCCTGCATCAGACGGGCTACCTCCTCCTGGCGGGGGCGGAAGCGAGCGAACGCATGCTGCGCGAAGCCGCCGAGCTCCAACGGGGCCTCGGCGTCCGAACCCGGTGGCTCGATCCGGCGGAGATCGCCTCGATGGTTCCGTTCGTCAGGACCGACGGGCTCCGCGGAGGAACGTTCCACGCTCGCGACGGCTTCCTCGATCCGGCGGGTCTGGTCGCGGCGCTCCTCGCCGATGCGCGAGCGAAGGGAGCGACGATCGTCACCAGCGTCGCCGTCAGCGCGATCGAACCCGGCTTCGTGGTCCGGCACCCGGACGGCGATCTGCGCGCGGACGCCGTCGTGAACGCGGCCGGGACGGGGGCGCGCGCGGTGGCGCGGCTGCTGGGAAGCGACGTGCCGGTCGAGCCCGTCCGCCGCAACCTCGCGCACGTGATGGACCCCTCGAGCGCCGGCGGGCTCACGCCGATGACGGTTGACGTCGACACCGGCGTCCTCGTGCGGCGTGAGCCCGCCGGCGGATGGGTCGTCGCGTACGCCGACCCCGACGATCCACCCGGATGGGACACGGCGGTCGACCCCGCTTTCCTTCCGGCGCTGGCCGCCAGGCTCCCGAACCGGTTCCCGTCGATCCTCGAGCTGCCGATCGACCCGTCGCACTGTTGGGCGGGCCTCTATCCGGAGACGCCGGACCACCACGCGATCGTCGGTGAGGATCCCGCCGTGCCGGGCCTCTTCCACTGCGTCGGGTTCGGCGGGCACGGGCTGATGCACGCGCCGGCAGCGGGCCGCGCGATCGCGGAGCTCGTCGCGCTCGGGCGAAGCGAGACGTTCGATCTGCGGCCGCTCCGGCCGTCGCGGTTCGTCGAGGGCGACCTGGTGGTCGAGTCCGCCGTCCTGTGACGGCGACCGGTCACCCCGAGCCTGACGGTGGTTCGGCGAACGGGTCCGTCGGGACGGAAGGTGCCGGCACCTCGGAGGGGCCGGCGATCCCCGCGTCCGGTTCGGCGACCCGGTTGCGCCGGCTCCGCAGCACGACCAGGGCCACCACGACCAGCAGCAGGATCGCGAGCCCGATCAGGATCCACAGCAAGACCCCGGGGCCACCGCTCCCGATCGCGCTCCCGGTCGCCCGGATCTCGGTCTTCCGACCGAACGCCGGCGTCCACGTGACGGTGGTGCCGTTGATCGTGCCGCCGGACTGCTGCGACACCGGACCCGGGAACGCGATCGCGATCCGGAGCTCCATGTCCTTGGCGAGCTGCGCCGAGCCGGGTTGGAGCGGGCCCGTCGCGGCGGGCGTCAGATCGATCTCCCCCTTGACCTGGAACGTGTCGCCGACCCGCTGGATCGCGATCGTCTCTCCGGCGGTGGTGCCTTGGCTGAACACATCGATCGGGACGTCCCGGAACGTGTACGTCTTCCCCTCGAAGCGGTCGTCCGTGTAGCCGGACGCCTGGAAGTGCACGCCGGCGGGGAGCGGGCCGGCGCGCGCCGTGATCTGACCCAGCAGGTCGTCGGCGGACGAGCCCGTGAGGGCCAGGAGGTCTCGGCTGACCGCGAAGACCATCGTCCCGTCGACGGTGTTATCGCCGCGCAGCTGCATGTTCAGGTCGACCTTGATGCACCCCGTCATCAGCACCGCGAGCACGCAGGTCGCGATCACCCGCACGGTGACACGGAGCGTGGATGTCATCGTTCCTCCCAGGAGCGTCCGTTCGACGCCGAGCCGCCTCGAGGGTACACGGGTGGTAGGTTCCCCCGCGTGCCACACGAGACCGTCGCCGTCGGCGACATCGAGATCTCCGCTCTGCTCGACGTCGACGTGAACGACGAGCCGATCGCGGACGCGTTCCCGGGGGCTCCCGCCGACGCGATCCTCGCGGGGAAGGCTCGATACCCGAACGTCTACGGAGATGACGACACGTGGCGGCTCCGCGTGCGCGTCTGGCTCATCCGTCATCCGGGCGGGCTCCTGCTGCTCGACACGGGGGTGGGCCCAGAGACGTCGCCGGCCATGGCGTGGTGCCCGAAGCCCGGCGTGCTGCCGGAGGCACTCGCCGAGGTCGGAGCGACGCCCGACGACGTCGAGGTCGTCGTCATCAGTCACACGCACGACGATCACATCGGTGGTGCGCTGTCGAGGGACGGGACCCCTGCCCTCCCTCGTGCGCGCTACATCCTCCAGCGGGCCGACCGAGACTGGGAGCGGGACGCAGCGGATCGCTCCGACGAGGAGGGCGCGGTGTGGAAGATGCTCCTCGCACCACTGGAGGATGCCGGCGTCCTCGATGTCATCGATGGCGACCGACGCCTCACCGATCGCCTCACGCTCCGTCATGCGCCCGGACATACTCCCGGGCATCAAGTGCTCGCGGTCGAGAGCCGCGGCCGACGAGCCTTGTTGTCGGCCGACACGTGGAACCACCCGATGCAGCTCGCGCACCCGGACTGGTGGGCGGGGTCGGACGACGACCATGAGCGCTCGACCGCCACGCGGCGGGCGCTGCTCGCAGAGCTCCTGACCGAACCCGAGACGATCGTCGCGCCCACGCATCTCGGCGAAGCCTTCGGCCACGTCTCCCCGGACCCAGACGGGTTGCCCGCATGGCACCCCGCCGTCTGACGCAGGACGGATCGGCTCAGCCGACGAGGGCCCGGATCTGCCGAAGCGCGACCGTGAGTTGTGAGAGGTCGGTGACTCCTTCGATCCCGAGGGATCGAAGGAACCGTTGGAGGCGGGCGACGGCTTCCCCGCGGGACGCGAGGAAGCCGTCGATCGCCTCGTCGATGGGCGCGCCGCCCGCCAGCTCGAGCGCCCGTTCGCAGAGCGAGCGTCGCAACGAGAAGAGGTCGTCCTCCATCGACTGGCGCGCCCATCGTTGCCAGCGGGTCCCGGCGGGCAGCGCCTCCAGCTGGTTCTCGAGCCAATCGAGTTGGAGCCGCTCTCCCAACAGGAAGAACCCGCGCGCGACCTCGAGCGGACCCCGACCGGTGGCGTGGGACACCGCGATGATGTCCGGCGCGTGGACCAACTCGCCCTGGAACGCGGTGCGCCGAGCGAGCGACGCGGGAACGCCTTGCGAGATCAGACGCTCGGCGATCTGCTCGTGCTCCTCGCGCCATGCCTCCGGACCGATCTGATCGATCCGCGACGCGAGCTCAGCGAAGGAATCGCGCGACGCGTCGACCGCATCGGCCAGCCTCTGCCCCGCGGCCTGGACGAGGTACCAACGCGAGGTCATCTCCACGAGCCAGTCCACGCCGGAGAGGAGGTCGTTCTGCACGACGGGATCGATGACGCCGTCCAGCTTCTCGATCTCGTCCCAGCGGGCGACGGCTCCCGTCACGTCGCGGGCGATCCGGAACGCGCGGACGACATCTGCGGGGTGAGCGCCGATCTCGGCGACCATCCGTGACACGAACGTGATGCCTTGCGAGTTCACGACGTCGTTGGAAGCCATCGTCGCGATGATCTCCCGCTTCAACGGATGCTCGGCGAGGAGGTGGCCGAACCCGTCGACGATGGCCGGCGGGAAGTACCGGGCGAGATCTGCCACGAGGTACTCGGCGTTCGGTAGGTCGGTCTCCAGGAGCGCCCGGAACACAGAACGTTTCGCGTACGCCAGCAGGACGGACAGCTCCGGGCGCGTCATGCCGACCCCGTTCGCCCGGCGCTCCGTCATCTCATCGGTCGTCGGCAGGAACTCGACGTCGCGTTCCAGCTCGCCCTCGGACTCGAGCTGTTGCATCAGGTCCTCATACGCCTCGATCCGCTGCGAGGACTGCTCCTCCTCCTGCGAGAGGATCTGCGCTTGGAGGTAGTTGTCGTAAAGCACGTGCGCCACGACATCGGGGGCACACGCCTCGAGCATCCGGTTCCTGCCCTCGAGGGTGAGCTCGCCGCGCGCGATCGCGAGCCCCAACAGGATCTTCCAGTTGACCTCATGGTCGGAGGTGTCCACACCCGCGGAGTTGTCGATGAAATCCGTGTTGATCCGCCCCCCGGACCGCGCGTACTCGATCCGTCCGCGCTGCGTGAACCCGAGGTTCCCTCCCTCGCCGACGACCTTCGTCCGGAGATCCCGCCCGTCGATCCGCAGGCCGTCGTTCGTGCGATCACCGGCATCCTCGTGGGTCTCCTCCGACGACTTCACGTACGTGCCGATCCCGCCGTTCCACAGCAGGTCGACAGGAGCCTTCAGGATCCACCGGATCAGCTCCGCCGGGGTCATGCCGGCGGGCGCTTCGGTGGGGATGCCCAGCACGGTGCGGACCTCGGGTGAGGGCGTCACGCTCTTCGCCGTTCGATCCACCACGTCCCCACCTGCCGAGAGCATCGATCGGTCGTAGTCGTTCCACGACGAGCCGGGCTGCTGGAACAGCCGTTTCCGTTCCGCGAACGAGGTGGCGGGATCGGGGTTCGGGTCGAGGAAGAGGTGCCGATGGTCGAACGCCGCGACCAGCTTGATCGTGTCCGTGTAGAGCATGCCGTTGCCGAAGACGTCGCCGGACATGTCGCCGATCCCGACCGCGCTGAACGGATCGCGGAGGACGTCGACCCCCAGCTGCCGGAAGTGCCGTTTGACCGATTCCCACGCGCCGCGGGCGGTGATGCCGAGCGCCTTGTGATCGAACCCCGCGGAGCCCCCGCTGGCGAACGCATCCCCGAGCCAGAACCCGTACCGCTCGCTCACCGCGTTCGCCGTATCCGAGAACGTCGCCGTCCCCTTGTCCGCTGCCACCACGAGATAGGTGTCGGGTCCGTCCAGCACGCGGACGCCTTCGGGGTGCACGATCGTGCCCTGGACGTAGTTGTCCGTGAGGTCCAAGAGTCCGTGCATGAACGTCACGTACTGTGTGAGCACCTCCTCCTTCAGCTCGTCCGGCGTCGCCGGTCGGCGCTTCAGGATGAAGCCCCCCTTGGATCCGTCCGGCACGATGATCGCGTTCTTGACCCGCTGCGCCTTCATCAGCCCCAGGACCTCGGTCCGGTAGTCCTCCTTCCGGTCGGACCACCGGATGCCCCCGCGCGCGACCAGCCCGCCGCGCAGATGGATCGCCTCCATCGTCGGCGAATAGACGAAGACCTCGAACAAGGGGAACGGCTTCGGCATCTCGGGAACGTCCGCGGACCGCAGCTTGATCGCGAGAGCCAGCCGGTCCGAGCGGTAGGCGTTCGTGCGCACCGTGGCCTCGATCGTGCCGAGGAGCGAGCGGAGGATCAGGTCCTGATCGAGCGATGCGACGGCTTGGAGATCGTCCACGACCTGGTCCCTGATCGCCGCCGCGTCGCCCGCCGAAGCGTCGCGGGCCGGATCGAACTTCGCCTCGAACAGGTCCACGAGCCCCGCCGCGATGTGCGGGTTCGCCGCCATCGCATCGTTGCGGTACTCATCCGTGAACCGCGCGGAGACCCGCATCCGGTACGTTCGGTATGCCCGCAGGACGTGGATCTGGTCCCAGTTCAGGCCGCCAACGATGACCAGCCGGTTGAGGGAATCCACCTCCGCCTCGCCACGCCACATCGCGCCGAGCGCGTCGCGAACCGCCCCGGCGACGCCCTCGAGCTCGAGGACCGCTCCGCGGGCGTCCAGGACGCCGAAGTCGTGGATGAACACCCGTCCCTCTCCCTCGAGGTGGACCGGGACCTCCTCGACGACCCGGAGCCCGAGCGACTCGAGCAGCGGCATGAAGGCCGACAGATCGACCTTGCCTCCGGTCTTGTAGAGGCGCACACGCGTGAGCCGCTCGCCCGCCGACTCGTTGCCGATCCCCACCACGAAGCCGTCCGGCGACGACCCCAGCTCCTCCAGGTTCAGCACGTCGTCCACGGCCAGCGCCCAGTCGGTGTCGGAGGTCTTGTAGTAGTCGGGGAACCGTGGCGCGTACGTTGCGGCGAGTGCGCGGCCACGCTGCTCGCCGAGTCGCGCTGCCAGCGCGTCGGCGAGGTCGTCGTCCCAGGTCCGCGCGAGCCGTTCGACGTCCGCTTCCAGCTCCTCGTGCCGGATCTCGGGGATCTGCACGCCCGCCTCCACGTGCACGGTGAAGAAGATCTTTGCGGACTCGGTCTCCCCCAAGGACAGGTGATAGTCCACGGTGACGCCGTGGAAGCGCTTCATGAACATGTCCTGCAGGCGTTTGCGGAGCGTCGCGGTGAACCGCTCACGCGGCAGCGCGACCACGATCGATACCTGGCGTCCGAACAGATCCTTCCGGATCAGGACCCGGATCCCGGCCTGCTCCTCGGATTGGAGCAGACCGATGACGAGCGCGCGGAGCTCCTCGGCCGATCCCTGGAACAGCTCATCCTTCGGGAAGGTCCCGAAGAGCTCGACGACCGTCTTGTAGTCGTGCGAGCCCGGGATCAGATCCTCGGCCGCGAGGATCTGTTCCAGCTTGTGATGCAGCAAGGGGGTCTTGGTGGCGGGCTCCATGTATGCCTTCGACGTGAACAGGCCGATCAGCCTCGCCTCCCCAGTGATCCGTCCGTCGGACGAAACCTTCCGTACGCCCACGTAGTCCATCCGCGCTCGGCGATGGACGGTCGAGTAGGCCTTCGTCTTCGAGATCACGAGCAGGTCGCCGTCCTCGATCCGCTGACGGATGTACGGGGGAAGGCTGTCGAGCGGCGTGACGCCGGCGAACGTGCTTCTCGATACGTCCGACAGGATCCCGAGCCCGGAACCCTCGGTCGCCTTGATCGCCCGACCGTCGGCGAGATCGAGCAGGTCGTACTCGCGGTAGCCCAAGAGGACGAAATTGAGCTGGAGCAGCCAGTCGAGGAAATCGACGGTGCCGCTCACCTCCTCGGGCGAATAGCGGCCGGCGGCCGCACGAGCGAGGTCCATCATGTGCCGCGTGCGCTCCTGCATCGGTTCGAAGTCGCGAACCACGAGATGCACGTCGTGCAGGATCTCGCCGATCTTCCGTTCCAGATCCACGCGCTCCCGCTCGCCCAGCCGGCGTTCGAGTTCGTAATGCATCACGGACTCGCGGTGCGATGCGTCCCGGCCCGACAGCACCCGCTCGATCCGACCGTGCTCGTCGCGCACCGTCCCGACCACGGGGTGAACCAACAACCGGATCCGGAGCTCGCGTGCGGCGAGCTCCTCGCTCACGGAATCGACGAGGAAGGGCGAGTCGTCCGTGTTGGTCTCCACGATCGTCCCGACCGACCCGTACCCCTCGTCGGCGTCCGTCGGCACGAACACGCGGACCGCCGACGGTTCGTTCCCGCGATGATCGGCGAAGGCGAACGCCGAGGAGACCATCGAGAACAGGAGGTCGGCTCCGTGATGCTCCAGCTCCTCATCGGACAGTCGCCGCAGGAACGCCTTCGCGAACGCGGCGAGGGCATCCCGCCGATCGCTGGGGGCCTCGGTCTGGATGCGCGCGAACAGCGCGTCGAGAACGGGGTGCAGCGCGTGCGTCTGCTCGGCGGTTTCGGACACGGCGTGTATGGGGTCTCGCAGCGGCGGATCGACTCGTTCGGAGCGGCGGGCGCTCACATCGTAGCCGGTCCGCGAGCCGCCTCGACCACCTCCGCGGCGCGGTCGTACCGGCCGAACTGCGGCATCACGTACACCCCGGCCACTCCCTCCTCCCGGAGCGCCGCGATCAGCTCGGCCGCCATCGCAGCTCCCTCCCGCCACGCCTGTTCGTCGTCGTCGCCCGCCGATCGCATCCGGTCGCGGGAAGCCTCCGGTATCTCGATCCCGGGGACCTCGTTGTGGAGGAACTCGGCGTGCCGGCTGGTCATGAGCGGGAGCACCCCGGCGACCAGAGGAACCGTGAGCGGCTCGTCCGCAACCTTCTCGTAGGTCTCCCGGAGCGCGAGCAGCGGGTCGATCGAGTAGAACGGCTGCGTGAGGACGAAGCGCGCACCGGCCTCGGCCTTCCGCGCCAGCAGACGCGCCTCTCGCTCCAGGTCGGGTGCGCTCGGAGCCACCGCGGCTCCGACGAAGAACGACGTCGGCGCGCCGATCGAGGTCCCCGACCGATCCACCCCCGCGTTGAAGGCGTGCGTGATCATCGACAGCAGCCCGGTCGCGGTGACGTCGACGTTGTTGGACCCATGTGGGTACTCGCCGATCGTCACGGGATCCCCGACGCAGACGAAGAGGTTCCGGATACCGAGGGCGTGCGCGCCCAGGAGGTCGCCCTGGAGCCGCAGGAGGTTCCGGCCTCGGGTCGGGAAGTGCAGGACGGTCTCGATCTCGGCCTGCTCGTGGATCAAACGGCATGCCGCCCAGGCGCTCATCCGCATCTTGGCCATGGGCGAGTCCGCGACGTCGATCGCGTCGGCGCCTGCGTCGCGGAGCGTCTCGGCCGCGGCGACCAGTCGCGCGGCGTTGAACGACCGTGGCGGCTCCATCTCGACGGTCACGACGAAGTGCCCGGTCGCGAGCTTGGCCTCCAGCTTCGTCGGCGGCGTGACCGTCACCACGTCGAGGATCCGGTCGCCGTGATCCGCCTCGGGGAACTCGATCCGGGCGTGCGGCGCTCGATCGCGCAGTGCGGCGCCGATCGCCATCGTGTGCGCGGGCCCCGTGCCGCAGCAGCCACCGACCACGGCGACGTCGTCGTCCAACAGCGCCTGGGCGATCTCGCCGAAGTACTCCGGCGTCGCCGGGTACACGAAGCGGCCACCGACCTCCGCCGGTCCCCCGGCGTTGGGGCGCGCGACGATCGGGGCGCTCGAGGCACCCGCGGTGCGCCGCATCGCCCGCACGATCCGCAGGACCTGTGCGGGACCCTCGCCGCAGTTCACGCCGAGGGCGTCGACGCCGAGGCTGACCACCGTCTGCGCCACTTCCTCGGGCGGCGAACCGAGGAGGGTCCTGTCGTCGCGGGTGAACGTGGCGCTCGCGATGAGCGCGACGTTCGGCGCGGCATCGCGAGCGGCGCGGACACCCTGTTCGAGCTCGCGCAGGTCGCTCTGGGTCTCGACCACGAGCAGGTCAACGCCCGCGTCGGCGAGGGCGGCGGCCTGCTCGCGGTACGCGGCGAACGCGTCTTCGGGATGCACGCGTCCATAAGGCTGGAGACGGACGCCCAGCGGGCCCATCGAGCCCGCGACGATCGGGGCGCCGGCGTCGCGCGCGAGCGCGACGCCGGCGGCGCAGAACTCGGCGAACCGATCGGCGAGGCCATGGCGCTCCAGCCGGTACCGGTTCGCCCCGAACGTGTTCGTGAGCACGAGGCGGGCGCCGGCGCCGACGAACGACGCGTGGATCTCCGCCACGCGCGCCGACGCCCGCACGTTCAGCTCCTCCATGCAGGCGTCGACGGGGACACCACGGGCGATCAGGGACGTGCCCATCCCGCCATCGGCGAGGAGCGGCCCCTCAGCCAGCAGGGATCGGAAGGCGGCGGCGTCCATGGGTGCAGTGTCCCACCCCGGCGGCGCAGCTCCGGCCTTCGCGTCCCGCGACGTCGGTCGTCCAGGCGGCGAGTCCATCGACCTACGACGGTCGCTCCTTCGGGGTTGGCGTTCGCAGCCATCCGGACGTGGTTGGGACCCTCGGGCCGGGGTACGCTACGAACGTTCGGGGGGATCCCCGGGCCGGAAAGAGCTCCTTGGGGGGGAGATGAGCCGACACCGGGTCCGGGTCGTCGTAGGCGAAGGACGATCCGCACGCATGGGCTACCTCCGCTTCGTGCTGGAATCCGAGGGCTACGACGTGGTCGCCCAAGCATCGAGCGCGGCCGAGCTCGCACGGATCCTCGCCATTCATCGGCCCGATGTCGTCGTGCTGGACGACGGGATCGGCGCAACCGCGGTCCAGATGACGCACGACGTTTCGCCCGGCGCGAAGGTGATCCTCGTCTGGCCCGGCGCCGTGGTCCCCATCGGGGGCTACGCCCGCGTGGATCCGGGCGACGTCCTGCGCTCCCTCGGTCCGACGGTCGCGAGGGCGGTCGGCACGATGCCGGCGCCCCGGGAAAGCGTCATCACGACCGACTGGACCGACCGGGTGAAACAGGACCCTGCCGCCCTCCGGGAGAGGCTCACGGAGCACGACGATCCCTCCACGAAGCATCCCAGCGTCACGGAGCTCCAGCGCCGCGGGCAGCATCTACATCCGGTCGCGGACACCGGACCCGCCGACGCGGGGGGCTCGTCCGCGGACGCGGCCGGAGCCGCGGCGACGTCCGCGGACGAGGATCTCGCGCCCGTCCTTCCGCTCTCGGCGTTGAGCATGCCCCCGGCCGCCTGGGCGAGCACCCTCCCCGAGGCCGGCGCGGGACCGATGGCGACCGGCGAGGGAGTCACCCCCGAGTTCCTGTCCGCCGGCGCCGGGGACCGGAACCGCCGGTTGGGCATGATCGCCCTCGGTGGTGCGGTCGCCGTGAGCGCGGTCGTGATCGCGCTCACGCTCGGTAGCGCCGGGGGGCGTCAGGGGATCCTCTCGGCTGCCGGCTTCGTCCAAGAGCCAGCTCCCGTGGTCGTCCAGGCGCCAGGCGCATCCCTCGTCGCGGGGACCGGTCAAGCCGACCTCCTCACCGGATCGGCCGGCGTGATCCCCATCCCGCCGAGCGTTCCGGTCGCCCCGGGAACCGGCGGTCCCCATCCGGGCGGCGGTGGAGGCGGCGGCACCGGCGGCGGAGGTGGAGGCAGCGGAGGCGGTGGCTCGGGCGGCGGTGGCGGCGGCTTCGCGATGCCCGGCCGCTCGGCTCTGCATAACCCGTTCGGTGGCCCTCCCGGTCAGATCCCCTCGCACGGGAACGGGTCGAACCACGGAGGCGATCACGGGAAGAGCGGCGCCGCCCACCAACATGCATCGCAGCGAGGCAACAGCGCGGCGCACGCGAGCCAGAACGGCCAAGACCACCGGCACAAGCACTAGCGTGCGGCATCTGCGGTCCCGGATCATCTCGTGAACGGGTACGCCGCCCTGCGCCGCGTCTACGTGGGGTGAGCACGTGAGCTTGAACGGGGGCGGCGGCCCGACCTGTCTCACCCGCCCGCTGGCGCGCGGATAGCGCGTCGCATGCCTCCGGTAGCCTGGGGCACCCGATGACCGATCGCGCCTTCAATTTCGCCGCCGGGCCCGCGATCTTGCCGCTCACGGTCCTGGAACAGGCCCAGCGGGACCTCGTGTCGCTCCCCGATGTGGGCGCCTCGCCGTTGGAGGTCGGCCATCGGAGCCCCTGGTTCAGCGCCGTGATCGAGGAGACCCGTTCGAACCTCCGCGACCTGCTCGCGATCCCGGACGGGTACCAGGTCGTGTTCTGCCAGGGCGGGGCTTCGATGCAGTTCTCGATGGTCGCGATGAACCTGCTCCGGGGGACCGGAGCGACGGCCGACTACGTGATCACGGGCTCCTGGGGCTCGAAGGCGATCGCGGAAGCCCGGAAGGAGGGGAACACCCGGATCGCATGGACGGGGGCGGACGAGGGGTTCAGCCGCGTCCCCGGAACGGAGGAGCTGCTGGGATCGATCGCGGAGGGCCCCGCGTACGTCCACGTCACCAGCAACGAGACGATCCAGGGCGTCGAGTTCCCCACCACGCCGATCGTCCCCGACGAGGTCCCGCTCGTCGCCGACGTCTCGTCCGACTTCCTGTCCCGACCGATCGATATCGGACGCTACGGACTGCTCTATGCGGGCGCGCAGAAGAACGCCGGGCCGGCGGGCGTCACCGTGGTCATCGTCAGGGACGACCTGCTCGGTCGCATCCCGGACGGCCTCCCTTCCATACTCGACTACCGGACCTACGTCGAGCACGGCTCCCGCTACAACACGCCCCCGGTCTTCGCGATCTACATCGTGCTGCTCGTCACGCGCTGGCTCCGCGACGACGTCGGCGGCATCGACGAGATGCACAAGCGCAACCGCGAGAAGGCAGACCTGCTCTACGACGTCCTGGACGCGGCACCGATGTTCTTCCGAGGCCATGCGCAGACGGATGCACGGTCGTTGATGAACGTGACCTTCCGGCTGCCCTCCGAGAAGCTCGAGGCGACGTTCCTCGCCAAGGCTGCGGCGCGCGGACTCGTGGAGCTCAAGGGTCACCGCAGCCTCGGCGGGATCCGAGCGTCGATCTACAACGCGATGCCGCGCGAGGGGGTCGAGGCGCTCGCCGCGTTCATGCGCGAGTTCCACGAGCGCGCAAGCGAGTCCGGGATCGAGGAGCGACCGACGAGGATCTGACGCGGAGGACGCGCGTCGATCACGATGGAGGGGAACCTCGCGATCGCCGACATCTCAGGCTCCCACCAGCTCCTCCGCCATCTGGTCGAAGATCTCCGTGTGACGATCGACGTCCTCGACGGTCGTTGCGGGCGACATCAACGCCATGTTGTGGAACGGCGTCATCAGGACGCCGCGGTTCAACAGGTACAGGTGGATGAACGGGTCGACCTCGTCGTCCTGCCCCGCCGCCGCTTCGCTTCCGTTCCGCGCGCGCTCGGGCCGGAACAGGTACTCGACCCGACATCCGAGACGAACCACGTGCCACGGAAGCTCGCGACCCACGATGACGCCTTGGACGCCCTCCTCGAAGCGCTCTCCGAGCGCGATCATGCGGTCGAAAGCCTCGTCGGTCAGGACCTCGCCCAACGTCGCCCGCATCGCAGCGAGGGACAGGGCGTTGCCGGCGAGGGTCCCACCGATCCCACCGACGTCGGCGTTCTTCCAGTCCGTGTGCTCGTAGATCCGCTTCGAGACCGCGTCGGTGAGGCCGTACGCGGCGCTGGGGATGCCGGCGGCGAGCGTCTTGCCGATCGTCACGATGTCGGGCTGGAGGTTCCACGCCTTGGTGCATCCACCGGGGCCCGCGCTGATCGTGTGGGTCTCGTCGATCAGCAGCAGCGTCTCGTACCTGGTGCAGAGGTCACGGACCGCCTCGTGGTAGCCGGGATCGGGCAACACGATCCCGATGTTCGTGAGGGCCGGCTCGAACAGGCAGACCGCGACGTCGCGTTCGGCGAGCGCCCGCTCGAGACCCTCCAGGTCGTTGATCTCGATCACGCGGGTCGTCTCGCTGAGGGGCACGGGCGCACCGAGGTTCCCCTCGCGCGTGACGACGTTGCCGGCGTCATCGAGCGTTGCGAAGGTCTCGTCGACCGACCCGTGGTAGTTCCAGTTATGGACGACGATCTTCGAGCGACCGGTGATCTGGCGCGCCCAGCGGATCGCGAACCGATTGGCGTCGGTGGCGGTCAGGCAGAACTGCCAGTAGGGGACGCCGAACCGTCGAGCCATCTCCCGGCCGACCCACGCGGCGTCCTCGGTCGGCAACATCAGGGTGATCCCCCGCGACGCTTGCTCCGCGATCGCGTCGAGGGACACCTTCGGCGCATGCCCGGCCATGCCGCCCGTATCTCCCAGACAGAAGTCCACGAACGCGTTGCCGTCGACGTCCCAGAACCGCGCACCCTCGGCCCGATCGACGAACACGGGATGGTCGCCCGGCCAGCGGGTCATCCAGTTCATCGGAACGCCGAACAGCAGCGAGGCCCGAGCGTCCTCCGCGAGCTCCTTGGATCGGGGGTGCCGCTCGCGGAACAGGCCTCGCTCGCGCTCCATCAGGTCGTGGAGCCGTGTTCGGTCGATCGTCCTCACGTGGGCTTCCTCCTCAACGGCTGCGCGAAGTCTATGCGGCGGTACCATCGCCCGGTGTCCCCTGCCCGTCGGATCGCCTGTTCCTTCCTCACCGCGTGCATCGCCACCATGGGCCTGGCGACCCTCGCACGGGCGCAGCCCAGCACGACACCCCTCGCCATCCGGCCGGCGTGGATGCGCACCATCGAAACCGTGATCGGTGGCCGTCACGTCTCGGTGGCGATCGGGAATGATGGGGTCCCGTGGTTCGGCCACCTCGGCTGGGTCGGCCGACCCCCGGCCTCGAACGAGAAGCTCCTGCTGTCCATGGCGTTGCTGCAGCGCTATCGCCCCTGGAGAACGATCCGCACGGACGCGAGCGTCTCGTCCTTGCCGGGAGCCCGCGGGGCGGTGCGCGGCGATCTGTGGATCATGGGCCACGGAGACCCGGGGATCGACGGAACGCGCATCCGCGCGCTCGGACGAGCGATCCGGGATGCCGGCGTGCGCCGGATCCGCGGTTCCGTGATGGGCAACACCGGGCCGTTCGCGCGGGACTGGTGGGCTCGAGGCTGGAAGGACTACTTCCCGGCCGACTACATCCCGCTGCCCACCGCCCTCACCTACCGGGAGAACACCGATCGCCGCGGGGTCCACGTCACCGATCCCGAGCTTCGGGCCGCGACGAACCTGACCGCGCGCCTCCGGCACCTCGGCATCTCCGTCGGCCGCAAGCCCGGGATGGGCCACGCGCCCTCCGGTCTGCACCCGATCGCCCAGATCGTGTCACCCCCCCTGCGGGACCTGATCCGACGGATGGACTTCCGGTCGCGGAACTTCTGGGCGGAGGTGCTGGGCAAGTACCTCGGGGCCGACGAGTGGGGGCGGGGCACGATCGCGAACGGCGCGCGGGCGATCGACCGCTTCACCGACACTCACGGCCAAGATTTCAAGGTCTACGACTCCTCGGGCTTGAGCTACGCGAACAGGGCGACCGCCCGCGGGATCCTCGAACTGCTGTGGGACGCCGACGGCGCGTCCTGGGGACCGATCCTCCGCGCCGCCCTTCCCTCGGGCGGTCGAGGAACGCTCAAGGATCGGCTCACGGACGTCCGGATCCACGCGAAGACCGGAACGCTCGACGACGCCTCGGCGCTCTCGGGTTGGGTCTGGCTGGAGAAGACGGGGGGGTGGGTGGAGTTCTCGATCCTCTCGAACGGGTTCAACGAATGGACCGCGAAGAAGATCGAGGATCGGATCGTCCGGATCGTGAGCTTCCAGGCGACGGATCCGACACCCTGAGGCGGTCTGTGGCCTCGGTTCTCGTGCGCGGGAGCTTCACAGATCGACCTCGTACCGCACGATCGGTCTGTTCGCGCACTCGAACTGGTGGTCGCTCGTCGCGCCGTCCCACCGCCACCCGGCCTTCTCGTAGAAACGCCGCCCGAGGTCGTTGGTCTCGAGTACCCACAAGGTCGCGCGCTCGTGGTCCGCTCCGCGGAGGACGTCCAGCGACGCTTCCAGCAGCGCTCGACCGATCCCCGTCCCTTGCACCTCCTGCAGCACGTAGATCGCACGGAGCTCGCCGGTCTCCGGCGAGGAGCCCTCGTCGCGCGACGGGCCGGCGTTCGCGAACCCCACGGGGCGGCCGTCGTCGTCGCACGCGACGACGACGGCCGCCCTCGGCTCGGGCTTCATGAACCAAGCGGCCCACATCGCTTCGCGGTCGCTCACTGAGAGCGCCTCGAGGTAGTCGGCCGGCAGCTGATCGCGATACGCCCAACGCCATGACGCCACGTGTACCTCCGCGATCGCGCGGGCATCGTCCGCGGTCGCGTCGCGGACGGTCACCGGCACCGCGCTCACACCTCGGGAGACCGAGGATGGAGCAGGCCGAACAGGTAGCCGCTCGTCAGAGCCTCCCACGACGCCTCGATGATGTTCTCCGAGACGCCGACCGTGGTCCAGGCCTGCTCGCCGTCGGACATGTCGATCAGGACGCGAACGACGGCTCCGGTCCCGACGCTCTCGTCCAGCACGCGAACCCGGAAGTCCTCGAGCTCCATCGTGTCGAGCTCCGGATAGTCGTTCACGAGCGCTTTGCGGAGCGCGTTGTCCAGTGCGCCGACCGGACCCTGCCCTTCGGCCGACTCGATGTGCCGCGTGCCCTTGGTTCGGACCTTCACGGTTGCTTCGGCGAGCGGCGGCTCGTCGTCCGCGACCCGCTCCTCCACGTGCACGCGGTAGCTTTCGATCTCGAAGAACGGCTGGGACCAACCGGCTGCCCGGCGCAGCAGGAGGTCCAGCGACGCCTCCGCCACATCGAACGCGTATCCCGACGCTTCCCTCCGCTTGATCTCGTCGACGGCCTTCGGGATCGCGGAGTCGGCGAGCGTGACCCCCAGCTCGTCGGCCTTCATGCGGACCGTCGATCCGCCGCCGTAGTCCGAGGCGACCACCCCTCGACGGTTCCCCACCATCTCAGGGTCGATGTGTTCGTAGGCGCGGGAGAGGCGCGCGACCCCGCTGGTGTGCAAGCCGGCCTTGTGGGTGAACGCGTGCCGACCGGCGTACGGCTGATGCGAGTCGGGAGCGACGTTGGCGACCTCGGCGACGTAATGCGCGAGCTCGGTCAGATGCTCGACCGCCCCCGCGGGGAGGGCGTCCCCGATCCCCATCTTCAGCACGAGGTCCGCCGTGATCGGGATCAGGTCGGCGTTGCCGGTCCGCTCGCCGTACCCGTTGATCGTGCCCTGCACCTGGAAGACCCCGGCATCGACGGCGATCAGCGAGTTGGCGACCGCACATCCGGCGTCGTTGTGGACGTGGATCCCGAGTGGCACGTTCGTGCGTTCGCCGACCGCTGTGACGATCCGGGCCACGTCGAACGGGAGCATCCCGCCGTTCGTGTCGCACAGGACCAGGCGCTCGGCTCCGGCTTCCTCCGCGGCGGCCAGCACGCGCATCGCGAACGAGGCATCGGTCACGTATCCATCGAAGAAGTGCTCTGCGTCGAAGAACACACGCCGGCCCTGTTCCCGCAGGAACCCCACGGAATCGCGGACCATCGCGACGCCCTCGTCCAGATCGGTCCTGAGCGCCTGGGTGACGTGGAGATCCCAGGCCTTGCCGACCAGGCACACGACCTCGGTCCCGGCGTCGAGCAGGTCACGCAGCGCCCGCGACGTGGTCACGTCCTCCCCCGCCTTGCGGGTCATCCCGAACGCCGTGAGCTGCGCATGCTTGAGGGTCTCCCTCGAGGCCAACGAGAAGAACTCGGTGTCGCGCGGGTTCGCGCCGGGCCACCCTCCCTCGACGAAGGGGAAGCCGACCTGGTCGAGCTTGTGCAGGATGCGGAGGCGATCGTCGATCGAGTAGCTGAGATCGGCACGCTGGGCGCCGTCGCGAAGCGTCGTGTCGTAGAGCTCGACGGCGCGCCCCGCGTCGCTCATGACGTCGCGCCCTCCACGACGAGGTCCCCGACCTCCGAGGTCGCGTAGCCCATCTCGCCCGCGCGCATGCTCTTCATCCGCTGCGTCGCGTAGCCGATCCCTGCATGCACGCGGTCGGCCGCCTTCTCCTCACCGAGGGACACCAGCAGCATCTGCACCGCGGCGATCGCCGCTAGGGGATTGATCGTTCCTCTGCCGGCATGGTCCGGCGCAGTGCCGCCGATCGGCTCGAACATCGACACGCCGTCCGGAGCGATGTTCGCGCCGGCCGCCACGCCCATCCCGCCCTGGATCATGGCCCCGAGGTCCGTGATGATGTCGCCGAACATGTTGTCGGTGACGATCACATCGAACCGGCTCGGCTGGTCGAGGAAGTAGATGCACGCCGCATCCACGTGGACGTAATCGGCCTGGACGTCCGGGAACTCCGCGGCCACCTGATCGACGACGCGCTGATACAGATCGCCCGCGAAGGTCAGCACGTTCGTCTTGTGCACGAGCGTCACGTGCTTCCGGCGGTTGGACGCCACATCGAAGGCGTAGCGCACGATCCGCTCCACGCCGTGCCGGGTATTGATCGACTCCTGCACCGCGACCTCGTGCGGCGTGCCCTTCCGATGGAA
>VAYU01000105.1 GCA_005884925.1 Actinomycetota bacterium | reverse complement strand
CAGACGCGGCGGTACAAGGGCGTATGAGCGCGCGGCGACAGGGCTGGGTCCTCGCGGTCTACACGGCCTTCGTGTTCGCGTTCCTCTTCGTTCCGGTGCTGATGGTGGTGCTGTTCTCGTTCAACAAGACCGCATCGTTCACGTTCCCCTTCCATGGGTGGTCCCTCCAGTGGTACCGCTCCGTGTTCTCGTCCCCCGACTACCGGACCGCGATCTTCGCGAGCCTGAAGGTGGCGCTCGTGACGGTCGCGATCGTGACAGTGATCGGCACGCTCGCCGCGATCGCTGTCACCCGGTATGCCTCGCGCGGCCGCGAAACGCTCCGCTCGATCCTCCTGGTGCCGGCCGCCCTGCCGGGGTTGTTCCTGGGGATCGCGCTCCTGTCGCTGTTCATCCGGACGAAGACGGACCTGTCCCTCGGCACCGCCGCGGTCGGACACGTGATCTACACGCTCCCCTACTTCTTCCTCGTCGCGAGCAGCCGGCTCCTCCGGTTCGATCCGATGCTGGAGGAGAGCGCGCGCGACCTGGGCGCGAGCTCGTTCACGACGTTCCGGAAGGTGACCCTTCCGATCATCGCCCCGGCGCTGATCGCCGGCGCGCTCGTCGTGTTCTCGCTGTCATGGGACGAGGTGCTGATCACCTTCTTCACGATCGGCTCGCAGAACACGCTGCCGCTCCTGATCTACTCGAAGGTGAAGCAAGCGTCCGACCCGTCGATCAACGCGATCTCGACGCTGCTGCTGACGGGCTCGCTCGTGTTCATCGTGGGCGTTCGGAAGTTCGTCGCGGATCTGCAGACATGAGGAGTCAGGGGCCGATGAGGGAGCGACCGCCGGGCAGCCTGCAGATCGAGCACGTCACGAAGGTCTTCGAGGGCGCGCCGGCCGTGAAGGACTTCGACCTAGAGATCGCCGCCGGCGAGTTCGTCAGCCTCCTCGGCCCCAGCGGCTGCGGGAAGACGACGCTCCTCCGGATGGTGGGCGGGTTCGAGTTCCCGGACGAAGGCCGGATCCTGCTCGACGGCCAGGACATCACGGAGCTCGTGCCGAACAAGCGTCCGGTCAACATGGTCTTCCAGCGGGTCACGCTGTTCCCGCACCTGAACGTCGCGCAGAACGTCGGTTTCGGACTGCGGATCGCGCACGTGACGAAGGCGGAGACGAACAAGCAGGTGACCGAGGCGCTCGAGCTCGTCCGGCTCCCCGGGTTCGAGCGGCGGGAGGTCCAGACGCTATCCGGCGGCCAGGCGCAGCGGGTCGCCCTGGCGCGCGCGATCGTGAACCGCCCGCGCGTGCTCCTGTTCGACGAGCCGCTGTCGGCGCTCGACCTCCAGATCCGCCGGGAGCTCCAGGTGGAGCTCAAGGATATCCATCGCGAGCTCCAAGGGACGTTCGTCTACGTTACCCACGACCAAGAGGAGGCCATGAGCATGTCGGACCGCGTCGTCGTGATGCGGCTCGGCGAGATCGAGCAGGTCGGATCGCCGGTCGAGCTCTACCGATCACCGGCGTCGCTGTTCGTCGCGTCCTTCGTCGGGAGCTCGAACGTGATCCCCGTGAAGGCGCTGCGCATGGAGGACGGCTCGATCGCGGTCGAGCTCGGAGGGACCGTCGTGCGGGCGACGGCGAGCGAAGGTGTCATGCCCGGAACAGATGCGGCGTTGGTGCTCCGCGCGGAGTCGATCTCGCTGGAACCCGCGAACGGCGGGGGGCCGAGGGACGGGAACGGGTTCGCCTCCCTCCGCGGACGCGTCGCGGACGTGCGGTTCGTCGGCGCGATGGTCCATTACCGCGTCGACGTGGCGGGAACGCGGCTGCACGCGATCCAGTCCTCCGAGGGTTCGCTGCTCGAAGAGGGCTCCGACGTGGACGTGTCGTGGCGCATGGAGGAGGCGCTCGTGCTGCCGGGCCGGGGCGATGTGACGACACCAACGCCGGAGGACGAGACAGAGGACGGGAGCGGCGTATGACGATCGATCGTTCACGCTTGGTGAGTCCCCCGCCCGGATCGGTTCGCTCGTCAGACGCCGTGATGAAGCTCTGGGGCGACGAGGAGTCGGGCAGGGTGAGCGACCGGATCTTCGTGTCGAACGAGAAGATCCAGCTGATGGTGTTCACGATGCCGCCCGGCGCGCGCTTCGGTCACTCCGAGGCGGCGAGGACGGCGATGGCCGCCGACGAGCTCTACC
>VAYU01000064.1 GCA_005884925.1 Actinomycetota bacterium | reverse complement strand
GTCTCGCGACCGCACCTCGTCCTGGTCGACGAGGTGCCGGATCGACCCGCGGGGGACGAGGAGTACGCGCTGATCGAGCGTGACGAAGCCCTGCGCGCGCTGGCGTCCCTCTCCGATGCCGAGAAGCGCCTGATCGCGCGCGCCTATTTCCGAGGGATGACCGCGCGGGAGATCGCGGAGGCGGACTCGATCCCGCTCGGGACCGTGAAGACGCGGCTGCGATCGGCCCTCATCAAGATCCGCAGGTCGAACGAGCTGAAGGAGCCGTCGTGAATTGCCCCGCCGTTCGCGACCGGCTTCCTGAGCACGCGCTCGGGGTCGCCGACCATCACGACGTCCACGCGATCGAGCGGCATCTCGCCTGGTGCGCGGCGTGCCGGAAGGAGGCGCGTGACCTCGAGCGTGCCGCGGCCACGTTGGCGTTCGCGCCCGCGCCCGTCATCCCGCCGCGGGAGCTGGAGGAGCGCATCGTCCTCGCGGTCCGGCGCGACCGTCCCTCCTCGTCCACGATCACGCCGAGCCGGCGCCGAGGCCGGCGGCTCGGGGTCGTGCTCGTCGCCGCAGCCCTGATGGTCGCCGGCCTCGGCGCCGGCGCCGTGTGGTCACGCCGTGACGGTCCCCCGGTCAACCCGAGCACGCACGCACAGCAGCAGGACGCCGCGTTCGAACGGTTCCAGCGGTTCATCCAGACCGCCAAGACGACCGATCCGCGCACCAAGGCAGCGGTCGGGTTGCTGACACCGTCCGGTCAGATGCCATGGCGAGGCGCGGCCCTCGTGATCGTGTCGCCGAGCGGTGACGACCAGGTCGTCGTGACCGTCGACGGCCTCCCGGGCGCCCGGCGCCCCTACAGGGTCGAGATCACGGACGGGCACGGGCACGCGGTGCCGGTCGCCGTCGTCCGTCGTCTGGACAAGGAAGGCGGGGCTATGGTCGGGCGCGTCATCGCGCGGGATCTGACCGACTACGTCCGCGTGGTCGTAACCGACGGACGAGGACGGAAGGTCCTGACCGGCGTGCTCGACCCGGCGCCTGCCACCGGCTGACCGCTCGGCCGCTCGGCGGCTCCGTATGCTCGCCTCGATGCGCTTCGGACTCGCGTTGCCGCAGTACGGCTTCTCGCTCCCGACCGGGCGGATCGGGCTCGACGACGCGATCGGGTGGGCACGCCGCGCCGAGGACCTCGGGTTCGATTCGGTCTGGCTGTCGGATCACTTCTTCTACTCGTTCGCTCGCTACGGCGGGGACCCGACGCCGATCGATGGGCTCGAGCCCCTCACCGCGCTCGGCGCGATCGCGGCCAGCACCGGGCGGGTCCGCCTCGGCGTCCTGGTCCTCGCCGCGGGGTTCCGCCCGCCGGAGCTCGTCGCGAAGGCGGCCGCCACGATCGACCGACTGAGCGGAGGGCGACTGGAGCTCGGCCTGGGCGCCGGCTGGCTCGAGGAGGAGTTCGTGGCCTTCGGTTATCGCTTCGGCACGATCGGCGAGCGGTTCGACGTGCTCGAGCGAACGCTGCGCGAGCTGACGCGATCGCTCGCCGACCTCGGAGCTCCCGGACCGCCGCCGGTCCAAGAGCCCGTGCCGATCTGGGTCGGCGGGAAGGGGGGACCCCGCCTGCTGCGGCTCGCCGCTCGCTACGCGGCCGGGTGGAACGTCGTGTGGCGGGTCTCGCCGGAGGACCACGCCGGGCGGGCCGCGGACGTCGCGGCCGCGTGCGGCCGCGAGGGCCGCGACCCGGCCACGTTCCACAGGACCGTGGGGCTGTACGGGACGATCGGGCTCACGGAAGAGGATGCGCGGGCGCGCTTCGAGCGCGCCCGCGCATCGTTCCCCGGTCAGGCGATGCGCGACGAGACATGGGACACGTGGCGGGCGGACACGCTCAGCGGGTCGCCGGAGCAGGTGGTCGATCGCGTGCGGGACTTCGACACGCTCGGTGTCGAGGAGCTGATCCTTTCGCCGTGGGCGCTTCCCTTCGCCGTGATCGAGCCGGAGATCGTGGAGCTGTTCGCCGCGCACGTGATGCCGGCGTGCCGGTGACCTCGCCGCGCGAGGCCGTCCTCGCCGTGCTCGGCGATGCGGGCGAGCCGATACACTGGACCGTGATCCAGGACCGGGCGCTCCGAGCCGGGTACCTCGATCCGTTCGAGGAGCCCGACGTCCGTGGAACGGTGCTGCGCGCGCTCCGGGCGCTCGTGGCCGAGGGCCTCGTCGTGAAGACCGAGACGGGGGTATACGCGCTCGCCTGAGGCGACGGCCGGGAGGTCACGGTCAGGGGTCAGGGGCGGTACTGGATCGGTGAGAACCGCTCGAGCTTCTCGAAGGAGTGCTCGGACTCGATCGAGCGGACGGTGCCGGAGCGCGAGCGCATCACCATCGAGTGCGTGCTGGCCCCGTCGGGCCAGTACTTCACGCCGCGCAGCAGGTAGCCGTCGGTGATGCCCGTAGCCGCGAAGAAGCAGTCGTCGCTCGCGATCAGATCGTCGGTTCTCAGGACCCGGTCGAGGTCGTACCCCCCGTCGATCAAGGCCCGGCGCTCCTCGTCGTTGCGGGGGTACAGGCGCCCTTGCATCGCGCCGCCGAGGCATCGCAGGGCCGCGGCGGCGATCACGCCCTCAGGCGTGCCGCCGATCCCCAACAGCAGGTCTACCTCGGTGCGCGGCGTGGCCGCGACGATCGCCCCGGCGACGTCGCCGTCCGTGATCAGGAACACGCGAGCCCCGACCTCTCGGATCTCCGCGATCAGGCCTGCGTGGCGCTCCCGATCCAGGACCGTGACCGTCACCTCCTCGGGCCGCTTGCCCTTCGCCTTCGCGACCTGCCGGATGTTCTCGGCGACCGGGGCATCGATATCGATCACGTCCGCCGCGTCGGGACCGGTCGCGATCTTCTCCATGTAGAGGGCTGCCCCGGGGAAGAACATCGTGCCCCGCGGCGCGAGCGCGATCACCGCGAGCGCGTTCGGCTGTCCGACCGCCGTGAGCCGCGTGCCGTCGATCGGGTCGACCGCGACGTCGGTGCCGGGACCGGCGCCGTCCCCGACGTGCTCGCCGTTGAACAGCATCGGCGCCTCGTCCTTCTCTCCCTCGCCGATCACCACCACGCCGTCCATCGACACGGTGTCGATCATCAGCCGCATCGCATCGACCGCGGCCTGGTCGGCCGCGTTCTTGTCGCCGTGTCCGATCCATCTGCCGGCCGCGAGCGCCGCCGCCTCGGTCACGCGCACCAGCTCCATCGCGAGGTTTCGGTCGGGTCGCTCGGTCATCCTCGGTCCTCCCATCGATGAGCCACCGCCGGGACGTTCGTCGCCTCGGAATCCTACGCCGCGGGGTTGGCCAGCATCCCGCGTGCCTGGTACCAGGTGAGCACGCGCTCGAGGGTGTCCTCGATCGATCGGTACGCGAGGCCGAGCTCACGGGTGGCGCGGGAGCCGTCGTAGCGGTGCCCGTGCAGCAGCGCGCGGATCGTCGCGGGACAGACCGCGGGATCCTCGCGGACCCGCGCAACCAACCCGGCGAGCGGGGCGACCGCGCGCACGAGGCTCCGGGGGATCCAGACGACCCGTCGCGGCCGGCCGGTGTGACGGCACAAGAGAGCGGCCGCCCAGCGCATCGTGAGCGTCGCGCCCGACAACAGGTATCGGCGATCGGCGATCCCCTTGCGGGCCGCCAGCAGGTGGCCGGCGGCGCAGTCGTCGACGTCGACGATCGAGAACGATGTGTCGAGCAAGATCGCGGTGCGCGCCCGCGCCGCATACAGCAGCAGTCTGGCCGACCCGGTCGTCCGACCGGGCCCCTGGACGGACGACGGGTTGACGGTGACGACCTCGATCCCGCGCTCACGACCTGCCGCGCGCGCCTCCAGCTCGCCGAGGTACTTCGAGCGCTCGTACCGCGAGAGGAAGTGTCCTCGATGCACCGAGTCCTCGTTGCCGAGCGTGCCCGATCGTTCGCCGATCGCGGCGGATGACGAGGTCAGCACCAGCCGCCCGATCTTGGCGTCGGCAGCGGCGTGCACGGCGGTGACCGCGCCTGCGATGTTGGTCGCGTCGAGCTCCGCGGGGTCGCGCGGGCACATCTGGTTGACGCCCGCCACGTGGAACACGACGTCGCAGCCGCCCATCGCGTCCGCGAGCGCCGAGCGATCGGCAAGGTCACCGGCGACGGGCTCGGCGCCCAGTTCTCTGACCGCCGCCGTCGCGACCGAGCTCCGCGCGAGCGCCCGGACGGGCTCACCCTCCGCGACCAACGCTCGGATCACGGCCCCGCCGACGAACCCGCTTCCTCCGGTGACGAACGCCGTCATCGTTCACGCACACGCGTGAACGCGCCGGCGTACCGCCCGACGTAATCGATGCCGGACCACACCGTGATGATGGCTGCCACCCACATCAGCCACTCGTCGAGGAAGCGTCCCCACAGCAGGACGTCGGGTCGCCAGATCGCGACGAAGATCGCGAGGAACTGCAGGTTCGCCTTCGCTTTCCCGAGGCGCGACGGGTTCACGATCGAACCCTCCGCCGAGCTGGCGACGCCCTTCAGGCCGAACACGACGATCTCGCGCGCGATGATCACGAAGCCCACCCACGCAGAGGCGCGGCCGACCGCGACGAGCGCGATCAGGACACCCGTCACGAGCACCTTGTCCGCGGTGGTGTCGAGGAACGCGCCGAGCTGCGAGGTCCGCTTCCACCGGCGCGCGAGTCGCCCGTCGACGAAGTCGGTGACGGCCGCGAGCGCGAACAGCGCGGCGGCGACGGCGTCGGCCCGGTCGCCGCCGTGGAGCACCAGGGCCATCACGATCGGCGTGAGGATGACGCGCAGCCACGTGACGCCCTCGAGGAACCGTCCGGCTCGTTCGTCGGCGCTGCTCACACGTGCGAAGCGTACCAACGCCCGCCGTTCAGGTCGTCAGGAGCTGCCGCACCTCTGCCGCCGTCGCGCAGGCGAGCGCCTTCGACGCGAGCGCGTTCGCGCCGTCGAGATCGACGGCGCGAACGGCATCCTTGACGAAGGGGATGGCGGGCGGGCTCATCGAGAGCTCTCCGACCCCCAGACCGAGGAGCAGGGCCGTCGCGGCGGGGTCCGCCGCCAGCTCACCGCAGACCGCCGTCGGGATCCCCGATGCCGTCCCCGCCTCCGCGGTCATCGCGATCAGCCGGAGCACGCTCGGATGGACGGCGTCCGCGAGGTCGCCCAGGCGCTCGTTGCCACGATCGGCGGCGAGCGTGTACTGCGTGAGGTCGTTCGTCCCGACCGAGAAGAAGCCGGCGACGCCCGCCAGGTGCGAGGCGGCGAGGGCGGCCGCGGGGATCTCGACCATGACCCCGACCTCCGGGGCAGCGGTCCCGACGGCCGCCGCCACTTCGCCGACCGCGGTGAGCCCGACCCGGAGCTCTTCGAGCGTCGCGACCATCGGGAACATGATCCGGACGGGGTGATCGGCGGAGACGCGCACGAGCGCGCGCAGCTGCGTATGCAAGATCTCGGGTCGCGCCACCGTCAACCGGAACCCTCGGACGCCGAGGAAGGGGTTCGCCTCCGGGGTGAGCTCCAGGTAGGGGATCGGCTTGTCTGCACCGGCGTCGAGCGTCCGCACGATGAGCGGACGACCCTCGAGCGCGACCGCAGCGGCTCGGTACACCTCTTCCTGTTCGGCTTCGGTCGGCATCCGGTTACGCCCGATGAACAGGAACTCGCTCCGGAACAATCCCACGCCGTCGCACCCCGCGGCGAGTGCGGCCGTGATGTCGGAGGGACCACCGACGTTCGCCATGATCGGGACGCGTCTCCCGTCCTTCGTCACGGCCGGCGCGCTCGCCCGGGCGCGCGCCGAACGCTCGCGCCCCAGCTGCTCGGCGCGCTCGGCCTCCAGCAGGGCGATCGTCGACGGTGGCGGGTCGATCTGGACCACGCCCGTGGCTCCGTCGAGCCCGATCATGACCTCCTCGTCGATCTCGATGATCCGATCGCCCAGTCCGACCACGGCCGGGATCCCCACGGCACGGGCCAGCACGGCGGCATGCGAGGTCGGACCGCCGTGCGCCACGGCGATGCCCTGACAGGAGGCTGGGTCCAGCGCGATCGTGTCGGCCGGTTCGAGGTCACCGACCACCAGGACCCCGGGAGCCGGGAGCCGGCCGTGCGGGGCCTCGACGCCGAGGAGCCTGGCGAGCACCTGCCGCCCGACACTGCGGAGGTCGCCGGCTCGCTCCCGGAGGTATGCATCGTCCAGGTCCTCCCACGCGGCGGTCAGTCCCGTGACGGCATCGCTCCACGCGGCCGCCGCGCCGCGCTCCGGGATGCCGTCTCGCACAGGACCGAGGAGCGCTTCGTCCTGCAGGAAGAGAAGGTGGGCGTCGAAGATCGCCGCCTCGCCCTTGCCGACGCGCGCGACCGCCGCATCCCGTTGCTGAGTGATGTCTGCTCGGACCGCGGCGATCGCCGCGTCCAGACGCGCACGCTCCTCCTCCGGCGTGCCCGCACCATCTTCCGGGAGGGGGAGTTCCGGAACGTGGAGATGGCGGACGGGTCCGATCGCGATCCCGGGCGAGGCCGGGATCCCGACGATCGCTCCCTCGACGGCGGGGACGCTCTGGGGCGTCACCGGCTCAACGAGCGCCAGGTCCTCCGGGTCCTCATCGAAGCGGCGATCCGCCAGCGCGCGGATCGCGTCGATCGCGAGCGAGGCCTGCGGTCCCCGCGCCACGACCTCGATCAGTTGCCCGACGGTGACCCCGAGCGTGGCGACCGCGTTGAGGCTGCGCGCGCTCGCGGGTCCCCGGCCGGTCGACGCGTTCATCACGCTGATGTCGGCGTCGAACCCGCCGGCGGTCTGGACGAGCCTCGCGGCCGGACGAGCGTGGAGGCCGTGAGGGAGGTCGATCACGATCGGGAGCCTAACCTCGGGCCCAGCGGGTTGGTCCGTCGTCTGCGCCGTTCCGCCTCCGCCCGCTCCCTGGAGATCGACGCCGAGGTGCGCCGTCTTGCCCGCCAACCCGCCGAGCGCTTCGTCGGCCACCTCGTCCAAGGGGCGGCCGAGCTTCGCGGCGACGGCCGCCGAGATCGCGCCTTCGACGAAGGGCGCGCCGGAGAGGCGCACCGTGTTGCGACGATCGGGATCGAGGAAGTCGAGCGCCATCTCCCCGGAGAGCACCGCGCTCCCCAGATCCATCAGCACGAGGACGCCGTCCTCGGACCACACCTGCTCGATCGCCGCGAGGATCCGCGCTGCGTCGGTCCCGACCGGGTGTTCCTCGCCCGTCCCTTCCAGGCCGCCGGCCGTCGCGATCGGCAGGTCCGCGCCACCCATCTGACGAGCCAGCGCCGCGACGCCCTCGGCGACCTCGTGGCTGTGCGAGACCAGGACGAGTCCGACCATGCCGTTGCGATCCTCAAGCGCGGGACGCGAGCGTCCCGATCAGGAAGTACCCGTACGCGAGCGTCGCCAGTCCGAGCAGGGCGAGTCCGCGGTCGATCCATCGATGCAGACGCGGCCCCGCATCGAGGTCGAGCAGCACGCTGCGGAGCCCAAGCATCGCGTGGACCGTGACGAACAGCAGGAACAACGACTCGATCGTGAAGATCACCGGGTTGGCGATGTACGCGAGCACCTGTCGGTAGTCGCGGAGGCCGCCGACCGACTTGACGACGAAATGGTTCGCGATCATGTGGATCGTGAGGAGGACGAGGAGCCCCAGCCCGGTGAGCGTCATGATCCGCCACTCGCCGGCGGATCTCGGGACGCGGGGCGAGCGTCGCCGGACGGTCTCGCGGATCCGGGCGGTGGCCACCTCAACGGCTCCCGTAGATGTGCAGGGCGCTGAACGCCAGGGTGATCGTGCCGATCACGCCGAGCGCCCACCAGAGCGCCTTCTGTCGGTCGGGAACGACGCCGCTTCCGACGAGCGCGACGCGGATCCCGTTCAGACCGTGGTAGAGGATCCCGAAGATCAGCAGCACGTCGAGCGACAGGAAGAGCCAGTTCGTCGCGAGCCGAAGGAACCCGCTCCAAGCCGACTCCCCGCGCAGCAGCATCGACAACACGGCGAGGTGCAGGTAAAGGTACGCGACGAGCCCGAGTCCGGTCACGCGGTTGACCGCGAAGGCGAAGCCGCCGAGCGCGCGTCCCCGCGGATCGAACCAGCCGGACGCCGGGATCCCGACGCCCTTGCGCAACACCGGTCCATCGTCACCCCGTCGCTCGGTGCCCGGGAGCTCCCGACCGCTCATGCGGGTTTCACCGTGGCGACCGTCCGGTGTCCGGTCGCCAGGACGCCGCGGAGCGCCATGATCCGCTCCGCGGGGCGGACGTTGGAAGGGCATGCCTCCGTGCATTCGAACGCGGCATGGCAGCGCCAGGCTCCCATCGGATCGTCGGCCCAGTCCAGGATCCGCTCCGGATCCACGCCGCGCGGCTCCTCGAGCAGCCGCTGCGCGGCTGCTAGCGCGGCGGGCCCCACGTAGGCGTCGGAGGTCGCGGAGACCGGGCATGCGGACAGGCAGAGGCCGCATTCGATGCAATCCTCGAACCGCTCGTACGCGTCGATCCCGTCCGGCGGGGATGCCTGGGGAAGCTCCTCGCTCATACGGACCGTGCCGATCTCATCCGGGAACCGATCGAACACGTGACCCATGTCCACGACGAGGTCGGTGAGGACGGGGATGTTGGCGAGCGGTTCTACGGTGATCGTCGAGCCGAGAGGGTCGGCGAGGGTCACGCACCCGAGGACCTCGCGACCGTTCACCTGCATCCCACAGGTCCCACAGGAAGCGTGGAAGCACGAGTGGCGGAGCGCGAGCGACCGGTCGCGGTGAAGCTGGATCCACCGGAGGGCATCGAGCACGGTGGTGCTCGGGCCGACGGGGACCTCGAAGGGATCGAACCGCCATCCCGGGTCACCGCGCTTGTAGCGGTAGACGCGGAACCTCCGGGTCGCCGTCGACGAACCGCTCCGGGCGTCGGCCGGGCTCACGCCAGTCTCCGCTCGGTCTCCGCGTAGAACGCTGTGTGGGGGAGCGTCGTGACGCTCCGCGTGCTGCAGGGCCGGTCGATCCCGAGCTTCCGGCAGATCACGTCGCCGCAGAGCTCTGCCATCCCGCGGAGCGTCGTCGCTTTCCCGCCCGTGATCGTCACGAGCCCCTCGACGCCCTCCCCGGCGTGGTCGATCGTCTTGAACGTCCTCGACAGCTCGCGGCCGGCCTCCGCGTCCTTCGAACCGATCAGCGGGCGGGCGGCCGACCATGCGGCCCGGAACCCGGCCTGGGCGACGGCCGGGATCAGCTTCGCCCCTTCCACGCGCATCCGGGTCACGTGATCCTCCGGGACGTCGAGCTCGTCCGGGTCCTCGACCGTCCACGAGCTGGTGCCCACGACCGACAGGGCTCGTTGCGGGACGACGATGTCACCGTCGCCGGAGCGATGCATCCGGTTGATCACCATGTTGCAGAGGCGACCTCGTAGGGCGAGCATCACGCCCGGCGATGGACTGATCGGAACGTCGACCCCCGCCATGCGCGCGATCTTCTCCGACCACGGGCCGGTCGCGTTGACGACGAGGTCCGCATGGATGTCGCCGACGGAACCGGTCACGTGGTCGCGGACCGTCGCGCCCGTGACGGCGCCGCCGTCGACCACGACGTCGAGTACCTCCATGAAGTTGTAGAGCGTCGCGCCCCCGTGTTTGGCGGTGGCGAAGAACCGCAGCGGCATCCGCATCGCGTCCATCGTCGCGTCGGGCACCCGGATCGCAGCCTTCAGCTCCGGGTTCAGCAGCGGCTCCATCCGCAGCGCTTCCTGCGGGGCGAGCTCCTCGATCGGGATCCCGCACGCCTTGCACCCTTCGACGAGATCGTCGTAGTACTCCATGTCTTCGTCGGTGAGCGCGACGAACAGCCCGTCGTTCTCCTCGAACGATCCCGGGCAGATCGCGCGCAGGATCGCGTTCTCCTCGATGCATTCGATCGCGGACTCACGATCGTTCACGGCATACCGAGCCCCGGAGTGCAGCAATCCGTGGTGACGACCCGTGGTCCCGGACGTGAATTCGCCGCGCTCGACCAGCGTGATCCGGATGCCGCGCAGTGTCAGGTCGTGGGCGAGCGCACCCCCGGTGCCGCCACCCCCGACGATCAGGACGTGTGGCGCGTCGCGGGATGCCCGCGGTGCGGATCGCGTCATCGACGCGAGTATCGCACCGCGGGCATCCCGCGACGTCCTACTGCTCCTCCTCTTCGGACTCTCCTTCGGCGAACGAGCCTTCATGCTTCTCGTGCTCGTCCTCGGTCTCCTGCCCCTCGGCGAAGTCGCCGTGTTCTCCTTCCTTCGGTTCGTGGTGTTCTTGCTCCTGGCCTTCCGCGTACGAACCCGTCTGGCGGTCGTCGGGCTCCTCCTCCTGACCCTCGGCGAAGTCGCCGTGGTGGTGTTCCTTCTCCGACATGGTGTCCTCCTCGGTCGGGAGCGGAGGAACGGTGGCCACCTCTTCCGGATCCGCTACTCCACCCAGTCGAACGTGCGCGTCACCGCCTTCTTCCAGAACGCGTATTCCTTGTCGCGTTCGGCCGCCTCCATCCGGGGCTGCCATTCCTTGTCCTTGCCCCAGTTGGCGCGTAGGTCCTCGACCTCCTTCCAGAACCCGACGGCCAGCCCCGCCGCGTACGCGGCACCGAGCGAGGTGGTCTCCGCAACGGTGGGACGGATCACGGGGACGTCAAGGACGTCGGCCTGGAACTGCATCAGCGTTTCGTTGTAGACCATGCCGCCGTCGACCTTGAGCGATGTGAGGGCGACCCCGGAGTCGGCGTTCATCGCTTCGACGACCTCTTTCGTCTGCCATGCGGTCGCCTCGAGGACGGCGCGAGCGATGTGGCCCTTGTTCACGTATCGGGTGAGGCCTGCGATCACTCCACGCGCATCGCTCCGCCAGTACGGCGCGAAGAGCCCGGAGAACGCCGGCACGAAGTACACGCCGCCGTTGTCCTCGACCGTCTTGGCCAGGTCCTCGACCGCCTCCGAGGACGAGATCAGCCCGATGTTGTCCCGGAGCCACTGCACCAACGCTCCGGTGATCGCGATCGAACCTTCGAGCATGTACGCCGCGGGCTGGTCGCCGATCTTGTACCCAAGTCCGGTGATCAATCCGCTCTTCGACGGCACGGCCTTCGTGCCGGTGTTCAGCAACAGGAAGTTGCCGGTCCCATACGTGTTCTTCGCCTCGCCGACCGCGAAGCAGGTCTGGCCGAAGAGGGCAGCCTGCTGGTCGCCGAGGTCACCCGCCACCGGGATGCCGGCCAGGTCGCCCGTGGCTTCCCCGTACGTCTGGCTGGACGACCGGATCTCGGGCAGGACCGCGCGTGGGACCCCGATCGCGTCGAGGATCGCGTCATCCCAGTCGAGGGTCTGCAGGTCCATCAGCATCGTGCGGCTGGCGTTCGTCACATCGGTGACGTGGGCTCCGCCATCAGGGCCTCCGGTGATGTTCCAGATCACCCAGGTGTCGATGTTGCCGAAGAGAAGCTCGCCGGCCTCCGCCCGCGCCCGCGCACCCTCCACGTTGTCGAGGATCCACCGGATCTTCGGCCCCGAGAAGTACGTGGCGATCGGGAGGCCCGTCGCCGCGCGGAACCGATCCTGGCCGCCGTCGGCGGAGAGCTCGTTGCAGATCTGATCCGTCCGCGTGTCCTGCCAGACGACCGCGTTGTGGATCGGCTTTCCGCTGGATCGCTCCCAGACGACCGTCGTTTCGCGCTGGTTCGTCACCCCGACGGCAGCGAGGTCGCTTCCCGAGATCCCGGCCTTCTTCAGCGCGGCCGCGATGACCTCGTGCGTGCGCTCCATGATCTCCATCGGATCGTGTTCCACCCAGCCCGGCTTCGGGAAGATCTGTTCGTGCTCCTTCTGATCGACGGCCACCACCTGCCCGGCATGGTCGAAGATCATGAAGCGCGTGCTCGTCGTCCCTTGGTCGATGGCTGCTGCGTAGTCCGCCATCGCTTCCTCCCTTCAATCCTCGTGATCGCCTAGGGTCTCCGCTGCCGTTCTCATCAGGAGCCACGACGAGGTGGCCCCAGGGTCCTGATGGCCGGCGCTCCTTTCGCCGAGATAGCTCGCGCGGCCCTTGCGCGCAACGAGCGGGATCGTCGCCTTCATCCCCTCTTCCGCCGCGGCGGCCGATGCCCGCAGCGCGTCGCCGAAGGGCTCTCCCGCGCTCACGGCGGCCGCCAGGGCGTCCCGGGCCGGGATGAGGGCATCCACCATGGTCTTGTCGTTCGGCTCCGCCTTGCCGCGCGACTGCACCCCCTCGACACCAGCGGTCACCATCGCCACCCAATCCTGATCGGTGAGCTCCTCCTTGCCGGCGGCCGCGGCGCCGAGGCGGAGGAAGAGCGTCCCGTACAGTGGACCGCCGGCTCCGCCGACGCTCGAGACCAGCGTCATGCCGACGGTCTTGAGGAGCGCGCCGATGTCGGCCGACCCGTCTCCATCGAGCTTCGCGAGGACCGCGGTCATCCCTCGGTTCATGTTGATGCCGTGGTCGGCGTCGCCGATCGCCGAGTCGAGATCCGTCAGGGAGTCCTTGTTCTTCGCGATCACATCCGCGAACGCCCGGATCCAGCGCACCACGTCATCGTGCGTGACGGTCACGACCACCTCCAGTTGGGAAGGAGGCATCGACCGCGGTCGCCGCCTCCTTCCCCTCCCCCGTTCACACCCCCCAGCGTAGTCCCGGCGTCTTCACCGGTGCATCCCATAGTCCCGTCAGCTCGTCGTCGAGCTTCAGGAGCGTGATCGAACAGCCCTGCATCTCGAGCGAGGTGATGTACGGGCCGATCAGGTTGCGGCCGATCCCGATGCCACGCCCGTCGAGGAGCGACGCCAGCTCGTGGAAGACGATGTAGAGCTCGATCAGCGGCGTGCCCCCCATCCCGTTCACGAAGGCGAGGACCTGGTCGCCGCTCTTGAACGGAAGGTCGTCCACGATCGGCGTCGCCATCATCTCGACGATGTCGTGGACCGGAGCGACCTTCCGCCGCTCGCGGCCGGGCTCACCGTGGATGCCGATCCCGATCTCCATCTCGTCCTCGCCGAGCTCGAACGTCGGCTTCCCGGCTGCGGGGACGGTGCACGAAGTCAGGGCCATCCCCATCGACCGCGCGTTGTCGTTCACCTTCCGGCAGACGTCGACGACTTCCTTCAGCGGGCGTCGTTGCTCGGCCGCGGCGCCGGCGATCTTCTCCATCAACACCGTCGCCCCGACCCCACGACGACCCGCCGTGTACAGCGAGTCCTGGACGGCCACGTCGTCGTCGACGAGCACGGACTCGACCTCGGTGCCCTCGGAGCGGCAGAGCTCGGCCGCCATCTCGAAGTTCATGACGTCGCCCGTGTAGTTCTTGACGATGTGCACGACGCCGGCACCGCCATCGACCGCCTTGGTCGCGGCCTCCATCTGATCGGGTGTGGGCGAGGTGAACACCTCACCGGGGCACGCGGCGTCGAGCATGCCCATCCCGACGAACCCGCCGTGCATCGGCTCGTGTCCCGAGCCGCCCCCCGATACCAGGGCGACCTTGCCCTGGACGGGTGCGTCCGTGCGGACGATGTAGTGGGGGTCGATATGGACCTCGACCAGATCGCCGTGCGCCCGCGCGATCCCGCTCAGTTCCTCGCGGACCACGTTCTCCGGATCGTTGATCAGCTTCTTCATCAGTGGGTCTCACCCTTTCTCTCGGCAACTCCTTCTGCTCTGCCGCATGCCAGAGCTACGGCCGGAGCTACGGCCAGAGCTACGGATGGAGATCGAAGAGCCATCTGGCCGCGAGCGCGCCCGCGATGCCGCCCAGGACCGGCCCGACGACGGGGATCCATGAGTAGGCCCAGTCCGAGCCGCCCTTGCCCGCGATCGGGAGCACGAAGTGCATGATCCGGGGGCCGAGGTCGCGTGCCGGGTTGATCGCGTACCCCGTCGGGCCGCCCAGTGCCAACCCGATCACGAGGACGAGGAGGGCTACCGGCAGGGCTCCCGTCGCGAGGACGCCGCCGACCGTCATGGTCCCGGTCATGCCTGCGACGTTGATCAACAGGCCGCCCGAGAACTTGATGGCGATCGCGACGACGCCGAAGACCAGCATGAAGGTGCCGACGATCTCGGTGATGAGGTTGGCACCGGTGTTGCGGATCGCAGGTCCCGTGCAGAAGACCGCGAGCTTAAGACCGGTATCCTCCGTTTCGGGCCAGTGCGGCAAGTACGAGAGCCACACGATGAGCGCCCCGATCATCGCGCCGACGAACTCGAAGACGATCGTGAGCAGGATCTGCGTCGTCGTCCAGTCTTTCAAGAAGCCCGCGGCCCACAGGCCGATCGTGACCGCCGGGTTCAGGTGCGCCTGCCCGCCGACGACCGCGAGGCTCGTGATGATGCCGAGGAACACCCCCAACGCCCACGCCCAGGTGATCACGATCCACCCGGAGTTCTGGGCCTTCGACTTGTTCAACAGGACGCCCGCAACGACGCCATCTCCGAACACGATCAGCGTCGCCGTGCCGACGACCTCGCCCAGGTACGGATTCGGAACTGCCATGTTGCCGACCACCCCCTTCTGGTCTCACGCGGTGGCCCCGACGGGACCGATCCCTGCGGCGCAATGGGACCGCTCGCCATGCCGAACAGCAACGGGCGGATGGCGACCCAAGATGCGATGAACCCGAAAGATGTTCGGCATCGCCGGACATCGCGTTCCCGGTGTGCACCGCTGTATGCAGGTTTGACACAGGTCGCGCAGGTCGCGAAGGTGGCCGCGGTGACCACCGGGGTGAGTGCCGGCCGACGCGGGCGCCGCGGAGCTCCGCCTCCGTTCGACGCGGCATTCGTGGCGCGCTGGCTCCAGGGCTCCGCTGCCGAGATCGCCGCTCACCGGGACTTCCTCACGCAGCTCGACGCGGCCATCGGCGACGCCGATCACGGGGTCAACATGGACCGGGGGTTCGCGGCGGTCGCATCGGTCGTCGCTGCCGCGGACGGTCTGTCTCCAGGCGAGCTCCTCGTTCAAGCCGGTGCGACGCTGGTGCTTCGGGTCGGCGGAGCAGCGGGCCCTCTGTACGGATCGGCCCTTCGGGAGGCGGGCCGCTCGCTCGGGACGGCATCGACCTTCGGGCTGCCCGAGCTCACGGGAGCCCTCGACGCCGCGTTGGCAGGCATCGTCAAGCTCGGTGCTGCAGAGGAAGGCGATAAGACGATCGTCGACGCATGGATGCCGGCGCTCCAGGCGCTTCGCGATGCCCGGTCGGCCGGTGCGGCTGCGGCCCTCCACGCCGCGCGGATCGCGGCCGAGGGAGGCGCGGCCGCAACCACGCCGATGGAGGCCCGGAAGGGACGGGCCTCGTACCTCGGCGCCCGAAGCGTGGGGCACCAAGATCCCGGGGCGGCTTCGACGTCTCTCCTGTTCGGTGCGCTGGAGCGTGCGGCAGCGGACGCTCCGCCGGATGGCTGACGATCGTTGACCATGGGCGAGGGTCGAGATCCCACGATCCAGTCGGTCGATCGAGCGGCACGGATCCTGAAAGCGCTGGCCGCGGGCTCGCCCCGGCTCGGGGTCAGCGAGCTCGCCGAGCGCCTCGGCCTCGCCAAGACGACCGTCCACGGGTTGCTGCGTACCCTCGAGCGGCAGGACCTCGTGGAGCAGGATCCGGAGACGGGGAAGTACCGGCTCGGCCCCGAGCTGCTCCAGCTCGGCAACGCGTTCTTGGACCATCACGAGCTGCGGGGACGGTCGCTCGTTTGGGCGGACACGTTGGCGGAGCGGGTCGGCGAGGCCGTGCGTGTGGGGGTGCTCTACGGGCGCAGCGTGTTGGTGGTCCATCACGTGTTCCGCCCGGACGATTCCGTGCAGATCCTCGAGGTCGGGGCGACCGTTCCCTGGCATGCGTCCGCGCTCGGGAAGGTCCATGCCGCGTTCCTGCCCTCGGACCGCCGGCGAACACTGGTATCGGGCCCGCTCCAACGGCTCACCGGAAGGACCATCGTCGACCCGCACGCCCTGGCGCTTGCCCTGGAGGACGTTGCGGCGGCCGGGTTCGCCACCGAAGCGCATGAGGCGGTCATCGGCGAGGGCGAGGTCGCCGCCGCGGTCTTCGACCATCGCGGGCACCCGGTCGGAGCGATCGGTGTCGTGGGTCCCGTCGAACGGCTCCTTCCCGGCGGCCCGCCGGCCGAGCTCGTCATCGCGTTGACCGACACCGCCCGACGGCTCTCCTGGGAGATGGGCGCGCGACGGGGGCGCCCCGGGTCGGTCGGTCATCCAGCTCCACGGGCGAGCGTAGGCGGCTAGCTCCATGGAGCGGCGCTCCGTCACACTGCTCATCGTCGGCGTCACCGCGGTGTCGTTCTCGGCCGTGTTGGTTCGCGAGTCCGACGCCCCGTCGATGACGATCGCGTTCTACCGATGCGCCCTGGCCTCGGTCGTGCTCATACCGCTCGGGCTGGCCCGGCACCGCGGGGAGTACCGGCGCCTCTCGAAACGCCAATGGCGGCTCGCGCTCGCGTCGGGCGTCGTGCTGTCGGCGCATTTCGCGACCTGGATCTCGTCGCTGTCGTTCACGACCGTCGCAGCGAGCGCCGTCCTCGTCCAGACGCTGCCGCTCTGGGTCGCTGCGTTCGGCCGGTTCATCGGCGAGCGGCCGGCGCGTCGCGCGCTCGCCGGGATGGCGATCGCGCTCGCCGGAACGCTGGTGATCGCGGGCGGAGGGTTCCACGGAGGCTCCCGAGCGCTGCTCGGGGACCTCCTTGCGCTCGCGGGTGCCGTGTTCGCCGCGATCTACGTCTTGCTTGGGCGGAGCCTCCGGCAGGAGCTCTCGTTGGTCACCTACTCGAGCATCGTCTACGCGACCTCGGCGGTCGCACTGGCCGCCGTCATGGTGGCGAGCCGGACGGCCTTCGTGGGGTATCCAGCGAAGACGTGGCTGATGTTCGCGCTCATCACCGCGGGCCCGCAGTTCCTGGGTCACACGACGTTCAACTACCTGCTCGGGCACGTGCGCGCCTCGGTCATCGCCGTCGCGCTGCTCGCGGAGCCGGTCGGAGCGACGATCCTCGCGTGGATGATCCTCGGCGAGGCTCCCGGCCCCTCGACCGTCGTTGGTGGCGCGATCGTCCTTGCCGGGGTCTACGTCGCGATCGCGGCGGAGACGCGGGCGGCCGACGTCGTGGCGGTCGAGTAGCCTCGCGCACCCATGCCGGACCCCGCGCGCTTCGTCACCGTCGACGACTACGAGGCGCTCGCGCGCGAGGTCCTGCCGCCGGCATCCTCCGAGTTCGTGGCGGGCGGCGCGGGCGATGAGCGCACGCTCGCGTGGAACCGGCGCGCGTTCGATCGGTGGGCGCTCCGTCCGAGGTTCCTCCGCGGCGTGGCGGCAGCCGACCCGTCGACCGAGCTCTTCGGGTGCCCGCTCGCGCTCCCGGTGCTGATCGCACCGTGGGCTTACCAGCGGACGGCCCACCCTGACGGCGAGCTCGCGACCGCGCGAGCGGCCGCTCGGGCGGGGACGGTCTTCTGCGCGTCGACGACCGCCGAGGCGATCCTCGAGGACATCGCGGCGGCATCGACGTCACCCAAGTGGTGGCAGCTCTACGTGTTCGCGGATCGCGGCTTCACGGCCGAGATGCTTCGTCGGGTTTCTTCGGCTGGGTACACCGCCGTCGTGTGGACGATCGACCTGACCGCGTACGGTCTCCGGCACCGCGAGACCCGGATCGGGTACCAGCCGCCGATCTCGCTCACGACCGAGGAGCTCGCGTACGACCCGTCGATCAGTTGGGACGATCTCGCGTGGATCCGAGAGCAGGCGCCCGGGCTGCCCGTGCTGCTCAAGGGGATCTTGACCGCGGAAGACGCCGAGCTGGCGGTGGGGGCCGGCGCCGACGGGATCGTGGTGTCGAACCACGGCGGCAGGCAGCTGGACACGAGCCCCGCGTCGCTCGACGTGCTTCCGGAGGTGATCGACACGGTCGGCGGCCACATCCCCGTCCTTCTCGACGGCGGCGTTCGGCGCGGGACGGACATCGTGAAGGCGCTCGCGCTCGGCGCGTCTGCGGTCATGATCGGACGACCGGCGGCTTGGGGGCTCGCGGCGGGCGGCGAGGAGGGGGTCGTCGACGTCCTCCGGATCCTTCGCGAGGAGCTCGAGAACGCGATGACCCTCTGCGGGTGCCCCACCGTCGCGGATATCACCCGCGGGCACGTGTCCCCCGCGCCTGTCGGATGACGGTCGACGTCCTCGTTTGACACCCTTGCCGGCCATGCCGGGGTACGACCTCCACACCCACTCGACGTTCTCCGACGGCACCGCGACGCCGGCGGAGAACGTCGTCCTCGCGCGCGAACGCGGCTTGGAGGGGATCGCCGTCACGGATCACGACACCGTGGACGGCTGGGGAGAGGCACTCGCCGCGGCATCGGACACGGATCTTCGGATCGTCACCGGCGTAGAGCTCTCGGCCGAGCACGACGGAGCTTCGCTCCACGTGCTCGGCTACTGGGTGGATCCAGCCCATGAAGGGCTCCGCGCCGAGCTCCGCCGTCTGCACGACACTCGCTTCCGTCGAGGCGAGATGATCGTCGAGAAGCTCCGGTCCCTCGGCTGCGACATCTCCTTCGAACGGGTCCGGCGGATCGCGGGCGACGATCTGATCGCGCGTCCGCACATCGCCCAGGCGATGGTCGAGAGCGGGATCGTCGCCACCGAGCGGGAGGCCTTCGACTCCTTCATCTCCGACGACGGCCCTGCCTACGTGCCGAAACACGCGCTCGCGCCCGTCGATGCCCTCGCGATGATCCGCGATGCCGGCGGGGCATGCGTGCTCGCACACCCCGGCATGTGGCGGGGCGCCGACTCGGTCCCCGACGCACTGATCGAGGAGATGGCCGGGCGCGGGATGGCGGGCATCGAGGTGGATCATCCCGATCAGGACGAGGACCAGCGTGCCCGGTATCGCGGCATGGCCGAGCGTCTGGGTCTGGTGCCGACGGGCGCGTCCGACTGTCACGGCGCGCGGTACGACTTCCGCCTGGGGTGCGAGACCACCCCGTCGGAGCTGGTGGCCGAGCTCCACCGGCGCGCCGGCCCGTAGGCTCGGCGGGTGCCGGGCTCGATCGACTTCGTGTTCCTGGACATCGGCGGGGTCCTGTACGACGACCGCATCTACGCCGAAGCGTGGCGGCGCGCGCTCCGCGAGGCAGGTGGGGGGTTCGCCGACGAGGAGTTCGATCAGGAGTACGCGGCGTGTCGCGCCGCCCAGAACGGATCGTTCCGGCGTCGCCTGGCCGACCGGTTCATCGGCGGAGACGCCGACCTCGATCGGCTCGAGCGTCTCGCGTCGCGCCATTGGCACTACCCGCCGAGCTCCCTGCACGCCGACGTCCTGCAGAGCCTGGAGGCGCTCCGCGACGCCGGGTTCCGGCTGGGCGTGATCGCGAACCAGCTCACCCAGGTCCGCGCAGCGCTCGAACGCGACGGGCTCGTGCCGTTCTTCGAGGTGTGGGGGGTGTCCGACGATCTGGGCTTGCAGAAGCCCGACGCGGCGCTGTTCTTCCATGCGGTTCGCACGGCCGGGGTCGAGCCGGGCCGCGCGGTGATGGTGGGCGACCGGCTCGATTACGACGTCCGGCCGGCGAAGGCAGCCGGGTTGCGCACGGTTTGGGTGCTGCGCGGTGAGGCTCCCGACCTCCCGACCGCCGAACAGCTCGCGGAGGCTGACGCCGCCGTCGCCGATCTCCGCGAGCTCCCCGAGGTCATCGGAGCCCTGGCGGGAAGCGGGGCGAGATGAGCCGGATCCTGATCGTCGGCGGGGGCTACATCGGTCTGTACACGGCCCGCCGCCTCGAGCGGCGTGTGCGCTCCGGTGCGCACCAGCTCGTCATGGTGAGTCCCGAGAACCACATGACGTATCAGCCGTTCCTGCCTGAGGTCGCGAGCGGGCTGATCGACCCACGCGCCGTGGTGGTGCCGCTCCGGAGCGCGCTGCGTCGCACGCGGCTCATCCTGGGCGAGGTTGAACGGATCGACGTGGACGGCCGCTCGGCGCGGATCCGTCTGCCCGACGGACGCCCGCGGGACGAGCCGTTCGACGTCGCCGTCATCGGCGCCGGCTCGTGGTCGCGGACCCTGCCGATACCGGGACTGGCCGAGCACGCCGTCGGGTTCAAGACCCTGCCGGAGGCGATCTGGCTTCGCAACCGCGTCCTCGCGCAGCTCGACACGGCATCCGAGGCCGAAGACGAAGAAGAACGCCGCACCGCGCTGGGGTTCGTCTTCGTCGGCGCAGGGTTCGCCGGGATCGAGGCGATCGGCGAGCTCGAGGACTTCGCCCGGGCGGCGCTCGCCACCTATCCGCGCGGCATGGCGAACGAGATGCGGTGGGTCATGGTGGAGGCTGCGGACAGGATCCTTCCGGAGCTCGATCGCGGCCTCGCGACGTACGCGGCCGAACGGCTCCGCGAGCGTGGCATCGAGATCCGGACGGACACCAGGCTCGTGTCGATCGAGGACGGCGTCGTTCGGCTCAGTGACGCGTCCTCGATCGGAGCAGCGACGGTGGTGTGGACCGCGGGGGTGCGGCCGTCACCGCTTGCGTCCGCGAGCGGACTTCCCGTCGATGACCGCGGACGGCTCCGCGTCGACCGCGCGCTCCGCGTCGAAGGCATCGACGGGCTTTGGGCCGCCGGCGACGTCGCTGCGGTTCCCGATCCCGACGACCCGTCCGGATCCTCGCCGCCGACGGCGCAGCATGCCCTCCGCCAAGCGAAGCTCCTCGCGGAGAATGTCGCCGCCGAGCTCGATGGCCGGCCTCCGCAACCGTTCCGGTACCGGAACAAAGGCATGCTGTGCTCGCTCGGGCACTACCAGGGCGTTGCCGACCCGCTCGGGGTGCGGATCCGAGGGTTCCCCGCGTGGTTCCTGCACCGCACGTATCACCTGCTCTACATGCCCACGTTCGGCAGGAAGGTGCGGATCGCACTCGACTGGACCGTCGCCCTGCTCTTCCCTCGGGATCTCGCGCAGCTCGGTTCGCTCGAACACCCGCGGGACGCCTTCCGACGCTCTGCGGGATCCTGACGGCGGTTCAGCTCAGCTGGCGTTGGCGCTGCAGCTCGCTCGCGGCGCGCAGCGCTTTCTGCGAACGTGCGATGTCCGGCAGTTCGTGGCCGGTCGAGAGCTCTTCGGCGGCCCATTTCGTCAGATCGCGGATCGAGATGATGCCGACCACCTTGTTGCGCTCCACCACCGGCAGATGTCGGATGTTGAGGGACACCATCCGGTCGGCCGCCTCGCCGATGTCCGCCTTCGGCCCTATCGTCTCGAGGTGCCGCCGCGTCATGCCCTGCGCGACCTTCACGGACTGCGGATCTCCGCCCGCGGCGACGAGGTTCACGACGTCGCGCTCGGTCAGTATCCCGGCCAGCTTGTTGCCCTTCTCGAGAACGATGACCGACGAGATCCCGTTGGAGCGCATGATCTTGGCCACATCCGCGAACGTGTCCTCGGCCTCGGCCGTCTTCACGTCCGACCGCATGATGTCGCCGACCAACATCGCTACCTCCTGGCCACCTCGGGGACGCAAGCCTACACGGAGTCACGGCCGAGCCGGCAGTGGGATGATGCGCCGCAACCCCTCCGAAGGAGCCGTTCCATGTCGATCGAACGCGCGGACGACCATCCCACCCACGAGTCGAGCGGCAACACGATCACGAGTCTGGCGGCGCCGGCTCGCGGCGCGAGCGAGGTCGCGCTGTTCCGGACGGACCTGCCGCCGGGAGGTGCGCTCCGGCGGCACCGCCACGACCACATCGACGTGTTCACGGTCGAACGGGGTGGCGGGACCTTCCAGGTCGGCGAGGAACGGTCCGCCGTCAGCGTGGGGGACTCGGTCGTCGTGCCGATCGGCGCCTGGCATCACCTCGAAGCCGGCGCCGACGGCGCGACGATCACCGTGGCGATGCCGGGCGGCACGAAGCTGATCTTCGAGGACG
This sequence comes from Actinomycetota bacterium, assembly GCA_005884925.1. Taxonomy (GTDB): domain Bacteria; phylum Actinomycetota; class UBA4738; order UBA4738; family HRBIN12; genus AC-51. The sequence continues at coordinate 14,760 of VAYU01000064.1, read as the reverse complement.
GCTCCGAGGTCGTGCCGCCATGGGTGCGATGACATGGCGAGTTCCTACTTCGCCGACGTCACGGTGTTCGACGGGGCACGGGTGCGAAGGCATCAAGGGGTCCTCGTGGAACTCGACCGCATCGCGTGGGCGGGTCCCCATGCACGGGCTCCGCGGGAAGCGCGCGCCGCTCGGGAGGTGGGCGGCCCCGGTCGATCATTGACGCCGGGATTGATCGATTGCCACGTCCATCTGTGCTTCGACGGCGGCGCCGATCTCGCGGCCGAGGGAGCAGAGCTGACGCCTGCGCTCGGAGCGATCAAAGCGACGGTCAACGCACGCAAGCATCTCGCCAACGGCGTCACGACCGTGCGGGACCTCGGGGGGGTCGGGATCATCGAGCTCGCCCGATCGATCGAGGCGGGGACCGTGCCGGGTCCGCGCGTGATCCCGGCCGGTTCGGCGCTGACGATCACCGGTGGGCACGGCCACAGCATCGGGATCGCGCGACAGGTCGACGGCGCCGACGCGCTCCGCCGGGCCGTCCGTGAGGAGATCCGCGCGGGCGCGCTCGCGATCAAGCTCATCGCGACGGGAGGGGTGCTCACCCCGGGGATCGGTGCGACGTTCACGGCCTTCACGGCCGAGGAGCTCACGGCCGCGATCGACGAGGCGCATTCGTGGGATCGAGGCGTCGCCGCGCACGCGATCGGGGCCGAGGGGATCCTGCAGGCGGTCCTCGCGGGGATCGACACCGTCGAGCACTGCGTCCAGGTCACGCCCCGCATCGCCAAGGAGATGGCCGCGCGGGGGACGTTCCGCGGTCCCACGATCAGCGCGCTGATGGGGATCGCCGGCAACGAGGGGAAGGCGCCGGCGTACGCCGTCGCGAAGGCGCAGGCCTTGGTCGAGGAAGCGAGGGCCGGCCACGTGCGAGCGATCCGTGCGGGAGTGCGCCACATCTGTTCGACCGACGCCGGGACGCCGTTCAACCCGCACGGCAACGCGCCCAACGAGGTGATCGCGATGATCGAGTGGGGTATGGAGCCCATCAAGGCGATGGTCGCGGCGACCGCGAACGGAGCCGAGGCGCTCCGCGTGCCGGACCTCGGGCGGATCGCGCCCGGGATGCGCGCGGACCTGGTGCTCTACGACGCGGATCCGATCGAGGATCCGACGGCGCTGCGGGACGCGCGCGCCGTCTGGAAAGACGGCGCGCGCGTCCGCATCTGAGCGATGCTGCCGATCCGTGACTCGACGCGACGCCAACGCGTCCCGCTCGTCACGGTCGCGTTGATCGCGGCGAACGTGATCGCGTTCCTCTTCTGGCAGCCCACGCTCCGGCAGGAGAAGGACCCGGAGCTGGCGCAACAGACCTTCTTCTGGTGCCACGGCCAGATCCCGTTCGAGCTGGCGCATCAGGTCCCGCTGGCGCGGAGCGGCCCGAACGGTCGCGAGCAGATCCGCAGCGACTACAACGTGACGACCGGCAACGCGACGCAGCTCCAGGACTACCTCGGGCGGGAGTGTCCCAACAAGAACATCTGGCTCTCGATCGTCGCCGCGATGTTCCTGCACGCGGGCTGGCTGCACCTCGGCGGCAACATGCTCTTCCTCTGGATCTTCGGGGACAACGTCGAAGATGCGCTCGGCAAGTTCGGTTACCTGGCGTTCTATCTGCTGGGCGGCTTCGCGGCGGTCGCGCTGCAGTTCGTCCTGGCACCGAACTCGACGATCCCCAACGTCGGCGCGTCGGGAGCGATCGCCGCGGTGCTCGGTGCCTACATCGTGCTCTACCCGAGGGCACGCATCCTGACGGTCGTCTTCTTCTTCCTGATCACGTTGGTCGAGCTACCCGCGCTCGTGGTCCTCGGGCTGTGGTTCGTGCTGCAGCTCTTCCAAGGCGTCTCGGGTCTGGCGGCGCAGGTGAACGGCGGCGTCGCGTACTGGGCGCACGTGGGCGGGTTCGGCTTCGGCGCGGTGGTCGCGCTGTTGTTCCTCCGGGGCCGGCGCCGTCCGGCGACCCCGCCACCCGCGTTCCCGACCTACCCGGGGCGCCCCGACCTCCCCTGAAGATCGCGACTCCCGCCGACGCGTTCGATCAGCTCGGCGCCGGCGCGGATCGCGTCCAGCTCATCGCGCGAGAGCCGTTGGAGCTCGGCGGCGAGGATCCGGATCCGCTGCCGCCGACCCTCCGTGCGGATCCGCCGTCCCCGGACGGTCGCCCGAACCAGGACACCGCGGGCGTCATCCGGATCGATCGTCCTCTTCACCAGGGAATCCCGCTCCAAGCCGTCGACGAGCCGCGACATCGTGGCGGCCGACACGCCCTCGGCCGCCGCCAGGGCGCCGATCCCGATCGGACCGGCATCGACGACGACCGAGAGCGCAGACAGGCGGGGAGGGGAGATGCCGCGGGCATCGTCCTCCGTGCGCAGGCGTCGCGACAGGAGCAGCGCCGCCGCGTGGAGCTTCTCGGCGACGGCCTCCACCTCTCGCGTTGGGGAAGTCCGCCTCGCCGCCATCTCGCTGTTCGCTTCTATTTGCTTAGCCTAAGCAAATAGTGACCATAGTGAGAAGGTGGCGCGATGGCAAGCGCATCCGAGGACCTGTTCACGGCGATCGATGCCGGGGACGTGGATCGCGTCCGCACCATGCTGGACGCCGATCCATCCCTCGCGATGGCTCGCGACCACGAGGGCGTGTCCGCGTTGCTCCGCGCCCGGTATCGCCTCGATCGCGGGCTCACGGAGACCGTCAAGGCCCGCGTCGCGGCGCTCGACGTCTTCGAGGCGGCGACGTTCGGCGACCTCGATCGGCTCGCAGTCCTCCTCGCCGCCGACCCGAGTCTGGCGGATCGCCGGAGCGGGGACGGGTTCACGGCGTTGCACCTCGCGGCGTTCTTCGGGCAGGACGACGCCGTTCGACTCTTGCTCGCGCGCGGCACCGACCCGGACGCCCGCGGCATGGGCTGGATGACGGGCACGCCGCTGAACTCGGCGGCGAGCGCTCGGCACGCGGCCACCGTCGACCTGCTCCTCGAAGCCGGAGCGGATCCCGATGCGGTGCAGCGCGGCGGGTGGACGCCGCTGCATTCCGCGGCGCACAACGGCGATCCGCGGACGGTCGAGCTCCTGCTGGCCCACGGCGCCGACCCGGCAGCGATCGATGATGAGGGCCGGTCGGTCGCCGACTTGGCCGCGGAGAGCGGCGATGCTGCGACGATCGCGGCGATCGCCGGTGCTGCAAGATGAGGCGCGGTCAGGCTCAGGCGGCCACTTCGCGACCCGCGTACGACTCGAACACGTACTCCTGGGCGACCGAGTCGCACGGGTTCCCACGCCCGTACCGGACGCGGCCGTCGGTGACATCGGCCACGCACCAGAACACCGTCTTGGACGTCGGCGTGCCGAACTCCACGTGTTTGCAGAGCGATTGTGGCCTGGTCTCATGATCCGACAGGAGCCGGCGGAGCCGGTCCATCGTGAGCGACGCGGGTGGTTCGGCGGCGAGGAGCTCGCGCGCGCGCTCGTAGCGGACCTGCGAGAGCGGGGCGTACTCGCGGTCCCCTTCGAACGGCAGCATCCGATCGCACACGTAGTTGTTCGTATGTGCCAGGTGCCCGCGCGCGTCCAGGCCGGTGACCTCGGCATCGGTGGCGCTGCCCTCGACGTTCGCCACGCCGCCGTCGGCCGAGGTGAGCACGTTGTTGTAGCTCGACGCGCGGTCGGTGCGCAGGGCCATGGCCACCATCTGGTCGAGGGAGCTCGCGCGCATCATCTCCAGCACCTGATGGCTCCGACTGATCCCGACGCGCTCGTCGTTCGGGCTGAGCTCGTTCCCGGTGAGCGACAGACCCGCGGCGGTCCACCCGACCGATAACCAGGGGATCCGGCCCAGCTGGAAGATCACCGGGTCGCCCGACACGCTGATCTCGAGCGCGGTGATGTCGGCTTCCGCCTCCGGACGCAGGTCGTTGTTGTGCGCCACGAGGAGGTGGCCGTCACCGGTCGCGGCGGGTCCGGCGACCATGTCCGAGCACCTGCCGTCGGTGCGCGAACCGTGCGGCTCGTACCAGATCTCTTCCATCGAGACCGCGAAGAACTCGAGGGGGTCGACGCCTGCGCCTTCGGCGCAGGCGTCGAGCTCCTCGATGAGCCAGGGGAGCCGCGGGGCGGTGAAGGCGCGGTACGCGGCGGCGAGCGCGAGCTGGTCGGCCTTCGATCGTCCGGACGGCAGTTCGTCCCACGAGGTCTCGACGGTCCGACGGATCTGCTCGCGCCCGGCCTCGCCCAGCTGGAGACCGACCTCGCGGTGCGTGCCGCGGACGCGGACGAGCTCGATCGGCGTCGGGGTCATGGCTGGAGTATCTCCTCAGGACGTGAGCGCGACCAGGAGCTGCGTGTATGCCGTCAGGTAGCGGTCGACGTCGGCCTCGCCGGCGGGCACCGGGACGGTCGGTCCGGCGCCCGGGAGGGCCTCCCAGATCCCCCGGTTGGCCATCCAGATCCGGAGGAGCCGCGTGAGCTCCGGGTCGGTCATCGCGTGGGCGTCGGCCCCGGTGCGCGGGTGGGGGCCGTACCACTGCCCCGCTCGGGGCCCGAACCGGTACGAGGTCCAGGGCAGGCCGGCATCGCGCAGCGCAGCGTCGATCCCGTCGGCGAGCATCCCGCCCAACGCGGTCGTGTGCTCGTAGGCCGCGGGGACGAGCACCTCGGTGAGCGCGGCGACGGCCGCTGCCGCCGACAGCGGGTTCCCGAAGAGCGTCCCGCCGGTCGCGACGTCCTTCGTGTGATCGAGCTCGCCGGCGAGCGCGACGCTGACGCCGTACGCGCCCATCGGGATGCCGCCGGCGACCGCCTTGCCGATCGTGACCACATCGGGGTCGAGTCCCCAGAGGCCCGTCGCGCCGCCTTCCCCGACGATGTGCGTGTGCGTCTCATCGAACGCGAGCACGGTCCCACGTTCCCGGGTCACCCGACGGAGCTCGTCGTGCCACCCCGGCTCCGGCGGCAGGAAGTGGATGTTGTTCGTGAGCGCGGGTTCGGTGAGCACGAGGGCGACGTCGTCGGACCCGAGGGCGGCGCGCAGTCCCTCGGCATCGTTGAACTGCGAGATCCGCACGCGTCCGGTCACCCCTTTCGAGAGTCCGCGCTGCACCGGCGCCGCGCGGCCATCGTCGAGGTCGACGAGCCCCTCCTCGAAATGGCCGTGGTAGTGCCCTTCGAACAGCAGGACCACGTCGCGGCCGGTGGCCGCACGGGCGAGACGGATCGTCTCCGTGTTGGCCTGCGAGGCGGACAACGTGAACTGCCAGTGCGTCTGGCGTGGGTAGCGGCGGGCCAGCTCCTCGGCGACGCGAACGGACTCCTCGGTCGGGAGCAGGAACTGGGTTGAGCGCGTCACCCGTTCCTGGACGGCGCGGACGATCGCGGGGTGCGCATGGCCGCAGAACATGGCGATGTCGCTGGCGTTGAAGTCGACGTAGGAGTGACCGTCGACGTCGGTGAACGACGCGCCGGTGCCATGGTCGACGTAGACCGGCAGGTCGTTGTCCGAGGCCATCCACGTCATCGGTGTCCCGTTCGGCATGTGCGCGGCGGCTCGGGCGAGGAGCTCGAGGGTCCGCGGCCGCTCGGCGCGGAACCATGCGAGCTCGGTGTCGTGCAGCTCGCGGATCCGATCACGATCGAGGTCACCCAGCGCGGTCACGTGAGCCGGAGGCTACCCGCGAAAGCGAGGCCTCGGACGTCCATGTCATGGGGGGTCTCTAGGGTCGGGCGCATGGATAGCCAACGAGCCCGCTCCCACCGTGGCTGGACCGGATGACCATCGCGGCGATCGCGATCCTTGGACTCGTTGCCGGTCTGACGATCGGCGGCTGTGCCGTCGCCGTCGCCCGGCGCCGCCCGCCGGACGACTCCGGGCTCGGCTATCAGGTGCAGCTCCAGGCGAGCGAGCTTCGGCGCATCGCGGACCAGGGCGCGCAACGCGATCTGGCGGCCGAGCAACTACGACAGGGGCTGGAGGGTGCTCGCCGAGCGTTGGAGGAGCTCCGGACCCATGAGCAAGACCGTCGCGCCGCGGATGGGGAGCAGCGGGAGATCGTGCGGCGATTGGCCACGGTGCTCGCCGGCGGGGCGTCCAAGGGGCGAGCCGGGGAGTACATCCTGCGTGAGCATCTCGCCGAGCTCCCTCCGGGGATGCTCGTCACGGACTTCCGCGTGAACGGCAAGGTCGTCGAGTTCGGTCTTCTCCTTCCGGACGGCCGCCGACTTCCGATCGACTCGAAGTGGACGGCCGTGGCCGAGCTGGAAGCGCTCGGGTTGGCGCGGGACCCCACCGAACGCGATGCGTGCGCGCGGGCCGTCGAGCGGGCGGTGACGGCTCGAGCGAAGGAGGTTGCCCAGTACCTCGACCCGGCCGTGACAGCGCCGGTTGCCGTCGCCGCCGTTCCAGACGCCGCGTACCGCGTCTTGAAACGGGCGCACGCCGAGGCGTACGCGAAGGGGATCATCATCGTTCCGTACGGCAGCGCGCTGCCCATCGTGTTGTTCCTCTACGCCCTGGTTCGGCGCTTCGGCGACGCCGCGGATGTGCAAGCAGGTCTGTCCGAGGTGGCTGCGGTCCTCGATGCGCTCGAGTCGATCGTGGAGAACCGCTTCCAGAAGGCAGCCACCATGCTCACGAACGGGACGGACGAGTTCCGTTCGCAGCTGAGCAAGGCGCGCGGCTCCATCGCCCGGGCAGAGGGACCGGCCACCGGCGCGGACGGCGGTGCCGGGGAAGGCGGGCCACCGTTGACGATCGTCGGCTGAGTGCCGGCGTACCGAGCGGCCGCGGTACAGTCCCGCCATGGCCGAGGCTCCTCGGCTCGCGATGTCTCGGCTCGAGGCGGTGCGCTTGCTCCGTCGAGATCCGATCGGGCTCCTCGAGCGGGCGGCTGACCTGGGCGACGTGGTTCGCGTCCGGGTTCCGCGCCTGGACCTCTTCGTGATCAACCATCCCGACCTGGTGTGGGACGTGCTGGCGACCGACAGCCGAGCGTTCTCGAAGGGACCGACGATGCAGGCCGCCAAGCGAGTCCTCGGTGAGAGCCTGCTGACGAGCGAGGGTGAGTATCACCGACGACAGCGTCGACTGATCCAACCGCTGTTCCGCAACGAGCGGATCGTCGGGTTCGCTCCGACGATCCGAGAGCTGGGTGAGCGTGCCGGGAACCGCTGGGTCGATCGCGAGGTGATCGATGTCCGGGAGGAGATGGCGAGGCTGACCCTCGGGATCGTCGCCCGAACGCTGTTCGGATCGGGGATCGACGAGGCCGAGACCGTTCGGATCGCAGGGGCGCTCACCGACGTCCTCGATCAGTTCGACCGGGTGTTCTCACCACTGCTCCCGATCACCGAGCGTTTGCCCATCCCTTCGACGCGGCGGTTCCGTCGGGCACGCGAGGTCTTCGACGAGACCGTCTACGGCTTGATCGCCGAACGTCGGGCGAGCAGCGCCGATGGCGACGACCTGTTGTCCAGGCTGATCCGCGCGCAGGACCTCGGGCCCGGCATGACCGATCAGCAGGTGCGGGACGAAGCCGTCACGATCTTCCTCGCGGGGCACGAGACGACGTCGAACGCGCTCACGTGGACGTGGCTCCTGCTCTCGGAGCACCCCGACGTCGAGGCGCGGTTCCACGAACGGCTGGACGACGAGGCCTTCGTCCGCGCCGCGCTGCACGAGGCGATGCGACTCTACCCGCCTGCCTGGGCGATCGGACGAAGAGCCCTGTCCGAACACGTCGCGGACGGCGTCCGGATCCCCGCCGGCGCTGTCGTGATCGTGTCCCCTTGGCTCCTTCATCACGATCCCCGTTGGTGGGCCGATCCCGTGTCGTTCCGGCCGGAACGGTGGATCGACGACGGGGAGGCCGCTCGCCGCCACGCGTACCTGCCCTTCGGCGGCGGCCCGCGGATGTGCATCGGCGAAGGTTTCGCCGAGCTCGAAGCGAGCGTCCTGCTGTCGACGATCGGCCGGACGTGGCGGTTCGAGCATGACCCGGCCCATCGGGTCGAGCTCCAGCCGGTCGTCACCTTGCGGCCGCGCAACGGGATGCCGATGCGCGCACACTGCGCGCCCCGAGGCACGTCGGATCCATTGGATCCTAAGGACCCTCCTGGGTCGGAGACGCTATCGGAGCACGTTCCTCGCCCAACCTCCGACGGTCGGTAGGCTTGAAGGGTCATGACCGATCGAACCTTCGCGAGCGCACTCGTGCTCTTCGCGCATCCTGACGACGCCGAGTTCATGTGCGGCGGCACGGTCGCGCGCTGGGCGCGGGACGGTTGCGACGTCCATTACGTCGTGATCACCGACGGATCGGCGGGTTCGAACGAACCCGACGTCTCGCGCGAGGAGTTGCGTCCCGTCCGCGAACGCGAACAACACGCCGCGGCCGCCGTCCTCGGCGTGAAGAGCGTCACGTTCCTCGGTGAGGTCGACGGCATGCTCGAGGTGACGCTCGACACGCGCCGGAAGGTGTGCCGCGAGGTCCGCCGGCTCCGGCCCGAGGTCCTGGTGGCGCCCGATCCGTCGCGGTTGTGGTTCGGCAGCGGCTACATCAACCACTGGGACCACAAGCAGGCGGGGCTCCTCGCCCTGACGGCCGTCATGCCGGATGCCCCGTCGCGGCCGATGTTCCCCGAGCTGTTGGACGAGGGGCTGGAGCCGTTCGAGGTACCGAACCTCTGGCTCGCCATGAACGACGCGGATACGTACGTCGATATCACGGAGACCCTGGACGCGAAGCTCGCGTCGCTCGCCGAGCACGCCTCCCAGCACACGGAAGGGGCGACATCGTTCGTCCGCGAGCGAGCCGAAGAGCTTGGGGCGCAGAGCGGCTCGGGATATACCTTCGCGGAGGGGTTCAAGGCCTTCCACCTGCTTGACGACGACGAAGACGAGGATCAGTGATGGAAGAAGAGGGATTCCCCGCCGCGGAGGAGCCGGAACCGTACGAGCTCTCGCCGCAAGAGCGCCGTGATGTCGAGGCCGATCTGGAGGACCTCGGCAAGATGCACGATGTCTTCTCGCCGCAAGGCGTGAAAGGTGTCGTGATCGCGTGTCAGGACTGCGGGCAGAACCACTTCTACGAATGGGACCTGCTCCAGGACAACCTCGAGCACATGCTGGACACGGGTGAGCCGAGGATGCACGAGCCGGCCTTCAACATCCATGAGGACGAGTACATCCAGTGGGACTACGGCAAGGGGTACGTGGATGCGCTCGCCGACGCCGGGCTCCAACCGGGTCGCACGATCGAGGTCACCCAATGCCCCTGGTGCGAGACGCCCTTCGACGCCGGGTACCAGTACTGCCCGCGGTGCGGGAGGCAGCTCGGGGCGATCCGCCTGTACCAGGAGTTGCTCGACCGCGGCATCGAAGACCGTGAGGCACGCGCGATGCTGGCGCGGGCCGGCTACGAGCCCTTCTGAGGGTCCCGGGTCGGTTCCCCGACCGCTATCCTTCGCGCGATGTACACCCGGTGGCTGCTCTTCCTGCACATCGCTTCGGTCCTCGCACTCCTCGGGACCCACGGCACGTCGATGACCGTCCTGTACCGGATCAGAGGAGAGCGCGACCGCAGGAAGATCGTCGATCTCATCACGCTCTCTGGGGAGACGATCGTGCCGATGTACGTCTCGCTGGCGGCCATCGTCGTGACCGGGGTGCTCCTCGGCTTCAAGTTCGCTGCGTTCTCGCGCTGGTGGCTCTGGCTGGCGATCGTGATCCTGCTGGCCATCACCGCCTCGATGGGCGTGATCGCGCGGCCGTACTTCGCCCGGGTGAAGGAGGCGTGCGCGGTCCGGCCGTCGGGCGTCCCGCGGGTCTCCGACGAAGAGCTCGCCGAGATCCTCCGATCGCCGACGGCACATGTGCTGTCGGCGATCGGCGTGGTCGGGCTGGCCGCGATCTTGTACCTGATGGTCTTCCAGCCGCACTGAGGCCGCTGCCGCCCGCGTTTCACGCGGGCGGCAGCGGCCTGGCGGCCGGTCCGTTGACCACTTCGCCGGTCGGCGAGAACCGCGAGCCGTGGCACGGGCAGTCGAAGGTGCGCTCGGCAGGGTTCCACGCGACGGTGCATCCCAGGTGCGTGCACCGGGCGGACAGGAGATGCTGCGTGCCGGTCTCGTCGACGGAGATCGCCAGCTTCTCGCCGCGGCGCTCGATCACGCCGCCTTCCCCCGGCCCCAGCTCCGACGCGATCTGCATCACGGTCCGGCAGACGAGGACGTCCCGGTGGGTTCCCTCGACGACCTTCTCGGGGACCGAGCCCAGGAGGAATCCCTTCGCCCCCTGCAGTCCGCGGTTGCCGACGACGACGAGCTCCGCGTCGACGTCGTTCGCGGTCCCGAGGATCTGTTGCGCGGGGTCCCCTTCGAGCAGGCGGACCTCGGTCTCGATCCCTCGGCCGTACACATCGATCGTGTCCCCCATCACGAGCTCACCGGTCTTCGGGTGGCCGATGAACACGAGCGTCACGCTGGCGAGCACTTCACGCGCGAGGTCGAACCCTTTGCGCGCCGCCCGGTCCGCGGTCGCACTCCCATCGCTCGCGATCACGATCCGTCCGTACGGTGCGTGTGGGTCGCGCGACCCCGACGCGACGATCAAGAGGTCACATGGCGCGTGGTGGGTGAGCCACCGCGAGAGGTCTGAGAGCGCCTGGTCCTCGCCACGGGCGACCACGATCAGCCCGGCGTCCTGGGCTTCTGCGACGGCCACCAGGACGTCGCCGGCGCGCCCCGGAACCGCCTCCGCATCGAGCCGAGCACGCCGCATCCCGGCGGCCTCGGCCACATCGAGGGCCTCGGCGAGCCGCTCTTCCGCGCCGACCGAGGACGCACGGTACCCGCTCGTCGCGATCAGCTTCGCCGACGTCGCGCGCGCGATCGTCGCCGCGACCTCGCCCGCGCGCGTCGCGGCCGGTGAACCGTCCGTCCCGAAGACGATCCGACCCCACATGGTCCGCGGGAGCCTACCTTCTCACCTCGCTCACCGGCTCGAGCACGCAGTCTTCGGGGAGCTTGTCGGTCCTGAGCCGCTTGAAGACCGGGGCGCGCATCTTCTTCGTGCCCTTCGTGATCTCGGCGTACTCGATCTCGCACACGACCTCGGGCTCGACGAACACGGCGCCTCTCACCCGGGCGAGCTCGGGGTCGTCGATCGCTGGCGTCGGCCGCACGAGGGGCCGGAGCTGCTCGAGGACCGCGGTGAGCATCTGATCCGTGAAGCCGCTCCCCGCTTGTCCGATCCACCGGAGCGTGCCGCCGTCGTACGCCCCGACGAGCACCGCGCCGAACGTGGCGCTCCGACCCCGTTCGCCCGGGGTGTACCCGAGGATCACGCAGTCCTGCGTGTCGCGGAGCTTGATCTTGCGCCACGCATCGGTCCGCCGCCCGGGGACGTACGGGGAGCCCACCCGTTTCGCCACGACGCCCTCGAGCCCCTGGGCCCGCGCGGCCTCGACCAGCGCCGTGCCCTCCCCCTCGACCCAGGTCACGAGCTGGAGCCGGTCGTCCTGCTCCGCGACGAGGCGCAGCAGCTCCCGGCGTTCCTCGAGCACCAGCTCGGTCGTATCCCGGCCGTCCAACCAGAGCAGGTCGAACACGACCAGCGACACCGGGATCTGCGCGCGCATCCGCTCGATCTGACGGGGGTTCGTCAGGTTCATCCGTTGCTGGAGGGTCTCGAACGAGTTCCGCCCGCTCGCGTCGAAGGCCACGATCTCCCCGTCGATCACCGCGTTCACCTCGTCGACGAGCTCGTGCACCATGTGCAGCTCCGGATACTGCGCGGTCATGTCGCGCCCGGTGCGTGAACGAAGGACGGTCTCGCCCGTCCTCATCTCGGCGAGGCACCGGATCCCGTCGAGCTTGGGCTCGAACCACCACGCCGGATCGTCGAAGGGCTGTCCGCCGCCCTCCGCGAGCATCGGTGTGAACCGTGGAGGCGAGGCGATCGGCGGTGCGGTCTGGTTGGAAGCGAGGAAGACGAGCCAGTCGGTGCGGGTCTTCACGAGGTGGAACTCGAGCCCCGGATAGCGCCGCCCGTGGAGCCGGAACGAGATCTTCGTGTCGGTCCACTCGATCGGCTCGTACCAGCCGTCGTCGAAGATCCGGACCTCGCCCGCGCCGTAGTGACCCTCCGGGATCGTGCCCTGGAACGACCCGTACTCGAGGGGATGGACCTCGGTCTGGACGGCGAGCCGTTTCTCGCCCTTCGTCGTGGGAAGCCCTTTCGGGACCGCCCACGAAGGCAGCCCTCCTTCGCGTTCGAGGCGGACGTCGTAGTGCAGGCGGGTCGCACGGTGCTTGTGGATCACGAACGAGTTGCCGGTGCCCGCCTCGTCGCCGGGCGCCGGCTCCGAGGTCCCTTCGGGTCCGAACGCGCGGCGCCGGACGTACTCGAACAGTGCGGGATCCTTCGACGTGAGCGCGATCTCATCCGAGGTCTTGGTCCGGACGTCCGGCGCGGCGGTCCGGGGGAGCGGGCCGCGGACCGGATCGTCCTCCTCCACCTCGACCCCGAGGGCATCGAGCGCGACGCCGAGATCCGCGCCCGGCCCTCCACGGACGCCCGCCCACAGGTCGCCGACGGTCGCGAACCGCTCCCACACGTTGTCGATCCGGAAGTCCTGCGGCTCGAACCCGCCGGCCCGGACCTCGTCCCAGGTGAGCGGGGTCGAGACCGGCGCGCGGGGCTCGGGCCGGAGCGAATACGCCGCGGCGATGTTCGCCCCCTGCCGGTTCATGTTGTGGTCGATGAAGATCTTTCCGGCGCGGTCGGCGACGCGCCAGGCCATGGTCACCTTGTCCGGGTCCGCCTGCTTGATCAGACGCCCGCAGGCGCCGACGAACGCGCGGGCCTCCGCGTACGTGTACGCACCCTGCTCCAGTGGGACGTAGATCTGCAGGCCTGTTGCACCGCTCGTCTTGGGGAACCCCGTCATGCCGAGCCGCTCCAGCAGCACCTCGATGTGCCGGGCCACGTTGAGCACGTCGTCGTACGTGTACGGCGGGAACGGGTCCAGATCGAAGAACAGGTAGTCCGGGTGCTGGACGTCTTCACAGCGTGAGTGGAGCGGATGCATCTCGATCGCCCCGAGGTTCGCGACGAACAGGAGCGTGGGAAGGTCGTCGACCGTGAGGTAGTCGATCCGTCCGGTCTTCGCGTCCTCCGACAGGACGGTGCATCGATGGACCCACTCCGGCGTGTGCGACGGCGCCGACTTCTCGTAGAAGTCGGCGCCGTCGATCCCGTCGGGCATCCGCTTCATCGTGAGCGGCCGCCGCTCCAGGTGCGGCAGCAGGAGGTTCGAGACGTTGAAGTAGTAGGCGACCAGGTCGCCCTTCGTGTACCCCTCGTCCGGCCAGAAGACCTTGTCGAGGTTGGAGAGGCGGAGCTCGCGTTCCGGAAGCTCCACCCACCAGGCGTCGCGCTCGCCCCTTCGGGTCTCGAGCGGCCGCGGGAGCGCAAGCGTGAACGCCGGGCCGCCGCTCCCACGGGTTCGTTTCGGCATGGAACGATGGTAATCGGGAGCCGCTCCGACGCAGCGGCCGTCGGCGAAGGACCCTTCAAGGCGTCGGCCGACCGACCGATACCTGTTCGGTGAGCGGACCGTCGTCGGCGTCTGGGAGCGCGGTCGGGCAGACCACGCCCGGTGGCCGGTGGCGTGCGCGACCCCTGCTCAGCCTCTCCCTCCGAGCGATCGCCGCGTTGGTCCCGGCCGCGTGTGCCGCGCTCGCGGCGACGATCCTCGGACACCTCGTGCACGCTCCCCACGGCCTACCGAGGCTGCTTTGGGCGCTCTGGCTCCTCGGTTCGGCGATGCTCGTCGCGCTCGTGGTCGAACGCGCCGCGCGGCGCATCCTGCCGCTCGCGGTGCTCCTGCAGTTCTCGCTCGCCTTCCCGGACCATGCCCCGTCACGTTTCACGATGGCGAGGACCGCCGGGAACGTCCGCCGGCTCGAGGAGCGGATCAACCGGGCGAAGCGGACGGGGGTCGACGACGATCCGGCGAAGGCGGCGCGACAGATCCTGGAACTGGTCGCGGCCTTGTCCGCGCACGACCGGAAGACGCGCGGCCATTCGGAACGGGTCCGCGCCTACACCGACATGCTGGCTGGTGAGCTCGATCTCAGCGACAGAGATCGAGACCGGCTCCGGTGGGCGGCGCTCCTGCACGACATCGGCAAGCTCCGGGTTCCGGGGAGGATCCTGAACAAGGCAGGCAAGCCCGACCGGTTCGAGTGGGAGCGACTGCAGGCCCACCCCGCGGCCGGCGCCGTGATCGCCGAACCGCTGTTGCCGTGGCTCGACCGGTGGGCGCCGACGATCGTGCAGCACCACGAACGGTTCGACGGCCGCGGCTATCCGGCGGGCCTCGAAGGTGAGGAGATCTCGCTCGGCGCTCGGATCGTGAGCGTCGCCGATTCGTTCGAGGTGATGACCGCCGCGCGCGCCTACAAGCGACCGATGACGCCGCCGGCGGCTCGCCGGGAGCTCGCGCGGTGCGCAGGGAGTCAGTTCGATCCAGCGGTGGTCCGGCTGTTCCTCAACATCTCGATCGGTCGCCTCTGGTGGACGGTCGGACCGGCGTCATGGGTCGCCGTCACGCCGGTGCTTGGATGGCTCCTGCGCTCGGGCGAGCAGATCGCGATCGTGGCGAAGAGCACCGCCCTCGCGGCGGCGCTCGGACTCGGGGGAGCGTTGCAGATCCTCCCCGCC
>VAYU01000041.1 GCA_005884925.1 Actinomycetota bacterium | reverse complement strand
TGCAGGAGGTGGAGGATGTCATGCCGCGTCCCGACGTCGACCCCGCTCGTGGGCTCGTCGAGGATCAGGAGATCCGGCCTGCGGACCAGTGCTCGCGCGATGAAGGTTCGCTGCTGCTGGCCGCCCGAGAGGTTCCGGATATGCCGGCCGAAGAGCTCGCCGATCCCCAACTGGTCGAGCATCGCCCGCGCCTTCTCCCTCATGTCCCGAGACGCCCACGGGAGCCGCCGTCCGTCCCCAGCGGTCCCGAGCAGGACGACCTCCTCGACCGTGATCGGGGCGATCCAGCCTGCGGACTTCTCGGCGCCCTCGGCGCAGGAGGTGGCCGCCCTCATCGATCAGATCCGTTCGGAGCATGTACCCGCGATCTTCGGTTCCGAGGTCTTCCCCAGCCCTGTTCTCGCCCAGATCGCGCAGGAGTCGGGCGCGAGGTACGAGGACTCGCTCCGCGACGACGACCTTCCCGGCGATCCCGGGCAGCCCGAGCATTCGTACATCGGACTGATGCTCTACGACGTGCGAACGATGGTGTCCGACCTCGGGGGTGATCCAGCGGCGCTCGATGCCGTGACCTTCACGAACTCCTACGATTGAACGCCGATGCACCATCCCATCCTCGAGCTTCGCGGCGTCTCGTTCACCTACGGCAACGGTGCCGTACTGCGGGACGTCGACCTGACGGTCCGAGAGGGGGGCTTCTACGGGGTCGTCGGCCCGTCTGGGGCTGGTAAGACCACGTTGCTGCGCCTCATGGAGGGCTCACTCGAGCCGGCGGCGGGAACGATCGAGCGGCGCGCCCACGGGCCGGACAGGCTCCGGCTGGCCGTGGTCCCCCAACTCGAAGCGATCGACTGGAACTTCCCGATCACGGTCGAGGAGGTCGTCCTGCTCGGGACCGCTGGCGATGGGCGGCGGCTCCCGTGGGCGTCTCGGGACATGAGGGAGAAGGCACGGGGGGTGCTCGACCAGCTGGGGATCGGCGAGCTCTTCGGCCGGCACATCCGGAACCTCTCGGGCGGCCAACAGCAGCGCACCTTCATCGCGCGAGCGCTGCTGCGCAGGCCGGATCTGCTGATCCTCGACGAGCCGACGAGCGGGGTCGACGTCGGGACGCGGCATGACATCCTCCACCTCCTGCACGAGCTCAACCACGAGGGCATCGCCATCGTCCTGACGACGCACGACCTGAACGCGGTCGCCGCGCACATCCCGATGCTCGTGTGTGTCAACGGCCGGATCGTCGCGGAGGGGACCCCCGAACAGGTGCTCACGCCGATCGTGCTTCGGGACCTCTACGGGGCCGAGATGATCGTGGTCAACCGTGAGGGGATGATCCTCGTCGGTGACGCCTTCGGCGCGACCGTCGACCCCCACGAACGTGACGAACACGCCTCAGGCACGCCTGCCGCGCACTTCGGTCAGGTTCCGGCCCACGAGCACGGGGCGGATGCCGACCATGTGCACGAGGAAGCCGAGACCGGTCGGTGAACTGGTTCAGCGATCCCTTGACGCACGGGTTCTTCCGCCACGGTCTCGCGGCGGGGGTCATCGGTGGCGCGCTCTGCGGGCTCGTCGGCGTCTACGTCGTGTTGAAACGGATGTCGTACATCGGACACGGGCTCTCGCACGCGATCTTCGGTGGAGCGGCGATCGCGAACGTCTGGGCGTTGAACTTCTACGTGTTCGCCGGCGCCTGGGGAGTGTTGTCGGCGCTACTGATCAACGGGGTCTCTCGGCGGCGGAAGATCGGCGCCGACGCGGCGATCGGGGTTATCACGACCGCGTCGTTCGCCCTCGGCGTTGCACTGATCAGCCGGGCTCACAAGTTCAGCATCAACCTCGAAGCAGCCCTGTTCGGCAACATCCTCGGTGTCACGATCGAGCAGCTGCTCGTCCTTCTCGGTGTGCTCGTGTTCGCTGGCGTGGTGATCGTCTTGCGTTACCGCGAGCTGCTGTTCGCGACCTTCGATCCCGAGGCGGCCGACGCCTACGGCATCAGCTCGCGACGGACGGACACGCTCCTGGCCATCATGCTCGCCGCGACGATCGTGGCGGCGATGCAGGCCCTCGGTGTGACTTTGATCGCGGCGACGATCGTGATCCCCGCCGTGATCGCCCGGTTGTTGACGGATTCGTTCGCCAAGATGCTGGTGCTCTCGACGTCGATCGGGGCGCTCTCGGGCGCGGTTGGGATGTACGTGTCCTACTACGTCGATGTCCCCCCGGGCGCCGCGATCGTCCTCATGCTGGCCGCGGTGTTCGCCGTGCTCTACGGAGCCACGGCGTTCGGGGCTCGGCGCCGGCTGCAAGCGCTCGGGTCGATCGATGACCACATCGATGTCGCAGGGCCAACGGTCGGAGCGGATCGGTCCTAACCGGCAACGCGCGCGCAATCCGCGCAAAGACCGGTGATCGCGAAGTGGGTGAGATCCGCCACGAACCGATGATGGGTATGGATCAACGAACCGAGCTTGTCGGCCTCCCCGAGCGAGAGCGCGTCGTCCCGGCCGCACCGGCTACACGTCAGGTGAACGTGTTGTGCCTCGTCCGCCTTGTGGTACTCGGCACCGGATTCGAGGTGCGAATGCTGCAGGACGCCGACCTCTTCGAGCAGGGTCAGCGTACGGTAGATCGTCGAAGCATTGACGCCCGGCATCTCGCCTTGGACCGTACGGGCCATGTGGGCGGGGGAGATATGGCCTTTGGTGCGCATCACCTCGGAGACGATCGCCCGGCGTTGAGGGGTCATGCGCAGCCCGTGTTCGCGGAGCAGGGCCATGACCTCGGCGAAGTCGCTCGGGGCTCGTTCCACGGTCGGCGAGTGTAGCAGGTCGTTGCAGGTGCAACGCGAGGGCTTGCAGGTGCCGCACTGAGACGTGGGCCGCAAGGAGGGCGACGGTAGCCTTCCGAGTATGACCGTGATGGTGACGGGCGCTTCTGGCGTCGTGGGCCGGGCCACGGTGAAGGCGCTCCTTGCGCGCGACGAGGTCCGTGCCACAGTCCGGCGAGCGTCCGATGCCTCGTACCTGCGGCAGCTCGGGGCCAAGGTGTCCGTCCGTGACATCGACACGCCGGACGCGCTCTCGGAGATCCTCCCCCGATGCCACACCGTCGTTCACCTGATCGGCGGCGTCGCGCAGCCCGACCCGGATGCGCTGTTCCACGCGAACCACGGCAGCGTGCTCCGCGCCTTGGAAGCGGCGAAGCAGGCCGGCACGAAGCGGTTCGTGCTGCTTTCGGTGCCGGGGGCCGATCCGGAGACGACGCACCCGTTCCTGCGAGCGAAAGGCCTCGCGGAAGCGGCGGTCCGCGCGTCCGGGATCCAGCACGCGATCGTGCGGTCGACGCATGCCTACGGGCTCGGGGGTCTGTGGTTCACGGCGGCGGTCGAAGGCGCGCTCGCCGAGCCACCGTTCGTGGTCGGCTCCGGTGACAACGATCTCGCCCCGGTCTTCGTCGAGGACCTCGCGTCGGTGATCGCCGCCATCGACGACGCCTCGGCCGAACTGGCCGGGACGTGGGGCCTGGAAGGTCCGGACGTCGTGAGCGGCGACGGCTTCGCGCGGATGCTCCGGGCAGACGGTGCTCCGCCGACCCACGCTTCCGGGCAAGCGGCTGCCGAGGTCCTGACGCGGCTCCTCGGCGTCCCCGTCGATGCCGTGACGGCCTCGTTCTTCGCGCTCCCGTCCCGGGCCGACGCACCGGATGCCGCCGAGGCGTTCGGGGTCGCTCGCACGCGGCTCGTCGACGGGCTCCGGGTGACCCTCGAGGCGGCTGCCGCCATCGACGCGGGGTAGGCTGCCATGGGCGAGTTCGTTCGTCTCGAGGTCGACGACGGTGTCGGGGTGATCCGACTCGACCGCCCGCCCGCGAACGCGATCGATCTCCAGGTCGGGGTCGAGCTCGTCGAGACGATCCGCGAAGCCGAAGAGCGGTCCGATATCGGCGCCCTCGTCGTGTGGGGAGGCCCCAAGCTGTTCGCTGCGGGGGCCGACATCAAGGCGATGGCCGGATGGAGCATGGACCAGGTTCGCCCGAGCGTCGAGGCACTCGGCGAAGTCTGCGACCTGCTGGAACGCATCCGGAAGATCTCCATCGCCGCGATCACCGGCTATGCGCTGGGCGGGGGTCTCGAGCTGGCGCTCGGGTGCGACCTGCGCTATCTGGCGGATGATGCCCGGGTCGGACAGCCCGAGATCGCGCTCGGCGTGATCCCGGGTGCCGGTGGGACGCAGCGGTTGACGCGACTCGTGGGACCCGGGGTGACGCGGCACCTCGTGTACACCGGGATGCAGCTCGACGCCATGGCCGCGGTCCGACTGGGTATCGCGGAGGTGATCCACCCCGCCGCGGCGGTCTTCGAGGAGGCGGTCAAGGATGCGCGGGCCTTCGCGACGGGACCCCGCCAGGCGCTCGCAGCGGCGAAGCACGCGATCCTCGCGGGGACCGAGTCACCTGGTACGGACGGGATGCGCGTCGAACGCGACCTGTTCCTGGATCTGTTCGGGACCGCGGACCAGCGAGAAGGCATGCAGGCCTTCCTCGAGAAGCGTCCGCCCCGGTTCGGGGGCGGCGAGGACTAGCCACCGGGCATCGTCGCCGGCCATCTGCACGACATCCAACCGACATCCCATGTCATCGGCCGATGTCACGGGCCGATGTCACGGGCCGAAGTCACCGGCCGATGTCACCGGCGCTGCGTACCGTTCCATAGACGGCGCAGGACCGACCGGCGGTTCGTGGCGGAATGAACCGGCGTTCGGAGCTGTTCGTACACGGTACGAGGGGGCCCGACCCCACGCCCGCCAGAACGGGTCTCCTGGGAAGGATGTGACCGCATGCAGGACGACAGGTTCCGGGGGGCGGCGGTTCGGACGCTGCCTCGACCGAACAGGACGTACTCCGAGGGGCGTGTCTGTGCGGCGCAGGGCTGCGG
Source organism: Actinomycetota bacterium (assembly GCA_005884925.1). GTDB lineage: Bacteria > Actinomycetota > UBA4738 > UBA4738 > HRBIN12 > AC-51. Next base: position 5,094 of record VAYU01000041.1, on the reverse strand, counting down.
CACGAAGCTATCGAAATACAACAAGTGGCAGTACTGCTGGCAGCACGAACCCGTCCACGCCTACATCCCACGGGGGAAACGCAAGTCGAAGAAGCGCGCCGCCTGAGATCCGCGAAGGCCGAAGCCCTTCCTGGTGGAAGGGCTTCGCTGCATCCGGGGGATGCCTGAGGGCCCCCCGACCCTCGCAGATGGCCCGAGCCGAAGGCTATCCGAGGGTCCGGAAGTCGAGGAACCCACGAACGGTGTCAAGCGCCCAGCCGAGCCTGCCGATGGCTTCAGGGACCGCTCCCCCCGGACGCGGCGCAGCACACCATGGCGAACGAGACGACGGAACCACCTGCGATGCGCATGGGCGCCTGCCCGTACTGCGAGCGGACGGTGCTCGTCTACGAAGATCCGCCCCGCTGTCCGATCTGCGCGTGTCCTTTGGACGGATCCACGATGCGGCCGTTCCAGTTCCCATCCGGACCTATCGGGCCGGCGGTCGAACCTGACGGCGGGCTACCTCTGTAGCGCCGCGTCGATCAGGGCCGCATCACGCCAGGGACGCACCGAGCTCAACACGGCCAGCCCCTCGGCCACCTCCAGATCCTCGATGCGGATCGATCGCTCCGCGATCGATCCGGCATCGAGCAGCGCCGCCCGCTCGCAGCCGGGCAAGAGCCCGGCATCGATCGGCGGCGTCCACCACCGGTCCTCGAGCCGCACGGCGAGGTTGGCGATCGTCGTCTCGGTCACCTCGCCGCGATCGTTCACCAGGATCACGTCGTCGGCGTCCGGATGCCGCGCCGCCGCATCCTCGTACCGTTCGCGCAACGTCGTCTTGTGGAACAGGAAGAAATCGGATGGATCGACCGGGTGGTCGCGGTCGAGCGCGAGGCGGACGGGCTCGGCTCCGGGAGCGATCGGCGCGACCCCCGTCTCCACGTGGCCCCGGCGGTCGAGCAGGAGCCGGACGCGAACCACCTTCCCCGGGAACCTCCCTGCCTCGCGGTCGAGCGCGGATCGGATCGCCCGCTCATCCTCCGAGAAGCCGAAGTACGCGGCGGATGCGCGAAGCCTCCTCAGATGCTCGTCGAGGCGCCGGTAGCCATCCTCCGGGTCGAAGCGGAAGGTCTCGAGGAGCCGGAAGTCGGGCCGGCGGAGCGTCAACACCCTGGCCTTCGTCAGGACCTCGTCGTACTCGGCGTTCGCCCGCGAGTCCCACGTGATCCCGCCGCCCACGCCGTACTCGGCCGTGCCGGTCGTGGCGTCGTGCACGACCGTGCGGATCGCGACGTTGAAACGCGCACGGGGTCCCGGCGCGCCGGCGGGCGCGAGGTAGCCGATCGTTCCGCAGTACGGGCCTCGAGGCGCGTCCTCGAGTTCCGCGATGAGCTGCATCGTCCGGACCTTGGGCGTGCCCGTCACGCTCCCGCTCGGGAACAGCGCGCCGAAGACGTCCCGGAGGGAGCGCCCGGGCTGGAGCTCGGCAGCGACCGTCGAGGTCAGCTGCCATACGGATTCGAACCGCTCCGCCTCGAACACGTCGCTCCACCGAACCGAGCCGATGCGCGCCACCCGTGCGAGGTCGTTCCGCAGCAGATCGACGATCATCGCGTTCTCCGCCCGCTCCTTGATCGACCCGCGCAGTCCGGCGCGGATCGCCTCGTCCTCCGCGAGCCAACGACCGCGCGGCGCGGTGCCCTTCATCGGTTTGGTCGCGATCGTGCTGCCGTCGATCCTGAAGAACAGCTCCGGGGAGGCGGACAGGATGCGGTACCGACCGAGGTCGAGATAGGCCGAGTAGGCGCCGCGCTGGGCGTAGCAGAGGTCGCGGTAGAGGCCTTTCGGGTCGCCCGCGATGCTGGCGCGGAGCCGGATCGTGAAGTTGACCTGGTACGTGTCGCCCGCCGCGATGTGTTCGTGGATCCGCTCGATCGCGGCGTCGTACCCCTCGCGATCGATCGACGGAGCCCACGCCCCCGGGGGTGGGGGAGATGGGTCATCCGGCGGGGCCGGGAGGGTGGTCTCCTGGCGCGCCTCGAAGAGAGCGAACCATGCGAGCGGGAGCTCGGCGAACGGATCGCCGTCGGGCCGGGTCCGGACCTGCAGCGCCGGGTCGAAACCCGGCGCCGTTTCGTAGGTCACCATTCCGGCTACCCAGAGTCCACGGGCCGCCGCCGCCTCCGCCGCATCGATCACGGCGGGGACCTCAGCCGGTCGGCGTGCTTCGAGCACGCCGACCGGCTCGACCAGCCGGAAGCTCGGCTCGCCGCCGCTCAGGTCATCGAAGCGTGCCTCGATCACGTGGGTCACGATACGTGAGGCGGCCTCCCCGGTAGCCTGTGAGGATGCCGTCCGTCCTGGTCGCGATGTCCGGCGGTGTCGATTCGTCGGTCGCCGCCTGCCTCCTGCAGGAGCAGGGATACGAGGTGCTTGGGTCACACCTCTCGCTCGTACACCTCGACGGCGTCGAGCACGGATGCTGCGGGCCGTCGGCGCGGCGGGACGCCGCGGCGACGGCCCGCATCGCGGGATTCCCGTTCGAGATCTGCGACCTGAGCGACGAGTTCGAGCAGCGGGTGATCGCCGATTTCATCAGCGAGCACGCCTCCGGGCGCACCCCGAACCCGTGTGCCAGGTGCAACGGCGAGATCAAGTTCGGCGCGTTCCTTCGGCGGGCCGACGCGCTCGGGATCGACCTCGTGGCGACCGGGCATTACGTGCGCGCGGTCCGCGACGGCCGTGGCTCGTGGCAGCTCCTGCGCGGCGCGGACCGCGCCAAGGATCAGAGCTACATGCTCCACATGCTGGGACAGCGGGAGCTCTCGCGCTCGCTGTTCCCCGTCGGGGGGTTCGTCAAGACGGACACACGGGCGATCGCGGAGCGGTTCGGGCTGCCGGCCGCGACGAAGCCGGATTCGCAGGAGCTCTGCTTCGCTCCGGCCGGTGACGCCGGCGGCTTCGTGCGGAATCACGCTGGCTCGCTGGTGCGCGAGGGCGGCGAGGTCGTGGACCCGGGCGGTCGGGTCCTCGCCGAGCACGACGGGACCTTCGCCTTCACGGTGGGGCAGCGACGGGGGCTGGGGGTGGCCACGGGTGCCCCGGTCTACGTCACGGAGGTCGACGCGACCGCGAACCGGGTCGTCGTGGGGCCGCTGGAGCTGTTGACGAAGCGAGGGCTGGTCGCCGACCGCGTGTCGTGGGTGGCGGGAGGCCCGCCCGATGACGGGCCGTTCGAGGCCGAGGTACGGATCCGCTACCGAGGGGGCGATGTGCCCGCAGTGGTCTCGCCGGGGGCGGACGCCACGATCGAGGTGGAGTTCCGCTCGCCCCAGCGCTCGGTGGCGCCCGGGCAGAGCGTCGTGATCTACGACCGGGACCGGCTCCTCGGTGGTGCCCGGATCGTGCACACGTTCCGCTGAGGCCGGGAGCGTCCGCGACGCCGACTATCATCGTCGGGTGAGGCTCCTCCGCCGCCGCCCCAAGGTCTTCGACATCCAGGTCCAGGACCTCGTCCTGCGCATCACGGCGCCCGACGATCTCGCTGAGGAATCGCGCGCCGCCGCCCTGTCCTTCTGGGAGCAGCTGCAGTCCTACGGGCTCAGGCATCCGGACTTCAACAGCTCCAAGCGCCCGCTCCGCCGGGTCGCGGCCGACGCACCGGAGATCGTGAAGGAGGTCGTGTCGGTCTCCAGCTCCGCCGGGGTCGGGCCCATGTTCACGTTCCGCGGCGCGGTGGTGGATTCGGTCGGCCGGTTCCTGGGGCAGCAGGTCCACGACCTCACGGTGGCCTGCGACGGCGACTATTACATCCGGTCGAAGAAGCGCATGAAGGTCCAGGTCCGACGGCATGGGGGGGCGCCGATCACGGTCGCGCTGGACGGCGCTCGCGGCATCGGTGTCTCCACCACCCTCGGCCGCGGCCGCGGCGGCCAGGGTCCGGATGGGCTCGCGGTGGTCGCGCACAGCTGCATGCTGGCCGACGCGGCCGCGGCCGGCGTGCAGGCGTGTCTTCACAAGCCGGACGGTTTCGGGATGGCGCTGCACTACCTCCAGCAGGTCCCCGGCGTTCGCGGAGGGGTGGTGGTCGTCGGTGAGCGCATCGGGGTCGCCGGCGCCGTGGAGATCGCCGGGTGAAGGTCGGCTCGGACGAACGGGTACGGGCCGACGCCAAGCTCCGCGTCGAGGAGCTCCGGGCCGAGATCGAGCACCATCGCTACCGCTATCACGTCCTCGACGACCCCGAGGTGGCCGACGCCGAGTACGACGACCTCATGCGGGAGTTGCGGGAGCTCGAGGACCGCTTCCTCGAGCTCCAGACCCCCGATTCGCCGACACAGACGGTCGGCGGCACGCCAGCGGCGCTCTTCGCCCCCGTCGAGCACCGCGCGCCGATGCTCTCGCTCGACAACGCGTTCAGCTTCGAGGAGCTGGACGCGTGGGGTGCGCGGGTGGAGCGTGCGGTCGGTCAGGCTGCGCGGTTCGTTTGCGAGCTGAAGATCGATGGCGTCGCCTGCGCCCTCACCTATGAGCGGGGGATCCTCGTCAAGGCCGCCACGCGAGGCGACGGACGGATCGGCGAGGACATCACGGCGAACGTGCGAACGGTCCACGGGGTCCCCCGGAAGCTGGACGGCGACGACCCGCCGGCCGTGATCGAGGTGCGCGGCGAGATCTTCCTGCCGGTCAAGGCGTTCGAGGAGCTGAACGACCGGCTGCGCGAGGCGGAGCAACGTGTGTTCGCCAATCCGCGGAACGCGGCCGCCGGCTCGCTCCGGCAGAAGGACCCCAAGGTGACCGCCTCGCGACCCTTGCGGATGTGGGTGCACTCGTTCGGCGCGGCCGAAGGCATCTCGTTCGAGTCGCATCTCGGCTTCCTCGACTGGGCGGCGAAGTCGGGACTGCCCGTTCCACCCACCACCGAAGGGCGGGAGTCGCTCACCGGGGTCAAGGAGTACCTCACGTCCTGGGAGGAGCACCGGCATTCGGTGGACTGGGAGATCGACGGCGCCGTCATCAAGGTCGATCAGACGGATCTCCAGCGGGAGCTCGGCAGCACCTCACACGCGCCGCGGTGGGCGATCGCGTACAAGTTCCCGCCGGAGGAAC
>VAYU01000026.1:105707-112183 GCA_005884925.1 Actinomycetota bacterium | reverse complement strand
GGCGTTCAGCGGTCACAAGATGCTGGGTCCCACGGCGAGCGGTGGACTGCTGGCCAAGCGCGAGCTCCTGGACCGGCTGCAGCCGATGTTCGGTGGCGGCGACATGATCCGAGAGGTCTTCCACGACCACGCCACGTGGAACGACGTCCCGTACCGGTTCGAGGCGGGCACGATGCAGGTGGCGCAGCAGGTCGGGTTGGCGGCCGCGTGCGACTACCTCGACGCGCTCGGGATGGACGCCGTTCGCGCCCACGAGGTGGAGATCACGCGCTACGCGATCGACCGTCTGCTCGAGGCGGGCGCGGTGGTCTACGGTCCGAAGGACACGGACATCCGCGGAGGGACGGTCAGTTTCTGGTACCGCGACATCCATCCGCACGATCTGGCAACCATCCTGAACGAAGAGGGTGTTGCCGTCCGGGCGGGCCATCACTGCGCGCAGCTCGTGATGCGCCGCTACGAGACGCCGGCGACCGTACGAGCTTCGTTCTACGTCTACAACACGACCGAGGAGGTCGACGTCTTGGTCGCGTCGCTCGCTCGCGCGGGCGATATCTTCGCGTCCTAGACGGTCCGACGCACGACGGGAGACGATGTGGCGCTCGACGACATCTACAAGGAAGTGATCCTCGATCACTACAAGAACCCGCGGAACAAGCGGGCCCTGCCGGGGGCCGAGGTCTCGTGCACCCGCAACAACCCGCTCTGCGGGGACGAGATCACCGTCTTCGCTCACGTCGATGACGGGACGGTGTCCGAGCTGACGTTCGTGGGAGCGGGGTGTTCCATCTCGCAGAGCTCCGCCTCCATGATGACCGAAGCCGCCGCGGGCAAGACCGTGGACGAGACGCTGGAGCTGGCGGGGCAGTTCCGAGGGATGATGGCCGGCGAGGTCGACCCCGACGACGACCGGTTCGGTGACCTCGCCGCGCTGAAAGGTGTCGTGAAGTACCCGATCCGGATCAAGTGCGCCGTGTTGGCCTGGGACGTGTTGCAGGAAGCGCTCCAGGACGCGGGCGAAGCGACGGGCGCCCAGCCACACGCCGTGGGCTGAGGGACGCTCGCGGTTCGAAGGTTCGCCGGACCCGCTCGTACGATGAGCCGATGCGTGTGGTCTTCAGCGAGGACGGTCGTGACTTCCAACGGCGTGATTGGACCGGCCTCGCACGGATCGACCCGGCCGGGACGATCTTCCATCGGCCGGCCTTCCTGAAGCTCTACTGGGAGGAGTTCGGCGAGAGCCCCGACCATCTGTTGCTGGCGTTCGCGGAGGACGAGGACGATCGCCAGGTCGCCGCCGCCGCCTTCGAACGGATGGACGACACGCTTCGATTCCTGGGCGGCACGGAGGTGACCGACTACATGGGGCCCGTCGGCGAGCCTTCGATGCAGGGGCAGGCCGCGAAGGAGCTGTGGGCCGGGCTCGTTCGACGCGACGATTGGCGCTCCGCGGACCTGCGCGGCCTCGCGGAAGACCGAGCGTGGCTCGGTCTCCTCCGCGAGGCCGCCAACGACGAAGGGCTGATCGTGCGGGAGGAGGACGACCAGAACGGGATCGCTCCGTTCCTGGCGCTTCCACCGACGTGGGAGGGGTACCTGGAGTCACTCCCTGCCAAGCTCCGCCACGAGATCCGGCGGAAGGCCAAGAAGCTCGAGGCCGAGACCGGCCCGTTCCGGATCATCGTTGCGGACCGAGAGTCGCTCGAGCCGCTGCTCGATCGATTCGTCGAGCTCCATCGGATGAGCGAGGGCCCCAAAGGGGTGTTCATGGTGCCTGGGATGGAGATCTTCTTCCGCCGGCTGGCGGCCGCGTTCCTGCCCGAGCAGGTCTTCCGGTTGACGTTCATCGAGGTTGGGGGCGAGCTTGCTGCAGGCACGATCGGATTCGTGTGTGACGGGACCTCGTACCTCTACAACTCAGCGTTCGACCGAGCGTGGGGATCCCTCGCACCGGGCATGGTCCTCGTGGCCGAAGACATCCACCTCGCGATCGATGAGGGGTGCACGGTCTTCGATCTGTTGAAAGGGGACTACGGCTACAAGTATCGCTTCGGCGCCGTGCCGAGACGCGTCCGCCGGCTGATCGTCGAACGACCCTGATCTACGGGTAGGCGCGGATCGTCCGGATGATCAGATCGGCGGTGTCCGAGTCACCGCCGAGGACGACGTTGCCGGAGGCGAGGACCTCGTCCGGGTCGAGACGCTTACCGGCGACGAGGGCGAACTGGGGCGCGCGGCCCACGATCGCGGCATCGGGTTCGCGCTCGGGATCGGGGACCTCGCCGATCCCCAGGCCCTGGTGCCACGATCCTTCTCCGGGGCCCTCGACGTCGATCTGGACGCTCCGGCCGGAGAGGTCGTGTCCCGCCTGGGAGAGTGCCCACGGGAGCATGCGAACGGCCAGATCGATCGTGAGGTACACGGGCCAATGCTGCCACCCGATCTGCCACCCGTTGCCGACCCCGTTCGTCGCTCGCATGTCCTCACCATGCAGGAACCACTCGACAACGCGCGACTGCACGAGGTAGCGGACCGCGATGTCCCCGGCGATCCACGGATATCGCGCGTTCCGCCAGTCGTCGTCGTCGAGCTTCGCGCAGTAGACGAGGAACGCTTCCGCGGCCGTGCCCCAGGTGTCCAGGATCGTCCGCGTCTCGAGTCCCGAGCGCCGGTTGACCGTCCAGGCGTTCCACCCATCGACGGTGAACGGTTCCTCGCCGAGCTGATCGCGGTACTCCTCGAGCTCCTCGGCGGGCTCCCCGGCGACCAGCTGCGCTGCCGCGGTGTCGCCGGCCATCAGGTGGGCCATCACGTCGCGGTTCCACCAGCCCGGGTCTGCGCTGGGTCGCTCCCAGGAGTCGGGCTCCGCGAACTGGATCATGCGGCCCAGACGTTGTCGCTCCGCATGCGCGATGCCCAGCAGCTCTTCTCGATCGATACTCACGAGCGCGTTTCCTCCTGCAGCCGCCGTCCCGACCGTCAGGCGGGCCGAACTCGCGCGAAGTGTACAGTCGCGCGATGCGCGTCCTGGTCTGCCCGGACAAGTTCCGAGGGACCCTCACCGCCCGCCAGGCGGCCGACGCGATCGCGCGCGGCTGGGGACGCGCGAGCCCGGGCGACGAGCTGGCGCTGGTGCCATTGGCCGACGGAGGCGAGGGGACGCTCGATGCGCTCGTGCCCGATGCCGGGACGTCGGTCCCGGGTTCTCATCGCATCGACCGGACGGTGACCGGTCCGGACGGGGATCCGGTCGATGCGCAGGCCGGGGTGCGAGGTCGAACGGGCGTCGTAGAGATGGCGCGTGCGTCCGGGCTCCTGCTCCTGACGCCGGTTCGGCGCGATCCGTGTCGGACGACCACACGCGGCACCGGCGACCTGATGCGTGCCCTCCTGGATCAGGATGTCGACCGGTTGCTCGTGGGCCTCGGAGGATCGGCGACGAACGACGGCGGGATGGGGATGGCCCGCGCCCTCGGGATCCGGTTCCTCGACGGCGAGGGCGAGGAGATCCGGGAAGGGGGAGCGGCTTTGGTGAACCTGGCGCGGATCGATGCCCGTGGCATCGATCCGCGCCTAGCCGCCGTGGACTGCGTCGGCCTGACCGACGTCGATAACCCGCTCTGTGGGCCGATGGGCGCGAGCGCCACGTACGGGCCACAGAAGGGCGCATCGCCCGACGACGTCTGGGACCTGGATCGAGCGCTCGGGCACCTCGCGGCCGTCGCGTATCGGGACCTCGGCCTCGATCTGCAGCACGAGCCGGGGACGGGCGCGGCCGGCGGGCTGGGGTTCGGGTTGCGCGCGTTCTGCGGGGCATCCCTGCGTTCCGGCGTCGACGTGGTGATGGAGACGGTCGGGTTCGACGACGAGATCCGCGGGGTGGATCTCGTCGTCACGGGGGAGGGGGCCTTCGACGAGCAGTCGTTACACGGGAAGGTGCCGGCCGGCGTGATGCGTGCCGCGGAGCTCCGAAGGATCCCGGTCGCGGTCGTGTGTGGATCCGCGCGGGTCCATCCCGAGGGGATCCTCGTGCGGTCGCTCGTGGATCGGGTGGGGCCGGAGCGCGCGGTGGACGAGGCGCGCCGCTCGGTCGAGCTGGTCGCGGAGGAGCTCGCTCACGCCGTCGCGCGAGGCACGACGTCGTGAGCGACGCCGCCGGTCGCTTCTCCGAAGCCGCGGCCGCCGCCGGACTCGCCCCGGACGTCCGGCGGTTCCCCGAGGGGACCCGAACGGCCGACGATGCCGCTCGCGCGATCGGGTGTGATGTCGGCCAGATCGTGAAGTCACTCGTGTTCGTGGCGGGGAGCGAAGCGGTACTCGCGCTGACATCCGGGAGGAACCGGGTCGACCCGGCCACGCTCGCGGCGCTGTGCGGCGCTGCCGACGCCCACAAGGCAACGGCCGACGAGGTGCGCGCCGCCACCGGCTACGCGATCGGCGGCACGCCGCCGTTCGGCCACCCAACCCGGCTCCGCTGTTTCGGGGATCCGGACCTCATGGGCTTCGATATCGTCTGGGCGGCAGCAGGGACGCCCGATTCGGTCTTCCCTATCACTCCTGAAGAGCTCATGCGGCTCGCCGGCGCGCGGGTCGCGCCGTTCACGGAAACCCGACCTCCCGGGTAGGGTTCTGGCGCCTCCACAGGTACACTGGTCGATGTTCGAGACGAGCACACCGAGACATCGCGGAGGATCGATGCTGACGCTCACACCGGCGGCTGCCGGGAAGGTGAAGGAGCTCCTCGTCGAGGAGGGTCGCGCCGACATCGCGTTGCGCGTGGCGGTCCAGCCGGGCGGCTGCTCCGGTCTCCGCTACGCGATGTATCTGGACGACCAGGTCACCGACAAGGACGCGAGCGAAGAGCAGCACGGCGTCCGCATCGTGATCGACAAGCTCTCGGTTCCCTATCTCTCACAGGCGACGGTCGACTTCATCGACTCCCTGGAGCAGACGGGCTTCACGATCGACAATCCGGCCGCTCAGGGCGGTTGCGCCTGCGGCCACTCGTTCCACTGAGACTGAGTTCCCTCAACAGCCCGTCGCTGTCCTGTGCTTCCCCTCGACCCGGATCTCGGTGCGTGTCTCGACGAACGAGTGTCGGGTGATCCCGAAGATCGAATAGGTGATGGGCTCGGCGTACCAGCCCGAAGCCGCGACCTTCGATGCATCCGTCCTCGCTGACCCGGACTTCCATCTGGATGAACGCTTCCTCGCCGCGACCGAGCTTGAAGGGCGCGAACGGACCGAAGACCGAGCCGTTCTCGTACGGATGGAGGTTCACGGCCACCGCCCGTCGTGAGATCGCTCCACCGTCGCCGCCGACCGCCTTGATCGTCACCGCAACAGGGCCGTCGTTCCGGATCGAAACCACATACCGGAAGGTCGACCCCTTCTCGGCCTTGACGGTATCGACGACACCAGAGACATCGAAGGCATCGATGGGTCGCTCGGACGCTTCGACCCGAGGGTCTCCGATCGCGAACGCGGAAGAACCAGGCCCGAGCGGTTCGACGTTGCTGACCCAGACGACCCCGGCCACGATCGCGAGCAGGGCGAGGGTGAGCGCCCCGACCCCCACCCGGCGCGGCCATCGGCGTCGGGCCGTGCCCGTGACGGTCGGTTGACCGGGAGGCGCCTCGGGAGGTCGAACGACGGTGTCCACGTCGCGACCCTACTCCTACACCTCCTACGCCCTCCACCCTTTCCACGGTCATGGACGTACCGTCTCCCCCACCGGTGGAAAGGAGAACGTCCGTGAGCATCCGTCCGTCTGTCGGTCCCGTCCAGCACCCCGCGCTCCAGAAACACCTCACGCAACGGGCCGCCAACGTCCAGAACAGGATCGCCGACGCGATCACGCGCTTCGCCGGATCGATGGCTTTCGTCTATATCTCGATCATCTGGTTCGGGCTCTGGATCGGGCTGCGCGTGGAGAAGTATCCGTTCGGCCTGCTGACGATGATCGTGTCGCTCGAGGCGATCTTCCTGTCGACGTTCGTGATGATCAGTCAGAACCGCGCGGACGAGAAACGCCAGGTCCTCGCCGACAACCAGTGGAAGATCGTCCAGTTCGAAGAAGCCCAGAACGATCAGCTCATCGAGCTCTCGAAGCAGATCCTTGAGCTGACGAAGGCGATCCACGCCGTCGCGACCACGCTGCAGGGTCAGTCGGGGTCGTAGGCGAGGTTCGGCCGGAGCCACCGCTCCGCCTCGGTCACGCTCTCACCGAGTCGCCGGGCGTAGTCCTCGACCTGGTCCTTGCCGATGCGGCCGACGTTGAAGTAGCGGGCCGCCGGGTGCGCCAGGTAGATGCCGGAAACGCTCGCTGCCGGAAGCATCGCGCAGTGCTCGGTGAGCTCCATGCCGATCTCCCGGGCACAGAGGAGGTCGAAGAGCCGACGCTTGAGCACGTGGTCCGGGCAGGCGGGATAGCCGAACGCCGGCCTGATCCCGCGGTAGCGCTCGGCGATCAGGTC
>VAYU01000026.1:0-105661 GCA_005884925.1 Actinomycetota bacterium | reverse complement strand
GCCACTCGGCGCACGCCTCCGCGAGCCGGTCGGCGATCGCCTTGACCATGATCGCCCGATAGTCGTCGTGTTCCGCCTCGTAGCGCTTCACGAGCTCCTCGCACCCAAGTCCAGCGGTGACGGCGAACGCGCCGACGTGGTCGGGCAGGCCGGTTTCCATGGGGGCGACGTAGTCCGCGAGCGACCGGTTCGGGTCGTCCGGGCCTCGCTCGGCCTGCTGACGGAGCATCGGCAGCGTCACACCGCTCGCCAGCACGATGTCGTCTCCCTCGCTGTTGGCGCGCCAGAAGCCGTACGTGGCGCGCGCCTGCAGGCTTCCGGCAGCGACGATCTCATCCAGCAGCTCGTTGGCGTCCGCGAACAGCTCTCGAGCCTGGGGTCCGAAGTTCGTGTGATCGAGGATCTGGGGGTAGGAGCCCTTCAGCTCCCACGCGGCGAAGAAGAACGTCCAGTCGATGACCGCGCGGAGCTCCTCGAGGGCGGGCTCCAGCGTGCGCGAGCCCGTGAATGGTGGCGTCGGGACATCGTCGGCGCTCCACGTGATCGGGGTCCGATGCTGGAGCGCGATGCGGTAAGGGAGCAGCGGGGTCTTCTCCCGCTCTTCATGCTGGGCCCGGAGCTTCGCCTGCAGCTCGCGGTTCCCCTCATCCAGGGTGGTCCTGCGCTCGGGGTCGAGCAGCGAGGAGACCACGCCGACCACGCGCGAGGCGTCGATCACGTGGACAACGGGATGGGAGTATGACGGCGCGATCCGGACCGCGGTGTGCTGGCGCGACGTCGTGGCCCCGCCGATCAACAGAGGAAGATCGATCCCGCGCCGCTCCATCTCCTTGGCGACGTGGACCATCTCGTCCAGGGACGGTGTGATCAGCCCGGAGCAGCCGACGATGTCGCATCTCTCCTCGAGGGCCGTGTCCAGCAGGACATCGGCCGGGACCATGACGCCGAGATCGATCACCTCGTAGTTGTTGCAGCCCAAGACGACACCAACGATGTTCTTGCCGATGTCGTGCACGTCGCCCTTGACGGTGCACAGGATCACCTTGCCCTGTGCGCGGGCCGTCCCGCCCGAGGCGATCAACGCGCGCTTCTCGTCTTCCATGAAGGGTTCCAGGTAGGCGACGGCCTTCTTCATCGCGCGCGCGCTCTTGACCACCTGGGGGAGGAACATCTTCCCGGAGCCGAACAGATCGCCGACGATCTGCATCCCATCCATCAACGGTCCCTCGATCACATCGAGCGGCCGCTCGTACAGCTGTCGGGCCTCCTCGGTGTCTTCTTCGATCCACCGGTCGATCCCGTGGACCAGTGCATACGAGAGCCGCTCCTGGACCTCGGCGTCGCGCCAGCCGAGATCCTCTTCCTTCGTGATCGCGCTTCCGTGGACGCCTTCGGCGAACGTGACGAGTCGCTCGGTCGCGTCGGGCCGACGGTTGAAGATCACATCTTCGACGTGTTCCAGCAGATCGGCGGGGATGTCCTGATAGACGTCGAGCTGGCCCGCGTTCACGATCGCCATGTCCAGTCCCGCGGCGATGGCGTGATAGAGGAACGCCGAATGCATCGCGCGGCGGACCGACTCGTTCCCGCGGAACGAGAACGAGAGGTTCGACACGCCGCCGCTCACCTTCACGCCGGGGCACCTTCGCTTGATCTCGCGGGTCGCCTCGATGAACGCCTTGGCGAACTCGTTGTGCTCCTCGATGCCGGTCGCGACGGCGAGGATGTTCGGGTCGACGATGATCTCGCTCGGATCGAACCCGGCTCGCTGGATCAGCAGACGGTACGAGCGCTCGGCGATGTCGACCTTGCGTTCGACGGTGTCCGCCTGACCGCGCTCGTCGAAGCACATCACGACCACGGATGCTCCGTACCGACGGACCTTCGCCGCCTTGGCGAGGAAGTCGTCCTCGCCCTCCTTCAAACTGATCGAATTGACGACCGCCTTGCCCTGGACGCATTTCAAGCCGGACTCGATCACGCCCCACTTGGACGAGTCGACCATGATGGGGACCTTCGCGATCTCCGGCTCGGTCGCGACGAGGTTGAGGAACCGGGTTATCGCCTGTGCGCCGTCGATGAGGTCCGTGTCCATGTTCACGTCGATCAGGTTGGCGCCGTTCTCCACCTGATCGCGCGCGACGTCCACCGCCGCCTGGAAGTCGCCGGACTCGATCAGGCGGGCGAACCGTTTGGAGCCCGTGATGTTCGTCCGCTCACCGACCATGACGAAGCCGGTCTCGGGCGTGATGCGGAAGGGCTCCAGACCCGAGAAGGACGTGAAACCTTGGCTCGGGGGGAGCGACCGGGGCGTGGCGTCCGCGACGGCCGCCTTGATCGCGCGGATATGGTCCGGGGTCGTTCCGCAGCAGCCGCCGACGAGGTTGACGAGGCCGGCGGCCGCGAACTCCCCGAGCAGGGAGCTGGTGATCTCGGGCGTCTCGTCGAAGCCGCCGAAGGCGTTCGGGAGACCGGCGTTCGGGTAGCTGGCGACCGGGACGGTGGCGACCCTGGCGAGCGCCTCGACCGACGGACGCATCTCGCGAGCGCCGAGTGAGCAGTTCACCCCCACGATCACCGGGTCCGCGTGCGCGACCGAGAGCCAGAAGGCCTCGATCGTCTGACCGGACAGCGTCCGACCGCTGCGGTCGACGATCGTGACCGAGATCCACCGCGGGAGATCGGGAGCGACGTCGATCGCGGCGGCGATCGCCGCCTTGGCGTTGAGGGTGTCGAAGATGGTTTCGATCAGCAGCAGGTCGACGCCGCCGTCACGTAAGGCCTCGATCTGCTCGGCGTATGCGGCGTAGACCTGGTCGAAGTCGACCGTCCGGAACGACGGATCGTCCACCTTCGGCGAGAGCGACAGGGTGACGTTGAGCGGGCCGAGCGACCCGGCGACGAGGCCGCCGTGTCGCTCGGCCGACTCGCGGGCGAGACGGGCGCCCTCGAGGTTCATGTCCCGGACGGCATCCTGCAGCCCGTAATCCGCCTGACCGATCGAGGTGGCCGTGAAGGTGTTCGTCGTCGTGATGTCCGCCCCGGCCTCGAAGTAGGCATCGTGGATCGAGGTGACGATGTCGGGACGGCTCAGGTTGAGGAGATCGGGATCTCCCTTGAGGTCGTGGTCATGATCCCGGAACCGCTCCCCGCGGAAGTCGCCTTCCTCCAGACCGCTGCCCTGCAGCAGGACACCCCATGACCCATCGAGGATCACGATCCTTTCCTCCAGTGCCGTCTCGAGCCGCGCGCGCGCGTCCATCGGTGAACAAAGACTAACGGCAGCGACCTGCGAAGACCGTCGCTGGCACCCTGGACCGGAGACCCGCTAGGCTCCGCCGGTGACCCAAAGCCTCCCGGACATGGTGATGCGCGATACCAAAGGGCCATCGAGGGCCCGCCAGCCCGAGGTGCGCGCGTCTCGCACGAAGCGGGAGACCGCCGTCGCCCTCGCCGGCGTCCCGCTGTTCGCGGACCTTCCCAAGAAGCATCTCCGGTGGCTGGCGCACGAGGCCGACGAGCTGGCGTTCACGCCCGGCGAGCAGATCGTGCGGGAGGGTTCGCTCGGGGAGACCCTCTTCGTGGTCATGGAGGGCAGAGCCAAGGTCACCCGGAACGGTCGGCGGGTCGGCGAGGTCCTGCCCGGCGACTTCTTCGGTGAGCTGTCGACGATCGACGGCGGGCCGCGCACGGCGTCGATCACGGCCGTGACGCCCATCCGGGTCGTGCGGCTGTTCCGACGGACGCTCCGGAAGCTGCTCGAGGGCGAACCCCAGCTCGCGACCAAGATCCTCGATGGGGTCGTCCGGCGGATCCGCCAGGTGGAGCGTCGTTCCGGCTAGGACCGGTCGGTTCCGCCCCGCTCGATGAGCGCCTCGAGCTCGGCGAGCGTGGCGGCGTCGAGCTCCAGATCTCCCGCCGCGGCGTTCGATCGGGTGTGTTCGGCGTCTCGGCTTCCCGCGATGGCGCTGGTCACGCCCGGCTGATGCCGGTTCCATGCCAGGGCCAGCTGCGGCACGTTCACGCCGAGCCGTTCGGCCACGGGTCGCATCCCGTCGACCAGGGCGAACGCTCGGTCGAGGTGGGCGGCGGACGTGAGTCCGTCCGAGGCCCGCCAATCGTCGATCCGCTCCGCATCCTCGCGGTGCAGGGCTCCGGTCAGGAGCCCGGCGCCGAGCGGTGAGTAGCTGAGGACGCCGATCCCCACCTCGCCGCACCAACCGATCAGCTCCCGATCGTCCAGGTGAACCAGCGAGAACTCCTGCTGCAGCGAGTCGACGTCCCGGATCGCGCGGCACCGCCCGATGAGGGTCCGATCGAAGTTCGAGACCCCGACCCAGCGGACCTTGCCGGCATCGACCAGTCCGCCCATCGCCCCCCAGGTGTCTTCGACCGGGACACCGGTCCCATCCGGCCAGTGCAGCTGGTAGAGGTCGATCGCGTCGATCCCGAGACGACCGAGGGAAGCGTCGCAGGCCGCCCGGACCTGCTCTGGCCGGAACCCCGTTCCCTCCGGCGCCGGGGCCACCTTGGTGGCCAGGAGAACCCCGTCCCCTCGCCCGGCGAGTGCCTTGCCGACCAAGAGCTCGGACACGCCATCGCCGTACACCTCAGCGGTGTCGACCCAGTTCATCCCCGCCTCGAACCCGGCACGGATCGCATCGATCACGTCGGATTCCGACCGATTGGGACCCCAGTCGATGCCGCCGGCCTCCCACGCCCCGAAGCCGATCACCGAGAGCTCGGGACCCTTGGCCCCCAACCGCTGTGTGTGCATGCCACATACAAACACAACGCGTCCCTGCCGGTCGCTGCCCACGTGGCGCGCTACGCTAGATGCTCAAGCGCAACGCCGTCCGCAACGAGAAGGAGCGTATGGCCCCGCAGCCAACCGGTTCGATGAGCAAGACCGTCGAAGAGCGTGACCACGTCGTCATCCGATTCGCAGGTGATTCCGGAGACGGCATGCAATTGACCGGTGACCGGTTCACCAATGCGACTGCGATCCTCGGGAACGATCTTGCGACGCTGCCGGACTTCCCGGCCGAGATCCGGGCTCCGGCCGGCACGGTGCATGGGGTATCCGCCTTCCAGATCCAGTTCGCGAGCACCGACATCACCACCCCGGGCGACCACGCGGACGTCCTGGTGGCCATGAACCCCGCGGCGCTCAGAGCCGACCTGGACAAGGTGGCGCGGGGTGGGACCATCATCATCAACGAGGATTCGTTCACCCAGCGCAACCTCGAGAAGGCGGGGTACGCGTCCGACCCAACCACGGACGGGACCCTGGACGGGTACCAGATCTACCCGGTCCCGATGACGTCGATCACGGTTCGTGCGGTCGAGAGCCTCGGTGTGGGCAAGAAGGAGGCCGAGCGATCGAAGAACATGTTCGCCCTCGGGCTCGTCTCGTGGATGTACGGGCGCCCGGTCGACGTCACGCTCAGGTGGTTGGAGAAGAAGTTCGGCGGCAAGCCCGAGATCTACGAGGCGAACGTCGCATCGTTCAACGCCGGCTTCAACTTCGGCGAGACGACCGAGCTCTTCGCGCACCAGATCCACGTGCCGGCCGCGCCGGTCATCGAGGGGACCTACCGGAACGTCGCGGGGTCCCAGGCGCTCGCGTGGGGACTGATCGCGGCGTCGGTCCGCAGCGGCGTGCCCCTGTTCTACGCGAGCTATCCGATCACCCCCGCATCCGACCTCCTCCATGAGCTGTCGAAGCACAAGAACTTCGGCGTGGTGACGATCCAGGCTGAGGACGAGATCGCCGCGGCCAACATGGCCCTCGGCGCGGCGTTCACCGGTCACCTGGGCGTGACGGGGACGAGCGGGCCGGGCATCGACCTGAAGGCCGAGACCGTCGGTCTCGCCGTGATCACGGAGCTGCCCATGATCGTGGTCGACGTGATGCGCGCCGGTCCTTCCACCGGGATGCCGACCAAGAACGAGCAAGGAGACCTGTTGCACGCGATGTTCGGTCGCCACGGCGAGTCGCCGATCCCGATCGTGGCCCCGTCATCGCCGGCGGATTGCTTCTCCGTGGCCATGGAGGCCGCACGCGTCGCGATCCGCTACCGGACCCCTATCATCCTGCTCTCGGACAGCTTCCTGCAGAACTCGTCCGAACCCTGGCTGCTCCCCGACGTCGATGCGCTGCCGACCATCGACCCCATGTTCGCGAGGGCGAACGGCTCGGAGTTCCTCCCGTACGCGCGGGACGAGCGGCTCGCGCGACCGTGGGCGATCCCGGGGACGCCCGGGCTCGAACATCGGATCGGTGGCCTCGAGCGCGAGGACCGGACGGGCGACATCAGCTACGAGGCCGACAACCATGAGCGGATGACGCACATCCGACGGGAGAAGGTCGAAGGGATCGCCGCGGACATCCCGCCCCTCGAGGTCGACGACCCGACGGGCGATGCGGAGCTGTTGGTGCTCGGCTGGGGTTCCACGGCCGGTACGGTCCGCGCCGCGGTCCAGCGCGTCCGCGGATCCGGGGAGCGGGTCGCCACGGCGCACCTGCGGTGGCTGAACCCGATGCCGGCGAACACGGGTGAGATCGTGACGAGGTACCGGCAGGTCCTGATCCCGGAGCTCAACTCGGGACAGCTCACGATGTTGATCCGGGCCCGGTTCCTCGCCGATGCGAAGACCTTCTCGAAGGTCCAGGGGCTGCCGATCTGGGCCGATGAGCTGGAGGATGCGATCGTGAGGATGTTGCATGGCTGAGGAGAACGGTGACGTCGGCGGGATCGCCACGCTGACGAAGAAGGACTTCACATCCGACCAGGAACCGCGATGGTGTCCCGGGTGCGGCGATTACGCGATCCTCGCGGCCGTGCAGGGATTCATGCCGGAGCTGGGGATCGAGCCCCACAACACCGTGTTCATCTCCGGGATCGGCTGCAGCGGTCGGTTCACGTACTACATGGACACCTACGGTTTCCACGGGATCCACGGTCGGGCGCCTGCGATCGCGACGGGTGTCGCGACGGCCAACCCCGACCTGCACGTCTGGGTCGTTACCGGGGACGGCGACGCGCTGTCGATCGGTGGGAATCATCTGATCCACGCGCTGCGGCGGAACGTGAACATCAAGATCCTGATGTTCAACAACCAGATCTACGGGCTCACGAAGGGCCAGTACTCGCCGACCTCCGAAGTGGGCAAGGTGACGAAGTCGACACCGTTCGGCTCCGTCGACCACCCCTTCAACCCGGTCGCGTTGGCGCTGGGAGCCGAGGCGACGTTCGTCGCTCGAACGGTCGACAACGATCGGAAGCATCTGACCGACGTGTTGCGACAGGCGACGGAGCACCCGGGGTCAGCCTTCGTCGAGATCTACCAGAACTGCAACGTGTTCAACGACGGCGCGTTCGACCTGATCCGGGACAAGCAGCAAGGCGTGCACAACCAGATCCGTCTGGTCGACGGGGAGCCGATCGTGTTCGATGAGGGAACGCGCTGCGTCCGGGTCGGCGAGAACGGCCGACTCGAGATCGCCACGGTTGCGGAGTCGGACCCCAGCTCCATCGTCACCCATGACATCCACGGCCGTCCCTCCCTCGCCTTCGCGCTGGCGCACCTCTCGCATGGTCCGACCGAACCCACGTGCATCGGCGTGTTCCACGAGGAGGACCGACCCACCTACGGGGAGGCGGTGCGATCACAGCTCGAGCGCGCGGTGGAACGGCTAGGGCCCGGTGATCTGAAGGCGCTCCTGCACGGCGGAGACACCTGGACCGTCGGGTGAGCGGAACGGCTCAGCGGTGTCGGCCGAGCCAGTAGGCGAGGCCGACGCCACCACAGGCTCCGATGACGAGTCCGAGGGCCAATCCGGCCGAGCTGTCGCCTCCGCCCGATCCGATCGCGGCGCCGAGCGCGGCGCCGAGCACCAGCCAGACCGGCGTCGGAAGCAGCGAGCCGCTACGGCCGCCGCTCATCGGCCCGGGCTCGTCGGGTTATCCTCGGGCGGGTGGAACCGCGCAAGGGCGTCGGTGGAGATCCGCTCGACCCGTTGGAGCCGGCGCACGAGGTCGGGGAGCGTCCCCAGGAATCGGTGGACGTCCTGGTCCGTCGTCGCCGGGCCGAGGCTCACGCGGAACCCTCCCGCGCCGGGGACGCCCATCTGTTCGAGCACGGGCGACGGGTCCTCCGGGCGACCGCTGCTGGGTGAGCCGGCCCCCACACGGAACCCCGCATCGTCCAGGGCCATCGCCAACGTAGCCGGGTCCAGCCCATCGACCACGAACGCAACCAGATGGGGCGCTCGGTGCGTCGGGTGACCGAACACCGTCGCCCCCGGGACCTCCGAGCCGATCCGTTCGCGGATCGTCGCGGTGAGCGGCCATTGGCGGGCCGCCTCGTCGGCCATGGTGGCCGCGGCTGCCTCCAACGCGGCAGCCATGCCGACGATGCCCGGCGTGTTCTCCATCCCGGAGCGCCGCCTCCGCTCCCGATCGTCGCCGCAGGGGTATGCGGAGATCCCGACACCGCGTCGCACGTAGAGCGCGCCGACACCCGGCGGGCCGCCGAACTTGTGCGCGGAGAGCGAAAGCAGGTCCACCCCCAGCGACGCCACGTCCACCGGCAGGCGGCCGACCGTCTGGCACGCGTCGGTGTGGAAGACGACGCCGGCCTCCCGTGCGAGCCGACCTGCCTCGGCCACCTGTTGCAGCGTGCCGAGCTCGTGGTTGGCGTGCTGAAGGCTCGCCAGGAGCGTGCCGGGTCGGCGGACCTCGACCGCGAAGCGGTCGAGGTCCGCCCGACCCGTCCCGTCCGTGGGGATCAGCGTCACCTCGAACCCATCGGACCCGAGCACGTTGCAGATCCCACGCACCGCGGGGTGCTCGACGGCGCTCACGACGATCCGGTTCCCGAGCTCTCGGTGGGCTCGGACGGCGCCCCCGATCGCGAGCGCGACCGACTCGGTGCCGCCCGACGTGAAGACCATCTCATCGGCCTGTGCTCCGATCAGCCGACCGATGGTTACGCGCGCGTCATCGATGATCGCTCGGGCTGCGCGGGCCGGTTCGTGGATCGTCAGGGGGTCCCCGAAGGCCTCCAACGCGTCGACCACCGCAGCCCGAGCCTCGGGGCGAAGAGGCATCGCCGATGCCGCGTCGAGATAGACCGCTCCCATCGTCACGGACAGAGCGTAGCCTTCGTGCCTCGCGGTCCTACGGGGTGGCGGGCTCCCGCCCCTGGAGGTAGAGGTACCAGTATCCGATCCCCGCGATGATGCCGCCGGCGATCGGCCCGGCCACCCACACCCACCAATCGGTCCATGTGCCCGTCACCAGGGCCGGTCCGAACCAGCGCGCAGGGTTCATGGCCGCACCCGTGAGTGGCCCGACGGCGAGGACGTCGATCGTGATCACGAGACCGATCGTGAACCCCGCGGTCTTCGCGAACGGGCCTCGTTCATCGACGACGGTGGCGAAGACGGCCCACACCAGGAAGAAGGTCGCGACCGACTCGACCAGCACCGCCTTCCCGATCGCGTAGCCCGACATCACGCTCGGCGTGCCACCGTTCACCGAGTCGAACGCGGCCGATGGAGTGAAGTACTTCAGGAGGCAGGCGGCAGCGATGGCACCTGCCAGCTGCGCCACGATGTACACGGCGCTCCGCACGGTCGGCATCTTGCCGGTCACCCACAGGGCGGCTTGGATCGCCGGGTTGAACACCCCACCCGAGATGTGCACCATCAGTGACACCATGACGGCGATCGTCAAGCCATGGGCGAGCGCGATCGCCAGCTGATCCGTGTTGCCGGTTGCGATGATCGTCCCCGCCCCGAAGAAGATGAGCGCGAACGTGCCGACGAACTCGGCAACCGCTGCCTTGCCGGTGTCCTCCACGTGCCCTCCGCGGCCATGTGTGCTCGTCCGAACCGTAGCCGAGGGTCCGGTGCGCGGCAAAGCGCCTGGAGGGCCCGTGGTAGCCTCCCCAACCGTGGATGTGCTGCTGGTCTCGCCCGACCCTCGGTCACGGGAACTGACCGCCCTCACCGTGCGCAGCATCGAACGACGACTGGGAGACGAGCTGCGTTTCCGCGCCGCGGCCAACGGTGACCTGGGGATCAAGGCCGCCCTCCGGGATCGCCCGCAGGTGATCGTCGCCGACGAGATCGCTTCTCGCGCGGGCGCCTTCGCACTGGCCAAGACGTTGCGCGATGACGGGGATCCGTTCACCGGCGTGATCATGATCCTGCTCGAGCGTCCGCAGGATGCGTGGCTCGCCCGGTGGTCGGGAGCCGACGCTTGGTTCGTGAAGCCTCCGGACCCGTTCGAGGTCGCTGATCGCTTGTGGGAACTGCTCGAGCGCAGGGGCCTGCTGCCCCAGGAGGAACGGGTGTGAGGATCAAGGGAACCTGCAAACGCTGCGGCCGGGAGTTCCTCGCGGATCAGGTCATCGACGATGGTGGACGGTGTCCCTGGGATGGCGAACCGTTCACCGCCGATTACGCGATGGTGTTGGTCGACGCGCTCAAGGCGGCGCAGATGTTCGGGACGAGGTTGGAACGAGCGCTGGAGGAGATCGCCGATATCCATCCGGCGTTCACCCTGGATCGTGACTCGGTGCTCGGAGCGCTCAACCGGAGCATCGCTTCGCTCGAGCAGAACCTGGTCCGGCAAGGCTGATCAGGAGGTGGGATGGGCTTCAACGCGATGCAGCCGGGGAAGGTCAAGCGTGGTGATCTGGTCTTCCTGATCGCCGCGGTGATCGTGATCGGCGTGCTGGTCGCGTGGGCGTTCTTCGGTTCGTGACCGAAGACCCCGCCCTCGGATCGCAGCCGTTCTGCTTCCTCACGACGACGGGACGTGTCACGGGTCGGTCGCATCGGATCGAGATCTGGTTCGCGCTCCATGACGAGGTCGTCTACCTGCTCTCCGGCGGCCGCGATCACGCCGACTGGGTCCGGAACGTGCTCGTGTCGCCGCAGGTCGTGCTCGAGATCGGTGACGTGAAGCGCTTGACGCACGCAAGGGTGGTCGATCCCGGCTCGGACGAGGACGCGCTCGCCCGACGACTGCTGCTCGAGAAGTACGGCGGCGGCGAGAACCTCACGGAGTGGGCACGGACGTCCTTGCCGGTCGCGATCGCGTGGCGCCCGGCCGAGTAGCCGCAACGGCGGGCCGTTCAGCCTTCGTCGAAGCCGATCGAGAACATCCGCTCCAGGTCGTGTTTGGAGTAGACCTGGAACGCGATCAAGGACTCGGTCCGCTGCACACCTTCGACGCGGGCGATCCCACCGGGGATCACCTTCGCCAGGTCGTCGTGCGCGGGCACGCGGACGATGGCGACGAGGTCGAACTCGCCCGCAACGGAGTACACCTCGGATACGCCGTCGACGTCGGCGATCGCCTCCGCCGCGTCCCCGATCTCGTCGACGTCACACTGGATCAGGACGACCGCATGGACGCTCACGGCACGGACCTCCTCACGAGCGTTCGAGGACGACGGCGAGCCCCTGCCCGCCGCTGATACAGAGGGTCGCGAGCCCGAGGGACTTGCCGGTCGCCCGGAGTTCGTACGCGAGTGCGAGGATGATCCGCGCGCCGCTCATACCGATCGGGTGACCCAGGCTGATCCCTCCGCCGTTCGGGTTGAGACGGTCTCGATCGAACTTGAGCTCGCGCTCGCACGCGATGACCTGTGCCGCGAACGCCTCGTTCATCTCGATCAGATCGAAGTCGGCGATCGTGAGCCCGGTCTTGTCCAGGACCTTCGCGGTGGCGGGGACGGGGCCGATGCCCATCATCTCCGGTGGAACGCCGGCCCAGCTCCAGGCGACGATCCGCGCGAGCGGCTCCCGCCCCTCGGCCTTGGCCCGTGTCGCGGACATCACGACCATCGCCGCCGCGCCGTCGGTGATCCCGCTCGAGTTCCCGGCCGTGACCGACCCGCCCTCGCGGAACACCGGCTTCAGCTTCGCCAGGCCCTCCAGCGTGGTGTCGGGCCGCGGGTGCTCGTCGTCCGCCACCGTCACCGGCCGGCCGCCCAGCACGGTCTCGACCGGGAACATCTCCTTCGTCCGGCGCGCCGTTCCTGCGGCGGCCTTGTGCTGCGATCCCAGGGCGAACTCGTCCTGCTCTTCGCGCGTGATGTCGTACCGCTCGACGAGGTTCTCCGCGGTCTCACCCATGACCAGCCCGCAGAGCGGGTCGAGGAGCCCATCGCGATACATCGCATCCACGATCTTCGAGTCGCCCAGCCGCAGGCCGCGTCGCAGGTCCGGGAGGAGGTACGGCACCCGGCTCATGTTCTCCATCCCGCCCGCGAGCACGATGTCGGCGTCGCCGAGCGCGATCTGTTGTGCGGCCAGCTGCACTGCCTTCATCCCCGAGCCGCACGCGATGTTGACGTTGTACGCAGCGACCTCGGTCGGCACCCCGGCGCGAACGCTGACCTGTCGTCCGGTGTTGGGGCCGTTCCCGGCCTGGCGGGCGTGTCCGAGGATCGTCTGGTCGATCTGCCCGGGATCGACGTCGGCGCGCCGCATCGCCTCCTGCGCCGCCAGCGTTCCGAGCTCGACCACCGGGGTATCGGCGAACGAGCCGAGGAACCTGCCGATCGGGGTGCGGGCTCCCTCGATGATGACCGCCGTCTCCATGGACGGAGTTTACCGGCCGCCTTTCGGACGGCCGCCCGGTGTGCGGCCGCTCTCGCGCAGCGCGCTCAGGATACGCGCCAACGCCGCCCCTCCGTCGACGGGCTCCGACGGAGGAACCTCGCACAGCTCGACCCGGGTCGGATGACGGCTGATCCACGAACGGATCGCCGCGAGCTCGTCGGCGCGCTCGCGCGGGACGGGCGATCCGATCGGCTCCGGCGCCGGCTCGCCGCCCCGCGCGAGCGCCCCCCCGATCAGCTCGAGCCGCTCGCCCGCGGCTCCTCGGAGGATCAGCCGCCCGGCCGTGAGCCACCGGTCGATCCGGAGTCGCCGGAGCGACCCCGCGACCGACCGGAGGCGATCACGGGCGAGCGCGGCTTCCTCGAACCGCTCGTGCGCGGCCAAGCCGTCCATCCGCGCCTCGAGCTTCGCCAGGAGATCGGCGGGTTCGCCCAGGGCCGACACGAGTGTGCCCACGAGCTCGCCGTAGCCTTCCGAGCCGGTCCTTCCGTCGCACGGTGCGAGGCACCGCCCCATGTCGGCGAGGGCACAGGGGGCGAAGCGGGTCCGCACCCCCATCGACCTCGTACATCGGCGGATGCGGAAGACGTCTTCGATCGCATCCTTCGCCTGCCGCGCCCCTGCGGAGGAGGAGAACGGGCCGAGGTAGCTACATCCGTCGTCGGCGGATGCTGTCCGGACCACCTTGAGTCTGGGCCAGGCCTCCGCCGGGTCGATCTTGACGTACGCGTAGCGCCGCCATCGCTTGCCGTGGGCGTTGAAGGGCGGTTCGTGGCGGGCGATGAGCCGGGCCTCCAGCACGAGTGCCTCGGCTTCCCCGTTCGGCGTCGGGATGCCGCGGACGTGCTGCACGGCGCCGAGGAGATCCTGCACCTTCTTGCGCTCATCGCCGTAGAAGTAGGACCGCACGCGGGCGCGGAGGTCGACGGCCTTGCCCACGTACAGCACCCTCCCGCTCCGATCCTCGAAGAGGTACACGCCGGGGGACCGGGGAAGCAGGTCGGCCAGGCGGATCTTCCCGAAGTTCGGTCGCCCTCGTGCGGTGCACGCCTCGCGGAGGTCGCCGAGCGAGGTGATCCCCAACCGGCCGCCGAGCTCGATGAGACCGTTGAGCACCTCGGCGGTGGCCTCGGCGTCGGCGAGGGCGCGGTGCACCGGGATCGTGCGCGTCCGGAAGTACCGGGCCAGCGTCGCGAGCCGCACGTTCGGTACGTCCGGCCACACGACGCGCCTGGCGAGCCTGGCGGTGCAGATCGGCGGCCCCTCCAGGGGGTCGTAGTCCAGGCGCAGCAGGTTGGCGTTCAGGAAGCCGAAGTCGAACGACGCGTTGTGCCCGACGAAGATCGCGCCGCGCGCGAACTCGAGGAAGCTCGGAAGGACGTGGTGGATCTCCGGTGCGCCCGTCACGAGCAGGTCGTCGATCCCGGTCAGATGCGCGACGTACGGAGGGATCGGCTGCCGCGGATCCACGAGGGACTGGAAGGCGGACAGGCGCTCCCCGCCCCGGTAGGTGACGGCCCCGATCTCGGTGATCGCATGGTCGGTCGGTGAGCCCCCGGTGGTCTCGAGGTCCACCACCACGAACGTGACCTCGGAGAGCTTCACACCGTCGGCCAACGTGCACTGCAGCGGCTCGAGGAGCATCGGGCCTCCGTCGGCAGGGGCCGAACGAGGACGCTCACCGTATCCGAACACGTGTTCGGTCGTCAAGGACGGTGCCGAACGTGGTGGCGGGGGCGCGGAAACCGGGCGCCCCCGCCGTCGACGGTGCGCGTGGCTCAGATCTTGAAGATCACCCCTCGATGCGAGCGTCGCAGGGTCGCCGAGCCGGTGAAGCGTGCGCGGAGCTTGTAACGGCCGTGCGTCGAGGGTCGCTTGAACCTGGCCACGTAGCGGGCGTCCGGCTTCCCGTCGTGATCTCGATCCCGGAGCCCGGTTACGAGAACGGTCTTCGCGGCGATCCTGAACCACCGGCCGCGCACGCGGTGGAAGAAGGCGACGCGGACACGCAAGCCGACGGTCGCGGGCTCCAGCAGCCCTCGCCCTATCACGGTCCTCGGGGTCAGCCGCCGATGGATGGTGAGTGTCGTCGGCTGCCGGTCATCGTTCGTGATCGTGCCGACGCCGGTCGCGTCCGAGATCGTGCCGCCGCTCGGGCCGGAAAGGACGACGTTGAAGGTCTCGTTCGCCTCGAACGCGGTGTCGCCGTGTACGAGGACGGTGACCGGTTTCGAGGTGTCGCCCGGCGCGAAGGGGAGCGTGCCCGTGTTCGCGGCGTAGTCGACACCAGCGGTTGCGGTTCCGCCGCCCGTCGCGAAATGCACCGACGAGCCGAGTTGGGTCGCTCCGGACTTGGTCACCGTGAAGGTGTACGAGGTGATGCCGGTCTTGCCTTCGGAGAGGCTGACGTTGTCGATCGCGAACGTCGGAGCTGCGTCATCGTTCGTGATCGTCCCGGCGCCGGAGTCGTCCGCGATCGTGGCGCCGCTCGGGCCGGAGAGATCGAGGGTCAGGTGTTCGTCGGCCTCATACGTCGCGTCACCGTGAACGGTCACGTCGACCGTCTTGGTGGTCTGACCGGCGGTGAACGTCAACGTGCCGGAGGCGGCGTCGTAGTCGCTGTTCGCGACGTTCGCCGTGCCGTCATCGGTCGTGTAGTCGACGGTGACGACCCCGGCCGATGCGACCGAGAGCGTGACGTCGAACGACAGCGTCGCGCCACCGGCGTTGCCTTCGGCGACGGACGCGTCCCCGACCGAGATCGTCGGTGACGCGTCGTCGTCCTGGATCGTACCGAGTCCCGAGTCGTCCAGGAGGTTCGCGTTCGTGGGGTTCGACAGGCCGACCGTGAACGTCTCGTCCGACTCGTGGGTCAGGTCGCCGTTCACCGTGACGTCGACGGTCTTCGCCGTCTGCCCCGCCGTGAAGGTGAGCGTCCCGGCTGCGGCGGCGTAGTCGCCGTCCACGATCGTGGCCGTGCCGTCGCTCGTCGCGTAGTCGACCGTCACCGTCTGATCGCTCGGGTTGGAGAGCGTGACGTGGAACGTCATCGTGGTGGTGGTCGGGCTATCGCCCTCCGTGACCGACCGATCGTCGATCGAGACGTCCGGGACCTGGTCGTCGTTCGTGATCGTGCCCTGCCCGGAGTCGTCCAGGAGGTTCGCGTTCGTCGCGTTCGACAGGCCCGCCGTGAAGGTCTCGTCCGCCTCGTGGGTCAGGTCGCCGTTCACCGTGACGTCGACGGTCTTCGCGGTCTGGCCGGCGGAGAAGGTGAGCGTCCCGGAGGTCGTGGCGTAGTCGCCGTCGGAGACCGTGGCCGTGCCGTCGCTCGTCGCGTAGTCGACCGTCACCGTCTGATCGCTCGGGTTGGAGAGCGTGACGTGGAAGGTGAGCGTCGAGGTTCCGGCGCTCCCTTCGGTGATCGACTGGTCATCGATCGAGACATCGGGGACCTGGTCGTCGTTCGTGATCGTGCCGAGGCCCGAGTCGTCCGCCAAGCCCGCGTTCACGGGGCTCGAGAGGGTCACCGTGAAGGTCTCGTCCGATTCGTGTGTGGCGTCCCCGTTCACGGTGACGTCTACCGTCGCTGCCGTCTGGCCCGGGTCGAACGTGAGGGTCCCGGATGCCGTGGCGTAGTCGCCGTCGGTGACCGTGGCCGTGCCGTCGTTGGTCGCGTACTCGACCGTCACCGTGTCCGCGCTGGGGTGCGAGAGCGTGACGTGGAAGGTGAGCGTCGAGGTCCCGGCGTTCCCTTCGGTGACCGGCTGGTCGTCGATGCCCACGTCCGGGATAGGGTCGTCGTTCGTGATCGTGCCGTCTCCCGACCCATCCAGGATGGTGGCGTTGGTCGCGTTCGATAGGTTGAGCGTCAGGTGCTCATCGGGCTCCGTCGTGTTGTCGCCGTTGACCGTGACGTCCACCGTCTTGGTCGTCTGGCCAGGGTCGAAGGTCAGCGTCCCGGACGCGGCGGCGTAGTCGCCGTCCGCGGTCGTGGCGGTGCCGTCATTCGTCGTGTAGTCGACCGTGATCGTCTGATCGCTCGGGTTGGAGAGCGAGACGTTGAAGGTCATCGTCGTGGTGTCCGGGCTGTTGCCCTCGGCCACGATCTGGTCGTCCACGCTGACGTCGGGGACCTGGTCGTCGTTCGTGATCGTCCCCAGACCTTGGTCGTCGGTGATCGTGGCGTTGACGGCACCGCTGAGGTTCACCGTGAACGTCTCATCGGCCTCGTTCTTCATGTCCCCGTTGACCGTCACGTCGGCGGTCTTCGAGGTGTCGCCGGGCAAGAAGGTCAGGGTTCCGGAGGTGGAGGCGTAGTCGCCGTCCGCGACGGTGGCCGTTCCGTCCGCGGTGGCGAAGTCGACGCTGGTCGTGAACGCCGTCGATCCGGTCTTCGTGACCGCGAACGAGAACGTCGAGCCGCCCGCGTTCCCCTCGGCCGCCGTCACGTCGGCGATCGCGAAGGAAGCTGAGCTGTCGTCGTCGACGATGGTCTGCGTCGCGGTCGGGGTGTCGATCACGATGCCTGTGAGTGGCAGTGGGTTCGAGATCGTGACATCGAACGTCTCGTTTGGTTCTGCGGTCGTATCGCCGTTGATGAGGACCGTGGCGGTCTTCGTCCGGTCCGACGGGGTCCCGCTGAAGATCACGGTGCCGCTCGCTGCGACGTAGTCGCTGCCGGCCGTCGCGGTTCCGTCCGCCGTCGCCCAATCGATCGAGAACGCCGTGGGGTGCCCCGTGTAGGCGATCGCGAAGGTCACCGCGGTCGTTCCGCTGTTGCCCTCCACCTGCGAAGGCGCGTTGGCGGTGATCGTCACATGGTCGAGCGGGGCTGCCGAGGCCGGCGGCATCGGCATGCCGAGCATGACGATCGCCGCAGCCGCCACCGCCCCCACCACGCGTAGGGATACAGATGTTCTCCGTATCATTTGCAAAGCCCTCCGTTCGGGAACGCCAGACCACTTCGGCTGGGACGTCCGTTCACCGGATGTCCCTTCGAAGGGGGATATCGGCGGGGGAGCCGATCAGGTACAGGCGAGGCGTGAGGGAGAAATACCTACCCGATATCGGGTACCGGATCTGGGTGGATCGCTCGCTCGACGAGCATGGCGAGCAGCTGCTCGGTCGCGAGATGGGCCTCCTGGATGTGTGCCGTGACGTCCGACGGGATCTGGATCGCGATATCGGCGAGCGGCGCGAGCTTGCCGCCCGACCGTCCCGTGAGTGCGAGCACGACCAGACCCATCGAGGCGGCGCGTTCGGCCGCCGCGAGGACGTTCGCCGAGTTGCCGCTCGTCGAGATGCCGAGCAGGACGTCACCGGGTCGCCCCAGCGCCTCGACCTGGCGCGCGAAGATGGCGTCAACGCCGAAGTCGTTCCCGATCGCCGTGAGGAGCGACGTATCCGTGGTCAGGGCGATCGCACGCATCGCCGGGCGAGGATGGTCGAGGGTCAGGGTGCTGACGAACTCGGTCGCGAGATGTTGCGCATCGGCGGCGCTCCCACCGTTCCCACAGATCAGCAGCGCGCCGCCGCCCCGGAACGAAGCGGTCACGCGCATGGCGGCCTCGACGATGTCGTCGAGACACGACGACACGACCGCCTGCATGACCGAGGCGGTCTCCGTCAGGTAGCCGGCCGCGCGTCCGCGCGCTTCGTCGCTGTCCACGTCACCCCTCCGGCGCCAGGATCGCCGCGATGATATCGACCGCGGCGGCCAGGTCCGGTACGACGTGGTCGGCGAGGGATTCGGCCGACGCGCGTTCCTGCCGCCCATGTCCCGTGAGGACGAGGAACGTCATGGCGCCCACGGCTCGGCCAAGACCGACATCGCCCGCATGATCACCGATGACCACGCTGGACGACGGGTCGAACCCGAATCGGTCCGCGGCCTGCAGTGCGAGACCCGGCGCCGGCTTCCGGCAGCTGCAACCGGCGTCCGGCGAGTGCGGGCAGTGCAGGATGGCGTCGACCGCCGCGCCTTCGTCCGCCAGGAGCCCCAGCAAGCGCTCGTGGATCCGATCGAGGTCCGTCGGTGCGAGTTCGCCACGGCCCACATGAGCTTGGTTGGTCACGATCACGATGCCCATCCCCACCTCATCGCGCAGGCGCACGAGTGCCTCCGCGGATCCCGGGATCAGCTCGATCTGATCGGGATCGGTGATGTGGTCGCGCTCGACGTTGATCGTCCCGTCGCGATCGACGAGGGCGAACCTGCGGGTCATGCCGATGGTGCCCAGACGTGGCGCCCGCGCCTGGCTCGCACCCCGTCGCTCGAGAAGGTGAACGCGGCGAACTGCCCTCCCGACCGCGCGAGGGCGACCCTGATCGCCTCATGCGCGGAGGGTGGGGCCGCCAGCAGCAGGTAGCCGCCGCCGCCCGCTCCGCAGATCTTGCCCCCGGTCGCTCCGGCGGAGCGGGCGGCGGCGAGCATCTCCTCGATGGGGGTGTGCTCGGCGATGAACGGGTTCATCTGCTTCTTCGCGACGAAGGCTTCGTCCAGCAACGAGCCGAGGACATCGAGGTCGCCGCGCTCGACGGCCTGCCGCATCGCGAAAGCCATCTCCTGGAGGCGCTTCATCCCGAGGATCGTCTCCTCGCGCCCTTCGCGGTGGAGCTGGATCTGCCGGTCGATCAGCCCGACGTTCCGCCGGACGCTCCCCGTGTAGCACAGGAGCAGCTGCCGGGCGAGCGCGGCGAGCGTCTGCGGGCTGGCGCGCACCGGGCTCACGGCCACGTCCCTGCGCGAGAACTCGAGGAAGTTGAAGCCGCCGAACGCGGCCGCGTACTGGTCCTGCCATCCACCACTGATCCGAAGGTCCTCGCGTTCGATGCGGTGGGACAGTCGCGCCACCTCGTGCGCCGTCAGCCGGCGATCCGTCAGCATCGCGAGGGCCGCGACGACGGCGGTCACGAGTGCGGACGAACCACCGAGGCCGCTCCCCGGCGGTGCATCGCTCTCGATCTGGAGATCGACGCCCGTCGTGATGCCCATCCGCAGGATCGCGGCTTTGGGCAGGTCCATGATGCCGTCGTAAGCCGGCCCCCGATCGAGGTGGTACGCGACCATGTGGCCGAGGTCGAGCGAGCGGACCCTGATCTCCCGATCGTCACGCGGGACGAGGCGAACGCGGACCGAGTGATCGATCGTTGCGGAGAGCACCGCCCCGCCATGCTCCTCGTACCAATGAGGGAGGTCGGTGCCGCCACCGACGAAGCTGATCCGGAGCGGGGCGACGGCATCGATCGGCGCGCGGTCAGGCTCCATACGAGGCAGTCTAGGGGGCACGCCGAAGCGCTGGCGACCGGCGGTCCGGGCGCGACCGACCGCGCGTCAGGCGACGTTCCGTTGCAACCGACGGCGTTGTTGCTCGGTCGTCGCGCCCCACACGCCGTAGCGCTCGCCGTTCTTGAGCGCCCACGCGAGGCACTCCTCGCGGATGGTGCAGACGCTGCAGAATGCGAGCGCCGGCCCGGCCTCTTCCTCGGAGATGGGGAAGAAGACATCGGGGTCGATCCCGAAGCAGGCGGCGCGGTCCTGCCAGAGATCCGGGGGGGACGGGTTCGCCGGAAGTGCCTCTACGTCAACGTCGGGGAACCGGTCCATCCTCACCTTCGTCGCACCCTCCCTTCGCCGGCCGCGCGCAGGCCGGGGCCGATTCATATCAGAGCGCTCGGCACCAAGGGAAGGGGTCGAAGGCACCCATTGCGCCCTCACCTGACAGGGGGACGTGAAATCACCCGAACGGGCTAGCCCCTCGCGAGCGCTCCTTCGAGGGAACGGCCGCCCGAGACCGTCAGCGGCAGGGCCGCAGCGTCCCATCGGACCCGGACGATGAGCGCGCTTCCCTGCCCGTCGGGGGCCGCACTGGTGACCTCGCCGACCGCGTTCGGTCCGGCGAAGACGGGCTCGCCGGCGGCGATCGATCCAGGACCGTGGAGGTGACGGAGGAGCCGCGGCGGATGGCCCAGGTTGCGTACTCGCGCGACCGCCTCCTGGCCGAGGAAACATCCTTTGTCGGAAGCGATCGTGGCCTCGAGACCGGCCTCGGCAGGGAGCGAGCGTTCGTCGAAGTCCGGTCCCATCCGCGCGATCCCACGGCGCACGCGCCAGACCTCGTAGGCGTCGCCGCCGGCCTCTTCGAGGCCGGCGGCGATGCATGCTTCCACGAAGCGCCATGACGGTTTCTCGGCACCGACGAGCACGTCGATGCCGGGCCCGACGCTCGAAGGTTCCGTCGCGCCGTGGATCCCGACGAGGGATGCGGCACGACCCGGCACGGTGAACAACGCGAGGTCGCTGGTTCGGTCATCGAGCGAGACGTCGGAGGACAAGACGTAGGCACTCAGGGCCAGTCCGATGTGCTCGGGCTGCTCGGGCGCCTGGAGCAGGACGACATCGCCCTCGCGCCGCGCGACCTGGACGTCGGCGCGGATCCGGCCCGTCGGGGTCAGCAGGAGCGAGCGACGTCCCTGGCCCGGCTCGAGCCCTGCGATGTCGGCTGTGAGCAGATCGCCGAGCCAGATGACCGCGTCGCCGCCGGTGACCCGGACCTTGCGCCAGGAGGAACGATCCAGGAAGGCACGCTCTTCCTCCAGCGCTGCGAGCTCGGTGCCGGCTCCCTGATCCATGCTCGTTCCCACCCCCTCGTTGCCCGGGCTCATCGGGCTCCCTCTGCGATTATCGGCACCGTGGACGTTCCGACCACCCTCCTCGTCACGAACGACTTCCCGCCCCGCGTGGGAGGCATCGAGCGAACGCTCGGGGCGCTCGTGGGAGCGTTGCCGGGGGACCGGGTCGGCGTCTTCTGTCCGAGCACGGGCGATCCGACCCGATACGACGCGGAGGCCGCGTTCCCGGTCTTCCGCCAGCCGGAAGGGTCCCTCTGGCCGACCCGGAGCGTCGGGCGACGGGTACGCGCGGCCGCGCGCGAGCTGGGCGCCGAGGTCGTCCTGTTCGGCGCGACCTATCCGCTGGCCCTCCTGGGGCCCGGGCTGGCCGAGGACGGGTATCCCTACATCGCCGCAGCGCACGGCTTCGAGTACTGGCTATCGATCGCTCCGGGGACGCATGCGGCGATCCGGCGCGCCACCTCACGCGCTTCTCGGGTCGCCGTGATGTGTTCGGCGTTCATCGCTCGGACCGTGCGGACCGCGGTGCCCGTCGACGTTCCCGTCTCGGTGCTCTACCCGGGTGCCGACATCGAGCGGTTCAGGCCGGACCTCGAGACCGACGGGATCCGAAGCGCGCTGGGCGTCGGTGACCGGCCGCTCGTCGTGTGCGTCAGCAGGCTGGTCCCTCGCAAGGGACAGGACGTGTTGATCCGCGCGATGGGATCGATCCGGGCCCGCGTTCCCGACGCCATGCTGCTGATCGTGGGGGAGGGCCCCTACGGCGCGAAGCTGCGCGCCATGGCGACCGCGGCGCCGGCGGGTTCGGTCATCTTCGCCGGCGAGGTGAGCGAGGAGGACCTCCCCGGGTACTACGCGGTCGGGGACGTGTTCGCGATGCCCTGCCGGACCCGCGCCGCCGGTCTGGAGGTCGAAGGATGGGGCAACGTCTTCATCGAGGCGGCCGCGTGCGGCCGTCCGGTCGTCGTCGGCGACTCCGGCGGTGCCCCGGAGAGCCTCATCGACGGTGAGACCGGGTTGTGCGTCGACGGTCGCCGCGTCGACGCGGTCGCCGACGCGGTGGCCACGCTGCTCGCCGACCCCGGTCTCGCGCGGAAGATGGGCGAGGCTGGACGCGCGCGCGTCGTCCGGTCGCACAGCTGGCCGGTGATCGCCGGCCGGCTCGCCGGATGGCTCCGCGCCGCGGTCGGCTGAAGGTCGTTCATCGCGTATCGCCCGAGGGGTACCCTTCGGCCGTGCCCGACGACGACCTCCGGTGTCCCAACTGCGGCGCATTGGTTTCCGAGGACGCAGCGTGGTGCGGTCAGTGCTTCGCGCCGCTCGGTCGAGCTCCCGAACCTCCTCCCGCCGCGCAGCCGACGGAGATAGCGACCGGCGCGACCACCGAGCGGGCAGAACGACCGATGCCCTTCTGGCCATGCCCCGTGTGCGGTGGGAAGAACCCGATCCAGCTCGATTCCTGCGCGACGTGTGGCACGCCGTTCGCCCAGGTGATGCGGGCCCCCGGGGAACGGACACGGATCGAGCCTCGCGACGCGGCGATCCGCTCGTTGATCTTCCCCGGGCTCGGACACCGTGCGCTCGGCCGCGGGATCGACGGGCTCGCGCGGGGGGTGTTGTTCGCGGTCACGTTCGGCCTCGGCGTCTTGCTGGCGATCGCTGCCGCCGGCTCCGGAGCGCTCGTCGCTGCGTTCGCGTTGTTCCTCGTCGCGGGGGTCAGCGTCTACGCGATGTCCGCGGTCGAGGCGCACCGGCTGGCACAGGGCGGCGACCTGATCGTGGAGACGAAGGTCTTGATGTGGGCGCTCGTCGGTGTGGTGTTCGTCGGCGTGGGGCTGCTGGTGTTCGGCGTCGTGACCGCGACCCACCGGTAGCATTGCTCTCATGGAACACGCCGAGGGGTCGATCCTGATCGAGGCGCCCATCGACGACGTCGTCGAGGTGATCGAGGACTACGAGGCCTACCCGGAATGGGCCGACGTCCGGTCCGCGGACGTCCGCGAGCGGGGCGAAGGCGGCCGGCCGACCGAGGTCGCGTTCGAGGTCGACGTCCCCGTCCTCGGCAAGGCGTCCTACACGCTTCGCTATCGGTACGCGCCCGGAGACACCGCCATCTCGTGGGATTCCACCGATGCCCACGGAGCCGTCCGCGACGTGCGCGGCGAGTACCTCCTCGATGAGGTCGATCCGGACACGACCCAGGTCACCTACCGTCTGGCCGTCGAGCTCGGACCGCTCGTTCCCGGGTTCATCAGGACCGAGGGAGCCCGTCGGGTCATCGAGAACGCGCTCGAACGTCTGAAGCGACGCGTCGAGATGGGCTGATGAGCGTCGAGCCGCTCGCGGCGGTGCGGCCGGTCGGTCCACCCGTCCCGCCTCGTCCGGACGGCGCGGACCGATGGCCCCTCGGCGTGTGGAACCTCGAAGAGTTCCTCCCGATCGCGTTGCTGCCGTTCGGGTTGGTGCTGTTCGCGAACTACCTCGTGTTCGGCTTCCTGGGATGGGGCTCCGACGGCGGGGCCGTTCTCGTCACGGCGGCGCAACAGCTCAGCCTGCTCGTTCCGATCGTCATCTACGTCCGTCGCACCCGGGGTTCGCTGGCGCCACTCGGCCTGCGCCGTGGCGGTTGGCGCGCCCGCGACGTCTTCGCCGGGGTCGGCGCGGGGCTAGGGGCCATGCTCGCGGGAACGGTCGCGATCGCGATCACGACCGAGGTCGTCAGCGCCATCACCGGTCACCGGCCGACCGTCTCGACGCCGCTCCAGGACGTCGCAGGTCCCTGGCTCGTGATCAACGCCGTGATGGCGGTGTTCCTCGCCCCGATCTGCGAAGAGATCTACTTCCGAGGGTTCCTGTTCCAGGGACTGCGTGGCCGGATGCGGTTCGTTCGGGCCGCGCTCCTCTCGGGTTCGTTCTTCGCGTTCGTGCACGTCGAGCCGATCCGGTTCTTCGGGCTCGCGCTGATGGGTGTGATCCTCGCCTCGGTCTTCGAACATCGGCGGACGCTCGTCGCCTCGATCGCGGCGCACGCGACCATCAACGTCATCGCGGTCCTCGCCCTGCTTGCGACCCGCTGACGTCGGAGGGTCGCGAGGCTAGGCTGGCTCGATGCGCGTCATCTTGTTCACCGGCAAGGGTGGGGTCGGCAAGACGACCGTCGCGGCGGCCACCGCGGTGCGGGCCGCCGAGGCCGGTCAGCGCACGTTGGTGATGTCGACCGATCCCGCGCACTCCCTCGCGGATTCCTTCGAGACGAGGATCGGGAGCGCCCCGACCCCGATCATCCAGCACCTGTGGGGGCAGGAGATCGACGCGCAGGAACGGCTCGAGGACAACTGGCGCGACATCCAGGACTACATGGTCCAGCTGATGAACTGGGCGGGCACCGAGACCATCCAGGCCGAAGAGCTGACCGTGATCCCGGGTCTCGACGAGATCTTCGCGTTGATCGATGTGAAGACCCACGTCCAGAGCGGGAAGTACGACTGTCTCGTCGTCGATTGCGCACCCACGGCCGAGACGCTGCGGCTCTTGTCCCTGCCCGAGATCATGAGCTGGTACATCGAGCGAATCTTCCCCGTGGAGCGAAAAGTGGTGAAGGCGGTCCGCCCGCTCGTGTCGAGGATGACCTCGCTCCCCATCGCGTCGGATCAGGTCTTCGAGGCGGTGGAACGGCTCCACCGGAACCTGGATGCGGTGAAGGGCATCCTGACCGACGAGGCCGTCTCCTCGGTCCGGTTGGTGGTCAACCCCGAGAAGATGGTGATCAGCGAGGCCCGCCGGACCTACACGTACCTGGGACTCTTCGGCTATCGCGTCGACGCCGTGGTCGTCAACAGGGTCCTGCCGCCCGACGTCACAGACCCGTACTTCGGGAAATGGAAGGACATCCAGGCGGAACATCTGGCGACGGTGCACGAGTCGTTCGAGCCCGTGCCGATCCTCCTGTCCCGATTGTTCGATCGCGAGATGGTGGGGATCCCCCTGCTCGAGGAGATGGCGGAGGAGGTCTACGGAGAACTGAACGCCGTCTCGATCCTCCATCACGACGACCCGATCAGGGTGCGCAAGCGCGACGACGGGTACGTGTTGCGGATGCGGCTCCCGTTCGTCTCCCGCGATGACATGGACATCCACCGGCGCGGCGAGGAGCTGGTGGTCCGAGTGGGGTCGTACAAGCGCAACCTGATCCTCCCGCAGTCGCTCAAACGCATGGTCGTCCGCGAGGCGAACTTCGCGGGCGACCATCTGGAGATCATGTTCGGTCGCGGGTCCCAACCCGCAGACCCGGAAAGGGGCTGACGATGGCCGAGGCCGCGAAGGACGGGCGCGCGAGGCGGACGAGCGCCCACGTGCCGGCGAGCGACGTGCCGGACCCCGCTGCGTCGGACGGTCCCCATGTGCAGGGTGGATGCCCGGTCGCGTGGTGCCCTATCTGCATGGCCGTCACCGCCGTCCAACCGCTCAAGCCCGAAGTGATCGAACACCTGCTGAAGGCGGGCACGGAGATGCTGCTCGCGTTCCGCGGGGTGATCGACGCCCGAGCCGATGAGATGCACCCCACCGAGGGGGCGCAGCCAGGCCCCACGCGGCTCGAGAAGATCGACATCGGATGAGCGAGGCGGCATCTCAGGCCGTCGGCATCGATGTCGGCGGCACGAAGATCGTTGCGTTGCGGGTGACGGACGAGGGCAAGGAGCTGGCGCGATCCGTGCGTCCGACACCCGCCGACGACATGGACGCCACACTCGCGACCCTGGTCGCGGCACTCGGCGACGTGTCGGACCCCGACGTCGTCGCGGTCGGCGTAGGGGCCGCCGGGCTCGTCGAGGAGGGCACGGGCGTCCTGCGGTTCGCGCCCAACCTCGCCTGGCGCGATGCCCCGATCGCCGAGGTGGTCGGGCGGGCGGCCGGGACGCGGGTGATCGTCGAGAACGACTGCACGGCCGGTGCCTACGGCGAGTACCGGGTCGGGGCGGCCCGCGGGGTCGCGCATGTGCTCTACATCGGGGTCGGCACCGGGATCGGCGGCGGCTTGATCCTCGGGGGTTCGCTCTACCGGGGCGCCCACGGATTCGCAGCGGAGGTGGGCCACATCGTCGTGGAGCCGGACGGGCCCGTCTGCGGCTGTGGCAACCGTGGGTGCTGGGAGACGGTGGCGAGCGGCTCGGCCATCACGCGTGAGGGCCGAGCCGCGGCGCGCCGGCATGCGCCGCTCGCGGCGCGTGCCGGCGGGGATCCGGACGCCGTCACCGGACACATGGTCGTGGATGCCGCGCGCGACGGCGATGCCGTTGCGCGCGGCATCGTCACGGAAGTGGGGCGTCGACTGGGGGAGGGGATCGCCGGGTTGGTCAACGTGTTGGATCCCGCGACCGTCGTCGTCGGGGGCGGCGTCGGCGGTGCCGGCGACCTCCTCTTGGACCCCGCACGCACTGCGTTCGTCGATGCGGTGGAAGCCGCTCAGTACCGCCCCGCCGTTCCGATCGTGGAGGCCCACCTCGGGACGGACAGCGCGGCGATCGGCGCCGCGTTGTTGGCGCTGGAGGATCACCGATGAAGCTGGGGGTGGTGCTCTCCGTCTTCACCGCTGAGCCCGCGAAGCCGCTGGCGTCCGCGGGTCGCGCCGCCGCCGCCGGCTTCGACGCGGTGTTCGCCTCGGATCACCTGTTCCCGCCGGGGGCGCCCGACCGGCCGTCGCTCGAGCCCTACACCCTGCTGGCGGCGATCGGGGCCGTGAACCCCGGCCTCGGTGTCGGGGTGCTCGTCACCCGGGCGGGGTTCCGTCCGGTCGGCATGCTGGCGAAGCAAGCGGCGGCGCTCGATCACGTCACGGGCGGCCACGCCGTCCTCGGGCTCGGGGTGGGTGACGCGAACGGCCGCGCCGAGCATGCGGCGCTCGGGCTCGATTACCCGCCGTTCCCCGAGCGCCTCGCCCTCTTGGAGGAGACCGTCCTGGCGCTCCGGGCGCTCTTCGCGGGGAGCCCGTGGCCGGGCCGCCAGCGGATACCGGCGCTCGCGGGTCCGCTCCTGCCCCCGGGCTCGCCGCCCGTCTGGGTGGGCGGCACGAAGGATGCCGCGATCGGGGTCGCCGCCCGGGCGGCGGACGGGTGGAACGCGTGGGGGCTCGATACCGACACGTTCGTGGCTCGTGCGGCGGATCTGGCGAGGTTCGCCGCCGACGCCCGTAGGGACCCGGCCGAGGTTCCGCCCACCTGGGCCGGGATCATGCTGGTCGGCCGGGACGCGAACGAGCTCGCAACGCTCGAGGCGGAGCGGGCGGGCAAGGGCCTCGCCATGGACATCTGGCGGGGAACCGCGGACGACCTCCGCCGGTTCCGTGACCGGATCGAGGGCGTCGGCGCCACGTGGCTGGTCGCGGTCGCCGCGGGTCCGGCGGATCGCTCGGAGCTCCTCGCCGCGACGCTCCGCGCCTGATGCGGGCGTCCGAGCTGAAGCGGGCGAAGCGCGACATCCGAAGGTCCGTGCTCGCTGCGCGCGATGCGCTCGGCGAGGCCGAGCGCATCGCGCGCAGCACCGTGATCCATCGGCGGTTCCTCGCCCTTCCCGAACTCGAGGGCGTCGGGGTCGTGATGGGGTTCTGGTCCTTCGGCTCGGAGGTGTCGACTCCGCCGCTCCTCGACGCGCTGCATGCCCGTGGGATCCGGGTCTGTTTACCGCGGATCGAGGGTGGCAGGGATCTGGAAGCGGTCGTGTACGAGCCGGGACACCCGCTGACGGGGACGTCGTTCGGCGGTCGCGAACCGGCCGACGGGACGATCCTCACGCCCGAGGCGCTCGATCTGGTCGTGGCGCCGGGGGTCGCCTTCGATCGGTCCGGGCATCGCGTCGGATACGGGGGCGGCTTCTACGACCGATTCCTCCGCCGTACGCGTCGGGGCGCACCGCGGATCGCGCTCGCCTTCGACCTCCAGGTCCTGCCGCACGAGCTTCCCGCCGGGAGCTTCGACCTCGGCGTCGACGCCATCGTCACCGAGGCCGAGACGATCCGCTGCACCCCCGGCCGCTCCGAGGCCGGCGCCGCGACCTCGCAGACTTGAATCGCGGTTCAGCCGTGCGGTACAACAAGCCCATGGCGAGGGAGACGGCGTTCCACCCCATCACGTCCACGAAGGCCGCCGGCTTCTCGGACGAGGCAGGGTGGCTCTGGGTGACGAACTTCGGCGACCCCGCGGCCGAGTACCGCGCGATCCGCGAGGGGGTGGGGATGTGGGACCTGTCGCCCCTCAACAAGTGGGAGTTCACCGGGCCGGACGCGGTCGAAGCCGCCCAACGCGTGCACGCCGCCGACATCGTCGGCATGACCGCCGGCCAGGTCCGCTACGGTCCGTTCGTCGACGAAGACGGGCTCCTGGTGGACGACGGGACCGTCTTCCGCTTCGCCGAGGACCACCTGTGGGTGTGTACCAACTCGGACGAGCGCGAGGAGTACTTCAGCGCGGCATCCAAGGGCCTCGACGTCGAGGTGCGATACATCGCCCCGGAGCTTCCGAGCATGCAGATCCAGGGCCCGAAGAGCCGCGAGCTGATGCGGACGATCACGGACGCGGACCTCGGCGCGCTCCGGTACTTCCATTTCCTGCCGGAGCAGGTACAGGTCGGCGGCGTGCCCGTGTGGCTCTCGCGAACGGGGTTCAGCGGCGAGCTGGGGTACGAGGTCTTCCTGCGTCCGGAGCATGCCGAGGCACTCTGGGAGGCGGTCGAAGGTGCCGGCGCGACACCGTACGGCGCGGATGTGATCGAGCCGATCCGCGTGGAGGTCGGGATGATCGTGACGGACTACGACTACGAGCCGCACCAGCGGACCCCGTTCGACCTCGGCCTCGACCGGTTCGTGTCGCTCCACGAGCTGAACATGGGAACCGAGAAGCTGCGCGCGGTGGCCGCGGCGCCGCCGAACCGGTTCGTGACCGTGCGGTTGGACGGGGACGCCCTTCCCGAGTACGGATCTGCCATCGTGGACGGCGGCGAGGCGGTCGGGGTCCTGACGTCGCCGGCCGACAGTCCGCGGTTCGGACCGATCGGCCTCGCCGTGCTGCCAACGGATCTTGCTGCCCCCGGGACCCGCGTCTCGATCGAGCACGACGGCGGGACGATGACGGGTACCGTCGACGTGCTCGCGATCTACGACCCCGCCAAGGAGAAGCCGCGCCGCTGAGGTCTGCGGCGTCCACGACTGGAGGAGACACCCTTGATGACCGAGGACAAGCGCTCGCCGCTGCACGCGTGGCACGAGGCCAACGGGGCCGAGACGATATGGGAGGACGGGTACCCCTGGACGATTCACGAGGGTCGGGACCCGCTGGAAGAGTATGAGGCGGTTCGCACCGGCACCGGGATCTGGGACCTCTTCTCGACATGCAAGTACGAGGTGACGGGGCCGGACGCGGCGCTATCGATCCAGCGACGGTTCACCAACACGGTGGACGGGACGCAGCCCGGCCAGGTCCGGTACGGCGCGTTCGTGAACGCTGACGGTTCCATGGTCGACGACGGCAACGTGTACCGGTTCGCCGAGGATCGCTTCTGGGTCATGATCAACACCGCGGCTCTCCAAGACTGGTTCGGTGATACCGCGAGCGACCTGGATGCGCGCGTCGAGCACCGCACGGATGATCTCGCGGATGATCGCCGTCCAGGGCCCCACCTCGCAGGTCACGCTGCAGCCGCTGGTCGATCGCGACCTCGGGGAGCTGAGGTACTTCCGGTTCTGGCCTGAAGAGGTGACCGTCGCCGGCGTGCCGGCCACGGTGACCCGCACCGGGTTCAGCGGCGAGCACGGGTACGAGGTGATCATGGCGCCGGACGATGCGCAAGCAGTCTGGGACGCGCTCCTCGCGGCCGGGGCGGTGCCGTTCGGGTTGACCGCGATCGACCTCGCTCGAACGGAGGTCGGCCTGATCATCATCGCGGTGGACTACGACCCCGGCGAGCGTTCCCCGTGGGACCTGTCGATGGACCCGTTCATCAAGACGGACACCGGATGCGTCGGGGCGACGGCGTTGCGCGAACGAGGGGAGGACCCACCGAAGCGGTTCAAGACCCTCCAGATCGAAGGGGACGCGGCGCCTGACTACGGGGCGGCCGTCACCCAGGACGGCCGAGACGTGGGTGTCGTCACGTCGCCTGCTTCCAGCCCCCGCGTGGGGACGATCGGTCTCGCGGTGCTGGATACCGACTTCGCCGCGGACGGCGAGAAGGTCGAGGTCGCCGTCGGGGACGGGACGGCGCCGGCGACGGTCGCGCCCTTGTCGATCCTCGATCCGCAGAAGCGCCGGCCGCGCGACTGAGGGGACGCTAGAGTCGCGCCGTGGTCGCGGAACAGCTGTTCGGCGTCGTTCCCAACTTCAGCGAAGGTCGCCGGACCGACGTGATCGACGCCATCTGCCGGGCACTGCAGGTCCCCGGTGCTCACCTCGTCTACCGCCAGGCCGACCCGGACCACAACCGCCTCGACACGACGGCGCTCGGGGATCGGGACGCCGTCGCGCGCGCGGCGCTCTCCGGCGCGCGCGTCGCCGTCGCCCTGATCGACATGGAACACCATTCCGGCGGGCACCCGCGGATGGGCGCCGCCGACGTGATCCCCTTCATGCCGGTCCGTGGGGTCACGATGGACGATTGCGTCGAGCTCGCGAGGAGCTTCGCGAAGGAGCTGGCGACGTCGCTGGACCTTCCGGTGTATCTCTACGATCGGGCGGCGCTCGTTCCCGAACGCGCGTCCCTCGCCGAGGTGCGCAGGGGCGAGTTCGAAGGGCTCCGCGACGCCGTCGCTCGCGGGGAGCGTCTGCCGGACTTCGGGCCGCATGCGCTCGGCGCGGCCGGCGCGACCGCCGTCGGTGCGCGCAAGCCGCTGATCGCGTTCAACGTCTATCTCGATGCCGCGGACGAGGGTGCTGCGCGCGCGATCGCCCGGACGGTCAGGACGTCGGGCGGGGGGCTCCCGGCGCTCCGGGCGATCGGCTTCCTGGTGCCGGAGCGGGGATGCGTCACCGTATCGATGAACCTCGTCGACCATGAGGTGACAGGGATCATCGACGCGTTCGACGCGGTCGCCCGGGAAGCCGCAGCAGGGGGGCTGCGGATCACGGATTCTGAGATCGTGGGTCTGGTTCCGGAGGCGGCGCTCGGCAAGGGAGACACCGCCCACGTTCGCCTGCGAGGATTCGACGCGGACCGCCAGATCCTGGAGCGGCAGATCGAAGGAGCCGGATGAGCGACATGGACGAAGGGACCACGCCGGAACGGTCGTCGGCGGGTTGGAGCACCGGCAAGAGCGTCGCGATGCCGCAACCCGCGATCGTGGTGGATGTCCCGGTCGGCGGCCAGCGGATCCAGCGGTTCCTCGACGAGCTTGGGTCCGACGCCGCGACCCCGGGGGGAGGCGCGTGGGCCGGCGTCTCGGCGGCCGCCGGTGCGTCGCTGATCTCGATGGTCGCTCGTCTGACGCTCAAGAAGAAGGGGTACGAAGAGGTGGCCGGGCGGATGGCGGCCATGGCCGAGGAGTGCGACGAGGAGCGGCACATCTTGCTGGGCCTGGCCGATCGCGACGCGGCTGCCTATCGGAGCGTGATGGCCGCCTACAAGCTGCCGAAGGAAACGACGGAAGACCAGCAGATCCGCACCTACACGCTCCAGCACGCGCTCGAGGACGCGGCCGACGTGCCGCTCGAGATCGCCCGGCGTTCGGTCTACCTGATGGGGATCGCGGAGGAAGCGATCACCTCGGGCAATCCCAACGCCGCATCCGACGCGTACAGCGCGGCCGCGGCGTTGCACGCGGCCGCGCTGTCGGCGCTCGCGAACGTCGACATCAACGCGATCA
The DNA here is from genome assembly GCA_005884925.1 of Actinomycetota bacterium. Lineage (GTDB taxonomy): Bacteria > Actinomycetota > UBA4738 > UBA4738 > HRBIN12 > AC-51. The sequence goes on along the minus strand of VAYU01000026.1, from coordinate 73,538 downwards.
CGTTCATCGACAAGACGCGGCAGCGCGAGCTGTCGGATTCCGCGAGCTCGCTCCGGAACCGGGCGCAGTCGATCTTGCGTGACGTGGGCGAGGCGTTCGTGATCGCCGTCCACACCTGAGCCCGCGGGCGCCGACCGGGGCTTGCGCGCGGGGCCGCGTCGCGGCAGGCTGCGAAGGTGAGGATCGACGCGGTCGTGTTGGACTGCCGCGACGCGGCCCCACTCGCACGGTTCTGGGCCGCGGCGCTCGAGTGGCGCGTCGCCCCGTACGACGAGGAGGAGCTCGCGCGTCTCGCTTCGAAGGGGATCTTCGATCCCGAGGAAGATCCGACCGTGATGGTCGAGCCGCCCGACGACTCGGACCTGCCCGTGATCTTCCTCGTGGAGGTGCCGGAGGAGAAGGTCGTCAAGAACCGGATGCACCTGGACCTCCAGGCCGGGGAGGACCTGGAGGCCGAGGTGGAACGGCTCGAGGGGCTGGGGGCGTCCATCCGGAACTGGGCCGAGGGCGATGGTGGCATGTGGTGCGTGATGCTCGACCCGGAGGGCAACGAGTTCTGCGTGATGCCTCCGGATGACGACGTGGCGTGAGCCTCAGAACAAGCCGATCGTGCGGCCGTCGGGCCCGAGGTCCACGCCGGTGAAGTTCGGGGTTCGTCCCAGCCCCGGCATGCGCTGCATCTCTCCGCACAGCACCACCACGAACCCCGCGCCCGCCGCGGGGACGACGCTTCGCACCGGGAGCCGATAGCCCCGCGGCCGGTTGAGCCACGTGGGCTCGTGGCTGAGGGACAGGTGCGTCTTGGCCATGCACACGGGGACGGTCCCGAAACCGAGACGATCCATCCGTGCGAGGTCGGCCTCGGCTTGGGGCAGGAAGTCGATGCCGACGGCGCCGTACAACGTGGTCGCGATCGCGTCGATCTGGTCGCGGAGCGGGGTTCCGTCGGGCGTGAGCTGATGGAACGAGCTCGACCGTTCGCACGCGGCGATCACGGCTTCCGCCAGGTCGACGGCCCCCTTGCCGCCCTCGGCGAAGCCACGGTTCACGACCACCGTCTCGGCGCCGGCGCCGATCGCGAGCTCGTTGATCAGCTCAAGCTCCGCATCCGTGTCGGTCGGGAAGTTGTTGATCGCCACGACGCACGGCAAGCCGTACCGCCGGATGATCCCGATGTGCGCCTCGAGGTTGTCGATGCCCCGCCGGAGCGCGTCGAGATCCTCGCTGCCGAGCTCCGCGAACGGCATGCCGCCGTGGGACTTCGTCGCGCGAACCGTCGTGACCAGGACGCCCGCCGACGGGGCGAATCCCCCGAGCCGGCACACGATGTCGCAGAACTTCTGGAAGCCGAGATCGCTGCCGAACCCGGCCTCGGTGACGACGTAGTCCGCGAGCTTGAGGGCGATCCGATCCTCGATGATGGAGTTGTTCGCGTGCGCGATGTTGCCGAACGGCCCGGCGTGGATGAAGACCGGCTGATGCTCGAGGGTCTGCACCAGGTTGGGTTCGATCGCGTCGCGCATCACCACCGTCATCGCACCGGCGACGCGCAGCTGATCGGCGATCACCGGTTCGGCGTCGTACGTGGACGCGACGACCACGCGGCCGAGACGCGCCCGGAGGTCTGGCAGGTCCTCGGCGAGCGCGAGGATCGCCATGATCTCCGACGCCGCCGTGATCACGAACTCGTTCTCGCGCGGGATCCCGTGCGCCTTCCCGCCCAACCCGACGACCGTGCGACGGAGCTCGCGGTCATTCACGTCCATCGTGCGCGGCCACGTGATGGTCTGGGGATCGATCCCGAGCGGGTTGCCGTGGAAGATCGAGGCGTCGACCGCCGCGGCCAGGAGGTTGTGCGCCGCGGTGACCGCGTGGAAGTCCCCGTTGAAGTGGAGGTTGATGTCCTCCATCGGTACGACCTGTGCATAGCCCCCGCCGGTCCCACCGCCCTTGATCCCGAAGACCGGGCCCATCGACGGCTCGCGGAGCGCGAGCGCGACCTTCTTCCCCAGGACGCCCAGCCCCTGGGTGAGCGAGACGGACGTCGTCGTCTTGCCTTCGCCGGCCTTGGTCGGGGTGATCGCGGTCGTGATCACGAGCTTGCCGTCGGGACCGTCGCGCAAGCGGTCCAGGACGGAGAGCGCGACCTTCGCCCGGTAGGTCCCGTACGGACGAAGCTCCTCCGGCCGGATCCCGGCCGCCGCGGCGATCTCCGCGATCGGCGTCAGCTCCGCGTTCTGTGCGATCTCGAGCCCGGACTTCATGACGGGAAGCACTCCTCGTGGTTCGGTGGGTGCCCGGACGATAGCGCAGCGGGGTCACGTTCCGGTACGAGGGACGATACTTGGGGCATGGCCGTCTCCGAACCGCTGCGGAAGAACGTGACGCCCGTTCGTGTCGTCGCGCTCCGGGACGGGACGCGCAGCGAACGCGCGGACGCGCTCGCCACCGAAGAGCCGATGGAGATCCGGGCACATGGGCCCGGTCAGGAGGCCGTGCGTGTCGCGGTGACGATGCGGACGCCCGGCGGCGACTTCGAGCTGGCCGTTGGCTTCCTGCTCACCGAAGGATTGACCCGGCCGGGCGACGTCCGTCAGGTGGCGTACTGCGACGACGTCGACACCGAAGAGCAGCGGTACAACGTCGTCACGGTCGCGCTCACGGAGCGCTTCGACGAGACCGTCTTGCACCGCAACTTCTTCGCGACCTCATCCTGCGGCGTGTGCGGGAAGGCGGCGCTCGAGGACGTGGAGGTTCGCTGCGCCCCGATCCCGCTCGGGTTCACGGTCCCGGTGGCGACGATCGTCGAGCTCCCGGACCGGCTCCGGTCGTCGCAGCGGGTGTTCGACCGGACGGGCGGGCTGCACGCCGCGGGGCTGTTCTCGGCCGACGGCGAGCTCGTGAGCGTCCGCGAGGATGTTGGCCGTCACAACGCGATCGACAAGGTGATCGGCGAGCAGTTGCTGGCCGACGCCGTTCCGCTCTCCGAGCGCATCGTGCAGGTGTCGGGCCGGGTCTCGTTCGAGATCGTGCAGAAAGCGGCGGTGGCGGGGATCCCGGTCGTGAGCGCGGTCGGCGCGCCCTCGTCGCTCGCCGTCGATGCCGCCGAGCGCCTCGGCGTCACGGTGATCGGGTTCGTCCGCGACGGTCGGTGCAACGTCTACACGCACGCCGCCCGCGTGATCTGAGCCGTGCCCGTCCGCTGCTCATGGGCTCCAACGAACGATCCTGAATACCTCGCCTATCACGACGAGGAGTGGGGCGTGCCCGTGCACGACGAGGCTCGGCTCTTCGAGATGCTCAGCCTGGAGGGTGCGCAGGCCGGTCTGTCATGGTCGACGATCCTGCACAAGCGGGCTGGGTACCGCCGGGCGTTCGCGTCGTTCGATGCGGCGAAGGTTGCCCGATTCACGTCCTCCCGAGTGGAGCGCTTGCTCGAGGATCCATCCATCGTGCGGAACCGGATGAAGGTCGAGTCGATCGTTCGGAACGCCGCCGCGATCCTCGATCTGGGCGCCGACGGTCCGCTCGATGAGTTCGTGTGGTCGTTCGTCGATGGCGTCCCCACGGTGAACCGATGGAAGCGGATGGGTGACATCCCGGCCGAGACGCCGGCATCCCGAGCGATGTCGAAGGAACTGAAGCGACGAGGGTTCGCCTTCGTCGGGCCGACCGTGTGCTACGCCTTCATGCAGGCATGCGGTCTCGTGAATGACCACCTCACGACCTGCTTCCGTTGGGTCGAGATCCATTAGCAGTACCCGGACGCCACCCGCATCCCCCTGACTTATCCACCGGCCGTTTCCATGTCGGGGGCGCTGTTCACACTGTTGGTGCCAAGCGGCGCAACAAGCGCCGGTGCAGGAGGAAAAGCGCACCATGGACAGGATGTTGGTTCACCTCACCGTCGCGTTGCAGCAGGCGGCCGCCGATCTGGCCGGCTACACGAAGGGCGACCCCCGAGCCGAAGCGGCTCAGGAGATCACCCACTCGTTCATCGACGTGGCCTGCGTTGACCACGCGATCGAGCTTCTGCAGGCTACGGCCGCACGATCGGTGGCACTTCGGCCGAACGTACCGTGATCCTTACCGGATCGCTCGTGGCGTTCACCGTCTCGATCACGACGTAGCCGCGCGACGCACCACCGGGCCGGGTGGACGGGAGGCCGCCCCGGTCGCGGCGTCAGCCCGCCTGCCAGTCCTCCAATGGCCTGAGGACCGCGACATCGTGCGCCGGTTCGTCTTCGTAAATCACGCCGGCCACCGCCACGACGTCGATCGGGATCGACTCTCCGGTTTCGACGATCTCCGCGACGACGGGCAGCGTCGGGTCGAGCGCACCGAGCGCACGATCAGCTCGCGAACGTTCACGTGTCGTCGGGGCGGCGCACGGCAAGCAGCGTCCTGGTCTGCGCGAGCGCGGCCTCGATCGTGGCGTACGCGACTTCGAGATCGGACTTGAATGTGCTCAGCTCGTCATCGGTCATCGCCAGGATCGCCTGCTCGTTCTGCCGGATGTTGGCGGTGATCTGCTGGGCCTGCGCGACCACTCGCCGTGCGTCCTCGGCTGGGGTGGGTTTGTCTGCCATGGCCGGCACTCTACGTCCCGTAACCGCCGCGCGATCGCCGGCCCCAGGACCCCGCCGCCGGCCGGCGTGTCACGGGAGGGCAGCGGGCCCCAGGGAGATACCGCCCTGATCAGCCGTCCTGGCCGGGGTACCGCATCTCAAACGCTGCCTCCGATGGCTTGTCGTGGTCGGCCATGTGGCCGATCAGCGTCGCGCTCAGGTATTCCACGAGAGCCGAGAGAGTTATGGTCGATTCGCACGCAGCGTCATGCTTCCGATCCCAGGAGATCGTGGATCCTTACGCCTGAGCGGACCCTTCGATTCGGGAAGTCGCAGCGCTGTTCTGACCAGGACTTCCGTCGGGGTCGGGTACGGGTGCGAGATGCAGCGCGACCGAGGGCACGAGGTGAACCGGTATCTGCCTGTTCGATGTCCTGGCGGTCGCCGTCGTGGCTGGGTGGGTCGCGGTCGCCCTCGGCGAGATCCTCGTGCCAGCTCGGATCAGCCGGTGGCGGCGGAGGATCCTGATGCGGAAGCGAGGCCGATCCGGTGCCGCCTATGTCGGTCGCTTCTTCGAAGGAATCACCGGTGAGATACCTGACCCTAAAGCAACGCAAGAGCCTCAACGTTGCATCGCGTTCGCATCATCGGCGTTGTGGATCTGATCCTCGCTGGTCTTTGCTCTTTCGTGCTCGCTCAGCTTCTATGGGGGATGTAGGAGGACCCTCGCCTTCATGCAGGCGTGCGGTCTTGTGAATGACCACCTCACGACCTGCTTCCGTGGGGTGGAGGTGGAGATCCAGTAGCAGCACCGAAACGGCTGGCCTAGGAGAGGTTCGGGGGAGCGGCCTCGTTGCTGACTTGCGGTCCCAGTGCCTGGCGTCCCGCTCGGCTCCCAGCAGTTCCTGTGGCTCCAGACCTGGCACCGGCTCCCGCCTCGAGCAGCGCCTGCTGCGCGCCTAGAGACGTGCCTTGCGCTTCGGCGAGGTCGGTCGGAAACTGGGAACGAGGTAACCCTCGATGCGTCGGGAGTGGTCGAAGCCCCAGGACTTGCGCGGAAGCGTCAGTCGCATCGAGTGTCTCGGAGGCGATCGAGGCCCGATGACTCCTCTCAGTCTCTTGGTCGAAACAGGAGGAGGTCCGAGGATGACCAAGAAGAAGCGCCCGGGAGGGGGCGACTTCGCCCCCGGCGAGCGCACGAATCCGACCCCCGATGAGGGACCGGACTTCGCCCCCGGCGAGCGCACGAATCCGACCCCCGATGAGGGACCGGACTTCGCCCGCGGCGAGCGCAAGACCCACGACTGACTCGAGGTCGCCGACCTATCGTCGTCGCTCGTGTCGGCTGTTCCGATGCGCCGTTTGGGACGGGGGGGTTGGCGGAGTCGACCGATCCAGGGTCTTACGAGCCTCGAGCGAGGATGCCCCCGCTAGATCGGAAGCTTCTCGAGCAACTCGTCCAAGAACTCGATGGCCTGCATCGCGTCTGCCGGATCAGGCACGCTATCGAGCGACGCCAAGAGATGTTGACGGGCACTGACCACGGGCACTCGCCGTCCACCACAGCTCATCAGCAACTCGGACACGGCTTGCTCTCGGTCCGTCTCTGAGCGAGCGAGCTCCAGCGCCCGTTCTCTCACGATATCTCCAGTAGTCATCGGTCCTCCCTCGATCGATCAGACGCGAACGAGCTCACGCCATCCGGGCGCTGTTCAAGCGTTGATCGACGAAGGCGGGGCTCGACCGGCGAGGCCCAGCGCGATCGGCCCGGCCGATAGGAACGAGGGAGGAGAGCGGAAGCTCCTCCGCACCGACAGGGATACCGTGGCGGGAACGCTCACCGTCATGATCCAGAGTGCACGCTGGCCTTCGCCAAACCTCGTGTGGAGGGAACGGATCGGTCGGTCAGAGGCCGCGCCGAGCACCGACGGCAGTGACTCGATCGCTGAGGCGACAGGCGGCAACGAGTGGCCGACGGACTGCTCGGCGCTCGATCGCGGCGCAGCGAACCAGCCGAAGAGAGCGAGAGCTATCACGAGAGCGGCGCGCCAAGGCGGGCCGTCGAGGCGGGTCACGCTGCGAGCGTAGGCGCGTTGGTTGTCCTCTGCAAGATCGCGCTCGGCACGCGCTCGAACCCCGAGAGCGGTTTCGTCCGGGCACGGCCCTGATCGACGTGCGCGCCGCCAAAAAGCGCGCCGGCCCCGCCTGCGGAGGCCGTGGTCCTAGAATCGAGACCTGCCGGACGGTCCGGCGGACAAGGAGATGGCGTCGATGGCGATGGCACCGACCCGGCTCACCGAGCCGATGGTCCGCGAGAACGGCGAGCTCCGCACCGCCACCTGGGAGGAGGCCCTCGACCGGGCCGCCGAGGGGCTGCTGCGAGCCGTCGAGCGGAACCCGGGATGGGGAGCGGGCCTGTTCTCGTGCTCGAAGGCGACCAACGAGATGAACTTCGTCGCAGAGAAGTTCGCTCGCCAGGTCCTGGGCACGAACAACGTCGATAGCTGCAACCGCACCTGACACGCTCCAAGCGTGGTCGGTCTGGCCACGGTCTTCGGTGCCGGTGGCGGTACCAGCTCATATGAGGAGGTCGAGAACAGCGACCTCATCGTGCTGTGGGGCTCGAACGCCCGCGCGGCACACCCCATCTTCTTCCACCATGTGCTGCGCGCCCTCGAACGGGGGGCGAAGCTGATCGTGGTCGACCCACGGCGGACCGAGTCCGCGGCGTTCGGGGACCTCTGGCTCGGGATCGACGTCGGCACCGACATCGCGCTGTCGAACACGATCGCGCAGGAGATCATCGCGAACGACCTGCAGGATCATGCGTTCGTTGCGAACGCCACCGAGAACTTCGAGGAGTACGCGGAGAGCGTTGCGGAGTGGACGCTCGAACGCGGCGAGGAGGTCACGCGCGTTCCCGCGGAGGTGATCCGTGAGGTCGCGCACCTGTACGCGCAGGCCGACCGGGCCATGATCTGCTGGACCCTCGGGATCACCGAGCACCACACCGCCGTCGACAACGTGCTCGCCTTGATCAACCTCGGGCTCCTCACCGGCCACGTGGGCAAGTACGGGAGCGGGCTGAACCCGCTGCGGGGGCAGAACAACGTCCAGGGCGGCGGGGATATGGGTGCGATCCCCAACAAGCTCCCGGGCTTCCAGGACATCGTCGAAGATCCCGATGCACGTGCGCGGTTCGAAGCCGCCTGGGGACGTCCCATCATCCCCCGGTACGGCTGGCACCTCACGGACATGTTCCACGCGATGGATCGCGGCGAGCTCACCGCGATCTACTGCATCGGCGAGAACCCGGTGAGCTCCGAGGCGGACGCGACGCACGCGACACCGCTCCTCGAGAACCTCGACACCTTGATCGTGCAGGACATCGTGATGACGAAGACCGCCGAGATCGCCGACGTGATCCTCCCTGCCTCGAACGCCGCGTTCGAGTCCGACGGGACGGTCACCAATTCCGAACGACGCGTTCAGCGGGTCCGCAAGGCCCTCGATCCTCCCGGAGAGGCGAAGGACGACATCTGGATCATCGCGGAGCTCGCGCGCCGGTTGGGCTACGACTGGGGCGACCTCACGGCCTACGATGCCTGGGAAGAGCTTCGGTCGCTCTCGCCGATGCACGCGAACATGTCGTGGGGGTTGATCGAGGAGCGCGGCGGCGTGCAATGGCCGTGCAACGACGAGTTCCCGGATGGGGCGCAGTTCCTGCACGCAAGGCTGTGGGCCTTCGACGACCCCGCGCGGCAAGGGCGCAAAGCGCCCTTCAGCGTCGTGGTGGACGATCCGCCGGTCGATCTGCTGAGCGAGGAGTATCCGATCCGGCTGACGACCGGCAGGCGACTGGAGTCCTTCAACACCGGGGTCCAGACGGCCGGCTACACCTCGCCGCTCCGGCGTCCGGAAGCCGTTGAGCTCTCGGCGGCGGACGCGGAGGCGCTCGGCGTCGTCGAGGGGGAGCGGGTGCTCGTGTCGTCCCGGCGGGGCGAGGTCGAGGCGCCGGTGCACATCTCCTCGGCCCTGCGGCAGGGACTCGCGTTCATGACGCTGCACTTCCCCGACGAGGTCGAGACCAACCGACTCACGATCGAGGCCGCGGACCCGAAGTCCGGGACCGCGGAGTTCAAGGCGACCGCGATCCGGATCGACAAGCTTCTCGCGGAGGTGCCTTGATGGACCTCCATCTGATGACGGCCAGGCCGACCGACGAGGAGCGTCGCGCGGTGGACGGGCTGCTCGGACCTGAGCCAGCGATGAACGATCGCGTGGTTCGCGGTGGACACGAGACCCGCGCGGACCGGACCTTGTTGCTCCCCGCGCTGCATGCGCTCCATGCCGCCGAAGGCTGGATCAGCGAAGGGGGGCTCAACTACATCTGCGAGCGGCTCACGGTGCCGCCGGCCGAGGCGTACGGGGTGGCGACGTTCTACGCCATGTTCAGCGTGCAGCCCCAGCCGAAGACCGTGGTGCATGTCTGCGACGACATCGCCTGCCGGATCCAGGGCGGGAACGCGCTGGTCGCCGAGCTGGAGGCGCTCGGCGCCGACGGCGATTGGACGTGGACGAGGAGCCCCTGCCTGGGCATGTGCGAGCAGGCGCCGGCGATCTTCGCGCAGCGCGCCGGCCGCCCGGACGTGTCGCTCGGGGAGGCGACCGTCGCGACCGTCCGGGCGGCCGTCGCGCCGGACTCGACGGTGACGTGTGCGGGGGGTGTCACCGCCCCGCAGGTGTGGGATCCAGTCGTCCGTGCCGGGCTCCGGTTGCTCCGACGGCTCGGCGAGGTCGATCCTTCATCGATCGATGCCTACCGTGCGGCCGGGGGCTACGCGGCGCTCCGGCGCGCGATCGACCTGGGCTCCGAGGGCACGATCCGCGAGATCACCGACGCCACGCTCCTCGGTCGCGGCGGAGCGGCGTTCCCCACCGGCGTCAAGTGGAAGGCGGTCGCGGAGCAGTCGGCCCGGCCACACTTCGTGATCTGCAACGCCGACGAATCCGAACCGGGCACGTTCAAGGACCGTCTCGTGATGGAGCTCGATCCGTTCTCCGTGGTCGAGGCGCTGACGATCGCCGGCTACGCGACCGGCGCCGAACGGGGCTACGTCTACATCCGCGGTGAGTACCCGCTCGCGACGGAGCGGCTGGAGCGGGCGGTCGCGGAGGCGCGCGTCCACGGGTACCTCGGGGACGACGTCATGGAGCACGGGTTCCGCTTCGACATCGAGCTCCGCCGTGGCGCCGGCGCGTACATCTGCGGGGAGGAGACGGCGCTGTTCAACTCGCTCGAGGGCAAGCGGGGCGAACCGAGGAACAAGCCGCCGTTCCCGGTGACGAGCGGCGTCTTCGGCAAGCCGACGGCGATCAACAACGTCGAGACGCTGATCAACGTGCTCCCGATCCTCGAGCTCGGCGCGCAGGGGTACTCGTCGGTGGGCACGGAGGACTCGACGGGCACGCGGTTGTTCTGCCTTTCCGGCCACGTCGAGCGTCCGGGGGTCTACGAGCATCCGCACGGGGTGACGCTCGGCGACGCGATCGTGTCGGCCGGCGGCGTCCGTGGGGGGAAGCGTCTGAAGGCGGTCCTCCTCGGCGGCGCCGCCGGCGGCTTCGTGGGACCCGATCGGCTCGACGCGCGGCTCACGTTCGAGGACGCGCGGGCCGGCGGCTACACGCTCGGGTCGGGCGTGATCATGGTCTTCGACGAGGACACCGACCTGGTCGACCTCGTCCTGCGGATCGCGCGGTTCTTCCGCGACGAATCGTGCGGGCAGTGCGTGCCCTGTCGCGTCGGGACCGTCCGACAGGAGGAAGCGTTGCTCCGCCTGGTCTCCGGACGCACGTTGGGGACGCGGGCGGACGAGCTCGCGCTGCTGGAAGATGTCGCCGACGTGATGCGCGACGCTTCGATCTGCGGGCTGGGACAGACGGCGGCGGCCGCCGTGGGCTCGGCCATCTCGACGTTCGGGTTGTTCGACGGGAGCGGCGCATGAGCGCGGTCCCGGTCGCCCCGCCGCGGCGGCTGCTGGACGCCGAGGTCGACGGTGTTGTCGTCCGCGTACCGGAGGGCGCGACGATCCTGGACGCCTGCCGCGACCAAGGGATCGACACCCCCACCATGTGCTACGCGGACAACCTGACGCCGATCAACGCATGCCGCGTGTGCGTGGTCGAGGTCGAGGGCGCCCGCACCCTCGTCCCCGCGTGCTCGCGCACGGTCGAAGCCGGCATGAAGATCCGGACCGACACCGATCGCGTCCGTCACTCCCGCAGGCTCGTGATGGAGCTGCTCGGATCGAGCGTCGACACCTCCCTCGCATCGTCCGACTGGCATCGCTGGCAGGACGAGTACGCGGCGGCCCCCGATCGGTTCGGCGCTCCGACGGACCCGATGGAGGCCGGCGAGCGGGATCGGAGATGGGCCGGGCATCACCACGGGTCGCCGGACCCGTCCCGGGCCGAGACGGTCTCGCAACCCGTCAAGGTGGACAACGAGCTCTACGTCCGTGACTACGGCCGATGCGTCCTCTGCTACAAGTGCGTGGAGGCGTGCGGGACCGACGCCCAACACACGTTCGCGATCGCGGTCGCGGGTCGCGGCTTCGACGCGAGGATCTCGACCGAGTACGCGGTCCCACTGGACGTGTCGGCGTGCGTGTACTGCGGCAACTGCATCGGCGTGTGTCCGACCGGCGCATTGATGTTCTCGAGCGAGCACGACATGCGTGCCGCCGGGACGTGGGACGAGGATCGACAGACCGTCACGAACACGATCTGTCCCTATTGCGGCGTCGGGTGCGAGCTGGAGCTCCACGTCCAGGACAACGCGATCGTGAAGGTCACCTCCCCCACCGACAACGACGTGACGAGCGGACACCTGTGCATCAAGGGCCGATTCGGGTTCCAGTACGTGCAGCGGAGGAAGAAGGACCGTACCTGAGGTCGTGCCCGTGAACGTCGCCGGGATCGTCCTCGCCGGTGGACGGTCCACCAGGTTCGGCTCGGACAAGCTGCTCGTTCCGTACCGCGGGTCCCCGCTCCTGCATCGAGCGATCAACCGTGTCGGCGAGGTGAGCGACGAGGTCATCGTGGTGATGAGCCCGGCCGCCCCCGATCCGGGCCTGCCCTCGGGCGCGAGGGTGGTGCGCGACTCGAGCGAGGGGGAGGGGCCGCTGGCCGGGCTGCATGCCGGGCTCCTGGCGGCGGTCCGCTCGGACCTCGCCATGGTGGTGGGCGGCGACATGCCCGATCTGCAGCCGGCGGTGCTCCACGCGATGGTCGGAGCCCTCCACGACGGCCCGGGAGACGCCGCGGCGCTCGCCACTGCCGATGGCCGGAGTCCGCTCCCGATCGCGTTGCGCACCTGGCCGGCGGCCGACGCGGTCCATACGCTCCTGCACGCCGGCCGCCGTCGCCTGGGTGACGTGCTGGACGTCCTCGACACCGTGGTGATCGACGAGACGACATGGATCGCGATGGATCCCGGCCGCCGATCGCTGTTCGACGTCGATCGGCCCGAGGACCTGGAGCGCTAGGCTGCGGCGCGATGTCGCACGTCCAGCCGGTCCGCGTGGGGCCGATCGAGATCCGGACGATCTGTGAGGGGTGGGCGGCGCTCGCGCTCGCCGACGAATCCCCCGGGCAGACCGTCGACTGGGACGGCGAGCGCGAGCGCCGCCCCTGGGCGTTCTTCGGGTCCGACCGGTGGCGCTGGCACGTGCACGCGTTCGTGGTCCGGCTCCCGTCCGGCATGATCGTGGTCGTCGACACGGGGGTCGGCGACTTCCCGCCCTACGCGCCGTGGGAGGAGTCCGTCGAGGACCCGTGGGCCGACGTGGAGGCTGCCGAGGTTCGTCACGTCCTGGTGACGCACCTGCACGCCGACCACGCCGGGGGCACCGTGATCGGCGGTGCGCCCGCCTTCCCGAACGCGATGGTGCACGTGCACGAAGCGGACTGGTCCGCGTTCGCGGGAAGTACGGATGCCGATGACTACGTAGCGCGTCATGCGATGAGCTCGCTCCTGGAGCTCGGGATGATCTCGATCACCGATACCGACCGGGAGGTGGTCCCCGGTGTGCAGCTCCGCCATACACCCGGGCACACGCCCGGCCATCGGAGCGTGATCCTCAGCCACGGGAACGACGTGATCCTCCTCACTGGCGATCTGTTGCATCTCCCGACGCAAGCGGCGCATCCCGGGTGGTGGTCATCGCACGACGAGGACCCGCAGCTCGGGGCGGCCTCGCGACGGCTGCTGCTGTGGCGAGCTGCCCACGATGGGTGGCGGGTCGCGGTTCCGCACTTCGCGCGACCGTTCGGATCGGTGGGATCGAAGGGCTGGCTCGAGTAGCATCACGCCCCGAAGAGCGGGGCCCGTGGCGGGGCCCGGGCGACCTTCCCGCGCATCAGACGACCTCCAGCGGAAAGGATCGCCGGCATGCCGCGTCGCGTCTTGATCATGGGAGCCGCAGGGCGGGACTTCCACAACTTCAACGTCGTCTATCGCGATGATCCCGACACGGAAGTGGTCGCGTTCACGGCGACCCAGATCCCGTTCATCGACGACCGCCGATATCCGCCGTCGCTGGCAGGCGAGCGGTACCCGGACGGGATCCAGATCCACGACGAGTCCGAGCTCGTCCGGCTGATCGGCGAGCTGTGGGTCGATGACGTCGTGTTCAGCTACTCGGACGTGAGCCATGACGAGGTGATGCACAAGGCCTCCACGGCGTTGGCGGCCGGAGCGAACTTCGTCCTCCTCGGACCGAACGCGACCATGCTGCAACCGACCGTCCCGACCGTCGCGGTGACGGCGGTGCGCACGGGCGTCGGGAAGTCGCAGACCACCCGCGCGATCGCGGAGGCCCTCAAGGCGGCGGGCAAGCGCATCGTCGCCGTGCGGCACCCGATGCCGTACGGGGATCTGGCCGCGCAACGCGTGCAACGGTATGCCGAGCTCGCGGACCTGGACCGTTACGAGTGCACGATCGAGGAACGCGAGGAGTACGAGCCGCACATCATGTCGGGGACCGTCATCTATGCGGGCGTCGACTACGGAGCGATCCTCGAACAGGCGCAGGCCGAATGCGACGTGCTGCTGTGGGACGGTGGCAACAACGACATCCCGTTCTACCGCCCCACGGTGTGGATCACGTTGGTGGATCCGCTCCGTGTCGGACACGAGCTCCGGTACCACCCCGGGGAGACCAACCTCCGGGCGGCCGGCGTCATCCTGATCAACAAGATGGATTCCGCGAACCCGGAGCAGGTCAGCCAGCTCGAGCGGACGATCGCGGAGGTCAACCCCGAGGCCGTCGTGGTCAAGGCGAACTCGGAGGTCACGTGTGACGATCCCGATGCGGTGCGGGGCAAGCGTGTGCTCGTGGTGGAAGACGGGCCGACGCTCACCCACGGCAACATGAAGATCGGAGCGGGCGTGGTGGCCGCGCAGCGGCTGGGTGCGGCGGAGATCGTCGATCCACGCCCGTGGGCGATCGGAACGATCGCCGAGACGTTCGAGAAGTACGACGTCGGCGCGGTGCTGCCGGCGATGGGTTACAGCGAAGGGCAGCTGGATGAGATGTCCAAGATCATCGATGAGGCCGACGTCGACCTCGTGGTGATCGGTACCCCGATCGACCTTCGCGGGGTGATCGAGATCCGCAAGCCCGCCGTGCGGGTCCGCTACGACCTCGACGTGCTCCCGGACTCGCCCCAGCTGGCCGACATCCTGGCGCCGGTCCTGTAGGGAGGGTCTGGTGGAGCGGGTCGTCGTCGCCCTCGGCGGCAACGCCTTGCTCCGCCGGGGCGCGGAGGACACCTACGAGGAGATGTATCGCGCCGCCCGCGTCGCGGCAGAGCGCGTCGCGGAGATCGCCGCCGACGGTTGGGAGGTCGTGGTCACCCACGGCAACGGCCCCCAGGTGGGTCGGATCTTGATCCAGCAGGAGGCGGCCGCGAGGCAGGTGCACCCGATGCCCCTCGACGTCTGTGGAGCGGAGTCCCAGGGTCAGATCGGGTACCTGCTCCAGCTAACGATCGGGGATGTGTTCTTCGAGCGCGGGATGGAGCGGCCCGTCGTCACGATCCTGTCGCTCACCCGCGTTCATCCGAACGACCGAGCGTTCCGGAAGCCGACGAAGTTCATCGGGCCCTACTTCACCGAACCACAGGCGAGGAAGCTCGAAGAGCAACGCGGATGGGTGATGAAGGCCGATCCGCACGGGGGCTGGCGTCGCGTCGTGCCGAGCCCGGAGCCTTACTCGATCGTCGAGACACCGGTGATCCGCGCGCTGGTCGCCGACGGCGTCATCGTGATCGCGAGCGGCGGCGGCGGCGTCCCGGTGATCGAGGAAGGGCCTCGGCTGATCGGGAAAGAGGGCGTGGTCGACAAGGACCTGGCGGCGGCGATCCTGGCGCAAGAGGTGGAGGCGTCCGTCCTGCTGATCCTGACCGACGTCAAGAAGGTCCAGCGCGGCTACGGCACGTTGATGCCCGAGGACATCGATCGGATGACCGCGACCGAGGCCGCGGTGCTGCTCGACCAGGGGGAGTTCGGGGCAGGATCGATGGGACCGAAGGTGCGCTCGGCGATCCGGTTCCTCGAGGCGGGCGGGGCGCGGACGGTGATCGCCGACCTGGACGACGCACCGGCGGCGCTCCGCGGCGAGGAGGGGACGGAGTTGGTTCCCGGCTGACGCTCAGCGCCGCGACGGCCGGCCAGGGTTCCGGAATTGCTGCGCGATCACGTAGAGCGAGAAGATGCCGACGATCGCGACCAGCGACGCGAGCAGGCCGAGGAAGATCAGCTCGAGCCAGCCGAGGTGTCGCGGGATCCACACGGCGAGCAGCTCCACGTGCCGATGCTACCTGAGGGGCGGTTCGGCACGGCGTCGTAGGCTCTTGCCCCGTGAAGATCGGTGTCCTCACCGGCGGTGGCGACGTCCCCGGGCTGAACGCGTGCATCAAGGCCGTGGTCACGCGCGCCGCGGCC
This sequence comes from Actinomycetota bacterium, assembly GCA_005884925.1. Taxonomy (GTDB): domain Bacteria; phylum Actinomycetota; class UBA4738; order UBA4738; family HRBIN12; genus AC-51. The sequence goes on along the minus strand of VAYU01000026.1, from coordinate 57,962 downwards.
GAGGGTCATCAGGTGCTCGGCATCCGCAGGGGATGGGCGGGCCTGCTGGACGTCGACCTCGCGAACCCGCTGTCCGCCTCGGTGAACACGATCCCGCTCGACGTCTCCACCGTGCGGACGATCGATCGGACCGGTGGAACCTTCCTCCATACATCGCGAACGAACCCGGCGAGGGTCAAGCCGGACGACGAGCCGGCGTTCCTCCGCGAGGGTCGCACCGATGACGCCCCTCGCGATCACACCGGCCATGTGCTGAAGGCGATCGAGCAGCTCGGGCTCGGCGCCCTGATCCCGATCGGTGGTGACGACACGCTGTCCTTCGCGCTCCGCCTGCACCAGGAAGGCGTTCCCGTCGTCGCGATCCCCAAGACCATGGACAACGACGTCTACGGCACGGACTACTGCATCGGGTTCTCCACGGCGGTCACCCGGACGGTGAACTTCGTCCATCAGCTGCGGACCAGCGCGGGCTCGCACGAGCGACTCACGGTGGTGGAGGTCTTCGGACGCTACAGCGGTGAGACATCCCTGATCTCGGCGTACCTGTCGGGTGTCGACCGCACGATCATCAGCGAGGTGCCGTTCGACGTGGATCGGCTGGGCGAGCTGCTCCTGCGGGATCAGCGATCGAACCCGAGCAACTACGCGATGATGACGATCTCGGAGGGGGCGACGCTGGTCGGCGGGCAGCTGGTGCAGGGTGGACCGGAGGACGCGTACGGTCACCGGAAGCTCGGTGGGATCGGCCAGTTGACCGCCGAGCTGCTCAAAGAGCGCACGGGGCAGGGGACGATCTATCAACAGCTCGGCTACCTGATGCGCTCGGGAACGCCGGATTCGCTCGACCTCATGGTCGCGATCAATTACGCGGTGATGGCCACCGATCTGGTCGTCGACGGGACGTGCGGCAGGCTGATGGCCCTTCGCGACGGGAACTACGCGAACGTGCCGCTGACGGTGGTCGGCCAAGGCGTGAAGCGGGTGGACGTCGAGGCGCTCTACGACCAGGAGTCGTACCGGCCGAAGATCCGTCACGTCGACGGCAAGCCGATGTTCCTGAACTGATCGCTGGCGGCCAGTGGTCGGCGGGCGTTGGGCGGCCGGCCGCTAGACTGCCGCCATGCAGCGGTTCCCGGTGGATCTTCGTTCGGATACGGTCTCGACGCCGTCCCCCGCGATGCGCCGCGCGATGGCCGACGCCGAGGTCGGCGACGCGTGGTACGGCGACGATCCGACCGTGAACCGGCTCCAGGAGCGCGCCGCCGAGCTGACCGGGATGGAGGCCGCCCTCTACGTCGTGACGGGGACGATGGCGAACCAGATCGGGGTGCGGCTCCAAGCGAACGGGGCGGGCCATCTGGTGGCGGCGGAGGAGCGGTCCCACGTCGCCACCGTCGAGATGATGACGAGCGCGGTGCTGGCGGGGATCGCCTACCGGACCGGGACCGGCTCCCCGAAGGGCTACATGACCGCGGAGCTCGCGCGCCGCCTGCTCGAGCCGGACGAGGCCTTCGACGTCGAGGTCGTCGACCTGCTCGCGGTCGAGAACACGGTCGGCGCGTATGGGGGAACGATCTACCCGGTCGATGAGCTGCGCAAGGTCCGGCAGATCGCCGTCGATGCCGGGGTCCCGGTCCACCTCGACGGCGCCAGGATCTGGAACGCGGCCGCCGCGACCGGGCTCCCGATCACCGAATGGACGTCCCAGGTGGACACGATGATGTTCTGCCTTTCGAAAGGACTGGGCGCGCCGATCGGCTCACTCGTGTGCGGGCCCGGCGAGCTGATCCGGGAGGCGAGGAGGATCTGGATCCTCTACGGTGGCGCCTGGCGCCAGGCGGGCATCATGGCCGCCGCCGGTCTGGTCGCCCTCGACGAGGGCCCCGCCAGGATCGTGGACGATCATGCACGCGCTCGGCGGCTCGCCGGATCGCTCGCCGACATCCTCCCGGGTGGGGTCGATCTGGACATGGTCGAAACGAACATGGTCTTCGTCCACACGGAAGCGATGGGGCTGGATGCGCTCGAGACGATCGAACGCCTCGCGGCCCTCGGCGTGGGCGCGGTCCCGGTCACGGGAGCGGTGCGGATGGTGACCCACGTCGATGTGGACGACGACGGGATCACGCGTGCGATCGACGCGTGGCGCTCCGTCGTCGCGGGCGCTGCGAAGGAGCCGTGATGGGCCTGTTCCAGAAGAGCTATCCGCCGGAGATCGCCGGGCGGATCCCACCGGGGCAACGATTGGTCAAGACGTGGCCGGTCCTGCATTACGGTCCGATCCCCACGTTCGACGGCGCGAACTGGGATCTCCAGGTCTTCGGATCGGTCGAGGAGCCCTTCACGCTGAGCTACCAGGAGCTGCGGGGGCTCCCGACCGTGACCGTCGATGCGGACATGCACTGCGTGACCGGGTGGACGACGCTCGACAACACGTGGGAGGGCGTCCCGTTCCGCGCGATCATCGAGCGCGCGAAGCCGACGGCCGAGGCGAAGTGGGTGATCGCGCGTTCGGCCCACGGATACACCTCGGACCTCTCGCTCGAAGCGATGGACGACGACGACGTGCTGGTCGCCTGGAGGAACCACGGCGAGGACCTGGCACCCGAGCACGGGTGGCCGCTGCGGCTGGTCGTCCCCAAGCGCTACGCGTGGAAGAGCGCGAAGTGGCTGACGGGCCTCGAGTTCAGCCCGAAGAACACGCGCGGCTTCTGGGAGGTTCGCGGGTACCACGTCCACGCGGAGCCGTTCGCGGAGGAGCGCTACAGCTACCAGGAGGGACCGCGAGCGGAGCTCGAGTCCTAACTCACGCGACGTACAACGTGATCGTGTCCCCGGATCGGACGGTCGAGCCCGCCGTGGGTGTCTGGCTGATGACCCGGAGCTGCGCCGTGCCTGGGATGTAGAAGAAGGAGACCTCCAATCCGTACTGGTGGGCCTTCTGCTGGGCGGCGTCGGGGGTGAGGCCGGTGAACGTCGGTGCCGGGAACTCTTGTGGACCCTGCGAGACGGTGATCGTGACCGGGTCCCCGTAGGTGGTCGGCGTCGCCTCGACGGGGGCGACCGAGATGACGATCCCCCGCCCGATCTGGTCCGAGAAGGCCGTTTCGACGACGGGAACGAACCCCGCGTGGCGGAGCAGTGCTTCCGCCCGGTCCTGCTTCTTCCCGACGACCGCCGGGATCGGAACGGGCGCCCGACCCTTGCTGACCCAGAGCTCCACGCGACTGCCGCTCGGCGCCTTCCCGACGGGAGGATCCTGGCGGACCACGTTGCCCCGGGTCACGGTCGAGCTATAGATCCGATGGACGTCCCCCAGGACGAGGCTGGAGCCCTGGATCGCGTTCGTGGCGTCGTTCAACGACGAACCAGTGACGTCCGGGACGGGCACCGGCGGCGGTCCGAAGGAGGGCACGACCGTCACGGTCGCGCCCGCCTTGAGCGCGGTTCCGACCGGAGGATCGACGGCGAGCACGGCGTCGCGCGGCACGGTGAGTGAGAAGTCGCCGTGCGCGACCCGAACGGTGAAGCCCAGCGCCCCCAGCTGTCCGGTGGCATCGTCGAGGTTCGCACCGACGATCCGGGGGACCGGGTGGGTGTGCGGGATGACGTAGGCCCACGCACCGTAGGCGGCCCCGGCGACCAGCACGACCAGCAGGACGGCGGCGGCCCAGCGCCGCCATCGGCGGCGCTGGGCTCGCTGCAGGCGCGGGATCGTCTCGGTGACGGTTGCGGCAGCGGCCGCCACCGGCTGCTCGGCCTCCGGGAGATCGCTGACGAGCGCGCCGAGCGATCGGGCACGGGGGAGGGAGCCGGCGAACGACGCGAGGTCCAGTCGCATCGCGGCGGCCGACTCGGGGCGCAGCTCGCGATCCGGGTCGGTGGCGCTCGCCACGAAGCCGTCGAGGTCGGCGCCGACCTCCGGCGCCGACCTCGACGGCTTCGGCACCCGGTCCGACAGATGTTTGTACGCGATCGCCATCGGGGTCTCGCCCGTGTAGGGGAGGTCACCCGTGAGCAGTTCGTACGCGACGATCCCGAGGGAATAGAGATCCGATCGGGGGTCGGCGGGCTCGCCGCGGATCTGCTCAGGGGCGAGGTACTGGACCGTGCCGGTGACGGCCCCGGCCCGGGTGTTCTTCGCGTCCGCGAAGGCCCGGGCGAGGCCGAGGTCGGTGAGCTTCACGACGCCGTCGGTCGTGATCAGGATGTTCTCGGGCTTGAGGTCGCGATGGACGATGCCTTTAGCGTGCGCGTGCTCGAGCGCCGCGAGCGTCTGGCGCAGGATGTCCGCCGCCTGCGCGGGCGCGAGACGGCCGCCCGCGTTGAGGAGCTCGCGCACGGACCGTCCGCGCACGTACTCCATGACCATGTAATAGATGCCGTCGACCGCGCCCCAGTCGTACACGGCGACGATGTTCGGATGGTTGAGGGTGGCGGCCGCGCGAGCCTCCCGCCGGAACCGCTCGACGAAGCCCTGGTCGCTGGATAGGGAGCGGTGGAGCACCTTGACGGCGACCTCGCGCGCGAGGACGGCGTCGTGTGCGCGGAAGACCTCGCCCATGCCGCCGGCGGCGATCCGCTCGAGCACGTGGTAGCGGCCGTCGAGGGTCACGAGCCGCTGGCCTTGGCCGTTCGCCGAGGCCATCGGTTGTGTCATGCTCTTGGACATCGGCCTCCCGTTCGGGGAAGCGCTCAAGCTGGGAGGAGCGCGTCCGGAGGCATCCTAAGGCCATGGGGGCCCGGAACCGTGCAGCCACTGCGACCGACCGCGCATGAGGCGGCCTCGCTCCGCATCGCAGAGGAGCTCGACCGGATCGAGGCGGCGGTCCATGCCGGCTCGACGGACCTTCGGACGCTGGGCTTCTGGCGGGTGGTCGCCGCGATCAAGCGCGACCCGGTGTTGGTGCTCGACCACGCCGACCAGGTCGGGAGGATCGATGGGGCGGCGTTCCGCGCCCGAGTGCGGGTTCGGGTGCCGGTCTGGGTCGGCACCCTCGTGCTGGCCGGCGTGATCGCGGCGGGCGTAGTCGCAGTGGTCTTGGCGGCGCGATGGACGGGAACGGCCGCAGGACTCGCCCTCCTGGCGGCGGCGGTCGCCTGGTCGATCGGGGTGCATTGCCCGACCCACATGGTCTTCGGGTGGTTCGCCGGGATCCGCTTCATTGAGTCCTTCCTGGGGGGACCGCCTCCGCCCCGGCCGGGTCTGAAGACGGACTACGCGACGTATCTCCGCGCCGAGCCCTCGATGCGGGCGTGGTTCCACGCCTCCGGTGCGATCGCTACCAAGGTCGCGCCGTTCGTGGCCGTCGCCCTCGCCCCCGCGACCAACGCGCCGGCATGGGCGGTGCTGGCGGCGGCCGCGATCGGCGTCCTACAGATCGTCACCGACGTGCTCTTCTCGACGAAGACCAGCGACTGGAAGAAGTTCCGCCGCGAGCGGGCGGTGGCGAAGTACCTCCGCGGCCGCTGACGCCGCTCCTCGGTATCCTTCTTGGAGACGGACCGGGGAGCCCGGGCGATGGCCGGGCTGAGAGGTGGGACAGGCGCCCACGACCCGCAGAACCTGACCCGGATCATGCCGGCGGAGGGAGGACGATGGCGCGACTCGATCCCCGAGCGCTCCGTGTCTACGTGCTCACCTCGGCGAGGTTCGCCGGCAGGTCGCATCGCGACGTCGCGATGGCCGCCCTCGAGGGCGGCGCCGGCTCGATCCAGCTCCGCGCACCCGAGCTCCCCGACGACGAGCTGCTCGCGGTCGCGTCCGAGCTCGCGCGGGCCTGCGCCGATGCTCAGGTGTTGTTCGTGGTCAACGATCGTCCCCAGATCGCCTTGGCGGCCGCCGCCGCAGGCGCGCACGTCGGGCGCGAGGACGACCCATCGGACGCTCGCCGGCTGCTCGGCCCGGACCGCGTCCTCGGGATGAGCGTCGAGGGCGGATCGCAAGCCCGCGAGGCCGAAGATATGGGCGCCGACTACCTCGGCGTCACGGTGTGGGCGACCCCGACCAAACCGGAGGCCACGCCGGGCGGGCTCGCACTCGTCCGAGCCATCTCGGGGCAGAGCTCGCTCCCGGTGGTGGGGATCGGCGGGATCGACGCCTCGAACGCGCCGGCCGTCCTGGAGGCCGGAGCGGCGGGCGTGGCCGTGATCTCGGCCGTCGCGGCTGCTCCCGACCCGATCGAGGCGACGCGGGAGCTCGTGCGTGTCGTCGACCATTCGCTCGAACGACGAGGAGGCTGAACTATGGCCGAACAAGTGACCGGGAAGGCCACCCCGGAGCTGTTCGAACGGATCATCCTGCGTCGCCTCGGCGCTCGGGACGATGACGTGCTGATGCCACCGAGGCACGGGGTCGACGTCGGTGTGGTCCGCGTGGCCGACGGCGTAGCGATGGCGCTCACCACCGATCCCGTCTTCGTCGTCCCCACGTACGGGTGGGAGCGGGCGGCGTGGTTCGCGGTCCACATCCTCGCGTCGGATGCCGCCACCTCCGGTCTTCCGCTCCGGTGGATGGCCGTCGATCTCAACCTCCCGCCGGACCTCGACGACGACGGGCTGACCCAGCTCTGGGACGCGTTCCACCGGACGTGCGTGGCGCTCGGGATCTCGATCGTCACCGGGCACACAGCGCGCTACGACGGTTGCGCCTGGCCGATGGTCGGCGGTGCGACGTGCATCGCACTCGGCGCCGCCGACGCGTACGTCACCCCAGAGATGGCGCGACCGGGTGACGCGATCGTCGTGACGAAAGGCGCGGCGATCGAGGCGACGGCGTTGTTCGCCGCGACGTTCCCGGAGCGGCTCGCCGAGGGTGTCGGCGCCGACGTCGTCGAGGCCGCGGATGCGTTGTTCGAGCAGATGTCGGTCGTTCCGGAGGCCGAGATCGCGCGCAGCTTCGGGGTCCGCGACGCTGGGGTGACGGCGATGCACGACGCAACCGAAGGTGGCGTCCTCGGCGGGCTCCTGGAGGTCGCCGTGGCCTCGGGCAACGGGATGCGGATCGAGCTGGACGCGATCCCGATCCGTCCGGAGGTCCGAGCCGTGTGCGAGCACGTGGGCATGGACCCGTATCTCGCGATCAGCGAGGGGACGCTGATCGCGACGGTCGTGCCCGCCCGTGCGGACTCCTACCTGCGTGCGCTCACCGACCGCGGGATCCCGGCCGCGGTCGTGGGGAAGGTCTTGCCCGCGGACGCTGGCCGGACGCTCGTTCGGGAGGGGGTCGAGGAGCCGCTCGAACATCCAGGCCTCGATCCGTTCTGGGGCGCGTTCGGGTCCTGGGCGGACGAGACGGCGGCCGGCGCCTGAGCCGGGTCGCGCCGGTGCCTGCCCGGTAGCGTGGTGCGCTCATGGACCTCGTCTGCGTCGGCGACGTGATGCTGGATGTGCACGTCGCCTCCGGCGCGCTCGCGCGCGGCGGGGACGTGCACGGCCGCGTCGCGATCCGCCCGGGCGGGACCTCGGCGAACGCCGCCGTGTGGTCCGCGTGGGCCGGCGCGTCCGCGGCGGTGATCGCGGCCGTCGGCGACGATCTCGCGGGAGCGCTCTGCGTCGGAGCGGTCGCGGACCGGGGCGTGGATGTCGGGGGCGTGGTCCGGCGCTCATCGCCGACCGGCGTCATGGTCGTGATGACGGAGGACGGCGAGCGTTCGATGGTCGCCGACCGCGGCGCGAACGCGCAGCTCGCCGCGGCGGACGTGGAGGGGATCGACGCGGAGGCCGTTCTGGTGTCCGGTTACCTGTTCCTGCAGGAACCCGGGCACGACGTCGCGGTCGCTGCGATCGAGGGCGCGCGGACGCCGCTGATGGCGGTCGAGGCAGCGTCGTGGCCACTCCTCGAGACGTTCGGCGTTGAGCGGTTCGTCGAGGAGACGGCGACGTGCGACGTGATGCTCGCGAACGAGCGCGAGGCGAGGGTGCTGACGGGCACCGACGGTGAGGGCGCCGCGCGGGTGCTCGGCGAGCGGTACCGCTTCGCCGCGGTCAAGCGCGGAGGGAACGGCGCAACGTTGATCGCCGAAGGACGGCTCGTCAGGGCCGGCGCCGAGCCGATCGACGAGGTCGAGGCGACGGGCGCCGGCGACGCGTTCGACGGGGTGTTCCTGTCCTCGCTCGCGCGCGGGCGAGCGCCCGAAGAGGCGCTCGCCCGCGCCTGCCATGCGGGCGCGCTCGTCGCGGGGAGCCATGCGACCTGGCCCGAGGCGACCGGCGCGTGACGTTCCTCGTATCCGACGAGGTCGCGATGGCCGTCGCCGCCGGGCGTGCCGTGGTCGGGCTGGAGACGAGCGTCATCGGTCAGGGTCTCCCGTACCCGCGGAACCTCGAGTGCGTCGAACGGATGGACACGGCGATCCGCGGCACCGGGGCGATCCCCGGGTGGACCGGAGTGGTCGACGGCGCCGTCCGGGTCGGGTTCGACCGACCGGAGCTCGAGCGCTTCGCGGAGCCCGAGGCCGCCGTTAAGGTTGCCCGTCGCGACGTTCCGGTCGCCGTTGCATCGGGCTCGCTGGGCGCGACGACGGTGAGCGCGACGATCTGGGCGGCGCACCGGGCCGGGATCGGGGTGGCCGCGACCGGGGGGATCGGCGGCGTCCATCCTGGTCCTCGGCCGGACGTTTCCGCCGACCTCCTCGAGCTCGGCCGAACGCCGATCGTCCTGATCGCGAGTGGCCCGAAGTCGATCGTGGACCTTGCGGCGACCGCCGAGAAGCTCGAGGAGCTCGGGGTGGCCCTCGTGGGCTACGGCGTCAACCGGCTGCCGTTCTTCCTCGCGCGGGAGGCGCCGGTCGCGTTGGAGCATCGGGTCGATACGCCGGACGCAGCCGCGGCGATCGCCCGGGCACACCGCTCGCTCGGGGTCGAGGCGGCGATCGTCCTGTGCAACCCGATCGCGCCCGAGCACGCGTTGGATCGCGATGAGCTGATGGCCGCGACCGCGCGCGCCAAGAGCCGGATGGACGCGGCGGGCGTGGTCGGCAAGGCCGTCACGCCGTTCCTCCTCCGGGCGCTCGCCGAGGAGACCGGAGGCCGGTCGCTGGATGCGAACCTCGCCCTGCTCGAGGACAACGCCCGCCTGGCCGCCGAGGTCGCGGTGGCGATCAGCGCAGCCACGTCTGGACGATGACCTTCGAGAAGCTCCAGCCGTAGCGGAGGCTGGTGGGCTTCTTGGACTCCCCGCCCGCCCGCGCGACGATCGTGACCGGGACCTCGACGACACGCGCTCGATGCCGGAGGGCCTCGATCAGGATCTCGCTCGTCCAGAACTGGTCCTCCTCCAGCACGAACCGCTGCAGGAGCTCGGCGCGGGCGGCCCGGTAGCCGCTGGACGGGTCGGTGATCCTGCGCCCCGTGAGCACGGTCACGATCCGTGCGAACAGGTGAACGCCGAGGTGGCGGAGGAGGCTCTCGCGTTCGAAGTCGCCGAGGATCCGCGATCCGTTCACGTAGTCGGCGCTCCCGTCGATGATCGGTCGGATCATCACGGGGAGCTCCGACGGGAGGTGCTGTCCGTCGGCGTCCATCGTCACGACGATCTCGGCTCCGAGTTGCAGGGCGATCTCATAGCCCACGCGAAGCGCGAGGCCGCCGCCTCGGCGGATCGGGAGCTCGGTCACGAGCGCCCCGGCGTCGCGTGCACGTCGGGCCGTGGCGTCGTCGCTCCCGTCGCTCACAACGACGGGGATCACCTGCAGTCCATCCGCCTCCCGGGGGATCGCACGCACGACGTCGCCGACGCTCTCCTGCTCGTTGTAGGCCGGTGAGATCACGACGATGCGCCTGCCTTCGGGGAGGGCTGCGGCCCGGTCCCAGTCGAACCGCTCCCGGCCGAGCGCCTCGATCAACAGCCGCAAGCCGCGATCGTTCGTGTCCGATCCCGACTGCAGCCCCAGCACGAGGAAGAACAGGAGCAGGACGCCGAGCACCAGGACGAAGATCACCCGACGTTCCGCGCCGGGCACGATGTCGAACCAGTCGAAGACCGGGCCGTACACCGACGGACGGAGCGACAGGACGACGAGCGCCGTCCCCAGCACCGTCACGGTGATCAGGTTGAGACGGCTGATCCGGCGCCGGTCGTACGCCTGGATGGCCATGAGGAACAGGCCGACCCCCGCCACGATCCCCAGGATCCGGACGGCGGTCACGCGCGCATCAACTCGGGCGGATCGGGCGCCACCGATCCTTCGGAAGGATGTGGTCGACGATGACGCGATCCTTGAACCGTTCGATCGTCGAGAACATCGATTCGATGAGCGTCTCGTCCAGCAGGTGCGGACGGAGACCGAGGTCGAGCAGCTTGGTGTGCGCCGCGTTGTAGTAGTGCTGTTCGGCTTCGACGCGAGGGTTGTCGATCGGGTGGACCGCCACGTCCATCCCGATCTCGGCCCCCGCCTTCTGGACCAGCTCGGCCAGCTGCAGGACGGAGTATTGCTGCGTGAACTGGTTGAAGACCCGGTACTCGCCGGGCTGCGCCGGGTTCGTGACCGCGAGCTCGACGCAGCGGAGCGTGTCCTCGAGGTTGAGGTACCCGCGCGTCTGCCCGCCGGCCCCGTACACGGTGAGCGGGTGTCCGATCACGGCTTGGAGGCAGAACCGGTTGAGCGCGGTCCCGAAGACGTCGTCGTAGTCGAACCGCGTGAGCAGGCGGTCATCCAGTGCCGTCTCCTCCGTTCGGATGCCGTACACGACGCCCTGATGGAGATCGGTGGCGCGCACGCCCCAGACGCGGCACGCGAAATGGATGTTGTGCGAATCGTGCACCTTCGAGAGGTGGTAGATCGAGCCCGGCAGCTTCGGGAACGGGAGGTAGTCCGACCTGCCGTTGTGACGGATCTCGATGAAGCCCTCCTCGATGTCGATGTTCGGCGTCCCGTACTCGCCCATCGTGCCGAGCTTCACCAGATGGGCGTCCGGGGCGAGGTCGCGGATCGCGAAGAGGACGTGCAGGGTGCCGATCACGTTGTTCGACTGCGTGAAGATGGCATGGTCGCGATCCTTCATCGAGTACGGGGCGCTCGGCATCTCGCCGTAATGCACGACCGCATCCGGTCCGAAGCCAGCGAAGACGCCCTCCACCACGTCCCACTCCGTCAGGTCGCCCAGCGTGACGCCGATCTGGCGACCCGTGAGCTCCCGCCACGCGGCGACACGCTCCGGGAGCCGCTGGATCGGGGTCAGCGAATCGGTTCCCGCCTGCTCGTGCGCGCGGCGCCGGAGCTCGTTGTCGACGACGTGGACCTCGTGGCCTCGTGCGGAGAACCGCATCGCGGTCGGCCAGCCGAGGTAGCCGTCGCCGCCCAGGATCAGGATGCGCATGGACGATCCTTCGGGAAGGTTGGGTTCGGGGTCTTTCGGGGCTCATCGTACCCGTCGACCCTGCAAGAACGCCGAGGTTACGGGGCGAGCTCCTCCAGCGTCTCGAGGACCCGATCGACCTCCTCGAGCGTGTGGTAGTGGCAGAACCCGATCCGAACCGCGCCGCCGGTGTCGAGCAGCCCGAGCCGGTCGAACACCTCGATCGCGTAGTAATGACCGTCCCAGGTGAAGATGCCCTGCCGGGCGAGGGCCGCGGAGGTCTCCTGCGGATGCTGCCGCCCGAGCCGGATCGCGAACGTCGGCGTTCGCTCGTCGACCCGCTCCGGGTCGCCGATGCCGATCAGTCGCATGCCGCGGATCCGAGCGACCCCCTCGAGGAACCGGGTCGCGAGCGCCCGTTCGTGGGCGGCGATGGCGTCGAACCCGCCCAGCGCACGGATGTACTCGATCGCCGCGGTCGTCCCGGCCATCGATTCGTGGCTCTGCGTGCCGGTCTCCCAGCGGTCCGGGACGGCATCGGATGCCGGTCGCAGCTTGTAGGGCTCCCACGACGCGAGAAGCTCGCGACGGACGCCGATCATCCCTTGGTGGGGCCCGAAGAACTTGTACGGCGAGGTCGCCACGATGTCGGCGTGGAGCGCGCGGAGATCGATCGCGCGGTGCTGGGCGAAGTGCACACCGTCCAGGGCCACGAGGGCTCCGACCGCCTTGGCCCGCCGGACCAGGTCGGCAGCCGGCGGGATCGTCCCGACGGCGTTGGAGGCGAGCGTGAGGGCGACGAGCCTGGTCCGCTCGGAGAGCTGCCGGTCGAAGGACGCCATATCGAGGGTAACGTCGTCGTCGCGGACGTCGACCCAGCGGACCGCCGCGCCGGCGTCGCGAGCCGCGAGGATCCATGGGCGAACGTTCGCGTCGTGATCGAGCCGCGTGACGACGATCTCGTCCTCCGGCCCGAGCGTGCGGGAGAACGATCGTGATAGGTGCAGCAGCAGGGTCGTCGCGTTCGGGCCGAACACGACCTCATCCGGGTCGCACCCCAGGAAGCCGGCGCCCGCCCGGTGCGCGTCGTCGATCAGCTCGTCGATCTCTTGGCTGAGCGAGAAGGCTCCGTGCGTGTTCGAGGCGCCGGCCGCCATCCTGCTCGCGACGGCATCGATCACGCTGTCCGGCGTCTGCGATCCCCCCGGGGCGTCCGCCCAGACGAAGGGTCGGCCGTCCGCGCCCGCCCGCGCGAGCGCGGGGAAGCGGGCGCGGACGGCCTCCACGTCGAAGGTGGTGGCGGCGTGCCGGGTCGTCATCACGCGAAGCGTCCCACAGGACGAAGGCGCTCCGCACGGCCGGGGAACCGGGAGGGGCACCCGGTTCCCGGGTGCCCCTTCCCGGCGCAGAGACCCGACGGTCGTTACGTTCGATCGAGGTCTGCTGCGAGGGTGCTCGCGGTGAGGCTCTCGTGTCGGGCCCGAAGGTCGACGTAGAGGACCACCGACACGAGGGCGACGAACGGCGCGGTGATGATCTGCGCGATCGCGGAGAGGATCCATGCGCCGAAGAACGAGTTGCCCCCGATCGCCGTGAGGATCCCGTTGATCACCCCGGCGATGATGGCCGCCACGAGGATCACGGCGAGCGTGTGCCACCAGGAGCCGCTCACGAGCTTCCAGGAACGAGACATCGAGTCCGTCACGCCGAGCCCTTCGATGATGAACGCCGGGACCGAAACGGCGAGGAACACCAGGATGATGATGCCGGGGATGACCAACAGGATGAATCCCACCCCGACCACGAGCGCGACCAGGAGCGCGAGCCCGATCAACGGACCCAATCGCGAGAACGCGTACTGGTAGCTCGCGCTCACGTCGACGTCGCGCCCGATCAGCGCGCCTGCCGCGCCACGCGTGAGCGCGCCGATCAGGAGCTGCTGGATCGCGACCGCGATGAAGTACGTGATGGCGCTGATCAAGAGCGACCGCCCGAACGATGCGGTGCAGTTGTACAAGGAGTTCACGTGCGCCGCGTCGCAGTGTTGCTTGAACGCGACCTGCGTCAGCAGCGCCATGATGAACGTGAGCGGGATCACCACGATCGCGACGATCTGGATCAGCTTCGCTGCGTTCGCCTTGTAGACTTCGAACGCAACGGACAGGATGTCACCCAGGCCGCGCTGCGGGATCGATCCGCCACCCCCCGCGCCCGGAGGCGGAGGCGGTGGTGGTGCGCCGAAGCCGCCCGAATCATCCATACGAAACCCCCCTATACCGTTGGCCGAGAACGGCCGGATACTACGCCCCTCCGGATGCGGTTTCTCGCAGGGCGGGTGTGATCACGCCGGCGCGAGATCCCAGTTCCGCGGCAGGTCGGCGTCCTCCCAACCCGGCTCCGGGCGCCATGTCGACCAGTCCCGATCGAACGGAGGCTCCCGCAGCAAGACGTGCTCCGCTCCTCGCTCGCCCCAGAACCGGAACCATGCGGCGTCTTCCTCCGAGAAGATCCCGCGTGCAACGGCCTCCCGGAGCTCATCCTCGTCCTTCCACGACCACCCGTTGCGATCCGGTGGGATCGTGACGTCGAGGACGTGGTCCACGGTGTCGAAGCCCGCCGCGGAGCGGGTGAGCGGCTCCTCGAGGTTGATGTAGTACTCGAACAGCTCGCTCCGTTCGTCGAAGCCCAGGATCACCGCGTACGGCGTGTCGGGGAACGCGAACGACAGCATGCTGCTCGATCCGCGCCGCACGTCCTGGAGGGTCCAGCGGTCCGTCGGGAGTCGGAGCGCCCGACCGGCGGCATCCACCGGTTGCCGGCAACGAGCGTGCGCCGGAACGTGGAGCATCTGCAGGTTGGGCTCATCGCGCACGACCACCGCCGGCCACGCGTACCAGACCCGGCCGTTCCACAGCTCCCGGATCGCCACCACGTCGCCGGGTTCGTGCCGGGGGAGCGCTTCGCGGGTGGGCACGTTCGGGATCTTCCCCACCGACCGAGCGTAGCCCCAACCGGTCTTGACGGATGCCGGAGGTGGGGCGTACATTCGCCTTCAACCCCGAACATATGTTCGATTCTGGGGAACAGACGATCGGGACGGAACCAGCCAGGGATCAGCCAGGGATCAGCGATGACGAAGCGCTTCGACGAGGAGGTTCGGGTCGAACGCGACGCGGGGATGCCCTCGGTGTTCGAGTGGCGCGGGAAGCGCTACCAGGTCGTGGACGTGATCGGGAAGTGGCGGATCGAGGGCCGCTGGTGGGCAGACGGCCGCGACCGTGAGTACTGGCGGGTGGAGGCTCGGGGTGGCGCGGTGTGGGACCTCTACTTCGATCGCCAGCATGATCGTTGGCATATGGAACGGTTGTGGGATTGAGAACCCCTCGGGCGTAGTCGCGACCGCGCCGACGTTGGTCAGGCAGCTCGGCGCACTACCTTCGCGACCTTCCTGAGGTCGGCGACGAACGCCCGCATCGCTTCCTCACGTGCGTCGTCCGGTGCGCGCAGGATCGATGAGGGGTGCACGGTCGCCATCACGAAGGGAGCGAGCGGCGACTCGACGAACCGGCCTCGATCCTGCGTGACCCGGAACGACCGCCCCAGGAGAGCTTGCGCCGCCGTCGCGCCGAGGCACACCACCACCGTCGGCCGCACCTGTTCGAGCTCGGCGTCCAGCCACGGCCGGCACGCGAGCTGTTCCCGCAGGTCGGGTTTCCGGTGGATCCGGCGCTTGCCTCGTGGTGCGGGCTTCCACCGGAAGTGCTTGACCAGGTTGGTCACGTAGACGTCGGCGCGATCGATCCCCGCATCCTCCAAGGCGCGGTCGAGGATGCCGCCGGCCGGCCCGACGAACGGGTGGCCCTCCACGTCCTCGCGGTCGCCCGGTTGCTCGCCGATGAGCATCGCGAGGGCGCGCCCCGATCCCTCCCCGAAGACGGCCTGCGTCGCGTCGCGATACAGGTCGCAGCCTTGACAGCTCTGGACGGCCTCGGCGAGGGAATCCAGGGACCGATCCTGAGGAAGGAACGCGTCTGCGGAGTACTCGGACATCCAGGAAGGTCCTACCCGGTTCGATCGGACCGGGAACGCAGCTTGAGGGATGTCTTGACGGATATGGCCCGAGGATTCAGACTCGAACATACGTTCGACCTTCGAGACGGGCCCTCCGATGTCCTTCGTGCACCTCGATGTTCGCTCCTACTTCTCGCTGAAGGAGGGAGCGTTCGCCCCGGAGCAGCTGGCCGAGCAGGCCGCGGGGCTGGGGATGCCTGCGGTCGCGATGACCGATCGCGACGGCCTCTACGGGGCCGCCCGGTTCGTCTCGGGGTGTCAACGCAACGGTGTGAAGCCCATCCTCGGCGCTTCCCTCACCGTGCGTGCGCCCGCCCCACCACCTCGCGATGCGCACGTCGTCCTGGTGGCCGAGGACGACACCGGGTACGCGAACCTCTGCCGTCTCCTCACCGACGCGCAGCTGTTGGGCGAGCGGGGGGATCCGTGGGTCGCGGTCGAGCAGATCTGTGCGCACGCCGCCGGGATGACCGTCCTGCTGGGCCCGCGGTCGCATCCCGGCAGGCTCGCCGTCGCCGGTCGCACCGACGCCGCCACTCGGCTGGCCGCGCCGTTCCGCGAAGCCTTCGGTGCCGATCGGTGCGTCGTCGCCGTCGAACACCGTCTGGAGGCCGGTTCGGCCGCCGAGATCCGGACGATGCTCCGGTTCGCGGAGAAGCTCGACGCCGTCGCCGTCGCGACGAACCCCGTTCGGTACCTCACGCCCGACGATGCGTTCCTCGCCGACGCGCTCGAGTGCATGCGGGCGATCGTGCCGGTCGCATCCAGCAACGTGAGCCGCACGAACGCGGAGGGATGGCTGAAGCCACCGGCCGAGATGCGCGCGCTGTTCACCGAACGCCCCGACCTCTGCGATGCGACGCTCGAGGTCGCCGAGCGGTGCACGTTCGATCTCGGTCTGAAGCAGGTCCACTTCCCGGACTTCCCGATCCCCGGTGGTCGCTCCGCCGATGCCGTGCTCGCCGAACGATGCTTGCGTGGCGTCCACGAGCGCGGCATGAAGCAGGACGATCGCCTCCGCGATCGCCTGCATCACGAGCTCTCGATGATCCGGCAGATGGGATACGCGGCCTACTTCCTGACGGTCGCGGAGATCGTCGCGGATGTGAAGGCGATGGGGATCATGGCCGCGTGCCGAGGCAGCGCGGCCGGATCACTCGTCTGTTACCTCACCGGGATCTCCGACGTCGACGCGCTCCGGCACGACCTCGCGTTCGAACGGTTCCTGAACCCGATGCGTGATGAGCTCCCCGATGTCGATATCGACGTGGAGTCCGCCCGTCGCGAGGACGTGTACGACATGATCCTGTCGCGTCACGGCCAGGAGCGTGCCGCGTGCGTCGCGATGATCGACACGTTCCGGGCGCGCGCAGCGATCCGCGAGGTCGGCAAGGCGCTCGGTCTGCCCGAGGTCGAGGTCGGCATGGTCGCGAAGGCCTTCCCGCACATCTCGGCGCGGAACATCCGGGATGGCCTGGAACGCCTGCCCGAGCTGCGCGGCATCAACCTCCCGATGCGTCAGCTGGAGTTGCTCTTCCGCGTCGCCGAGCGCCTCGACGGGTTCCCCCGGCACATCGCGCTGCACCCATGCGGGATCGTGCTGTCCTCGCACGACCTCGCGGATCGGGTACCGCTCGAGCGCTCCGCCAACGGTCACCGGATGGCTCAGGCGGACAAGGACGATGTGGAGGAGCTGGGCTACCTCAAGCTCGACATCCTCGGGGTGCGGATGCTCTCGTCGATGCGCCACGCGCTCGACGAGATCGCCCGCACCACGGGGGAAAAGGTCGACCTCGATCGGATCGCGCTCGATGACCGTCCCACCTTCGACCTGATCCGCGCGTCCGACACGCTCGGGTGCTTCCAGATCGAATCGCCCGGTCAGCGTGAGCTGTTGCAGAAGCTGCAACCCGATCGGTGGGAGGACCTGATCGTCGACATCTCGCTGTTCCGGCCGGGCCCGGTGAAATCGGACATGATCCGGCCGTACATCGCGCGGCGGATGGGGTTGGAGCGCCCCATCTACATCCACCCGGAGCTCCGGCCGGCGCTCCAGGAGACGTTCGGCGTGATCGTCTTCCACGAACAGGTGATGCGGACGCTCGCGGCGCTCGCCGGCTACGAGCTCACCTACGCCGACCACATCCGCCGCCATCTGGACGATGGTTCGATGCTCCCGGCGCTGAAGGCGGACTTCCTCGCGCGAGCAGCCGAGCGTGACGTGGACGCCGCTGCCGCTGCGAAGACGTGGGACGCTGTCGTGCAGTTCGCGTCGTTCGGGTTCTGCAAGGCACACGCGGCCGCGTTCGCGGTGCCGACCTATCGTTCCGCATGGCTGAAGACCCACTATCCGGCGCACTTCATCGCTGGGATCCTCACGTACGACCCAGGCATGTATCCACGACGGTTGCTCTTGGACGATGCCCGACGCCGTGGCGTGCCGATCCTGCCGCTCGACGTGAACCGCAGCGAACCCGAGTACGTGGTGGAGGAGGTCGAGGTCAGGTCGGGGTCGCGCTGCGACGACGGCGCGGATGCCGGGGAGGAGTGTGGGCCTCGCGTCGTCGACGCGGCGCGTGCGCCGGCTGAGCCGTCCGAAGGAGAAGTTTCGATCGCGCCGACGGCGCAGCGAGGCCCACACCCCGACCCCGGCTACGCCATCCGCCTCGCGCTCCAGGACGTCCACGGGATCAGCGACGCCGAGATCCGGTCGATCCTGGCGGCGCGCGCGGAGCGCCCGTTCCGCGACGTCGGGGACTTCTTGCGACGCACCACCGTGACGCGGCCGGTCGCGGAGGCGCTCGCACACGCCGGCGGGTTCGATGCGCTCACCGGATCGGGGACGAACCGCCGCGGGCATCTGTACGACGCGATCACCGTG
This sequence comes from Actinomycetota bacterium, assembly GCA_005884925.1. Taxonomy (GTDB): domain Bacteria; phylum Actinomycetota; class UBA4738; order UBA4738; family HRBIN12; genus AC-51. The sequence continues at coordinate 39,712 of VAYU01000026.1, read as the reverse complement.
GATGCGCCGCGCGAGGGCGACCAGCTCACGCTCGCCGATGCCGGGGCGCCGGTGCATCGGTTCCCCGAGTACACGGATGCGGAAGTGGTGAAGGCCGAGCTGGAGGTGCTCGGCCTCGATGTCACACGACACCTCGTGAGCTTCTTCGAACCGCTCCTCGTGGATCTCGGGGTGATGCGCGCGAAGGATCTGCATCGTTGCCGCCAAGATGCCTGGGTGATGGTCGCCGGGGTCAAGATCGCTTCCCAGACGCCGGCGGTCAGGAGCGGTCAACGGATCATCTTCGTGTCGCTCGATGACGCCACCGGGCCGATCGAGGTGACGGTCTTCGAGTCGGTCCAGCCCAAGGTCGCGAAGACCGTGTTCCATGCGTACGCGCTCGCGGTGTGGGGTCAGCTACGGCGCACCGGTGTGAAAGGGATGAGCGTCACCGCGGAGGATGTCTGGGATCTCACGGAGCTCCATCGGGCTCGACGCGACGGGCGGTTGCGCCAGGCGATGTCGGGACCGACCGAGGTGCACGCGCCGGCCCGCCGGCTGTGGCACGCGAGCCCGGGATCCGCCGGATGATCGGCCCGGCGGTAGCGTGGATCTCCATGGCCAGGCCGTCCGAGCCGATCCTGCACGTCGACCTCGACGCCTTCTACGCAAGTGTCGAGGTGTTGAAGGATCCGTCGCTCCGCGGCAAGCCGGTGATCGTCGGCGGGACCGGCTCCCGCGGTGTGGTCACGAGCGCGTCGTACGAAGCACGACGTTCCGGTGTGCACTCCGCGATGCCCTCGGTCCGCGCGCGGCGGTTGTGCCCCGAGGGGATCTTCCTCCCACCGGACTTCGAGGCCTACCGCGTGCATTCCAACCGCTTCCGCGAGGTGATGCTGTCGTTCACGCCGCTCGTTGAGCCCATCTCGCTCGACGAGGCGTTCCTGGACGTCGGGGGAGCGACCCGGCTCTTCGGGGAGCCGCCGGAGATCGCCGGGAAGATCCGCGACGCCGTCCTGGAGGGGCTCGGGGTCACCTGCTCGGCGGGCGTGGCGTCGACGAAGTTCGTCGCGAAGCTCGCCTCGGCCCACTGCAAGCCCGACGGCCTCCTGCACGTTCCTGCGGCCCAGACCATCGGCTTCCTCGAGCCCCTGCCGGTCGGACGGTTGTGGGGGGTGGGGGAGAAGACCGCCGATCTGCTGGGACGCCTGGCCATCAGGACGATCGGTGACCTGGCGCGGACGCCCGAGCAGGTGCTCCAGCGCCTGGTCGGGGAGGCCGCGGCCCGGCACCTCACCCAGCTCGCCCACGGCTTGGACGAGCGCGAGGTGATCCCGTACGAAGCGCCCAAGTCGATCGGTCACGAGGAGACGTTCGACCGCGATCTGGACGACGACGGGGAGATCCTGCGAGAGCTCCTGCATCTGTCCGGACGGGTGGCCGCGCGGCTCCGCGAGGACGGCTACCGCGCACGGACGGTGACGCTCAAGGCGCGACTGGCCAACTTCACGACGCTCACTCGGTCGCGCACGGTCCGAGACCCGACGGATGTCGGCGCCGACCTGTTCCACGCGGTCGGCGAGCTCTACCGAGCGCTGCCCGGGACAGGACGCCGGATCCGTCTGCTGGGCGTGCAGGCGAGCGGGCTCGAGCGGGCCGGCGCGGAGCAGCTCGCGCTGCTCCGCGCCGGCCGGTGGGACGACGTGGAGCGGACGCTCGACCGGATCGAGCGGCGGTTCGGCAGGGGCTCGGCGACCCATGCGACCTTGCTCGATCGGGATCGCGGGCGGCCGCGGTCTCCCGCGGCCGCCCGCGATCCCACCCTCGATCCAGGGTTCCGTCCTTCCGGGGAGCCTCCCTATAATCGGTGATGGCGGTCGGATCCCCCACGACCGGAGGTCACGGGATGCCACTCAACGATCACGAACAACGCATCCTCGACGAGATCGAGCGACGTCTCGCCGAAGACGACCCGAACTTCGTCGAGCAGGTCGGTCGCACCGATCTCTATACGCACCACACGCGCGGGATCCGGCTGGCGGCCGTCGGGTTCCTGCTGGGATGCGCACTGCTGCTCTTGATCCAGGTATCCATCTGGATCGCGCTCCTCGGGTTCGCCGTGATGGTGTCCGCGGCGCTGCTGATCTACCGCTACCTCGGACAGCTCGGTCGCGATCAGATCCGCGCGATGCAGGAGGAAGGCGCCTTCTCCATGACCGGGCTCATCGGACGGATCGCCGCTCGGTTCCGACGCTCCTGACGCGTCGCGTTCGGGCCGCGACGATCTAGCCCGAGCGGATGATTTCTCACGTGCCACTAGCTCGACGGTTGCCACACTCACGCGTCGAGGTGTACAACGAGCGCTCTTCCTCGGGCGCTGACCGTCAGGCCGGAAAGCAGATGCTTCCCCGTCCGATCCGACGGCCCGCCCATGTTTCGGTGGTCGGGTCGGAGAGAGGAACCGAAGGGGCGTCGTCCGCATGGAGGGGTTCACCGCTCATCAAGCGTGCAAATTCACGGGATGTTCGTCACGCCAGCTCCGCTATTGGGACCAGATCGGACTGGTGGAACCGTCCGTCCAAGGGACCGGCGGTCGCCCCGGCGTGCCGCGGCTGTACTCCTTCCGCGACCTCGTTGCGCTCCGCGTCGTGCGATCGCTCATCGACGGCGGGATGTCGTTGCAGCGGGTGCGACGGTCGTGGGAGTTCCTCAACAAGAAGGCAGGTCTCGACCGACACCTGTCGGAGGTCCGACTCGTCACCGACGGACAGTCGATCTTCAAGATCTGCCGTCGCGACGGCGAGGTGATGGACGCCCTGAAGGAAGGGCAGATGGCGTTCTTCGTCGCGATCGATGACATCGCGACCTCGGTGCACACCAACGTCCGTTCCTTCGAAGAGGATCGGGACCGGTTCGTGCGGGGCCTTCGCGAGGCGGCGGCACATACGGCGACGGGCTCGTGATGGCTCAGTCGCGTCGGTAGATACCGAACAGCCTGCGTCGCAGCGGCGTCGAGCGTCGCAGATCGCGGATGATCTGGTCGGCATCCGCGGCAGCATCCAACGCGTCGTCGTCGCTCGGAGCGTGCGATGCGTACGCGGCGCGGACCACGGTGCCGGTCAAGCGCTCCAGATGCCCGTCCACGAGGAGGTCGGTCGCCTCGACGCGCCGGCGATACTCGATGGGCGTCTCACCCAGTCCGCGACCGAACCCGAGGTCGGCGGCTCGCTCCGAGAACACGTCGTAGGTCGCCAGGATCAATGCCCGTGGTTCGCGCGCAGCATCGCGAAGCTTGCGACGTCTGCGGAACCAACGGATCAGTGGGATGGCGACGAGCACCAGTGCGGCGGCCACCGCGAGCACCAAGAGCACCGCGGTCGGGCGCACGCGACCGGGATCGGGGCTTCGAGCGGACGTACCGCCGGGAGCGTTCGCACCTGGGTCGATCGGGAGCCGCGTCTCCCGTCCGGGCGCCACCTTGTGGCGGGGCTGCGTCTTCCCCCCATCCTTCTTGTTCCCTACGCCCGGGCAGTTCCCCGCCGACGGATCGCAGTTCACGCCCGTCGGAGACGTGCTCATGTACGTGACCATCGCCGGGTTCGACTTCCCGGGGGTCGGCTCGAACGGGAGCCAGCCATATCCTTCGAACGGCACCTCGACCCAGGCGTGCAGATCGGTGGTCATGACGCTCCAGGTGTTGGCTGCGACCTGGCTCCCCGACGCGTATCCCATCGCGACGCGGGCCGGTATGCCGAGCGAACGCAACATCACGGCCATCGCGGCCGAGAACTGCTGACAGAACCCGCTCTTCCCCTCCAGGAGGAAGTTCGTCAACCCTTGCATCGTGGGCGCGTACGAGACCGTCGTGTCGTAGCGGTACTCAGCCGGGTCCGTCAGGTGTCGCTGGATCGACATCACGCGGTCGAAGACCGTCGTGTCGTAGCGTGTCCATCTCTCGGCGAGATCCCTGATCTCCCGCGGGATCGTTCCCGGGAGCGTCGTCTCGTCCGGGTACTGGGCCGCCGACCCCACCGCGGTCCCTTGGAGCTCGAGCGCGCTGGGCGTGGGGTAGACGGACTGGACGGTGTAGGTCGCACCCCGGTTGGGCGGCTCGGCGACGGTCATGGTCTGCGACCTCGCGAACCACGTCACCGAGTCCTCCGCCTGCTCCAATACACTGGGTTCGTATGCGATCGGCAGCCAGGTGTAGCCCAGGTCGTTGGTCACCGTGAACCGCTCTGTGATGGTCGTTCCCTGCAAGCCGGTCGCGAGCTGCTGTCCCTCTTGGACCGCCGACCCTTCGTCGAATGCCGGGGACCACTGTCCCTTGTCGTCGAGCACATCGAGGCCGACCATCCGCCAGTACGCGGGCTGGTCGGACTGGACCTGGAAGACCTCGACGGGATCGCCCTGGTTGAGGATGGCTCCGATCTCCACGAGCGGACTGACGTGGACGCGCGTGTCGGCGTTGATCGACGACAGATCGATCACGGCCTTCGAGCCGAACCCCGGCACGAAGATGGGCGCCAGTGCGGCGAGGACGACTGCACCGGCGCCGATCCTGCGAGCGCCTCGTCCTGCGGATGGCAGCAGACGGTTCCTCGCGCCGGGGGGACTCCAGACCGGCCCCCACCCGTGGATCCGTCGGAGGGAGTCGGCGAACACGATGGCCAGCGCAGCGATGAGGAAGAGCACCCCGTAGATCGGCTTGATCACGCCGTCGAGCACGCTGTCCGCGAAGGCGACCAGCGCGACCGGAGGAACGAGCGAAAGCAGAGGGCTGCCCGCCCGGAAGGCGAGCGCGAAGCAAGAGAAGACCGCGGCCCAGACGGCCGTGATGGCCGCGAGCATGAGGGAGTCGTTGGCCGGCGCGGGCGAGATCTGGATGCGTGCCTCCTCGCCGACCTGCGCGGCAGCGTGTCCCATCTGGTGGAGGGTCTCGAGGGTCGGCGCGCCGAACCAGGTGGTCGCCGGGAAGACGATGATCCCGATCGCCACGACGAGCAGGACCGCACTCACCGCGGTCGCGAGGAGCAGGCTCCGGCGCTCGAAGGCCCACGCCACGAGCGCCGAGGCGACGCTCACCGCGAGCAGACGGTACGTGGCGCCGTGCCCGATGAACACGCGTCCGAACGCGAACCCAACGGCAAGCGCGACCAGCTCGATCGCGACGAGGGCCGTCAGACGCTGGATGCGAGCAGTCGTTCCCGCGGTACGTGCCATCGTTCCCTCAACTTCGTCGACGGGGTCAAGACGAGGCAATCCCAGCCCGCCCGGGTAAGGGCGAGCCTGGCTTCGGTCGCTCGAGCCTCCAGCTGCATCCGGCGGCTGGCCGGAGCGGTCGCCGGCTCGGCGGGATGGATCAAGATCGCGAGCTTGGGGCCGAACCCGGACCCCGATCGGACGAGTTGCGGCAGCTCCTGTGGCGCCGGCGGCGCGGCGATGAACACGAGCGAGGCGTCGGCCGACGCCGCGCCCCGAAGGTTGGTCAGGGCGCTCGAGAGCGACGGTCCCTTGCCGTGGGTGACGCTCGCGAGCGCGTCGAGGAACCGCTCTTCGGACAGCGCGAGGCCGGGCGCGTCGGCGGTTCCGAACCGCAAGCCGAACCCGTTCCGGGCCAGGAGCGCCCCCACGCTCGCCGCGCACGAGACCGCCCGTTCGAACGCCGCCGAGTGCGACCGGCCGAGGGCCGCTTCGCGATTGTCGATGAACACCAACCCGTTCGCTCGCTTGCTGGTCTCGTTCTGCCTGATCATCAGCTCGCCCGTCCGGGCGACCGACGGCCAGTGGATCCGTCGGAGATCGTCGCCTTCCTGGTAGGCGCGCATCGTGAAGTACTCCTCGCCCGTGCGGAGGAGCTGCCGCGCCCGGGCCGCTCCCGCATTCGGACTCGTGGCCGCGTCCAGCGGGGTGGAGAGATCCTCGATCTCGGGCGTCACCAGTAGTTCGTCCCGGTTCTCGACGACCAGGCGCTTCCGGCGGAGGCCGAAGGCATCGGTGATGTCGATCGTCAACGGACCGATCCGGTAGCGCCCCCGCACCTGCGGGAGGATCGAGTAGGAGACGCGTTGTGCCCGGCGGCCGGGCACGCTCGCGACGACCAGCCGAGCGGAGCGCCCGAGGGTCGGAGGCAGTTGGTCCTCGAGCATCAGGAACGAGCTCGGCGCGGTCGAGCGATTCTCGACGTCGAGCTGCACCGTCAGCCGGGTTCCCGGCCCGACCCGCACCTCAGATAGACGCCGGCGGACCGACACGCGTCGCTCGGTCCAGCGCAAGAAGAGTCCAGCGACGACGGGAAGGAACACGAATCCGATGCCGACGACCTCCAGGCCCGCCGAACCGATCAACCGCGCGACGAACCACATCGCGACACCTGCCACGCAGACGGTCACTCCGCGCGGCGTGAACATCTTAGGAGCGCTCCGCCACCGGGACCTCCACCTGAGAGAGGATCTCCCGGAGCACGACCGAGGCCGAACGCCCGGTCATCACGGCGTCGGCCGTCACGATGATCCGGTGCGCGAGCCCGGGGACGCACAGCAACTTGACGTCGTCCGGGATCACGTAATCGCGTTCGTCGGCCGCCGCGTACGCCCTCGCCGCCCGCAGGAGCATGATCGAGGCTCGGGGGCTTCCCCCCAGGTAGACGTCCGGATGGTTCCGGGTCGCGTCCACGATCCGGACGATGTAGTCGCGGATCGTGGGTGCGACGTGCACCCGCCGCGCCTGTTCGATCATCTCCCCGATGCCCTGCGCGTCCGTCACGCTGCTGATCACGCCGAGCGGTTGGCCCGCGCTGTGCGTCTCGAGGATCTCCGACTCGATCTGGAGGCTGGGATAGCCGATCGACAGCCGCATCATGAACCGGTCGAGTTGCGCCTCCGGGAGCGGATACGTTCCCTCGTGCTCGACGGGGTTCTGCGTGGCGATCACCATGAACGGCGTCCCGAGGGTGTGCGTCTCCGCGTCGATCGTGACCTGTCGCTCTTCCATGCATTCCAGCAGTGCGGACTGCGTCTTCGGAGATGCCCGGTTGATCTCGTCGCCCAGCACGACGTTCGCGAACACGGCTCCCGGGCGGAACTCGAAGTCGCCGCGCTCCTGGTTGAACACGTTCACACCGGTGATGTCTGTCGGGAGCATATCCGGCGTGAACTGGATGCGGCGGAACGAACAGTCGATCGAACGTGCGATCGACTTCGCGAGCATCGTCTTGCCGACGCCGGGGACGTCCTCGATCAGCAGGTGCCCCTCGGCGACCAGCGCCACGAGCGCTAGGCGGATCTCCGCGTTCTTCCCTCGAACGACACGCTCGACGTTCTCTTCGATCTGGCGGAAGCGGGCGCCGAAGCTCTCCCATTCGCGTGTTTGCTCACGAAGCTCCAACCCCGCACCTCCGCTCGGCAGAACACTCATCGTACGGCCCCCCAGTAGTTCTGTTCCATAGGCCGACCAGGCCCATCGGAGCTCGGAACCATGAACCAACGAGACGCTGCAAACGTGTACGAGATCGGGAGTGGAAGGGATGGAGGAGCGGGGTTGGCCGCTGGACGCCCCGCGCGGCCCCTGTTCGCAACTCCAGGCATCGCGGCCACCCCGCCCCTCGTCGCCAAGATTACAACGTTGTGATTCGCTCGGCGAGCGGGGCGGGCGAACCGGCTGCAGCGCGTACACTCACCGCCATGGGACGCGCCCTCGTCCTCAACGCGACCGAATTGCCGCTCGCGGTCGTTCCCGCGAGGCGAGCCGTCGTGCTCGTGCTCAAGGAGAAAGCCGAGGTCGTGCAGTCGAACGGCGCGATCTTCCACAGTGAACGGATCGCGTTGGAAGCCCCATCCGTGGTTCGTCTCCGTCACTTCGTTCACGTTCCTTTCCGCGCCCACGCGCCGCTCACGAGGCGCGCGGTGTTCGCTCGGGATGGGTGGGAGTGCCAGTACTGCGGGTCTGCCGCCGAGAACCTGGATCACGTGCTGCCGCGTTCCCGAGGTGGGCTCCACGTATGGGAGAACGTCGTGGCCGCATGCCGGCGGTGCAACGCCAAGAAGATGGACAGAACGCCGCAAGAAGCGGGCTTCCATCTGCATCGCCAACCCTTCGCTCCATCGGACGGCTTCCGCCTGACCCTGGGCCAGGTCGAGCCCGGGTGGGAGCCGTACCTGATCTGATCCTCGGCGTGTGATCCCGACTGGCTCGGGATCTCCCGATCTCCCGCCCTCCCCTCCAGATGCGTGACGCGCGCTGAGTGCTTAGTTGGCTCCGGCATGGGGTCCTGTCGCGCCTGCTCGAACAGCAGTTCGGGCGCAACTCTTGTTGACGCGGGTGGAGTGCGAGTGGCATAAACGTGGGCCCAAGTGGAGGAAAGGGGAGAACGCTTGGCAGAACTGCTCGGCACGCACAGCTACCAACTCGACCCGAAGGGGCGTGTGTCTTTGCCGGCTCGGTTCCGTGAGACGTTCGCCGATGGGGCGTGGCTCACGATCGGACAAGACGGCTGCCTCTTCGTCTTCCCCGGCGCCGAGTGGCAGCGTCGATCCGAGGAGGTCGCAGCGTTCCCCCTTTCCGACACCGCCGGTCGCGCGTACGGCCGATTGTTCTTCGGCTCGTCGGATGAAGCCAGGCTCGATGGGCAGGGTCGCCTCACGATCCCGCAACGTCTGCGGGACCGCGTGGGGATCCGCAAGGACGTCGTCGTGCTCGGCGTACGGGATCGGATGGAGATATGGGACCGCACCAGCTACGAACGCTACGAGGCCGCTCACGCAGGCGCGTATCAGGCGGGGGCGCTGGAGCCGGGCAAGGGAACGGGCTGACCACGGCCCCCTGATCGAGAGAGGCAGGGATCGATGGAACAACCACGGAGATTGAGCGACGAGGTTCGTCAGAGCCTCTCGCTGATCGGGATGACCGCGCTGACGCTCCTCGCCTCGATCGCGTTCGGCCTGCTCGTCGGGCACGTCGGGTGACGTGGCGGTCGAAGGTGGACACGAGGCCGTCATGACGGCCGAGGTGATCGAGCTCCTGGCGGGTCGGCGGACCGTCGTCGACATGACGGTCGGTTCCGGGGGGCACGCCGCCGCCCTCCTTGAAGCCGGCGTCGCCCGCCTGGTCGGCGTCGACCGTGATCCCGAGGCCTTGGCGCTCGCGCGCGAGCGGTTGAGCGCGTTCGGTGATCGCGTACGGCTGGTGGGAGCACGCTTCTCCGAGGTCGACGAGGATGTCGTCGGCAGCCCGGTCGACGGTGTGCTCTTCGATCTCGGGGTCTCCTCGATGCAACTCGACCGTCCGGACCGCGGGTTCGGGTACCGCGTGGACGGACCGCTCGACATGCGGATGGGCGAGGGGAGTGCAGCAGTGGCGGGGCCAAGCGCCGCGGACCTCGTCAACGGGCTCCCCGAGCGGGAGCTGGCCGATCTGATCTACCGGCTCGGTGAGGAGCCGCGGTCGCGGCGGATCGCCGCTGCGATCGTCCGCCGGCGTCCGATCCGAACGACCGATCAACTCACCGGCATCATCGTGAGCGCCGTCGGGAAGCGCCCGGGGGGCCCCCACCCCGCGAGACGCACGTTCCAGGCGCTCCGCATCGCGGTCAACCGGGAGCTCGAGGAGCTCACCGCGGCCCTGCCTCCCGCGGCGGGGCTCCTCGAGCCCGGTGGCCGCGTGGTCGTCATCTCCTATCACTCCTTGGAGGACCGCATCGTGAAGCGTTCGTTCCGCGATGACGATCGTCTGCACGTCATCACGAAGAAGCCGCTCGTAGCGAGCGCGGCGGAGCGGGGGCGCAACCCCCGCGCCCGGAGCGCCAAGCTGCGCGCGGCCGAGCGCTCCACCCGGCAAGTGGCCAGGGAAGCAGCATGAGCGCCCCGGCCCGCAGCCTGCCCTCTCCGATCCCGAAGCGTGCGGACCCCTCCCGCACCCCCGCGGCGCGCCCGCGCGCCATCCCTTCCCCGCACCATCGGGTGCGGGCGCGTCGCGGGACCCCCCCGTTCTGGGTCATGACGGCCGTCATCGTCACCGCGATGGTCGTCGGGATCGTGTCGCTCTCGGCGCTTGCGGTCCAGGCCAGCTTCCGTGCCGACGACCTTCGCCAGCAGCTCGGCTCGCTCACCCAGCGCCAGCAGTCGCTCCGGGAGGACGTGGCCGCGGCCTCCGCGCCGTCGCGCGTGATCCGGTGGGCACGGAAGGAAGGGATGGTGATGCCCCAGCGCGTGGTGATCATCCGGGTCCCGTCGGATCCGTCGGGACTCGGCGCGTGAAGCGCCCGCCCGTGCATCGTCTGGTGGTCGTGCTCGTTGCCGTGATGCTCGCGATAGGCGGCATCGTGATCAGGCTCGCCGTGCTCCAGGTGCGCGAATCGGGGACCTACGCGGAGCTCGGATCGACCCAGCGCGTGCACAACGAAGCCCTTCCGGCCATTCGCGGAGAGATGCTGGACCGAAGCGGCGTGCCGATGGCCCTGACCCTCGACGCGCGCGACATCTATGCGAACCCGAGCCTCGTGGTCGACGCGGCGACCGAAGCGGCGCAGATCGTACCGGTGCTCGGGCTCCGAGACAAGGCCGTCCGGGCGGCGTTGTCCTCGCCGGGAACGTTCGCCTATATCGAACGCCAGGTCGACCTCGACGTCGCGCAACACGTCGCGGACCTCCACCTGCCCGGGATCGGTCTCCTGCCGGTGGCGAAGCGCTACTACCCCGCGGGGCCCGTGGCGCCCCAGGTCCTGGGGTTCGTGAACATCGACGGGGTCGGGACCACCGGGCTCGAGCGCCAGTACGACCAGCTCTTGGCGGGCTCGCCAGGAGAGCGCACCGTCGAGCTCTCCGCCCAAGGCCAGGAGATCGCCGGGGGCAGACAGGTCGTCCAAGACCCCCAACCGGGGAGCAGCGTCGTCCTCACCATCGACCGAGATCTCCAGTTCCAGGCTCAGGAGTACCTGCGGACGGCCGTCCAGCAGAACCGTGCGAAGGGCGGAACGATCGTCGTCCTCGATCCTCACACCGGTGACGTTTACGCGATGGCCTCCTACCCGTGGTTCGATCCGAACTCGTTCGCCTCCTTCGACAGCACGCGGTATGTGAACCGGGCGGTCACGGACACGTGGGAGCCGGGCAGCGTCAACAAGACGATAACGGCGGCGGCGGCCTTGGAATCGGGTGCCGTCACCCCGACGGAGCGGTTCGAGGTCCCCGGAACGCGCCAGGTCGAGGGCTACACGATCCACGACGCCGAGCCCCACCCCACGGAGACGATGACGCTCGGCGACATCATCGCGCCCTCGAGCAACGTCGGCGCTTCGCTGGTCGCGGATCGGACCGGGAATCAGACGATGCAGCAGATCTTCACGCGGTTCGGCTACGGAACCCCGACCGGGGTCGGGTTCCCGGGCGAAGCGGCGGGGCTGATGCCGCCCGCGCCATGGTCCGATCTCACACGAGCGACGGTATCGTTCGGCGCCGGCGTGGCCGTCACGCCGCTCCAGATGGCGAGCGTCTACGCGACGATCGCCAACGGCGGAACCTGGGTGCAGCCGCGACTGATCGACTCGACGATCGGACCCGACGGCGTTCGTCACGATGCACCTTCACCGATCACCCGGCGGGTGCTGCGACCGTCCACGACGCGGACCCTGACGCAGATGCTCGCGTACGTCGTGCAGGACGGGACCGGCGACCGAGCGCAGATCGCGGGATATCAGGTGGCGGGCAAGACCGGGACCGCGAAGAAGCTGGACCCCAACGGCCACTACGTCAGTCGATACGTCGCCTCGTTCATCGGCTTCCTTCCCGCATCTCGGCCACGCGTCGTCGTCGCCGTGATCATCGATGAGCCACGGACCGTTTTCGGCGGTGTCGCCGCTGCGCCGGTCTTCCAAGAGGTCGCCCGCTACGCGATCCAACGGCTGGGGATCGAGGCCGCGCCCGCCGTGTCGCTGCCTCCGCACGCGATGCCCGTGCCATGACCGCACCGGTCGGCGTGTAGGCTCGCCGGCGGTGGAGCTTCCCCTTCTCGCCGTCACGCTCAGCGACGCGGCGGGCGCGGTCCGAGCAGACGTACGAGGTGAGGATGGGCGTTTCCTCACCGACGCCTCGTACGACTCCAGGGCGGTGGCGCCGGATTCGCTCTTCTTCTGCATCGTCGGTGATCACGTCGACGGACACCGCTTCGCCCCGGAGGCGGTCGCCGCCGGTGCGGGCGCGATCGTCGTGGAGCGATGGTTGCCGTTGGACGCTCCGCAAGCGTTGGTTCCGTCGGTACGCGGAGCGATCGGGCCCATGTCGTCGGTGGTCTTCGGCCGGCCGGCCGAGGCGCTGACGACGATCGGCATCACGGGGACGAACGGCAAGACGACGACCACGTACCTCCTCGAAGCCATCATCCGTGCCGGCGGCGCGCGCGCAGGCATCATCGGGACGAACGGGGCGCGGATCGATGGCAACCCGGTCGAGCTCGCGCGGACCACACCCGAGGCGCCGGACCTGCATCGACTGCTCGCGCGGATGCGTGCGGCGGGCGTCGGCACGGTCGCCATGGAAGTGTCGTCGCATGCGCTTGCCCAGCAGCGGGTCGGCGGCGTGATGTTCGACGTGGCGGTCTTCACGAACCTCTCCCATGACCACCTCGACTACCACGGAACGATGCAGCGGTACCTGGATACCAAGGCGGACCTCTTCACGCCGAACCATGCCGCGCGGGGGGTCCTCAACGCCGACGATCCCTCGGCGCGTCGCCTCATCCGGCGAGCAGCGATCCCCGTGGTGACCTACGCGATCGATCGAGATGCCGACCTCCGGGCGCTCGACGTGGCTGTGGACGCTGGTGGCATCTCCTTCCGGGTGGAGGGGGTCGAGGTCCGCTCGACGCTCCGCGGACGCTTCAACGTGTGGAACTGCCTCGCCGCGATGGGCTCGGCCCGGGAGGTGGGGATCTCGCTCGAGACGGCGGCGCGTGCGCTCCGGGGGGTGCGCGACATCCCCGGTCGGATGGAGACGATCGATGCAGGACAAGAGTTCCTGGTGGTGGTGGACTACGCGCACACGCCGGATAGCATCCGGGTCGTGCTCCGGGGCGCACGCTCGCTGGCCGCCGGCCGCGTCATCGTCGTGTTCGGTTGTGGCGGCGACCGCGACCCCGCGAAGCGTGCTCCCATGGGGCAGGCCGCCACGTCGTCCGCGGATCTCACGGTGATCACCACGGACAACCCCCGTTCCGAAGACCCGCTGGTCATCATCGAGGAGATCGTCCCCGGGGCGGTCGCCGGCGGCGGGGATTACGTCGTCGAGCCCGACCGGCGTGCCGCGATCCGCCTGGCCGTCCGGGAGGCGCACCAGGGGGACATCGTGGTGATCGCCGGAAAGGGCCACGAGTCCTACCAAGAGGTGGCCGGAACCACGGTGCCGTTCGACGACCGGTCGATCGCCCGGGACGAGCTCGGCTCGCTTCTGGAGGGGGCGTGAAGCCGCGGCCGCTCGCGAGCGTCGCGGCCGCCGTCGGGGGTGAGCTCGCCGGGGACGACATCGACATCTCCTCCGTGACGATCGACTCGCGGCAGGCGGGTCCGGGAGCGCTGTTCGTGGCCCTCGCCGGCGAACGGACGGATGGGCACCGGTTCGTCCAGGACGCGTTCGCCCGCGGCGCCTCCGCGGTCCTCGTGCGCCACGGGGCGGATGCTCCGGCGCCGAAGGTCCAGGTCTCCTCGCCCGCGGATGCGCTGGTTCGCCTCGCCGCGGACGAGCGGCGACGGTTCGACGGCACGGTCGTCGCGGTCGCGGGAGCGAACGGGAAGACGTCGACGAAGGACATGACCGAGGCCGTCGTCTCGACGCGGTTCCAGGTGCACGCGAGTCCGGGATCGTTCAACAACGAGATCGGCGTGCCGCTGACGCTCCTGGGGGCGCCGCCGGACACGGAAGTGATCGTCGCCGAGCTCGGTGCGCGGCGTGCCGGCGACGTGACGGTGCTGATGCCGATCGCCCAACCCGACGCCGTCGTCATCACGAACGTCGGCGTGGCCCACATGGAGATCTTCGGCTCCTGGGACGCGATCGTCCGCGCCTCCGCCGAACCCGTCGACGCGATGGATCGCGACGGGGTGCTCGTGCTGAACGCGGACGACCCCGTCGTCGCCGGGTTCGCGGGCCGTGCGCACGCGCGGGTGGTGACGTTCGGGCGCGCCCAGGGGGCGAGCGTGCGCGCCGAAGGGGTGGGGATCGGGCGCGACGGCCGACCGACGTTCGACCTTGCCGCCGGCGGCGGCCGCGAGCGCGTCACGCTTGCGGTCCCCGGCGAGCACATGATCGGCAACGCGCTCGCGGCCGCCGCGGTCGGGGTGGAGCTCGGTGTTCCCCTCGAGGCATGCGCCGAGGCGCTCGCCCGGGCCACGGTGTCGCGCTGGCGCATGGAGGCCTTCCAGACGCCCGGAGGCGTGACCGTCCTCAACGATGCCTACAACGCCAACCCGGAGTCGATGGCGGCCGCATTGAAGACCGCGACGGTGATGGCCGGTGATCGGCGCGTGGTCGCGGTGCTGGGACAGATGGCGGAGCTGGGCGACATCGGCCCGGAACAGCATGAGCGGGCCGGCGAGCTCGCCGCGCGGCTGGGCGTCGATCGGCTGATCACGGTGGGGACCGACGCGAAGGCGATCGCGGCCGCCGGTCTACGCGAGGGGTTCGAGCCGGACGCCGTCGCCAGCTACGACGATGTCGATGCCGCGCTCGAAGACGTCCGTGCCCACATCCGGCGCGGCGATCTGGTGCTCGTGAAGGGCTCGCGGATCGTCGGGCTCGAGACGCTCGCGGAGGCGCTGCGGTGATCTCGATCCTCGTGGCCGCCGCGGTGGGGCTGGCGGTGGCGCTGCTCGGCACGCCCGCCGCGATCCGCGCGTTCCGCGTCTTGGGGTGGGGGCAACGGATCCGCGAGGACGGGCCCCACACCCACTTCGAGAAGATGGGGACACCCACGATGGGCGGGATCGTGATCATCGCGGGTCTGTGTCTGGGCTATCTCGCGTCTCGGGTCACGGCGCAGCGGTTCACCGTCACGGGGGTCGCGCTCGTGTTCGCCACGGTGGGCTTCGGCGTCGTCGGGTTCCTCGACGACTTCATGAAGGTGCGCCGGCAGCGCTCGCTCGGTCTGACGAAGGCGCAGAAGTTCGGTGGCACCGCGCTGGTGTCGCTCGCCTTCGCGATGCTCGTGACGCACGTGGGGCACCCGGGGATCACCACGCACCTGTCCTTCATCCGACCGTCGTCGATCGCGCTCGGCCTCCTGTTCTACCTGTGGGCGTTCCTCGTGCTGACCGGTTCGTCGAACGCGGTGAACCTCACGGACGGACTCGACGGTCTGGCCGCAGGTTCGTCCATCATGGTGTGCAGCGCGTACGTCTTCATCTCGTTCTGGCAGTTCCGCCATACGTGCATCCTGGTGCAGGGCGCGCAGGGGTGTTACGCAGTGAACGGGGTGGACCTGCAGGACGCGGCGATCGTCGCGGCCGCGATGACCGGCGCCGCGACCGGGTTCCTCTGGTGGAACGCCGCTCCCGCGCGCATCTTCATGGGCGACACGGGGTCGCTCGCTCTGGGCGGGCTCTTCGGCGCGCTCGCGCTCGTGACGAACACCGCGATCCTGCTCGTGATCATCGGAGGACTCTTCGTGCTGGAGACGCTTTCGGTGATCGCGCAGGTGATCTCGTTCCGTGGGTTCGGCCGTCGCGTCTTCCGCATGTCGCCGATCCATCACCATTTCGAGCTCGCCGGCTGGCCCGAGTTCACCGTGATCGTTCGGTTCTGGATCGTCGCGGGGCTCTGCTCGGCGGTCGGGATCGGTCTGTTCTACGCCGATTTCATCGCACGGGGAGGGTTGGGATGAGGACGATGCGCACCCCGCGCGTGAAGGAGACGTCGTGAGCGGGACGTTCTCCGACGAGCGTGTGGTGGTGATCGGGGCCGGGGTCGCGGGGATCGCGGCGGCCGGTGCGCTCGCGCGCGAGGGCGCTTCCGTGGTGATCACGGAGGTTCGCTCGCGCGAGCAGCTCGGGGATCTCGGCGCGCTCGAGGCGCTCGGGGTCGAGGTTCTCGCCGGCGGTCACGACCGCTCCCATTTCGACGGGGCGACGCTCGTCGTGACGAGTCCCGGGATCCCGCCATCGGCCAAGGTGCGGAGATGGGCGCGCGAGCGCGACCTCCCGGTCTGGGGAGAGCTGGAGCTGGGGGCTAGGCTCGTCCGGGTCCCGTACCTCGCGGTGACCGGAACGAACGGCAAGACGACGACGTCGGGGATGATCGCGGCGTGTCTGCGTGCCGGTGGACTGGACGCCGTCGCCTGCGGCAACATCGGCAGGCCGTTCCCGACCGCGGCGCTCGAGCAACATGACGTGCTGGTCGTCGAGGCCTCGTCCTTCCAGCTCGCGGACCAGGAGTCCCTGCACCCTCGCGTCTCGGTGCTGCTCAACCTCGCGCCCGACCATCTCGACTGGCATGGATCCTTCGACGCGTACGTGGAGGCCAAGCGTCGCATCTACGCCCGGCAAACGAGCCCCGGCGACGTCCACGTCGGCGATCGCGACGACGACGGAGCCGCGCGTGTCTCAGCTGAGGCGCCCTGCCGTGTGGTCTGGTTCCGTTCGGACGATCCCGGGCCGGACGAGGTCGGCTACCGTGACGGCACCCTGCTCGCGATGGTGAACGGGTCCGAGGAGCTCGGTCGGATCGACGGGGAGCGGGCGGGGTACCGCGCCGATGCCGCGGCGGCAGCGGCGGCCGCGCTCGCGTTCGGCGTCACGGCTCCCGCGGTCCGCGACGGGTTGGCGGGCTTCGCGCCCGAGCATCACCGCGGGGAGACGGTCGCGGAAGCCGATGGCGTGCGGTTCGTCGACAACTCGAAGGCGACCAACGTCCATGCCGCGATCGCGGCGATCGACGGCGTCAACGATGCGGTCCTGATCGCGGGGGGCCGATCGAAAGGCCAGGATCTCTCGCCGCTCGCGACACGCGCGGGCCGGCTCGCAGCGGTGGTCGTCCTGGGCGAGAGCGCGGACGCGCTCGCGGGCGTGTTCGACGGTCTCGCGGTCGTGCTCCGGGCGGGGTCGATCGAAGGGGCGACCGAGACGGCGTTCGAGCTGGCCCCACGACCCGGGGTGGTGCTGCTCGCGCCGGCGTGCGCGAGCTGGGATCAGTTCCACGATTACCGCGAACGTGGCGAGCGGTTCGCCATCGCGGCCCGCTCGATCGCTCGGGGAGTGCGCCTCGATGGCTGAACGTCGATCCGGAGCCATGAAGCCCCGCCGGGCATCCCGTGGTGACCCACCGGCCCGACCCTCCTTGCGTCTCGTCCCCAGCGATCGGCGTCCCGGCGCCATAGAGGGGGCCCGGCTCGCGCGCGTCGACCTCGCCCTCCTGTTCTCCTCGGCGGGGTTCCTCACTGCGGTCGGGCTCGTGATGGTGCTCTCCGCGGGATCCGTGTCGGCCGCGCAAGGCTACGGGGGAAACAGCTTCTGGTACTTCGAACGCCAGGTGCTCTACGCGGTGGTGGGGGTGGTCGTGGCCGTCCTGCTCGCTCGACTCCCGCCGCGACGATGGAAGATGCTGGGATTCCCTCTCCTCGGGGTGGCCGCCGTCCTCATGACGATCGCGGCGCACCCGACCTCCGGCACGGCGTTCTACGGAGCATCGCGGTGGATCGACCTGGGGCCCGTGACCCTGCAACCGTCGGAGCTCGCGAAGCTCGGCCTCGTCGCCACGACGGCGACGATCCTGTCGAACAAGTGGGGAAAGCTGCACGATCTCGGACAGCTCCTGATCCCCCTCGCGCCGATCGTGGTGGTCGTCGCGACCCTGGGCCTGCTGCAGCGCGATCTCGGAACCACCATGATCTTGTGCGCGACCGTCTTCGTCTTGCTGTTCATCGCCGGCGTCCGGCTGCGCTACCTCTTCGTCGGCGGTGCGATCGGTGCGGTCGGCGTCGGGTACCTGATCTTCGGCGAGGCGTATCGGCGGACGCGATTCTTCGAGTCGTGGCTCGACCCTTGGGCCGACCCGAAGAAGTCGGGTTACCAGTTGATCCAAGGGCTGATCGCGATCGGGTCGGGGGGATGGTTCGGCACCGGGCTGGGCACGAGCCGCGCGAAGTGGGACTTCCTCCCGAACGCGCACTCCGACTTCATCTTCGCCGTGATCGGGGAGGAGCTCGGGCTGCTCGGGGCGCTCGTCGTCCTGATCGCGTTCGGCGTGCTCGTCTGGGCGGGCGTGCGGATCGCGATCCACGCGCACGACACGTTCGAGCGGCTCCTCGCCGCCGGCGTGATCGCGTGGATCAGCGTGCAAGCCGTCATCAACCTGGGCGCGGTGACGGGCCTGTTGCCCATCACCGGCGTGCCGCTCCCGCTCGTCTCCTTCGGTGGCTCGGCCCTCGTCGTGACACTCGCCGGGATCGGTGTCCTGGCGAGCGTCGCTCGCTCGAACGGAGGCGGCCTGCGCCGCCGTCGCTCGGGGAAAGCAGCCCGGTGAACATCGTGGTTGCGGGGGGCGGGACCGCCGGTCACGTCTACCCGGCCCTGGCGATGGCGGATGCGCTCCGCGAACGGCACGGGGCGATCGTGACGTTCCTCGGCTCCTCCGACGGACCCGAATCGGAGCTCGTCCCCGCGGCGGGATACCCCTTCGCGGGGCTCCGCGTCGTCTCGGCGCAGGATCGGGTATCGATGCGCTCGATCCGAGCGCTCGCCACGACGCTTCGGTCCGCTCGCAGGTGCCGCCCGGTGGTGACGCACGCCGATGCCGTCGTCGGCATCGGCGGGTACGCGAGCGCGCCCGCTGCGCTCGCGGCGCGCCGGGCGCGCCGGCCGCTCGTGCTCGTCGAACCCAACAGCGTCCCGGGCGCCGTCAACCGGATCGCGGCGCGGTGGGCATCGGCGGTCGCCGTGACGTTCGACGCGACGCGAGCCTGGTTCCCCGCCCGGGTACGCGTCGAACGCACCGGGAACCCGATCCGTCCGGCGATCGCCTCGGTGCCGGAGCGGCGCGCCGAGCTCGCGAAGGAGGCGCGCGCGGTGTTCGGACTCGAGGACGGACGACGGACGATCATCGTGCTGGGCGGGAGCCAGGGAGCGCTCCGGCTGAACGAGCTCACCCGGGAGGTCGCCGCGATCCTCACGGATCGCGGCGACCTCCAGATCCTCTTGTCGACCGGCCCGGCGCACGAGGCCGGGTTCGCGGACCTCCCTGGAGGCCGCTTGGTCGTGCGCGTCGTCGGGGCGATCGACCGGATGGAGCTCGCCCTCGCGATCGCGGACGTCGCGGTCTCGCGTGCGGGCGCCGGACACATCGCGGAACTCACGGCGTGCCGGGTGCCCATGATCCTCGTCCCGTACCCGCACGCGACGGAGGATCATCAGGAAGCGAACGCGCGGGAGGTCGAGCAGGCCGGGGCTGCGGAGGTCGCCATCGAACCTGACCTGACGGCGGACGCCCTCGCTCGCCGCATCGTCGGGCTCGTGGAGGACGATCCGAGACGCGCAGCGATGGCCGAGGCCGCGACGCGGTGGGCCCGGCCGGACGCAGACGCTCGGCTCGCCGATCTCGTCGCCGAGACGGCGGGAGGTGGCAGGAGGTGAACGGCTCGGTCGGCCGGTGGCGGTTCTGGACCCCACCCGAAGGGTCGATCCCGACGCTGCCGATCCCTTCGATCGATGGCGTGCGTTCCGTCCATCTCCTCGGGATCGGGGGCGCGGGGATGCGGAACCTCGCGCGGTTGTTCGTGGCACGCGGGGTCGCGGTCTCCGGGTCGGATGTGAAGGATTCGGTGTATCTCAGGGAGCTCGGGTCGCTCGGCGTGCGGATCCACGTCGGTCACGATCCGGCGCTCCTCGGCTCGCCGGACGTCGTCGTCGTTTCCAGCGCCATCCGGGACGACAATCCCGAGGTCGTGGCGGCCGCGCGGTCCGGGGTGCCCGTCTGGAAGCGGCAACAGGCGATCGGCGCGCTCGCCCGCGGGCACCGGACCGTCGCGATCTCAGGTGCCCACGGCAAGACCACCACGACCTCGCTCGTCGCGACCGCGCTTGAGGCGGCGGGTCTCGATCCAACGGAGCTGATCGGCGGCGATCTGAACGAGAGCGGCAGCGGCGCCCGGCACGGGACCGGGGATCTATTCGTGTTCGAGGCCGACGAGAGCGACGGCTCCTTCCTGACGATCCCTCCGTGGGTCGGGGTGATCACGAACCTCGACGCCGATCATCTCGACTTCTACCCGGGCGGTCTCGAGGAGATCGAGGACGCGTTCGCGGAGTTCGCGGCCCGCTGCGATCACGTCGTCGCGTGGGGGGACGACCGCTCGCTCGAGCGGGCGCTCTCGCGCGCGGGTGTCCGCGCCACGACGTACGGCTCCTCGTCCGGGTGTGACCTCCAGCTGCGCGTGGACTCCCTCGGTCCGGACGGTGCTCGCGGCACCGTGCGCGTCGACGACGCGGAGGTCGCGCTCATACTTCGGGTCGACGGGCCGCACAACCTGCTGAACGCCGCCGCCGCGATCGCCGTCGCCCGGCTCGCCGGCGTCCCGGCCGCCGTGTCCGCGGAGGCGTTCGCGGGGTTCGAAGGCGTCCATCGGCGGTTCGAACACCGAGGGGATGCGGGAGGGGCCGAGTTCTTCGACGACTACGGGCAGACGCCGACCGAGATGGAGGTGACCGTCGAGACGGCCCGGCGGCGCGCACCTCGGCGCCTGATCGCGCTCGTGCAGCCGCATCGCTATTGGAGGGTCCGCTCGCTGTGGCGCGAGCTGGGCGCGAGCGTTTCGCGCGCGGATCTCGTCGTCGTCACGGACGTGTACGGGGCCGCGCAAGACCCGATCCCCGGCGTGACCGGCAAGCTGGTCGTCGACGGGGTCCAGCTCGCTTCCCCAGGGCTGCGGACCGTCTATCTGCCGCACCGGTCCGACGTCGTGACGTTCCTCGGACGAGAGGTGCGCGAAGGTGACCTGGTCGTGACGATGGGGTGCGGAGACGTCTGGATGCTCGGCGATGCGGTCCGGGGACGGATCGCGGATCGGGTTCGGCGAGCGGAGGGCGTGGCGTGAGCACCGACCTCGAGGCGGCGCTCCGGATCCTCCGCGAAGGGTGCGGGGATCGCGTGCGGACGCGCGTTCCGCTCGCGCCGCTCACGACGTTCCGGGTTGGCGGCGCCGCGGCCCTGTACCTGGAGCCCGAGCGCGAGGAGGATCTCGCAACCGTGCGCCGCGCGGTCGGCGAGACGGCGATCCCGTTCACGATCATCGGGAAAGGTTCGAACGTCCTCGTGTCCGATGAGGGATTCCCCGGCCTCGTGCTTCGGCTCGGGAAGGGATATCGGTGGGCGGCACGAGATCAGGACGAGGTTCGCGCGGGTGCCGCGATGCCGCTGCCGGCGCTCGCGGGGGTGGCGCTCCGTCATGGTCTCAGCGGACTCGAGTTCGGCGTCGCCATCCCTGCGACGTTGGGCGGCGCCGTCACGATGAACGCGGGGGCGCACGACGGTCAGATCGGCGACATCGTGCGCCGCATCGAGATCTACCGGGTCGGCGATGGCCAGGCGGTCTCGCTCCCCGCGGAGGCGGCCGCCTTCTCCTACCGGCGATCGGCGCTCCCGGAGGACGCGATCGTGACCGCCGCTACCCTGGCGCTCCGGCCCGGTCCCCCGGACGCGATCCGCGCATCGATGGAACGCGCGCGAGCATGGCGCAGGCGTACCCAACCGCTCGCCGAACCGAACTGCGGGAGCGTCTTCAAGAACCCGCCCGGCGGGCACGCCGCGGCGATGATCGAAACGGCGGAGCTGAAGGGGACGCTGGTCGGAGGCGCGGCCGTGTCGACGAAGCACGCGAACTTCATCGTGGCCGGTCCCGAAGCCACCGCGACGGATGTCCTGGCGCTGATCCGTCTGATCCAAGAGCGGGTCAGGCGCTCGGCCGGCGTCGAGCTCGAGCCCGAGGTACGCCTCGTCGGGAGGTTCGACGGCGATGCCGCGTGATCACGCGGCCCGTTGGGCGAAGACCGTCGCCCTCGTCGCGCTCCCGGTCCTGCTGCTCGCCGGGTTCGCGGCGGCGACCTACACGCCGCTGTTCCGGCTGCGAGACATCCGCGTGGAGGGGACGATGAGCCTCCGGCCCCGCGAGGTCGTCGCCCGTGCGGGCATCGGGTCGGGAACGAACGTCTTCCATCTGGACGCGGGTTCGATCGTGACCGCGCTCGAGGCCGATCCATGGATCCGCTCCGCGACGGTCGAGCGGCACCTTCCCGGGTCGGTCGTGATCACGGTGCAGGAGCGAACGCCGATCGCGCAGGCCCTCGTCGGAACGAACGCAACCGTCATCGCCGGGGACGGCATCGTGCTGCCGGGAGCGGCCACCGCGGGTCTTCCCGAGATCCGGGCCTCCGTCGGTGAGCTCACGAACGACGACCGCACGGCAGCCGCCGGGGCGCTCGATGCGATGCCCCCGGTCGTGCGCGCTCGCGTTTCCGCCGTGATCGCGGAGCCGACCGGAGCGCTCGTGATGGACCTTGCCGGAGGGCTCACCGTGCATTACGGGGGAGCGGGCGATCAGTTCGCGAAAGCGGCCGCCCTCCGCTCGGTCCTGGCGTGGGGCGCGCGCGAGCACGTGGCGCTGGCGGATATCGACCTGACCGTCCCGGAGGCTCCGAGCGCGACGCTGCAGAGCGGCGAGACCATCACGCCGTCAGCGTGACGGATCCGCGTTCTTCCGGTGTGCAGCTAAGCGAGAGACGCACGCTTGACGGCACCTGCGCTTTTCAGTACTGTCGCGACGTTGACTGTAGGTGGAGTCAACAATCACGTTCAACTAGATAGTTAGGTCTGTTGGATGACGAACGGCGTTTCCCCAGGTAGGAGAGTGCTCGCTCACTCGGAGGAATGAGACAGATGGACGCTCCCCAGAACTACCTCGCGGTCATCAAGGTCGTAGGGATCGGCGGCGGCGGCGTGAACGCGGTGAACCGGATGATCGAGGCAGGCCTCCGGGGCGTCGAGTTCATCGCCGTCAACACCGATGCCCAGACGCTCCTGATGTCCGATGCAGAGGTGAAGCTCGACATCGGCCGCGAGACGACCCGCGGCCTCGGCGCAGGCTCCGACGCGGATGTCGGACAGCGAGCGTCCAACGAACACGGCGACGAGATCGAGGAGATCCTCAAGGGTGCGGACATGGTCTTCATCACCGCCGGTGAAGGCGGTGGGACCGGCACCGGCGGCGCGCCGATCGTCGCCGAGATCGCTCGGAACCTCGGCGCGCTCACGATCGGCGTCGTGACGCGGCCCTTCGGGTTCGAGGGACGCAAGCGCGCGACCCAGGCGGACGTCGGCATCACGGAGCTCAAGAAGGCAGTCGACACCCTGATCGTCGTCCCGAACGACCGGCTGCTTCAGGTGGCCGATCCCAACATGCCGATGATCGAAGCTTTCCGCATGGCCGACCAGGTGCTCTATCAAGGTGTCGACGGGATCACGTCGTTGATCACGACCCCCGGTCTCATCAACCTCGATTTCGCCGACGTCAAGTCGGTGATGTCCGGCGCGGGGTCGGCGCTCATGGGGATCGGGATCGGGTCGGGCGCGGATCGGGCGACCGAGGCCGCGAAGTCCGCCATCTCGAGCCCGCTGCTCGAGTCATCGATCGACGGTGCCAAGGGCGTCCTGCTCTCGATCGCCGGCCCCACGGATCTCACCTTGCACGAGGTCAACGCGGCGGCCGACGCTATCACCCGTGTCGCCCATCCGGACGCCAACATCATCTTCGGCGCGGTCGTCGACGATGCCCTCGGCGAAGAGGTGCGCGTGACCGTCGTCGCGGCCGGGTTCGACAAGATCAGCCCGGCCGGCGACAACCGGTTCGAGAGCCGGTTGTCGCGGCTCCTCGAGGAGCCCGTGAGGACTGGCGGGCGTGAGGACGCCGCGCTCCCGTCGCTCCTGCAGGACGACGACGCGGACGTGTTCGCCACCGAGGACGCGCCCGCGTCGGTCTCCTTCGACGCCGAGGAGGATCTGGACATCCCGGACTTCCTCAAGAGTTAGCGGCAACCCGCCGCCTCGCGCGGCCCCGCGCGCGAGTGGGGGCGGGGAGGCTCGAGCGAAGAGGCGCCCTTCCCCCGCCTCTTGGCCCGGAGCCGTCCTCGCCCCCTCTCTATGCTCCGGCACATGTCAGCGTCCCGCGCCGAGGTCACGGCCAACGTCCGCGCGATCCAGGAGGCGATCCGGGGCGCGGCGGAGCGCGCCGGTCGCGATCCCGCCACCATCGAGCTCGTCGCCGCCGCGAAGACGGTCCCGCCCGAGCCCATCGCCTGGGTCGCGGAAGCCGGGGTCCGATCGATCGGGCACAACTACGTCCGGGAGCTCCGTTCGTCGCAAGCAGCGCTCCCGGAACTCCACGTGCGTTGGCACTACATCGGGGCGCTCCAGGCGGGCACGGCGCATCGGGTGGCCGACGCGGCCGACGTCGTGCAGACCGTCGGCGGGGAACGGGCCGCACGCCGGCTCGCCGGGCGTGCGGCCCGTTCCGGACGCGTCCTCGATGTGCTGATCGAGGTGGACTTCACGGGGTCGCGCTCGGGCGTTCCGCCCGAGCGCGCCCCCCTCACGGCCGACCTCGTCGCCGCCCTCGAAGGCCTCCGCCTCCGAGGGCTGATGACGATCCCCCCGCTCACTCCGACCGCGGAGGAGGCCCGGCCGTGGTTCGTCCGGCTCCGAGAGCTCCGGGATCGGATCCGAAGAACCTCCCCCGACGTGCTGGAACTCTCGATGGGGATGTCGTTGGATTACGAGGTCGCCATCGAGGAAGGCGCTACGATGGTGCGCATCGGAACGGCGTTGTTCGGTCCCCGAGCCGTATCGGGCACACGGGAACGACCCGCGCCGTGAGCGGGAGGACAAGGGGATGGCCGGCGTGTGGAAGAAGACCCTCAACTACCTGGGGTTGGTCGAGGATGAAGAGGACTTCGTCGACGAGTACTCCGACGCGCAACCCGCGCCCGTGCGTCAGATGCGTCCCCAACCGGTCCGTGACATGCCGGCGGGATCCGAGGGCATCGTCCGGACGATCGCAGCTCCGAGGACGGCCGCCGGTCCGTCGGCGATCCACAAGTCGGAGCCCAGGCGATTCAACGAGGCTCGCGACGTCGCAGACCGTTTCAAAGAGGGCACGGCCGTGATCATGAACCTCCAGAGCACCGAGGATCCGATCGCACGGCGGCTCGTCGACTTCGCGTCGGGACTCGTGTACGGCCTCGACGGGAAGATCGAGCTGGTGGCCAACCGCGTCTACCTCCTGACCCCGGCGAACGTCGAGGTGTCGGCGGAGGAACGCGAGAAGATCGCCGGCGGCATGTTCTACAACCAGTTCTGAGCACCGAGGACAAGCCGAGGGCCGCCGAGCGGCCCGGCCCAGTTCTGCTGCTAGCCTTCCCGCTCGATGACGGGGCTCATCTGCATCGCGCTCTGGGTTGCCACGCTGCTGCTGCTGGCGCGCGTGGTGGTGTCGTGGCTGGAGTTCTTCGGTGTGCGCCGCCCGATCGTCGGGCCGGGTCGCACCGCGTGGGATCTCCTGTACGACGTGACCGAGCCGGCACTCCGCCCGCTCAGGAGGATCATCCCCCCCGCGGGCATGTTCGATATCTCCGTCATCGTTGCTTTCGTGATTATCTTCGTGTTGCGTTACGCGTTCTGCTGATGGGTATCGAGAGGATGACATGACGAAGGGATCCGCAGATGAGGTCCGCTCGGCAGCGGGCTCCACGATCACGCCACTCGACATCCAGCAGAAGGAGTTCCGGGTCTCGCGGTTCGGGGGCTACCGGATGCGGGATGTCGACGAGTTCCTGGACAGGCTGACCGAGGTCGTCTCGGGCTTGACGGAAGAGAACGCGCGTCTCCGCCGACAGGAGGGGGCGAGCCCGGTCGTGGGCTCTCCCGACCTGGACGACGTCGCTCGGCAAGCCGACGAGATCATCCAACGTGCGCGCGATGAGGCGGCCAGGATCGACACCGAAGCGCGCGCCCGCGCCTCGCTGTCCACCGCCCCTGCCATCGCCTCGGAGAGCGATCGGGCAGCCGTCAAGGCGTTCCTGGCGCAGGAGCGAGCCTTCCTCGAGAGCCTCGCCGGCCTCGTCCAGGGTCATGCGCAGACGGTCAAGGGCATGGCGCGCAGCGCGCGGCGACCCGACGCCTCGTCGGCATCGACCACGGATGCAGACGCGCCGGTCGCTGCGACGGAGCCGGTGGAGCACGAGCCGCCACCCCCGCCCGAGGTCGAGGACAGCGAGCCCGACGAAGGTCCGATCGTTGAGGTCGGGGATGCGGAGGCGACGCAGAGCCTTCCCGCTGCGAAGGAGCACGGCGAGCTCGCCCAGACCCGGCCGACCACGAGGGGACGAGCCAGCGATCGCAGCGACGGTGACCCGTCGCTGCGAGAGCTCTTCTGGGGCGAGGAAGAGTGAGCGGCGCGATACCGCGCGCGTTCACGCCTTCCTGAGGCTCACGGTCGCCGTCTCCTCATCGATCTCCGTGACCTCGCGGATCATCGCGTTCTCGACCGCGCCGATCAGGAGCTCGACCGCGAGGGTCTCGGCGGCGATCTCATCGCGATGGGTCTCGAGCGCCTCGGCGACCGACCCGCTCGCCTCGACCCCCACCACGATCCGATCGCTCACGTGCAGCCCCGCTGCCTTGCGCAGGTCCTGGATCGCCCGCATCAGGTCACGCGCGATCCCTTCGCGTCGCAGCTCGGCGGAGATCTCGAGCTCGAGCGCAACCGTGACGCCGCTCTCGCTCGCCACCCCCCAGCCCGACATCACCTCCTGCGCGAGATCGACCTGCTCGGGCTCGAGGGTCACCGAAGATCCGTCTCCGAGCGTGAGCTCCGTGGTCTCGCCCGCGGCCAACCGCCCCGCGAGCGAGCCATCGTCGCGCTCCAACGCATCGGCCACTGCCTGCACGCGTCCGCCGAGCGCCGGTCCGAGCAGCTTGTAGTTGGGCTTCGCCCGCCATGCCCCGAACGACTCGGTGTCGGCGAACCTGACCGCGCGGACGTTGAGCTCGTCGGCGATGACGTCCAACAGCCCATCGAGCTCGGCGTCGCGCCCCGGGATGTGCACGACCGCCTCGTGCAGCGGCTGGCGCGTCTTCGTCTTCGTCTCGACGCGGATCCGTCGACCCAGCTCGACGACGGCGCGGGCGAGCGCCATCGACCGGTCGAGGGCAGGATCCACGTCCGCATCGTCGACGGTCGGATAGTCGGCGAGGTGCACCGAGTCGGGCATGCCACCCCGGCCCGCGGCCAGGTTCCGCCACAGCTCCTCTGCGACGAACGGAACGAACGGCGCCAGGAGGGTGGCGACCGTCACCAGGCCGTGGTGCAAGGTCTGCGCCGCGGCCTCCGCGTCGGCGCCCGCCACGCCGCCCGGGTTCCAGAAGCGGCGTCTCGTTCTACGGACGTACCAGTTGGAGAGGTCGCTCACGAAGGACTGGATCCGTCGGCCGGCTCCGGTCGCGTCGTACGTGTCGAGGCGCTCCCGCGCCTCGCGCACGGCGTCCGCCAGCTGCGAGAGCACCCAACGGTCCATCACGGCGCGTCGATCGACCGGTGGGGCGCCGGAGGATGCCGGATCGAACCCGTTCGCGTTGGCATACGTGACGAAGAACGAGTAGACGTTCCAGAGGGTCAACAGGAACTGGCGAACGATCTCGTCGAAGGCCTCGAACGAGACGCGACGATCCGCCCACGGCGATCCGTTCGTGAGGAGGAACCAGCGAAGCGTGTCGGCGCCGTGACGATCGAGGACCTCGAACGGATCGATGCTGTTACCGAACGACTTCGACATCTTCCGGCCTTCGGCGTCGAGGATCAGCCCGAGACACACGACGTTGCGGTACACGCCCGCGTCGAAGTGCAGGACGCCCTCGGCCATCAACGTGTAGAACCAGCCACGCGTCTGGTCGATGGCCTCGGAGATGAAGTCGGCCGGGAAGTTCCGTTCGAACTGCTCGATGCCACGCCCCAGCTCGGGGTGATACCCCCATTGCGCGAACGGCATCGCCCCCGAGTCGTACCACGTGTCGATGACTTCGGGGACGCGCTGGGCGCGCTCCCCGCATTCGGGACAGTCGAACATCACGTCGTCGATGCCAGGCTTGTGCGGATCGAGGCCGGTCAGGTCCCGCTCCGCGAGCTCGCTCAGCTCGGTAAGCGACCCGACCGCCCGCTCGTGGCGGCGTTCACATCGCCAGATCGGCAGAGGGGTCCCCCAGTAGCGCTCGCGTGACAGGGCCCAGTCGACGTTGTTCTCCAGCCAGTTGCCGTACCGACCATGCTGGATGTGCGACGGGTACCACCGCACCGAGTCGTTGACCTCGAGCAGCCGATCCTTGACCTGTGTGGTGCGGATGTACCAACCGGTGCGCGCGTAATAGAGCAAGGGGGTGTGGCAACGCCAGCAGAACGGGTACGCGTGCTCGAGGGTCGCGGAGGCGAAGAGCACGCCGCGATCGCGGAGGTCCTCGATGATCAAGGGATCCGCGTCCTTCACGAAGATCCCTCGAACGAACGGGGGAGCGAGGTCCGTGAATCGCCCGTCGTCGCCCACGGGCTTGAAGACCGGCCACCCCTGGGCTCTACCGACGGCGAGATCCTCCGCTCCGAACGCGGGGGCCATGTGGACGATCCCGGTGCCCTCTTCCATCGAGACGAACGTCCCGGCGACGACCGTGTGCGCGCCTCCCACGTTCGCGTACGGCGGCTCGTAGCGCACGCCGACCAGGTCGGCACCGGAGAGGGTCCGGACGGTCACGCCTGCCTCGCCGAGGGCGGCGTCGCGGACCGGCTCCCCGACGATCAGTCGTTCGCCGTTCCGCTCGACGAGCTGATACGAGGCGGACGCATCGACGGCCGCCCCTTCGTTCGCGGGAAGGGTCCAGGGCGTCGTCGTCCAGACGAGCAGCGACGACCCAACGAGCGCGGGGTCGTCGGCTTCGACGATGGGGAACCGGACGAAGATGCTCGGATCGGTGACCGTCTCGTAGCCCTGGGCCACCTCGGCGTCCGAGAGCGCCGTGCCGCACCGTGGGCAGTAGGCCGTGACCTTATGGTCCTCGACGAGGAGCCCACGGGCATGGAGCTGCTTCAACGACCACCAGACCGACTCGATGTACGGGGTGTGCATCGTCCAGTAGGCCTGCTCGGTGTCGATCCAGAAGCCGATCCGCTCCGTGAGGCCCTCGAAGGCGTCGACGTATCGCTGGACGGACTCACGGCAGAGCCGGTTGAACTCGGCGATGCCGAACGCCTCGATGTCCTTCTTGCCGGTCGTGCCGATCTCCTTCTCCACCTCGATCTCGACCGGCAGGCCGTGACAGTCCCAGCCACCCTTGCGCTCCACGTAGTGGCCCGTCATCGTCTTGAACCGCGGGAACACATCCTTGAAGGTGCGCGGCTCGACGTGATGGATCCCGGGCTGGGCATTCGCGGTCGGCGGCCCCTCGTAGAAGACCCATCGCGGTGCGCCCTCCCGCGCGGCGAGCGATCGATGGAAGACGTCGGCGTCCTTCCAGAACGCGAGGATGCGCTCCTCGAGGTGGGGGAAGCTCACCTTCGGATCCACGGGTTCGAACGGCATGTCGACTCCTCCGTACACACGAAACGCCTCGTCCTCGGTGCGAGGACGAGGCGCGTGCCCCGCGGTACCACCTCGCGTTGCCGGGCCCTCGCGGGCTCCCGCCGCTCTCCGGCCGCGAACACGGCCTCCCGCGATCACGGGCGGTCCCGCCTGCGTCTACTGCGGAACGCGGTCCGTCCGCGCCCGGTTCGGGCAGGGGCTCGGGGAGGATGTTCACCGGGGGCGCGGCGCCGGCTCCCACCCTCCCGGCTCGCTCGTACCGCACCGACCCGGCTACTCGTTCCCGTCAACGCCGGTATCGGCGATGCTACACGTCCGCGCCCTCGTGAAGCACCCTGGCATCCCTCGAACGAGCGTTCGGATCGGAGGCGGAAGCGAGGTCCCGAACCATGGCGTGTGACGCCCTCGAATCCGCGGCCTGACCTGCGGGAACAGGGTGGATATGCGCTCTTCTGCTACCCTTCGCCGCCATGGCGAACGGCAAGCTCAGCGCGAGCGAGATCGCCGATCTGAAGGCTCGCCTGCTCAACGAGCGGGCGGAGCTCGATGAGCAGCTGACCACGATCGAAGACACGTCGTTCGCGACGACGCAGTCCGACCTCTCCGGAGACGTCGGCCTCGACGATGAGTCCGCGGACGCCGGAACGGCCACGTTCGAACGCGAGAAGGACCTCTCGATCGAGCAGAACGTGCGCGACCTCCTGCAGAAGATCGACCGGGCGCTCTCCAGGATCGATGCCGGCACCTACGGGATCTGCGAGCGATGCGGGAAGCCGATCGAGAAGGCAAGGGTGAAGGCCCTGCCCTACGTCAGCCTCTGCCTCAAGGACGCCCAGGCGCAAGCACATAGGTAAGCGGTGAACGCCCGGGCGCGCCGCGCGGCAACCATCCTGTTCGCCGCAGCCGCCGCGGTCTTCGCGCTCGACCGAGTGACCAAGGTGTGGGCCGCCCACGTCCTCGTTGGCCGGCCCATCGATCTGATCCCGGGCGCGCTCACGCTTCGCTACACGACGAACTCCGGCGGCGCGTTCAGCCTGGGGCAGCGGACGCCGTGGCTGTTCGCGGGGGCCACGTTGATAGTCTCCGGCCTGATCGTCCTCACGGCGTTCCGATCGCGGAACGCCGTGTCCGCCCTCGGGCTCGGCCTCGTCCTCGGGGGCGCGCTCGGCAACCTTGCCGATCGCGCCCTCCGCGGTCACGGACTCTCCGGGCACGTGGTCGACTTCATCGATCTCCATTGGTGGCCGGTGTTCAACGTCGCCGACAGCGCGATCGTGATCGGGGCGGTGCTCCTGGCGTGGACCTCCTTCCGCGACGAGCATGCGCGCGAGGTCGCCGCGGGAACGCCCGACGATGTCGCGTAAGGGATTCGCCGCGGATGCGGGACGGCTCGATGCCGTGGTCGCAGCAACGACTGGTGCCAGCCGAGCCGACGTCCAGCGCGCGATCGCCGCAGGGGACGTCCTGGTTGACGGCCGCCGGAGACCGAAGTCCTTCCGCCTGGTCGGCGGCGAGCAGATCGTCGTGGATCTCACCGAGGAGACCACGCTCGTGGCCGAGGGGCCTCCGGTGCCCGTCGTGTTCGAAGATGAGCATCTGCTCGTCGTCTCGAAGCCGGGACGGCTGGTGACGCATCCCACCGCTCGCCGACGCACCGGGACGCTCGTCAACCGGCTGATCGGCATGGGCGTACGGCTCGCTCCCGCGGGAGGCGAGTTGCGACCCGGGATCGTCCATCGGCTGGATGCCGGAACGAGTGGGCTGCTCATCGTGGCGAAAACCGACGAGGCCTACGCGGAGCTCCGCGATGGGTTCCGGCATCACGCGGTCGATCGACGGTACCTCGCCCTCGTCCGCGGGCGGGTCCAGCACGACCGCTTCGGTGTGGAGGCCCCGCTCGGCCGTCGGGCGGCGAAGATCGTGGTCGACCGGGTCGACGGACGTCCGGCGACGACGTCGTTCGAGGTGCGCGAACGGATGCCGCGCGCGACGTTGCTGGAGGCGGCGCCGGAGACCGGCCGGACGCACCAGATCCGGGTCCACCTGAGCGCGATCGGACATCCGATCGTCGGCGACCGCGCCTACGGGGGCGGCGGGGAAGAGGCCCAGAGGGTTGGGATCTCCCGACCGTTCCTCCACGCGTGGCGGCTCCGGTTCCGGCATCCCGTCACACGCGAGCAGATCGCGCTCGACGATCCGCTTCCGGATGACCTCGTGGACGTGCTCGCGCGCGTGCGTCGCGACCAGCGACCTTGACGCCGTCTCGCGGCGTGCTAGCCTCGACCCCTGCGAATCACAGCCGTGTAAGTTGTCCACATCGGATCGGGAGCGATGTGGAAAACGCTCCAGGAAAGGCGACCACCAGCGCAGATGCCCGGCCCAGGGTTCGTCCATCTCCACACCCACTCGGAGTACTCCTTGCTCGACGGGGCCGCGCGCATCGAGGCGCCCCGCTCCAATCCGAACGCTCCCACGATCTTCAGCGAGGCCGCTCGCGACGGGATGCCGGCGATCGCGATCACGGATCACGGCGCCATGTTCGGAGCCCTCCGGTTCTACGAAACGGCGCGGCAGATGGGGGTGAAGCCGATCATGGGGGTCGAGGCGTACGTGGCGCCCGGCTCGCGGTTCGATCGCACGCCGGGGGAGAGCGAGGAGAAGTACTACCACCTCACGCTGCTCGCCGAGAACGAAACCGGCTACCGCAACCTTCTCCACCTCGTCTCCCTCGCGCACCTCGAAGGCTTCTACCACCGGCCGAGGATGGACAAGCAGCTCCTCGCCGAACACGCCGACGGTCTGATCTGCCTGTCGGGGTGTCTCTCGTCGGAGCTCGGGGTGCTGCTCGTGAACGGCCAGCGTGACCGTGCCCTCGCTGCCGCGGGCGACATGCGCGAGATCTTCGGCTCCGGCGACTACTTCGTCGAGCTCCAGGACCACGGACTCGCGGATCAGCGCCGGATCATCGGTGAGCAGGTCCGGATCGCCAGAGAGCTCGGCGTCCCGGTCGTTGCGACGAACGACCTCCACTACACCAGGAAGGAGGACGCGAAGCCGCACGACGTGTTGCTGTGCATCCAGCAGCAGAAGCTGCAGTCGGATCCGAAACGCCTGCGGTTCGACTCCGAGGAGTTCTACCTCAAGCCGGCGCAGGAGATGCGCCGGGTGTTCAACGAGCTCCCGGACGCGTGCGACCAGACGCTGGCGATCGCCGAACGGGTGCAGCTGCTCCCCGAGCTGGAGCGGATCGTGGTCGAGCATCGCACCGAGTACCGGCTTCCACGGTTCGAAACCCCGCACGGCGAGGCGCTCGAGGCGTACCTCCGGGAGCTCGTCGAGCGAGGCGTGGAGCAACGCTACGGGACGCCTCCTGCGGTGGAGGTCCTCGAGCGCGTCGACACGGAGCTCGCGGTGATCACGAAGATGGGCTTCGCCGGCTACTTCCTCATCGTGTGGGATCTGATCCGATTCGCGCGGGACCAGGGGATCCGCGTCGGTCCGGGGCGCGGCTCGGCCGCGGGCTCGGTCGCGTCCTACGCGCTGCGGATCACCGATCTCGATCCGCTCCGGTACGGCTTGTTGTTCGAGCGGTTCCTCAACCCCGATCGGGTCGAGATGCCGGACATCGACATGGACTTCGACGAGCGCCGGCGCGATGAGGTCATCCGGTACGCGACGGAGACGTACGGCTCGGACCGTGTCGCGCAGATCGTGACCTTCCAGACGATCAAGGGGAAGCAGGGGATCCGCGACGCGGCCCGCGTGCTGGGGTTCCCTCCCATCGTCGGTGACCGCCTCTGCAAGATGTATCCGCCCGCGATGATGGGTCGCGACGAGCCGATCGACCGAGCTCTCGAGATCAGCCCGGACCTCCGCGAGGCCTACGAACGGGAGCCGGAGGCGAAGGAGATCATCGAGACGGCGCGTGCGCTGGAGGGGCTACGCCGCGAGGACTCGGTCCATGCGGCCGGCGTCGTGATCGGCGACGCGCCGCTCGTTGGATATCTCCCGCTCAAGCTCACGAAGGATTCGCGCGACGAGTCGAAGAAGATGGTCACGCAGTTCGACATGAACGGTGTGGCCCAGCTCGGGCTGCTCAAGATGGACTTCCTGGGTCTTCGAACGCTTTCGGTGATCGAGGAGACCCTGCGTCACCTCCGGACGCGAGGCGTCGAGCTGGACATCGACCACGTCCCGCTGGACGACGCCGACACCTACGCCATGCTCCGCCGCGGCGATACCACGGGCGTGTTCCAGATGGAATCGCCCGGGATGCGGAGCCTGATCAAGCTGCTCGAGCCCGACCGGTTCGAGGACCTCATGGCGCTCGTCGCTCTGTACCGTCCGGGCCCGCTCAACACCGGGATGCACACGGAGTACGCGGAGCGCAAGCACGGCCGGCGCAAGGTCGTGTATCCGCATCCCGCTCTGGAGCCGGTGCTCAAGGACACCTACGGCGTCATGGTCTACCAAGAGCAGATCATGCAGATCGCCGTTCGGATGGCCGGCTATTCCATGGGACAGGCCGACACGCTGCGCAAGGTCATGGCCAAGAAGAAGCGCGAGCTAGTCGGACAGGAGCGGCAGCGGTTCGTCGCGGGGTGCGTCGACCAAGGGATCTCGGAGCGGCTCGCGGCCGACCTGTTCGACCTGATCGAGCCGTTCGCCGACTACGGGTTCCCGGCCGCGCATGCCTGCGCCTACGGCTTCATCGCGTATCAGACCGCCTACCTGATCGCGCAGCACCCGGTCGAGTACATGGCGGCGATCCTCACGTCGGTGAAGGACGACAAGGATCGCAAGCCGTACTACCTGTACGCATGCCGGAGCATGAAGATCGAGGTCCTCCCTCCGGACGTCAATGAGTCCGATATGGACTTCGCTCCCGCACCCGGTGATCGTCGAGCCATCCGGTACGGCCTCTCCGCGGTCCGCAACGTCGGCGAGGGTGTCGTGCAGGCCATCCTGGATGCCCGCGGGTCGGGCGGACCCTTCGAGTCCTTCGCCGACCTGTGCCGGCGGGTCGACCCGGGAGCACTGACGAAGCGCGTCCTCGAGTCGCTCATCTTCGCCGGGGCGTTCGACTCGCTCGGGTACACGCGCGGCGGGATGGTGCAGCAGACCGGCGAGCAAGCGGCGTGGGAGAAGGTCGCGGCTCCGATCCTCGCCGAACGCAAGGCACAGGCTGCCGGACAGTTCTCGCTCTTCGGAGCGGGTACCAACGGTGCCGGGCTCGGCGAGATCGACGAAGCGATCCTCCGCGGCGACGAGCTGGACAAGCGGCTGTTGCTCTCCAAGGAGAAGGAGATGCTCGGCCAGTTCGTGACCGACCATCCCCTGCTCGGGGTGGAGGACGAGCTCCGGGCGCAGACGAGCCACCCGATCGATGAGATGCCGGATCTCGGCGACGGCGATCTCGTCACGGTCGGGGGCATCATCGGGTCGCTCGCGCGGAAGTACACGAAGCGCGGTGAGCCGTACGGGCAGTTCCGGCTCGAGGGGCTCGCCGGCGGTGTGGAGGTGATCGCCTTCCCCAGCGTGTACGAGGCGGTTCCGCAACTGATCCAACCGGACACGATCGTGCTGGTCACCGGTCGGATCGATCTGCGTGGACGCGAGCTGCAGATCCGCGCGACCGAGGTGAAGGAGCCGGTGCTCGGTCCGGATGCTCCGAGGCTCCGAGCCGAATCACTGGTGGTGGATCTGGCGGCGGCCGCCTGCACCCCGGCCGTCCTGGAGAGACTCAAGCAGCTCTTCGAGGCGCATCCTGGCGCCGCGCCGGTCCGTCTGCGGTTCCTCTCCTCCGCCGGCGTAACCCCCCTTTCCGTCGGCTCGTTCAACGTGGATGCGGCCGGATCGCTGCTGGGCGAACTGCACGATCTCTTGGGAGCCGGATCCAGCAGGCTCGACCGCTCCGGCTGACGAGGCCCGCGTATCGTTCGCACGTGACGTTCCTCATCCTGCCCGCGCTCGACGTCTGGCACGGACGCCTCGCCGTCGCGACCGCGGAAGGACCGAGTCCGGTCGACGCGTTCGGCGGCGATCCCGTCGAGGCGGCGCGCGCGGCGGTGGCAGCCGGTGCGAGGGCGCTCCATCTGGTGGATCTCGACCTCGCGTACGGCGGGGTCCTCGGGCTCGACGTCGCGGCGATCCGGGCCGGGGCTTCGGACGCGACCCTGCAGGTGAGCGGTGCGATCGGCGACGCGGCGATCGGCAGGGCTTACCTCGACGCCGGCGCCGACCGCTACGTCCTCGGATCGTCCGCGTTGGCCGACGACCGGCGCACCCTCCTCGTGTTGCAGGATGCCGGTCCGGCCGTCGTTGTCGGGCTCGAGGTCGAAGACGGCCGGATCCGAGCCCGAGGCGCCGGCCGCGGGAACGAGGCCGACGGACTGGATCTGATGAGCACCGTCGGCTGGCTCCACGCGGCCGGCGCCTCAGCCTTCCTCGTGACCTCGATCGATCGGGTGGGAGGGCTCGGCGGTCCGGACGTGGACCTCGTTCGACGGGTCGCCCGCGCCGGCCGGCCGACCTATGCTGCGGGCGGGATCCGATCGCTCGAGGATCTGCGCCACCTCCGAGATGTGGGCGCCGCCGGCGCGGTGGTCGGGACGGCGGCCCTCGAGGGGCGATTCGACCTCGCCCGGGCCTTCGCCTGGGCGGCGGAGGCGTGAGGCCACGCCGGTAGACTTCCCCGCTCCATGGGGTTCCTCACCGATCTGGTCGGGACGATCCGCCGCGAGCTGGATGAGCGACCGCTCCCGCTCGAGGCGCTCGACGCCGCCGCCCGCTCCCGCCCGCCGGCGCGCTCGCTCCGCGACGCCCTCCGCCGCGCGACGGTGCCCGCCGTGATCGCCGAGGTGAAGCGCTCGTCCCCCAGCGCCGGCTGGATCGACGCCGACGCCGACCCGGCGTCGCTTGCGCGAGCGTATGAGGCGGGGGGCGCGGCTGCGATCTCGGTCCTGACCGAGCCTCGGCACTTCGGCGGGTCACTCGCCGATCTCCGCCTGGTCCGTGCCGTGGCGGGCATCCCCGTGCTCCGGAAGGACTTCCTGATCGACCCCGACCAGCTCGTCGAGGCGCGCGCCGCTGGAGCGGATTCGGTCTTGCTGATCGCGGCCTGCCTCGACGACGGGCTGCTCGATCGGATGCTCACGGCTACCCATGCGCTCGGGATGGAGCCGCTCCTCGAGGCGCACTCGGACCGGGACCTGGAACGGGCGCTCGCGACCGACGCCGAGATCATCGGGGTCAACGCACGGGACCTCCAGACGCTCGACGTGGACGTCCCGGCTGCGCTCGGGAGGCTCCGCTCGATCCCGTCGGGCCGCGTCGCCGTGCTCGAGAGCGGCATCGCGAGCCACGACGACGTCACGGCCGCGGTCGCGGCCGGGGCATCGGCGATCCTGGTGGGTGAGGCGCTGATGCGAGCCGCCGACCCGGCCACCGCGATCGCCGGCTTGGTCCGCGAGCCCGGGCTCGCGGCCCGCCGGCAGAACCGGGACGAGGAGGAGATCGCGTGAGCGTCGCGACCCGACCCGACGAGCAGGGGCGCTTCGGCGCCTACGGAGGGCGCTACGCGCCGGAGGTCTTGATCCCCGCGCTGGACGAGCTCGCCGCTGCCTGGCTCGAGCTCCGTAACGACCCCGGGTTCCGCGGCGAGCTCGGCGATCTCCTCCGCGACTTCGTCGGGCGACCCACGCCCATCACGCACGCGACCCGACTGTCGGCGGAGCTCGGCTACGACCTGTGGCTCAAGCGTGAGGACCTCGCGCACACCGGCGCGCACAAGATCAACAACGCCCTCGGTCAGGTGCTCCTCGCCAAGGGGCTCGGCAAACAGCGGATCATCGCGGAGACGGGCGCCGGCCAGCACGGTGTGGCGACCGCGACCGCGTGCGCGCTGCTCGGTCTGCCGTGCGTCGTCTACATGGGGGAGGAGGACACGCATCGGCAGGCGCCCAACGTCGCGCGGATGGAGCTGCTCGGCGCGGAGGTGGTGCCGGTCACGGCGGGGATGAAGACGCTGAAGGAGGCGGTCAACGAGGCGCTCCGCGACTGGGCCGCGTCCGTGGGAAGCACCCACTACGTGATCGGCTCCGTCGTGGGGCCGCACCCGTTCCCGATGCTCGTGCGCGACCTCCAGCGGGTGATCGGGGACGAGGCGCGCACCCAATACCGCGATCGCGTCGGCACGGATCCCGAGTACGTGGTCGCCTGTGTCGGCGGTGGGTCGAACGCGATCGGGATGTTCACCGCGTTCGTCGGAGCCCCGGAGGTGCGGCTGTTCGGCGTGGAGGCCGGCGGCGTCGGCTCGGAGCTCGGTCGACATTGCTCGTCGCTCACCCTCGGCCAACCGGGCATCCTGCACGGCGCCCTCAGCTACCTCCTGCAAGACGCGGACGGGCAGGTCGTGGAGACCCACTCGATCTCGGCCGGGCTCGACTACCCGGGCGTCGGCCCGGAGCACGCGTACCTGAAGGACGAGGGCCTCGCGACCTACGTGAGCGCCACGGACGGTGATGCGCTCGACGGTTTCCAGCTACTCGCTCGCACGGAGGGCATCATCCCGGCGCTCGAGCCGGCGCACGTGATCGGATGGCTTCAACATCGGCCGCTCCCAGACGGGGCGCGGGTGTTGGTGAACCTTTCAGGCCGGGGCGACAAGGACCTCGACACGGTGCGCGCCGCGCTCGCCGGCGAGCGGCCGTGACGGACGCGCTGATGGGCCGCCGGTGATGAGCAACCTGGAGGCGACCCTTCGGGCCGTCCGGGATCGAGGGGCGAAGTCGTTCGTCCCTTACGTGACGGGCGGGTACCCGGGCGTGGACGGGGGGCTCCTGCGGATGCTCGCCGCGGCCGGAGCCGACGCGATCGAGGTCGGGATCCCGCATTCGGATCCGATCATGGACGGCGGCGTGATCCAGGAGGCGTCGCGGGTCGCCCTCCAGCGAGGTACCCGGATCGGCGACGTCCTCGCATCGATCGTGGACGCCGCGATCGAGATCCCGGTCGCCGTCATGACCTACGCGAACATCGTTCACCACCGGGGGTACGAAGCGTTCTGCGACGATCTCGCGCGGTCCGGCGTCGACGGCGTGATCGTTCCCGACCTCCCGGTCGACGAGGTGGAGCGCTTCGCCGCGCTCGGCGCCGCGCGAGGGATCGACGTGGTCCTGCTGGCAGCTCCCGGGACGACGGCGGAGCGGTACCGGGCGATCGCGGCCGCCTCGCACGGTTTCGTCTATTGCGTGGCGACCTACGGAGTGACGGGTGTCCGGGACCAGCTTTCGGTGACCGCACGCGACGTGGTGACGGCCGTCCGGCCGTACACCGACCTGCCCTTGCTCGTGGGCGTCGGGATCGCGACCCCCGAGCAGGCCGGCGAGGCAAGCGCGTTCGCGGACGGGGTCATCGTCGGTTCGGCCCTCATGGCACCGCTCGTCGCCGGCGACCCGAAGGCAGCCGTGGAGCTTTCGGGGGCCTTCCGGAGCCAGATCGTTTGAGTCCGCACATCTCCGCACGGCTCTTGCCCCGTATCCGGTGTGGGAGGAAAGGGTCCTCCATGGTGATTGGCCTGCGCCCCGCGGATGTGATACCAACCGGCCATATCCCAGGGTGCAGTACGAAAGGGGGCTTCATGAGACATCGTCGGTGGCTCACGCCGCTGGTGCTCCTCGGCGCGTTCTCGATGATCGCGGCCGCGTGTTCCAACAGCACGTCCGGGGCCGGGGGATCCTCGGGTGGTGCCGCGGTGGACTGCAACGCAGCGCCGGGCTGTGTAACGGTCGCGGCAGGCGCGCCGATCCAGATCGGGACGCTGCTGTCCGTGAGCGGTGACAACGCCGACCTCGGCAACGACAGCCTCTACGGCGTCGAGCTCGCGATCGACCACCTGGACGGTGTGTTCGACGGCCAGGCCGGCCAGATCCTGAACCACCCGGTACAGCTCCAGAACGAGGACGATACGTGCTCGGCCGAAGGCGGCCAGGCCGGGTCGACGAAGCTCGCCTCCAACCCGGACATCGTCGCGGTGATCGGGACGAGCTGCTCCGGCGCCGCACTCGGCGTCGCCGACAAGACCCTCGG
>VAYU01000106.1 GCA_005884925.1 Actinomycetota bacterium | reverse complement strand
TCGAAGGTCGCCACCTTCGCGAGGTGGACGCCGAGATGAAGATCCGCGAACGTCCTCGTGATGTCGTGCAGGAGTCCGATCCGGTCGGGGGCGCCCACCTCGATCACGGTCGAGAACTCCGAGACGTCGTTGAGGACTCGGATGGTCACCGGGCTCGCTACCCGTGGCCGCGGATAGTGCCGGCCCTTCTCCCGGACCCGATGTTCGAGGGAGATCGACCCTTCGATCGTCCGCCGCAGCGTGCTCCGGAAGGCGCGCCAGCGAGCCTCGGTGATCTCGGGCTCGAAAGCGCCCTCCACCTCGAACACGTCGATCGCGGTCCGGTCCTCGGTCGTGAACGCCTGCGCGGCGAGGATCGAGATCCCGCCGATCGCGAGCGCGCCGGCGATCCAGGAGAGCAACCCGGGCCGGTCCGACGCGACCACGACGACCTCGTAGGTTCCCGCTCGCGATCCCGCCGTGGCCGCCGTCCGCACCTCGTTCCGACCCAGCGGCGGCATGACGATCCGGAAATGCTCGGCGACACGTCCGGGGTCAACGGCGAGGAGGTAGCTCCTCGGCACCCGCAGGATGAATCCCTCGATCCGGTCGTCCGGCTCGCCATGAAGGAGCTCCCGCAGGCGGTCGGTTCGCTCGGCGAGATGCGCGGCGAGCTCCTCTCCCATCTCCCCGCGGTCGAACACCCGCTGGACCTTGGCGACCAGCTCACGGACGAGCGTCTCTCGCCAGGGCGTCCAGGCGGCGGGACCCGTCGCCAACGCATCCGCCTTCGCCAGGAGGTAGAGCCCGGCCAGTCGCTCGGGCGTGCCGACGCGAGCGGCGACATCGAGGAGCAGGTCCTCATCCGACAGATCGCGACGGGTCGCGGTGTCGGGAAGGAGCAGGTGCTCCTCGACCATGAAGACCGCGAGGTCGCGATCGGGGCCGGCGACCCCCATCGCGTCGAGCGTATCGCGAGCGATCGTGGTTCCGATCGGGACGTGTCCTCCCGTGCCGATCTTCCCGACGTCGTGCAGGAGCGCCCCCAGCAGCAAGGCGTCTGGCCGCTCGACGTGGGCGACCGTCGCGACCTCGAGCGGATCCTCGGCATCACCCGATCCTGCGAGCAGATCGGCCATCCGTGCGGCCGCCGCCAACAGATGCGCATCGACGGTCGAGCGATGGTAAGGATCGCGCTGGGGTCGGCAGCGCACACGCGACCACGCCGGGACGAACCGAGCGAGCAGACCCACCCGATCGAGCACGTCGAACATCGCCGACCCTCGCTCGCCGGAACGGAGCAACCGGAGGAACGCGGCGCGCGTGCGGACGTCCCACGCGACGGGATCGGGGACGGCCACGTCCTCGATCGCGTCCAAGAGCTCCACCGACGGGACGTCCCCCCGCTCGGCGGCGTCCGCTAGGGCTTCCAGGATCGCGGCGGGGTCCGCCACGACGGTAGAGCCGCCGCCCGCGGCCCCCGCCATCGCCCGGGTCACCGCCAGACCGGCGACGTGCTCGACGTTCCGCGCGTGTTCGAAGAGCGAACGCATCAGTCCGTCGGTCGCGAGCAGGTTGGGTTCGTCCACGAAGCCCATCCCGCGCGCGACGTCCGGCTGGAGCTCCGTGACCAGCCGGTCGGCGCGCCGTCCGGTCAGCAGCTGGATCGCGCTGCGGGCACGGACCAGGAACGCTTCGGCGGCGTCGACCGCCTCGCGCTCGCGGGCGCGGACGACGCCGGCGCTCTCCGGGTCGGTCCCGAGCGCCGCCGCGAGCCAACCCAGCGAGGCCACGTCGCGGAGCCCGCCGCTCCCCTCCTTGAGATCGGGTTCCAGGAGGTGCGCGCTGGAGCCGAAGTGCTCCCGCCGCGCGGCGGCCGCGTCACGGAGTCGCCGAGCGAACCCGGCGGGATCCTCGCGCGCTCGCGCCCGAACGGGCGCGAGCGCGCGAGCGGCGAGCATCTCGTCGCCCGCGACGAGACGCCCGTCAAGCATCGCGGTCCACGCATCGAGCCGTTCGGTGGCTGCCAGGCACTCCGCCGCCGTGCGCACCGCATGCCCCACCGGGAGTCCGGCATCCCACAACGGGTACAGGAGCGCATCGACGATCGCCGCGATCGATGTGGCGTCGTCATGGAGCACGAGCAGGTCGATGTCCGACGCCGGGAGCTGGACCATGCGTCCATAGCCACCGGTCGCGACCAGCGCGACGCGGCCGGGGGCCCCCGCTCGTTCGAACAGCTCCACGAGGCAGGCGTCCACGAGCGACGCGCGCCGGCGCGCCACCGCCGGACCATGATGACCGAGCGTGTAGGCCCGTTCGAGCGCACGCAGCTCCTCACGCAGGCCGACGGCGGAGCTGGGCACGCTCACCCCGACAACGCGTCGGGGCCCATCTCGCCGGTACGGATCCGCATCACGCGGTCGACCTCGCCGACCCAGAGCTTCCCGTCGCCGATCTTGCCCGTCCTCGCCGCCTTCACGATCGCATCGACGACGCCGTCGACGTCGCCGTCGTCGACGACGACCTCGACCTTGACCTTCGGGACGAAGTCCACCTGGTATTCCGCGCCGCGATACACCTCGGTGTGTCCCCGCTGACGGCCGAACCCCTCGACGTCGGTCGTCGTCAGCCCGCTCACGCCGA
>VAYU01000054.1:14675-24841 GCA_005884925.1 Actinomycetota bacterium | reverse complement strand
GATCGCTCCGCTGATCGCCAGCGCGCTCCGCGCCGTGTTCGAAGACACCTCCGTCTCGGAGATCTTCGGCGGCGCTAACCAGGTCTAGGGCCCGAACCGCCCGAACCGATCGTGAGCGAGCCGCGGTTGGCCGTGATCGTCGCGACGCCGAGCTGGCCGAGGATCGGGTTCCCATGCGGGTCGGTGAGCCGCACCGTCACGGTGTGCCCGACGGGGATCGTGAAGACGCATTGCCCCGTGTGTGACCAGCGGCCGACGGGCGCGATCGTCCCGCCACTGAGCGCGCCGGAGGGGCTGCCGCTCGGATCGTGGACGTCGCAGGTCATCGTTTCTGGTCCTGTCAGGATGACCGCTGCCTCGTGCTGCCCGTAGACCCCGCCCACGGCTGGGTCGCTCCCGTCCCACGGGGTGAGGCAGGAACTGGTGCCCGTGTCGCCAACTCTGCTGAACACGACCTGCATGACGGGACAGGCTTGTTCCGTCCAACGGATCGCCCACGAGATCGCGTCGGTCATCCCCGCGGACGTGACGTCCCCCGGTTGCGGGACCGCCCGCGACGGCCACGAGATGGCGAGCACGTAGCCGCCCGACGCCGTCTGGAATCCAGTGCCTTCACCGGGAAGGGCCACGATCCACGCGCGACCGTCCGAGGAAACGCCCTCGGGCATCCAACGACCGTCGGCGACCGGTTGCTCGCCCGAGACGTCGGCCGCCACCCTGACGAACGAGACGTCGGCCGTCTCCTCGCACAGGAGGAACGTGCCACCGGTGACGTCGACCGGTGTACATGCGTGCTCGCCGGACCCCGCCACAGTGAACCCGCCGGCATCCGAACCGTCGACGCGGAGATCGAGCGTGTTGGCTTGCGCGCGTAACTCCCAGTCGTGTCCCAAGTCACTCCCGGTCGCCACGGTGGCGGCCCCGTCGACGCGGTACGTCAATGCCGAAGCCTCGAGCGGCTTCGGTGACGTGAAGTTGTTCGCCGGCATGTTCGCCGGATGGTTCCGGAACGTCCCGACG
Organism: Actinomycetota bacterium; assembly: GCA_005884925.1. Lineage (GTDB taxonomy): Bacteria > Actinomycetota > UBA4738 > UBA4738 > HRBIN12 > AC-51. The sequence goes on along the minus strand of VAYU01000054.1, from coordinate 23,821 downwards.
GCAACGGCAACGAACGAGAGGATCACGAGGGCCGCGATCCCTCCGCCGGCGACTGTCGTGATCTGTCGGCGGCGGCCGCGACGAAGCACGGCCAGGGGCCCCGCTGGGGCAGGGTTGATGGAGCCCGCCTTGTCGCGGAAGAGCACCTGGAGATCACGTTCGAGAGCGTTCATCGGTCTTCTCCCTGGGCGATCGTCGTGCGCAACGTCTCGGAGCCGCGCGCGACGAGCGACTTGACGGCGGCGACGCTGCATCCGAGCACCTCCGCCGTGTCGCTCTCGGATAGGTCTTCGTAGTAGCGGAGGACGAGTGCCGCTCGCTGGCGGGCGGGAAGCGTTCCGAGCGCTCTCCATAGATCCTCGCGACCCGCGATGTCGGGGAGTGAAGTGGTCGCATGAGATAGTCGCGGCCCCTCGCGTCGGAGCCATTCCCGCTCGACGTACCGGTGGCGGATACCCGACGTGTGGAGGTTCACGATCGCCCGTCGCAGGTACGCCTCGAACGCCCGATGCGCTCGCAGGTGGGCGAACCGTCCGACGCAACGGACGAACGCTTCGTGAGCGAGGTCGTCCGCACGGTGGCGATCACCGGTCAGGAGGAACGCCAGCCGGATACCGGCGGGGACGTACCTGGCGTACAACTCGGCCATCGAGCCGGGTTCGGGCTCCGTCCGCGTTCCCTCCTCCACGACCGTCCTTCCACCCATCACAGCTTGCAAGACGCTTGGGTCGGCCGGGAAGTATCGCGCTCCGAGCACGTTCGTCGGGCCGAGGCGACCCGGGCCGCCGTCCGTTACCATCGGTGCCGTTCCCGACGACCTGACGAGGTTCTGACCAGCATGGAAACCACCCTCACGGCCGAGCTCCGCGACGACACCGGCAAGGGGGCCGCGCGGCGCCTCCGGGCCAGCGGTCTCGTCCCCGGCATCCTGTACGGCCACGGCATGGAGCCGGTGAAGCTGAGCATCTCCGGCCAGGATCTCCTGCACCTGTTCCACACCGCGGGCGGTGGGTCGACCCTGGTCGACCTGAAGGTGGACGGCAAGACGCACCTCGCGATCCCCCGCGAGATCCAGCGCGACCACATCCGCGGGCGCTTCGTCCACATCGACTTCCTTGCCGTGCGCCGCGATGAGCGGATCACCCTCGCCGTCGAGGTCCACGAGGTCGGAGACGCGCCGGGGATCCGGGCCGGCGGAGTGATCGAGCATCATCTCCGCGAGATCGAGATCGAATGCTTGCCGAACGACGTGCCCGAGATGATCCCCGCCGACATCTCCGCGATGGAGATCGGCGACATGCTTCGCGTCGGGGACATCGCGGTCCCCGAGGGCGTCACGTTCCTTACCGCCGCCGACACCCCCGTCATCTCGGTGATCACGCCGGCCGCGCTCCGGGTCGAGGCCGATCTCACGCTTCCGGGTGAGGAGGCCCCCGAGGCACCTGCCGAGGAGGAGGAAGAGGCCGAGGTCGCGGAGGGCGAGGCTCCCGCAGAAGAGGCTCCCGCCGAGGGCGAAGGCGGGGAGTAGCTCCCCGCGATGGCCTGGCTCGTCGCCGGCCTCGGCAATCCCGGCGAGCGGTACGCCCGGAGCCGCCACAACATCGGGAAGATGGTCGTGGAGGAGCTCGCGCGCAGCGAGGGCCTGCGCCTGAAGAAGGTCCGATTCCTCCCCGCCGAGCTCGCGGAGCTGCGCGTGGGAGACGAGCGCGCGTTCCTCGTCACCTCGACCCGCTACATGAACGAATCGGGTCCCTCCTACGCGGGGTTGGCGAAGAAGCAGGATGTCCCGCCCGAGCGGATCGTCGCGGTCCACGACGAGCTCGAGATCCCGCCGGGGAAGTTGCACGTCAAGCTCGGCGGCGGCAGCGGAGGGCACAACGGCCTGAAGTCGCTGACGCAGGCGCTGCGGACGCCCGAGTATCACCGCGTCCGCGTCGGGATCGGCCGGCCCCCCGGCAGGCAGGATCCCGCCGACTTCGTGCTCGAGCCGATCGGCAAGCGGCTCGAACCGGACCTCGCGATCTCGGTGGACCGGGCGGCGGAGGCCGTCCGGTCGTTGATCCGCGACGGGCTTTCCGCGACGCAAGACCGCTTCAACCGTGGCGCGGGTCGCGCCTGAGCCCCTCCGAAGGTCGTACCGAGACCCGGGTAGCGGGGCAGTCGGAAACACGACCGACGCCCGATGTGGGGACTCGGGTCCGTCGCCGATGCTGAAGCGGTACTGGAAGGAGGTGATCGGATGCGAGCGAAGATCAATTGGCGACACCTGCTCTTGACGGGTGCCACGTTGGCCACGCTGCTGCTCGCAGCCGGTGCCCGGTGGAAGCCGAACTAGGCGACGGGCACAGAAGGAGAGGAACGATGCGCAAGATCTTGTACGCGCTCGCGAGTCTGGCCGCGGTAGCGATGGCGGTCGGCGCGGGTTGGAAGCCTTACTGAGCGGACGAACCGACGATGCGAGGCGCCCCCCGGCGACGCCGGGGGGCGCCTCGCGTCGTGGGCCGTTCGGCCTAGGCGGGTGATCCTCGTCACCGCAGACACGGCCGATGCCAACAGCGGCCGGTCGCCCGATGGCGCCGTAGGGGCGAACGGGGCATCCTCGCGGGACCGAAAGGAACAGGAGGTGGGCCGATGCGCAAGCACGAATGGCGGTACGTGCTCTTCACCGGCGCGACGCTCGCCGCGTTGCTGATCGCAGCCGGGGCGCGCTGGAAGCCGTGGTGACCTCGTTCACGAGCAGAACCTCGTAGCGAGAAGGACCGGAAGGAGAGGAACGGTGCTTCGAAGGATCGCTCTTACCATCGCGAGCCTGGCGGCGGTCGCGCTCGCGGTCGGCGCCGGATGGAAGCCGTACTGAACCGGATCGATCGGGCGGGCGCCGGTCGTTTCGGCGACCGGCGCCCGCCCGAAGGCTCGAGCCCGGCTGGAGGGACGGCTCCAGTTCCCTATGCTGGCTCCGATACCGATGCTATGAAGCTGATCGTCGGCACGCTCATCCTCTCGATCGCCGTCGGATACCTCGCGGGCGGACGACTGTCCAACCTCGCCAACCTCCAGATCCGCTGGGCACCGCTCGCGCTGATCGGGTTCGTGATGCAGCTGATCAACCCACCGGGGCACTGGCCGCTGGCGATGTTGTTCGGCTCGTTCGTGCTGCTGTCGATCTTCGCCTTCGTCAACCGGCACGTGCTCGGGTTCTGGCTCATCCTCGTCGGCATCGGGCTCAACTTCGCGGTGATCGGTCTGAACAGCGGGATGCCGGTGTCCTCGCAGGCGCTCGCCGCGTCGGGACAAGAGGACACGATCGGTCGGCTGACGGACAACTCGGACAGCTACGTGAAGCACCACCTGGCGACCGGCGACGACACGGCCCTGTTCCTGGGCGACGTGATCGCGCTCCCACCTCCGATCGGGCAGGCCATCAGCGTGGGCGACATCTTCACCTACACCGGCGTCGTCGTCGTGATCGTCGGAGGCATGCGCAGGCGAACGAAGACCCAGCACGCGGCGGCACCGGAGGTGCAGGGTGTCTGACGCTCTGGAGCTCGAGCCCGACACCAACGGGCATCGCGAGCGGGTAGAGGGCCTCCCCGCACACCGGATCCGGCGCATGCACGACCGCCGACCGGTGATCCGGTTCTACGAGCTGCTCGTGTCGATCCCGGTCCTCGCGTACCTCATCTGGTCCGTCTGGACGGACCCGGGGATGTTCGCCGACTGGCACGTCTTCGCCTGGGCCGCCGCGGTGATGGTCGCCGAGCTCCTCCCCGTTCCGACCAACGTCTCGATGGGATTCAGCCTGAGCTTCCCGCTGGAGCTGTCGGCGGCGATGCTGTTCCCGACGCCGACCGCGGCGGCGATCGCGTTCCTCGGCTCGGCGGACGCTCGCGAGTTCAGGGGCGAGATCCCTCCGCTCAAAGCGGTGTTCGTCCGATCGCAGATCGCGCTCTGCGTGATCGCTGAGTCGGCCATCTTCAACCACACGGTGGCTCGGAACCTGCATGCGGCGCTCGGTGATGTCCTCCAGGGTCCCGCATGGAAGTTGATCCTGCCGACGCTCCTGGCCGCGATCGTGGGGTACGCCCTCAACACGTTCCTCGTCGCCACGTACCACCACTTCCAGCACCACACACCGATCCTCGCGACGATCCGCGAGATGCACGAGGGCGTCTTCGGCGAGTTCGTCCTGTCGTACATGGCGCTCGCGCTGTTCGCCGTGCTCGTGGCGACCTCGGTCCACAACCTGGGCGTGTTCGCGATCCTGGTGTTCGCGGCGCCCCTCGCGTTCGCGCGGCAGATGTTCCAACGGACCCACTCGCTGCAGGAGGCGACGAACGAGCTCGCCGAGAAGCAGGCAGAGAACGAGTACCAGGCGCTGCACGACTCGCTCACCGGGATGCCGAACCGGATGCTGTTCCAGCTCAAGCTCGCCGACGCGATCGAGGCCTCACGGCGGGTGGACGGGAAGCTCGCCGTGATGCTGATCGACCTGGACCATTTCAAGGAGATCAACGACACGCTCGGTCATCACTTCGGTGATCTGCTCCTGCAGGAGATCGGTCCCCGTCTTTCCAGCGTGCTCCGTGACAACGATCTGATGGCGCGGCTCGGCGGCGATGAGTTCGGCATCGTGCTCCCGGAGCTCCCGTCCGAAGACGTCGCGATGCGGATCGCCGACCGGCTCCTCGAAGAGCTCGAGATCCCGGTCAGCGTGGAGGGTCTCGCACTGGACGTCTCGGGCTCCGTGGGTATCGCACTCTTCCCGAGCCAGGCGAACGACGCCGAGGCGCTGCTCCGCCGAGCGGACGTCGCGATGTACGCAGCGAAGGAGAACGGTGGCGGCTACGAGCTCTACGACGACGACATGGACCGGCACAACCCGGCGCGGTTGACGCTGATCGGCCAGGTCCGTCCGGCCCTCGAATCCGGGGAGTTCGTCCTGTACTACCAGCCCAAGGTGCGACTCTCCGACGGTCGCGCCGCCGGCGCCGAGGCATTGATCCGGTGGGAGCACCCCTCGCTCGGGTTGGTGCCGCCGGACGAGTTCATCCCCCTCGTCGAGAAGACCGTGCTGCTCCGCCCGCTCACCCACTACGTGATCGAGACGGTCCTCAAGCAGTGGCGGGAGTGGGCGGACATGGGCATCCGGATCCCGATCTCGATCAACGTCTCGGCTCGCTCGCTGCTCGACCAGGAGCTCGCCGACCAGGTGGCCGATCAGCTCCGACACTGGGACGTCCCGCCGGCGTTCCTTCGGATGGAGCTGACCGAGAGCTTCCTGATGGGCGACTCCGGACGCTCGACCCAGGTGCTCGACGCGCTGTCGGACGTCGGCGTCGGTCTGTCGATCGACGACTTCGGGACCGGCTACTCCTCGCTGTCGTACCTCAAGCGGCTGCCGATCGAGGAGATCAAGGTGGATCGCTCTTTCGTGATGCAGATGCACGTGGACGCGAACGACTTCATGATCGTGCGGGCCACCGTGGACCTCGGACGGAACCTGGGCCTGCGGGTCGTCGCCGAGGGTGTCGAAGACCTGGCGACGTTCGATCGCCTCGCCGAGTTCGGCTGCGACGAGGCGCAGGGCTACTACATCTCGCGACCGCTGTCCGCGGTCGAGTTCACACGGTGGTTGTCGGTGCGAAACCTGGAGCTGGACACGGTCAGGCCGGACAACCGCCGCGACACCGATCGCCGGGACGACCCGGGTCGCGAGCGCCTGCACGCCATCTGATCAGGTCGCAACCTGGAGGACGATCGCTCCGTTCACCCCACCGCCGCGGAGCGCAGTGATCGCTTCGTTCGCCTGATCCAGCGGAAAGGTCGTCACCTGCGTCCGGACCGGCACGCGCGCGGCGACCGCGAGGAACTCCCTCCCGTCGGCCCAGGTGAGGTTGGCGACCGATCGCACCACCCGTTCCTTCCAGAGCAGTGCGTACGGGAACGACGGGATGTCGCTCATGTGGATCTCTGCGCACACGACCGTGCCGCCCGCCTCGACCGCTTCCAGGGCACGTGGAACGAGCTCACCAGCGGCGGCGAACAGGATCGCGGCATCCAGCGGCGACGGGGGTGCCTCGGTGGATGACCCGGCCCAGGTCGCGCCGAGCTCGCGCGCGAACGTCTGGGTCGCCGTGTCGCCGGGACGCGTGAACGCGAATACCCGACGCCCCTCGGCGACCGCGACCTGCGTGAGGATGTGTGCCGCACCGCCGAAGCCGTAGAACCCGAGCCGCGTGGCACCACCCGTCATCCGAAGGGCGCGGAAACCGATCGTTCCAGCGCACAGGAGCGGCGCCGCCTGCAGGTCGGAGAAGACGTCCGGGAGCGCGAGGCACGAGCGGGCATCCGCGACCGCCGTGTCCGCGTAGCCGCCGTCGAGCTGATAGCCGGTGAACAGCGCGCGCTCGCATAGGTTCTGCCGCCCGGTCGTGCAGTAGCGGCACTTGCCGCATGCCCAACCCAACCAGGGCACGCCGACGCGATCACCGATCGCCACGCCGTCGACACGGTCACCGAGGGCTTCGACCACCCCGACGATCTGATGTCCCGGCACCAGCGGGAGGGTCGGATCCGTGAGCTCGCCGTCGACGATGTGGACGTCGGTCCGACACACACCACAGACCCGCACACGGATGCGAACCTGACCCGTCGACGGGTGCGGATCCGGCGCGTCCTTCGGACGCAGCGGTTCGCCAGGCCGCTCGAGCACCATCGCACGCACCGACCGAGCGTAACGCCGCTCGATCGACCGGTGGCGGGCGTTGGTAACGCGGGAGGTCGGTGTGCTCGGCGTTAGCGACGCGGCGCGTGCTCAGGTCGGTTCCGTTGTGGTCCCCGCGCCGACGGCGCAGCCGGGGATGCCGACCGACCTTCGTGGTGTCTCAGTCCCGACATTCCGTCCCCTCGTAAGATGACTTAGATGCCCCGTCGCGCAGCGACCGGGGCTGTTCGCGTTGTTCGGTGCAGATCGGGAGTGGTTGCGTGACCCTGCGGGAAGCCTTGGACCTGTTCGTCGGATCGGAGACCTTCGAGCGTCTCCTGCTGGCGAAGGACCGGCCGATCCAGGCTCGAGCCGAGACCGGCGAGGCATTCGTCGTGGCCGGGTTGGCGGTCGCGCTCGACGCGCCGGTGCTCGCCGTGGCTCCCGGTCCCCACGAGGCCGATGCCCTCTTGGAGGACCTCGAGGCGTTCCTCCCGGGCGACGTCGCGCTGCTCCCTGCCTGGGAGGCGCTGCCCTACGAGGGCATCTCGCCGGCGCCGGACGTCGCCGCCCGGAGGGCGGCGGCCGTCCGGCGCCTCCGCGAGCATCGCGGCGCGACCGTCCTGGTCGCGCCGGCGCTCGCGGCCATGCAAGGCCTGATCCCGACGCTCGGGACGGTTCCCCCGCTCGATCTGATCGCCGGACGCAACCTCCCGCCGGACCGGCTCGCCGAACAGCTCGTCGAGCTCGGGTACCTCCGTGTGGATGTCGTGGAGCACCGTGGCGAGTTCGCCGTCCGCGGGGGCGTGCTCGACGTGTTCCCGGGTGTGGCGCGCCGCCCGGTCCGCCTGGAGTACTGGGGTGACGAGATCGAGTCGGTCCGCGAGTTCGCCGCGTCGACGCAGCTCTCGACCTCGCGCTTGACCCAGGTCGAGGTCGGGCCGGTCCGCGAGCTGATCCCGGACGACGGCGTCCGCGAACGAGCCGCCGAGCAGGCCCGGCGCCATACGGATCGCTTCGCCGACCTCCTGCAGCGGGTCGCGGACGGACTCCACCCCGAGGGGATGGAGACAGCGGCCCCGTTCCTGTTCGACCACCTGCCCTCGCCGGCCGAGCTCCTGCCCGAGGGGTCGTGGGTCGTCCTCACCCAGGCGCGCCGGACGCTGGACCGTGCTGCGGCGGCGTACGAGGAGGCGGAGGCGCTCGCCGACGCGCTCGCGTGGCCCGCCGCCCGGGCCCTCCGCGACCTGCCCGACGCCGTCGCAGGACACGTGCAGCTCCAGCTATCGGAGTTCACGGAGGGGCTCGATCTGCAGCTCCGCTCGTGGGGGTCGGCGCAGGGCAACCCGACCGAAGTCGTTCAACGGGTGAGCGACCTCCAGGCACGCGGCTACCGCTCGATCGTCACGGGACGCGGTCACGGTTCGTTGGAGCGCGCGCGCGAGGTCGTGGGTGCGACGCCGGTCGAGACGGCCGAGGCGTCGCTCTCGAACGGGTTCGTCTTCGCCCCGGCGAAGCTCGCCGTCGCGACCGAAGAGGACCTCTTCGGCTCACGTCGCCACACGCGGACGGCGCCCCGGTTCACGCGACGGCGGTCCGACTCGATCGCCGAGGAGCTGGAGCCGGGCGACTTCGCCGTGCATCGGATCCACGGGGTCGGCCGGTACGCCGGGATCGTCCACCGAGCGCTCGCCGGCGCCGAGCGCGACTACCTCGTGCTCGAGTACGCGCAGAACGACAAGCTGTACGTGCCGTCGGACGCGGTCGGCATGGTCGTGAAGTACCTGGGTGGCGACGTTCCGCGCGTGCATCGGATGGGCGGCACGGATTGGGCCCGCGCCACGGCCAAGGTCAAGCGCGCGGTCCGGGACATGGCCGGCGAGCTTGTGCGGCTCTACACCGTTCGGATGTCGCTGCCCGGACGCGCGTTCGGGCCGGACCTGCCGTGGCAGCGCGAGCTCGAGGACGCGTTCCCGCACGAGGAGACGCCCGACCAGCTCCGGGTGATCGACGAGGTCAAGCAGGACATGGAACGGCCGTTCCCGATGGACCGGCTCCTGTGCGGCGACGTGGGGTTCGGCAAGACCGAGGTCGCGGTCCGGGCCGCGTTCAAGGCGGTGATGGACGGCACCCAGGTCGCGGTCCTCGTGCCGACCACGCTCCTCGCGGAACAGCACTTCATGACGTTCTCGGAGCGGTTCGCGCCGTACCCGGTCACGGTCAAGATGTTGTCGCGGTTCGTGCACCCCGCGGCCCAGAAAGAGGTGATCGAGGACGCGGCCCTCGGGAGGGCCGACGTCGTGATCGGCACGCACCGTCTCTTGGGGCGGGACGTTCGGTTCAAGGATCTCGGGCTCCTGATCGTCGATGAGGAGCAGCGGTTCGGCGTCTCCCACAAGGAGCAGCTGAAGAAGCTCCGCGCGCACGTCGACGTGCTGACGAT
>VAYU01000054.1:0-14651 GCA_005884925.1 Actinomycetota bacterium | reverse complement strand
GAGATGGCGCTCACCGGGATCCGCCAGCTCTCCACGATCGATACCCCTCCCGAGGACCGTCAGCCCGTCCTCACGTACGTGGGTTCGCTCGACGAAGGGCTGGCGCTCGGCGCCGTGCGCCGCGAGCTGCTCCGCGAGGGTCAGGTCTTCTGGGTCCACAACCGGATCGCGACGATCGACCGTCAGGCGCACCGGCTCCGCCAGCAGCTCCCCGACGCGCGGATCGTGATCGCGCACGGCCAGATGGACGAAGATCAGCTCGAGCACCAGATGATCCGGTTCTGGGAACGCGACGCGGACGTCCTGGTCTGCACGACGATCATCGAGAGCGGGCTGGACGTGCCGAACGCCAACACGTTGATCGTGGATCGCGCCGACATGCTCGGCCTCGCGCAGCTCTATCAGCTCCGCGGCCGGGTCGGCCGGTCTTCGGAGCGAGCGTTCGCCTACTTCTTCTTCCCGGCGCAGCGGGCGATGACCGAGGAGGCGCATGAGCGCCTGGCGACGATCGCTCGTCACCAGGCGCTCGGGAGCGGATCCCAGATCGCGATGCGCGATCTGGAGATCCGCGGCGCCGGCAACATGCTCGGCGCCGAGCAGAGCGGTCACATCGCCGCGGTGGGGTTCGACGCGTACGCGCGGATCCTCCAGGAATCGGTCCGCGAGCTCCAAGGGCAACCGATCGAGCGCCAGAAGGAGCTCCGGATCGACCTGCCCGTGAAGGCGTTCGTCCCACCGGGGTGGGTGGCGCAGGAAGCCCTGCGGCTCGAGCTTTACCGACGCATCTCCCTCGCCGGCGACCACACGGTCCTCGGAGAGATCCGCGACGAGACGATCGACCGCTACGGCGCGCTGCCGGACCAGGTCGAGGTCTTGTTCGCGATCGGATCGCTGCGGCTGACCGCGGCCCGTCTCGGCGTCGAGGAGGTGACGACGTACCGGGATCAGGTCCGGCTGACGCCCGTGGCCATCTCCGACGCATCGCTCGCCGACCTCCCGGAGCGGATCCCGGGGGCCACCTACCACGGGGCGAAGGGCACCTTGAACCTGGTGCCCGAGCGGATCTTCGGCGCCGATCTGGTCCGCTGGGTCGAGGCGCGGCTGCGCGAGGCCGTCGGTGAGATGGCCGAGCCGGGACTCGCGGTTGCCGAACCCGCAGCGCCGGCCGCCTCGTAGACTTCGAGGATGCATCCCCCCCGCCGCCTCGTTCCGCTCGTCCTGGGAACATCGCTGCTGCTGCTCACCGCCGCCTGCGGCCACGTCACGACGGAGCACGCGGCCGCCGTCGTCGCCGGGACCGATGTCACCGATGCGGAGCTTGCCGTCACCGCGGGAGTCTTCGAGAGCCTCTTCGGGCTTCAGCACTCGGCGTGCGGACAGACGGACGGCGCCGGCGACACGGCCGCGGCCGCCTGCAACCGGTACTCGCTGGGGGCGATGATCCAGTTCCGGTTGGTCCAGGACTACGCGTCGAAGAACAGCATCACCGTGGCCGACGCGGACGTCCAGAAGGCGATCGATGGGTTCGAAGCGCAGGTCGGCAAGGGCACGCTGGCCGCGCTCCTCACCACGAACGACGTCACGCACGACGACTTCACCCAGCTGGTACGACTCTCGTTGCTCGAGAACCAGGTCGCGAGGGACCTGGCAACGGGCAAGGTCGACGTGGGCCAGTTGCGCACGGCGTATCAGCAGAACCCGGCGCAGTACGCCACGCTCACGGTCGATCGCATCCTGGTGAAGACCAAGGCGGAGGCGGAGAACGTCTACCGGCAGGTGACCCGTCCCGGAGCGACCCGCGCGGACTTCCTCAAGCTCGCGAAGCAGGTCTCGATCGACGGCTCGGTCGCGCAGAACTCCGGAGCGCTTCCCGCGACCCCCGCGACGGGCTTCGTCAAGCCGTTCGCCAACGCCGCGCTCGCGATGAAACCGGGACAGATCTCACGACCCGTGCACACGCGGTTCGGATGGCACGTGATCCATCTGGTGGACGAACAGATCACGCCATTCGTCCAGGTCAGGGACCAGGCACTGAAGCAGGCGCAGGCGAACGCCTTCAGCGACTGGGTCCGGCAGCGGGATCAAGCGGGAGCGATCGACGTGGATCCGAGCTTCGGCCGCTTCGACCCGACCACGCTCCAGGTCGTGCGGATCACCAGCACGGACCCGAGCGCCACCGTTCCGCCGTCGGCTTCGCCGAACCTGCCCGGCTCCCCGTCCCCGTCATGACCGACGACCCGACCGACCACGTTCCCCTCGGCCCGGTCCCATCATCCAGAGGTGGTGAGAGGCTCCTCGATCTGGTGAAGGTGCAGGCGCGGCTCCGCGAACCGGACGGGTGCCCGTGGGACCGCGAGCAGACGCATCGGACGCTCGCGCGCCATCTCCTGGAGGAGACGCACGAGCTCCTCGCGGCGATCGACGCCGACGACGACGGAGCGGTTCGGGACGAGCTCGGCGATCTGCTGCTCCAGGTGACCTTCCACGCCCAGATCGCGGCCGATGACGGCCGGTGGGACATCGACGATGTCGCCGATGGACTCATCCGCAAGCTGATCCACCGCCATCCCCACGTGTTCGGCGACGTCGACGTCGCCGGGTCCGACGAGGTGCTCGTCAACTGGGAGAAGCTCAAGGCCGAGGAGGACGGTGGACGCACGGGCGTGGACGAGGGGATCCCGGCCTCCTTGCCGGCGCTCGCGCGCGCCGCGAAGGTCCAGCGGCGGGCCGCGGGGTGGGGGTTCGAGTGGCGGAGCATCCCGAGCGCGATCGGCGCGCTCCGTGAGGAGTTGGACGAGCTCGAGCACGCGACGTCGACCGACGGCGCGGAAGGCGAGGTGGGCGACGTCTTGTTCGCGACCGTCGCCGTGGCGCGGAAGCTCGGCGTCGATCCCGAGTCCGCGCTTCGCCGCACGATCGCCGGCTTCGCCGGGCGGTACGAACGGTTCGTCGTCCTCGCCGCCGAGCGCGGCGTGGATGTGGAAACGGCTCCGGAGGACGAGCTTCGTGCCCTGTTCCGCGAAGCTCGGTGAACGTGTCCGGTCCCGTCCCCGCGAGGCCGGATGATCTCGAACGGATCGGGACGTTCCGGCGCTGGATCGAGAACACGACCAGCAGCAGGACCGAGCCATGGCGCTTCGGCACCGCCCTGTACCATGACGACTTCCCCAACCGGTGGGACAGCAACTTCCTGCGGGTCGAGCGCCCGGTCGGCGACGCGACGGCGATCGAGCTCGCCGTCGAAGCCGACCGGGCGCTCGAGCCCCTCCGGCACCGCGAGTTCGTGTTCGACGACGACGCCGATGGCGCCCGGGTCGCCACCGGGTTGGTCGGGCTCGGCTACGACGCCGACCGCCTGGTGTATCTGGCCCTTCGGCGTGAGCCCGATCGGGATCCGCCGCCGCTCGAGGTCGCGGAGGTTGACCTCGGGACCGTCCGACCGCTGATCGTCCAGACGAGCCTCGTCGCCCACGGCGGCACCCCGCGTGAGAGCGCGGAGATGCTCGCGGACTTCCGGCAGGTCCTGATCGATCGGGTCGGCGCCCGGTTCTTCGCGACGACGGTCGACGGCCGGGTGGTGGGCTGCTGCGAGTTGTACGTCCACGACGGCGTCGCCCAGATCGAGAGCGTCGACACGCTCGAGGCCTATCGGAACCGCGGCGTCGCGCGCGCGTTCCTCGCGGCCGCGATCGGCGCGGCGCGCGACGCCGCCGACCTCGTCTTCCTGATCGCGGATGCCGCCGACTGGCCGCAGCAGCTCTACGGCAAGCTCGGGTTCGACCCCGTGGGCACGTTCCGTCAGTTCACGAAGCCGCCGACGGGGGAGACCTACCGCTGAGCCTCCCGTGGGGGCCCGGAACGTCCGGTACCATCGGCCACCTATGTCGCTGATCGAGGACGTCTCCGCCCGCGAGATCCTCGATTCCCGAGGGAACCCAACCGTCGAGGTCGACGTGGTGCTCGACGACGGCGCGCTCGGCCGGGCGGCCGTGCCCAGCGGCGCGTCCACCGGCGAGCACGAGGCGCTCGAGCTGCGCGACGCCGAGCCCGGTCGGTACCACGGCAAGGGGGTCCTGCACGCGGTCGCCAACGTCAACGGGCCCATCGCGAAGGCGGTTCAGGGCCTGGACGCCTTCGATCAGCGGGGCCTCGACCGCACGTTGATCGACCTCGACGGGACGGCGACCAAGAGCGGGCTCGGCGCCAACGCGATCCTCGGCGTCTCGCTCGCCGTCGCGCGGGCGGCGGCCGACTCGTCCGGTCAGCCGCTCTTCCGCTACCTGGGCGGACCGAACGCGCACGCGCTCCCGGTCCCGATGCTGAACGTGATCAACGGAGGCGCCCACGCCGACAACCGGCTCGAGCTCCAGGAGTTCATGTTGATGCCGGTCGGTGCCGCATCGTTCTTCGAGGCGCTCCGCTGGGGCGTCGAGTGCTTCCACGTGTTGCGGGACCTCCTCCACGAGGCGGGGATGTCCACGGCCGTGGGGGATGAGGGCGGGTTCGCCCCCGAGGTCGCGACCGCCGACGAGGCGCTGGGGTTCCTGATGCGCGCCATCGACCTGGTCGGTCTGGAGCCCGGCACGGAGATGGCGATCGCGCTCGACCCGGCGGCCTCCGAGTTCTTCAAGGATGCCCGCTACCACCTGGAGGGTGCCGACCGGAGCGCGGACGACATGATCGTGTTCTGGTCCGACCTGCTCGATCGGTTCCCGATCGTTTCGATCGAGGACCCGCTCGCGGAGGATGACTGGGAGGGATGGGTCTCCCTCACGCGCGCGCTCGGCTCCCGCGTCCAGATCGTCGGCGACGATCTGTTCGTGACGAACACCGAGCGGCTCGAGCGAGGGATCCGGAAAGGCGCGGCGAACGCGATCCTGATCAAGGTGAACCAGATCGGGACCCTGACGGAGACGTTGGACGCGATCGAGGCGGCACAACGCGCGAGCTTCGGCGTCGTCGTCTCGCACCGGAGCGGAGAGACGGAAGACACCACCATCTCGGATCTCGCCGTAGCGACCAACGCGGGCCAGATGAAGTCGGGCGCCCCATCCCGCGGCGAGCGCATCGCCAAGTACAACCAGCTCCTACGGATCGAGGGATCGCTGGGCGAGGACGCTCGGTTCGGCTCGCCGTTCGCGGGGCGGCCACCCGGGGGCGATCGAGCGCCATGAGCGCGCGGGCCACGGCGACTTCCCCCGCCGCAGCCCGGGGGAAGGAACGGGAACGACCGAGCGGCCGTTCGGGTCGCGTGCGTTTGACACCGCGCGCCTCCATCTTGCTCTTCGCCGTCTTCATCGTGGGCGTCTTCGCGGTCGCTCCCATGCGGGCGTACCTGGTCCAGCGTTCGGAGCTCGAGGGGCTGCAACGGCAAGCGACGCAGCTGGAGCAACAGAACACGGAGCTCGAACGTCGGATCGCGGATCTGAACGACCCATCGACGCTCGAGCAGCTGGCTCGCGAGTGCCTCGGGATGGTCAAGCCGGGCGAGATCGCGTTCGTGCCGATCCCGAAGGGTCGCGCCCCCACCCTGCCCGACTGCGGTTGAGCCGCGATCCGGCTCAGGCCGCCTCGAAGGCGAGCACGACCGAATCGCACACGCGCCGGTACCCGATCCTCACGTAGATCGCGTTCGACGTCGGGTTCGCCAGATCCGTGTGGAGGAAGCAGAAGCGCCGGCCGCCGGCGAGCTGCCGTCGACTGAGTTCCGCGACCAACGTCGTTGCATACCCGCGACCGCGGAGACCGAGCGGGGTGTACACGGGCCCGATCCGGATCCCGTTCGGGGTCGGGCCGCCGAACCCGGACAGCGACACCACCTGACCCTCCGCCTCCCAGAGCCAGATGCCCTCCTCGTCGGACACGAGCAGGGACTCGAGGCGGCGGCGATGCTGCCCCGGATCGCCGCGCAACGCCTCGGGGACGACCTCGTCCTGGAAGTCTTGGATCCAGCCGGCGACGAGCTCCAGATCGTCGGTGGTGGCGGTCCGCGGCGTGCCGGCGGCCGCCGGCAGGCCGCTGACCGCCGTGAGCGCGTAGATGCCCTGCCCCATCACCCGCCGGACCGGCTCGCCGGTCCGTCCGCACCACACCGACGCGAAGGCCTCCGCCGACGCGAAGGCCTCCGCCTCGGGGAGTCCGCCGACGACCCCGGGGAGGCGGATCCCCGCGGACCCGATCGCGTCCGCGAGGAGGTCGTTCGCGCCCTCCGCGGCCGGCTGCGCCAGGACGACGTTGTGCGGGGGCGTCTGGAGCGCGGCCCCCACCACCGTGCCTGCGTCCTCCACGCTCCAGAGGTGCTTCGACGGATAGACGGACGGATGGTGCACCAGCGTGTGCGCGAGCCCCAGATGGAGGTTGTGCCGAGCCTCATCGAGCATGAGCAGCGGCAGGACGGCCTCCAGCCACTCGGCGGGGTCGTCGTGGGTCCGGACCTCCATCGGACGATGCTACGGGACGCTCGTTCCCGCCGACCTCGATTGACGGGTGACGGGCCGGTCCCGCACACTTGGCCGGCGTCCGGGAGCGGCCCGGACCGGCGGAAGGGGACGAGGACATCGCTGAGATCGAGGTCGGTGCGACCATCACGGGCACCGTGGCGCGGATCGAGAACTACGGAGCGTTCCTGCAGCTCGAGGACGGGCGGATGGGCCTCGTCCACATCTCCGAGATCGACAGGAACTACGTGAAGGACGTCCGGGAACATCTCCGCGAGGGAGACAGCGTCGAGGCCAAGGTCGTTGCGATCAAGGACGACGGCAAGATCGACCTGTCGATCAAGGCGCTCCAGGACCCGGCACCGCCGCGGGCCCCGCGTCGGGGCTCGGACCCCGGGTTCGAGCAGATGCTGAAGAAGTTCATGCGGCAGAGCGAGGAGCGGCAGGTCGACTTCCGGCGCGCGACCGAGCACAAGCGCAAGTAGGAGAGCCTTCGGGCCCGTCCCCGCACGCCCGAGTGTCAAGCTGTCACCAGGAGCGTGGCCATCCTGCTGGAAGTTCGTGTCAGCACCTTCACGACAAGGACGGCCGTTGCTGTCGTGAGGATGTTGACGAACGAGGCTGCCGAGACCGCGGCAAGGCCGTCAACCGATTGACGAACACGGGCAGCTCCGGCGTCGAGCACGGCGAACTGCGTTCGGCAGATCTCGCAACCGTCGCTGAGCAGCTCGGCCGCGAGCCCACCGTCCCGTTCACGGTCACCGCCCGCTGCACCGGCGGACATCCTCTCGTGATCCGGAACGCGCCCCTCGATACCGAGGGCGCGCCGTTCCCCACCACCCACTGGCTCACCTGTCCCGACGCGGTCAAGGCCGTCTCCCGGCTGGAAGCCGACGGCTGGATCGCGCGGCTCAACGAACGCGCGGACGACGACGAGACGTTCCGGACGGCGATCGACGCAGCGCACGAGGAGGCGGCTGAAGATCGGGCCCGCGACCTCCCCGAGGCGCGGGCCTGGGGTGGCGTCGGCGGCACGCGCCGCGGGATCAAGTGTCTGCACGCCCATTACGCGAACCGCCTCGGGGGTGGCGCCGATGCCGTGGGCGAGTGGGTCGCCGAGCAGGTCGAGCCGGTGCACGCGACGCAGCGGGCGCATCGCGTGGCGGCGATCGACCAGGGAACGAACTCATGCCGTCTGCTCGTCCTCGAGCCTCCCGCCGACGGTTCGGCCGAACCCACCGAGCTCGCTCGCGACATGATCATCACGCGACTCGGTCGAGGAGTGGACCGGGACGGCCGGTTCGACCCCGATGCGCTCGCGCGAACGATCGCCGTGATCGAACGCTACTGCCGGCGTGCGCGCGCCCTCGCCGCGGAGACGATCCGGGTGGGAGCCACGAGCGCGACGCGCGACGCCTCGAACCGCGACGAGCTCGCGGATGCGGTCCGCCGATCCGCCGGGTCGGAGCTCGAGGTGATCACGGGTGAGCAAGAAGCCGCGCTCTCGTTCCTCGGTGCGACGCGCGGTCTCGATCCCCTCGACGGGCCGTTCCTCGTCGTGGACATCGGTGGGGGATCGACCGAGTTCGTGTTCGGCCGTGCGCCGGCCATCGCCGACCATGCGATCAGCGTGCGGATGGGCTCCGTCCGGCTGACCGAGCGCTCGATCCGCAGCGACCCACCGGCGCCGGAGGACCTGGATCGCCTCCGCGAGGAGGTTCGCCGAGGGATCGAGGAGGCGGCCGCGGCGGTCCCGGCCGGTGAGGCCAGGACCTTCGTCAGCGTCGCGGGTACGGCGACGACGATCAAGGCGATCGCGCTCGGCCTCGGCCGCTACGACCCCGATGTGATCCACCGCACGTGGCTGACCGCGGCCGAGGCCGAGCGCGTCCTGGGCGAGCTGGTCGGAATGACGAACGAAGCCCGCGCAGCGCTCCCGGTGATGGCTCCCGGTCGCGGGGACGTGATCGTCGCGGGCGCCGTGATCCTCGTGGAGGCCATGCGCCGCTTCGGATACGAGCGAACGCTCGTGTCCGAGACCGACATCCTCGACGGCCTCGCGTTCGAGGCGCTGGGCGTTCGATAACCTGTCGCGCCATGCCCAGCCGGTCGAGGGAACGCCAGCTCGCGAAGCTCGCCGCGCGTCGGAGGGCCGAGCAGACGCAGTCGAATCGCCGCCGGCGGATCACGGCCGGCATCGTCGGCGCCGTCGTCGGGCTCGCCGCGATCGGCGTCGGGGCTGCGGTGTTGCTCGACCGGAACGACAACCCGACGGTCAGCGCATCGCCGTCCGGCACCTCCTCGCCGTCGGCGCCGGCTCCGGTCGGGCTCCCGACGAAGACGGGGACGGTCACCGCACAGGCGTCGCCGGCGAAGCAGGTCGCGTGCGGCGGCAAACGTCCGGCGGCCGCCGACACGCCGAAGCCGCAGTTCGACCACGCGCCGGCGGCGAAGGACGTCCTGAACAAGAACACGATCTACACGGCCGTGATGCGAACCTCGTGCGGCACGATCCGGATCCAGCTGAACACCACCGACGCGCCGCAGACCTCGGCGAGCTTCGTCTTCCTCGCGGACAAGGGCTTCTTCGACGGGCTGTTCTTCCACCGGGTGGTCGACTCGATCGACGTGATCCAGACCGGTGACCCGTTGGGCACCGGCTCGGGCGGTCCCGGCTACGCGATCCCGGACGAGCTGACCGGCAAGGAGCACTACACGGCCGGGACCGCGGCGATGGCCAACGGCGGGGCGAACACGGGCGGCAGCCAGTTCTTCATCATCACCGGTCCGCAGGGGACGAACCTCGACGGCAACCCGAGCTTCACGATCTTCGGGAAGGTCGTCGGCGGGCTCGACGTCGCGAAGACGATCAACGCGCTGATGCCCGCGCAGAAGAACTACGACGGGGCGCCGACCAAGGCCGTGTACATCGAGACGATGACGATCGAGACCGCGAAGGCACCGGCCTCGCCAAGCGCTTCGCCGTCCGCGTAGCGGCTCAGGCGGCGAGCCAGGCGTCGATCCCCGCCAGCAGGGTGGCTTTCGTGCCGTCGTCCGCGAAGCTCGCTCGGACCCCCGCCGCCGCGAGCTCGGCCAGCGCGTCGTCGGAGAATCCCCACGTCTCTCGCGCGGCCAGGAAGACCTCGTCGATCCACCCTCCGAACATCGACGGGTCGTCGGAGTTGAGCGTCACGACCACGCCCGCGTCGCGGAGACGTGGGAACGGATGGTCATCGATCGACGGGTAGACGCCCGTCGCGACGTTGGAGACCGGCGCGATCTCCAGCGGGATGCCTCGGGTCGCGAGCAGTTCGACCAGCCGGGGGTCCTCGATCGAACGGACGCCGTGACCGATCCGGTCGGGCGCGTAGTGCTCGAGCGTCTGCCAGACGTTCTCCGGCCCCGCCCACTCACCGGCGTGCGGGACCGATCGCAGCCCGGCATCGCGCGCCCGCGCGAACACCGACGCGAACGCGGCCACCGGCGCTCGCTCGCTCCCGGCCGCGTTCAGCGCGACGACGCCTTGCCCGGCGAACTTCGTCGCCACCTCGAGGGTCCGCTCGGCCTCGTCCATCCCCAGATCGCGGACCACGTCGGGGCAGACCTGGACGAGCACGCCGTGGTCCCGCCGGCCCGCCTCGAGGCCGTCGAGCACCGCTTCGATCGGACCGAACCAATCGTGCAGCCGCGCGGCGTGATTCGCCGGGCTGAAGACCGCTTCGGCGTAGGGAACCCCCGCGATCGCGAGGTCGGCGCAGAACTCCTCGGCCAGCCGGCGGAAGTCCTCCGGCCGGCTCAACAGAGCGCAGGCCTCCGTGTAGTTCTGGATGAAATCGAGGAACCCGTCGAACCGCCACACGTCCCCCCGGAGCCCATGCGGCAGGGCTCCGCCGCTGCGATCGGCGAGCTCCCGCAGGGTCTCGACCCTGATCGACCCCTCGAGGTGGATGTGCAGCTCCGCCTTCGGCAGGGCTCGGAGGTCTCGCATCACCCGATGGTAGCGTCGCCCGGGTGAACGGCCGTCGCTGGGCGATGCTCCTCGTCACGATCGTCGGCTGCTCGCACCCCTCGACCCCTCGGTACCAACCGTCCGATCTGGCGGCGATCGAGCTGCGGCCGGCCGACGCGCCGGCGGGCCTCGCCTACGTGGAGCAGTTCTCGGGCGATCAGGATCTGAACGCGTTCGCCCGCGACGATGCCGAGCGTGCCCGCCTGGCCCAGGACGGGTTCGAGCTGGGGAACGGGGCGCTCTTCGTTCCCGCCGATCGCGCCTCGGGCGGACACCTCACGGCCCGCGACCCCATCGTGCAGGGGACCGTCGCCGTCTTCGCGAAGGACGAGGGGGCGTCGGCGTCGCTCGGCCGCTTCCTCGACGATCTCCGTTCCCGCCAGCTCCGGGGCGCGACCGACGGCGCGTCGCCGGGGCTCGGGGATGAGTCCTACCGGCTCGACGCGACGAACACGGACGGCGCGAGCGTCACCGTTCTCGGCTGGCGCCAGGCGAACCTCGTGCTCGTGGTGATCGGGACGTCGTTCGCGCCGAGCTCGGTCGAACGGCTCGCGGAGCTGGTCGATGCGCGGGCGCTCAGCGCGGCGCGCCCCAGCTGAGCGAGCGCCCCCGCCCGTTTCCTTCCCGCGCGATGTTTGATTCGGCATCACCCGGCCGATACGGTCCTCGGGACGTGACGCCCGACACGCTCGCCCCCCTGTTCTTCCTCGCGGCCTCGCTCCTGCTCGTCTCCGGCGTGCTCAAGCTGGTCCGACCGCGCGCGACCGCGCAGGCGCTGCTGGATGCGGGCCTGCCGGGGTCCCGTGCGGTCGCGCGCGGTCTGGGCGCGGGGGAGTGCGCCGCGGCCACGTTCGCGGCCGCGGCGCCGGCGCGGGGCGGCGCCCTCGCGCTCGCGATCGTCTACGTCGCCTTCGCGATGTTCGTGGGCTACGTGCTGCGCACGCACCCCACGGCCGGGTCGTGTGGGTGCGCGGGCTCGAAGGCGGTGCCTCCGAGCCCGCTCCACCTCGCTCTCGACGTCATCGCGGCCGCGTCGGGTCTGCCGTATCTCGCCGCGCGTGGGCCGTCCGCGATCGGGTGGTTCACCCGACTCGGCTGGGGATCGGTGCCGGTGATCGCGGGCCTCGCGCTCGCGGGATGGCTCGTCATCGTCGTCGTGACGGAGGCGCCGCCCGCCTGGCGCGCGTGGACGCCGCCGGTCGATCACGATGCCGCGTCCCACGCGGACCGGCACCTGGTCGCCGAGGACGCGCTCTCGATCGCGG
Source organism: Actinomycetota bacterium (assembly GCA_005884925.1). Classification (GTDB taxonomy): domain Bacteria; phylum Actinomycetota; class UBA4738; order UBA4738; family HRBIN12; genus AC-51. The sequence goes on along the minus strand of VAYU01000054.1, from coordinate 2,940 downwards.
GGATCGGACCGGGTCATCCGAGCCTCTGGCCGGGCGTGGGAGCGGACGCCGGGGTCCCCGGATGAGCGCGACCCTTGATCGCGCGATCCGGACGGTCCGGACCCGGCGCGATCCGCGGACCCCTCCACGACGCGAGGCGCGGCAGATGCGCCGGCTCGAACGCCTGGCCCACGCCGCGAGCGCCGTCTCCGTCGCCCCGGTCGGCTACGCGACCCGCCCGGTGACGGCCGACGCGTTGGTCCATCGCTCGTGTTCCACCTGTCCGCCCGGCAGCAGATGCTGCGGCTCGTACACGGCGTTCTGCTGCACGCTGCCAGGCGGCAACAACTTCGGATGCCCGCCGAACACGTTCGTCGGAGGCTGGTGGCAGTGCAACTACGGCAAGGCCGCCCTCTGCGGCACGACCAACATGCGCTACTACCTCGATTGCTCGATGAACCCGGGCGCGGCGTGCCCGGGCGGTTGTCACTGCGGGAACCAGAGCTGCGCGAACTTCAAGACCTGCTGCGTGGTGTTCCGGTACGGGAACTGCAACACGCACATCCCGCACGTGACGCCGATCCAGTGCCGGCTCGTGACGTGCGTGATCCCATGCCGGATCGGTTGCCTCGACTGCAACTGCAGCGTCGCGGTCGACCAGCACACGTGCCTGCACGAGGCCGGGTGCCTCTGATGCTCGTTGCCGTCGTGGTCGTGGAGACCCTCGTCCTTGCGCTCCTTTCCGTCGTCGTCGTCGCGTTGCTCCGAAGCCACGCCGAGATCCTGCGTCGCCTGCCGGAGCCGGAAGCGGAGGGGGAGCCGGAACGATCCCTGGACCACGATGAGCCGATCGTCCTGAGCGATGCGCCACGACTCCCGGCACACCTGCCGTCGCCGCGCAGGCGCGCGACCGAGGCGCACGACATCTCGGGAACCACCCCGGACGGCGACGCGGTGGTCGTGTCGATGGCCGTCGGGTCGAACACGGTCCTCGCGTTCCTCTCCACGGGGTGTCTCACCTGTCGCACCTTCTGGGACGGTCTGCAGCCCGCGGTCCGCGCGTCGCTGCCCGGCGACGCCCGGGTGGTCGTCGTGGTGAAGGACCCGGCGTTCGAGAGCCCATCGAAGCTGCGCGAACTCGCACCGCCGGACGTACAGGTCGTGCAGTCATCGCGTGCGTGGGAGGACTTCGGGATCGCGATGTCCCCGTACTTCTGCTTCGTGGATGGGACCACCGGCGACGTGCGGAGCGAGGGCGCGGCGATGACGTGGGAGCAAGTGGCGTCGTTGCTCCGCGATGCGTTGCTCGACGAGGAGCTGGCCGCTCGGACATGAGCCCGGTATGAGCGAGGTCGCGACGGTGCACGCGGTCGTCGTGGTCGGCGTCGCGCTCGCCGTCGCCGCGGGCCTCCGCTCGACCTGGTCGCCGTGAGGGACGTCGATGCTGGGAAGCATCACCCCGCTCGGGGAGCGGGGACGCGGATCGCGATGGTGGCTGACGGTGACGGTCTACCTCGTCGGCTCCACGCTCGGTGGGGTCGCGATCGGCGCCGCGCTCGGGCTCGTCGGATCGTGGATCGCGGGCGGGATGCCTGTGACGGTGCGGCTCGCCGTGATCGCCGCCGCCGTGATCGCGGGCTCGCTGGCGGACCTTGGCCCGTTCGGGCTCCGGCTCCCGACGGTCCGCCGGCAGGTCGATGAGGGATGGCGGACGGCTTACCGGGGGTGGGTCTGGGGGTTCGGCTACGGGATCCAGCTCGGGACCGGGGTGGTGACGGTCGTGACCACGTCGACGGTCTACGCGACCTGGGTCGCGGCGGGCCTCTCGGGGAGAGCCGTCGCGGGGGCCGTGATCGGAGTGACGTTCGGGTTGGCCCGGGCGGTGCCCGTGGTCTCGGTCGCCGGTGTCCGCCGGCCCGACCAGCTGCTACGCGTCGACGCGGTGCTCGCTCGTTGGGCGGGTCCGGCCCGGCGCGCGACCTACGGGGTCGGCGCCGTCGTCGCGAGCCTCGCCCTGCTGGGAACGGCGCGGTGGTGAGGCTCACGGGCCACGGAGTGGCGGTGGACGTCCACCCGGGGTGGGAGGCCCGCATGTGGCGCCCCGACGCTGCCCCGCCCGCGGTTCCCGGGGCGGTGGTCAGGCTGGCGAACTTCCCGCTGCCGGTCACGAAGAACACCTATGCCGCCGAGGTCGCCGATGACCTCCGGCCGGGCGATGTCCTCGTCTCGCTCGTCGAGCTCGATCCCGCGCTCGCCGATCGAGGGCTCTACGCAGAGCAAGGCGTCCCCCGGGTGCGCGCGGATGAGTTGGACCCGCGGGCGCTCCAGGCTGCGGGTCCGGGACGGCTGGGGGTGCAGCGGTTCTTCTCGCTCCACGGCAGGGCGTTCAGTCTCTACGTGATGGCGCGCGAGGGCCCCGGGCTCGAGCATTCGCTGCGTGCGATGAACGCGAGCCTCCGATCGCTCACGGTCGGTACGGGATGAGCGCGGCGGCCTGGGTCGCCGTCGGCGCGTTGCTCGTCGCGGTCGGGTGGCTCGGGCTCGCGCTCGTCGGTGCCGTGCGGGAGATCGGAGCGCTGCGTGACCAGGTCGATGCGCTCGAGGCCGGAGGGGCCGGCGCGCCCACGGCTCACCTCGAGGGTGTGCCGTGGGCGCGCCGGCCCCCGCCTGGACGATCTCGACGCCGGGGGGTGGCACCGCGTCGTCTTCGGCCTTCGAGGGCCGGCGGCACCTCCTCGTGTTCGCGGACGCGACCTGTCGTGCGTGCGACGACCTCGTGCCGGCGGTGATCGCTGCCGCCGGCCGCGGAACGGTCCCACCCGTCGCCGTGATCGGCCGGGGCGACGCCGGGTCGACGCCCGCACACTGGCGCGCCGCGGACGTTCGCGTGCGGATCGGGAGCGAGCGAGGCGACGAGGTGTCGGAGGCCTTCGGCGTCGACGTGACTCCGTTCGTGTTCCT
>VAYU01000053.1:10348-10927 GCA_005884925.1 Actinomycetota bacterium | reverse complement strand
CTCGTCGCAGACGTTCTGCCAGTCCTCGGCCGGGGGCGTGTCCTGGACGGCGTTCTTGTCCAGTTCGAACACGCCCGTGTCATGGACGGCGAGCGCCGGGACCGCGGCATAGACCGCAAGTACCATCAGCGCCGCCGCTATCGCGAAGAAAGACCGACCCTTCGGAACTCGTCTGAAGAGTCGCCGAGTAAAGCTACTCATATTCCCTCCCCTATCTTCAGTTGCCGTTCGACGCGCCCTCCAGCGACGTTGTGTCCACGTCTGAAACCAAACGTCCTCTGCTACGCTCGCTCTTGGTCACCCTCCTTTCAGACGGGCGAGCCCCCGAATCGTCGTAGGTCATGCGGCCCGGTGCATCCCCCGAATGGCTTAGTTCGCGTAAAAGTGTTGTGAAAGTGGTCATGTCACCATCGAACGTTCGGAGAACCTTCATCCGAGGCCATCTCACGCCGACAAAGAGACGACATGCCCTCTCCTCGAGCCTGCCGGAAGTGTGGCAAACCGCTTCTCCCTGACTTTCGTTGGTGTCCGGTGTGTTGCGAGCCCATCACCGAGTTCGCGGCACGCGCCCCTTTGCAT